>NZ_JBHZAE010000004.1:0-561 GCF_042754105.1 Embleya sp. NPDC059237 | reverse complement strand
GCTTTGTGACCGCGCCACCACCGATACCGACGCTGGCGTTCGGCGTTCCGCGGTCGATGCGATCGCGGATGAGTGGCTGGACGATCCGGGGACGCTCGGGTTGCTTTGTGACCGCGCCACCACCGATACCGACGCTGGCGTTCGGGAATCGCGGTCCAAGCCAGCACGCGACACCACGCCAATGCTCGCAAACGGGCCTCTGAGTGAGAGGTGTCTTCGTATATGCGCTCATGGGTGTGGGGGTCTGCCAGAGTTGGTTGCTGCCGCAGCGGGTGGCGGCGCAGGTCGGTCGCGCAGGCTGTATATGGGGTTCGTCGTGAGTAGCCCCTATCCACCTGTCGGCGTACTCGTCAATGTGCCCAACCAAGTACACGTGAACGTGCTCACGGCGGCCCGGTGCCGTCTGCCCACTTGCCTGATCGGCGGAACCGGCCCCTGGCTCTACCGTTGCCGTGGCCCGGTCGGTGACGGCAGATCGAGCAGGCGGGAGAGGGCGGCCTCCAGAGGGATGGCGTGGTCGGGCAGGTGGTGGGATGCCCAATCGGCCGCCAGGGCGACGAA
>NZ_JBHZAE010000003.1:797486-803114 GCF_042754105.1 Embleya sp. NPDC059237 | reverse complement strand
CGCCCTCCGGGCGTTTGACGTTCGGTTTGTGTTGCTTTTGTGTTTCTCTTGTTTCGCTTTCGCGTCTCCAGCTTAGCACACCGTTTCGGCCGCTTCGCTTTCCTCGCTTTCGGCGTCCGGCGCGTTCCCGCGCTTTCCGCCTTTCAGACTCTAGCAGATCTTCCGACCCGCTTTTCGTCCGTTCCTGCTGTTGCTTTCCGCCTTCGGGACTTTCGTTCCTTCGGCTTCCGGCTCGTGGAGCCTAGCAGATTCGGTAACCCGTTTCCGCCGGTACTCCGGCGCCGATTGGGAATTCCAGAATCCACATGCACAAGAACAGCAAATAGCCGAACTCGTCGCGAATGAACGCGACCGATGATCGAGAAATTCGATGGTGATGCTTGCGGCAGGAGTGCAATCCTTGACGGACGCCCCGCTCGGCTCTGGCAGAGACTACCAGACTGTCGCGTCGTTGGACAACTTCGCGACAACCCTTCGAATCTACGTGTGCGGTCGGTGGGCTGTCAAGATCACCTGATCAAGCGATCATCGGCAGTTCGTCCGCGACGTCCGAGGATGCCACATCCCCCTGCTCTCCGGCGAATTCGGCCCGGCGGCCCAGGATCACCACGTACGCCAGGAACACCGCCTCGACCGTCGCCCCGATCGTGATCCTGCCCCAGGTCGGTAGGCCGGACGGGGTCACGAAGGCCTCGATGATGCCGGAGACGACCAGGACCAGGGCCAGGCCGACCGCCATGCCCAGGGCGATTCGGCCCTCCTCGGCGATCGCCTTGGCGCGGGTTCGGGGGCCGGGGTCGATGACGGTCCAGCCCAGGCGCAGGCCCACGCCGGCCGCGATGAACACGGCGGTGAGTTCGAGTAGGCCGTGTGGCGTGATCAGGCCGAAGAAGACGTCGAGGCGGCCCGCGTCGGCCATCAGGCCCGCCGAGATGCCGACGTTCATCGCGTTGCTGAACACGATGAACAGCACCGGCAGGCCGAGCAGGATGCCCAGGGCCAGGCAGCCGGCCGTCACCCACGCGTTGTTCGTGGCCACCTGGGCGGCGAACGAGCTCGCGGGGGCGCTGGAGTAGTAGGTCTCGAAGTCGCCGCCGGGGCGAGTCAGCTCGCGGATCTGGTCCGGCGCGCCGACCGAATCGCGGACCGCCGGGTCGTGGGCGACCCAGGCGGCGATCAGTGACGCCACCACGAGGAAGGCCACGGCCGTCGTCCCCCACCAGCGGCGACTGCGGTAGACCGCGACCGGGAATCGAACGGTGAGGAAGAGTGTCGCGTCGCGCCAGGCCGGCGTGCGCGGGGCGGTGACCGCCGAGCGGGCCCGGGCCGTGAGGGTGGAGAGCCGGCCGACCAGTACGGGGTCGGGCGCGGCGGAGCGGATCGTCGACAGGTGGGTGGCCGTGCGGCGGTACAGCGTCACCAGCTCGTCCACCTCGGGTCCCGACAGGCGGCGGCGCCTGCGGGTCAGTTGTTCCAGGCGTTCCCACTCGTGGCGGTGTACCGCGACGAAGACGTCGACATCCATACGGTGCATCCTCTCTGGGAGCGACATCGACGCACACACTGGAGGTGGCCGTGTCCGAGCTCGTCACGGGAGAAGCGGTCGCGCTCGACCTGCGCCCGGCGCGGCTGCCCAGTCGGGCGATCGCGATGGTGATCGACCTCGCGGCGCAGGTCGCCCTGTTGTTGGCGGTGGTGTGGCTGGTCTCGCTGGCGGTGCCCGTCGACGACGGTGCGCTCGCGGCGGCGTTGACGTTGACGATCGTCGTGCTCGTGGTGATCGGCTGGCCGGTCACCTGGGAGACCGCGAGTCATGGGCGCTCCCTCGGGAAGTTGGCGCTCGGGCTTCGGGTGGTGCGCGACGACGGTGGGCCGATTCGGTTCCGGCACGCGCTGGTGCGGGCGCTGCTCGGGTTCTTCGTGGATTTCTGGACCACGTTCGGGTGTGGTGCGGTGTTCTCCTCGATGGCCTCGACGAACGGCAAGCGGCTCGGGGACATGGCGGCCGGGACATTCGTGGTGCGGGAGCGCACTCCGGGGGTGCGGCAACTGCCGCTGCCGCTGCATCCGGCCGCCTCGGCGTGGGCGACCGGGATCGAATTGTCCGGGCTGTCCGATGATCTCGCCCTTGCCATTCGGCAATACCTGTCCCGGCGGGACCAATTGGATCCGGCGATAGCCGCGTCGCTCGCCGAGCGGCTGACCGGGGACACCGCGCAACGGATCGGGGTCGGGCCGCCGCCCGGGATGCATCCGGTGGTGTACCTGGCCGCCGTACTCGCCGAGCGCCAGCGTCGGGACTGGGAGCGGCACGCGTCCGCCGTCGGCGGGTACGCCACCGGGAACGCGGCGCCGCCGGCGCCCGGCTCCGCACCGCTGATCCCGCCGATCCCATCGGCACCGGGCTCGCAGGCGCCGACGCCCGCGCCCGAGCCGACGCCCGCGCCCGAGCCGACGCCCGCCCCCGGGCCGACGTCCACCCCCAAGCCCGCGTCCGAGCCCACATCCGCGCCCACCCCCACACCCCCCGGCTTCACCCCCCCATCGTGATCCGCCGGTTCGGCGGTGTGTCGAGGGCTTCGAGTTCGATGCCCGGGGCGGCCAGGACCACGTCGCCGCTCAGGTGGATCGTGGCGCGTTCGCCGGTGGCGAGGTCGTCGACCTCGTAGCGTTCGACGGTCAGGCCGTCGTGGGTCTCGATCGTGGCCAGGGTCCAGGACTGGTCCACCGTGCGGGCGGCCAGGACCGGTTCGGTCAGCGCGATCAGGCGCAGCCGGGCCGAGTCGCCGACGGTCAGGTTCAGCAGCGTGGCGGTCGCGATCAGGAAGGCGGGCGAGCGGCCCGTGAAGCCGACGGCGCGGGCCTCGGCCTCGGTCGCGGGCGCGTCCACCGACGGGTCGGCCGCGGCCCGCAGCCACACCACGCCGGGTGCGCCGGCCACCGCGGTCGCGCCGCCGCGGACGCGCCAGCCACCCGCGAGCACCTCCAGGCGCACCGGGCGGCCCCGCGCGTCGAGGGTCAGGTCGATGCCGCTTCCGGTGTAGCGCCAGCCGATCGGGCCGGGGGCGCAGGAGAAGCGTTCCTCGCCCAGGGGGGTGCCGTCGTGCGGGTCGTGGAAGGAGTAGGTGCCTGAGGGCATGCGCGGACCCTACGACACGGTCGGCGCATCGGGGTCGGCCGCGGCGACGACGCGGGTGAGCAGGGCGGTGAAGGTAGCTCGCTCGGCGGCGGTCAGGGGGGCGAGCAGGTCGTCCATCGCGGCGTCCACGAGGGGTTCCTGCCGGGCCAGGCGGTGTTCGCCGGCGGGGGTGGCGGCGATCGCGTTCTTGCGTCGGTCGTGCGGGTCGGGGGTGCGGGTGACCAGGCCGTCGGCCTGGAGGGAGTTCAGGATCGCGACCATGTCCTTGGGGTCGATGGCAACGGCGCGGGCGAGTTCGGCCTGGGCGACCGGGCCGTACTCCCGGACCGCGATCAGCACCAGGTGGTGCAGCATCGGCATGCCGTCGCCGGCCAGCGCCTCGCGGACCAGGCCGCGGCCGTGTGCGGCGGCGCGGCCGAGCAGCCAGCTGGGTAGGGCGCGGATCCGGGCGGGGGCGGGCAGCTTGTCGACCATGGGCGCAGCCTATCCGGAGAATCGTTGGACTTTCCCACGATCATTGCATACCGTTGGGCTCACCCACGGTTTTCGTTGGGCATTCCCATGATTTTCGATACCCGGAGGATGCGCGCATGCGTCGTGTTCGCTATTACCGCAATGGTGGTCCGGACGTGCTCTGCCTGGAGGAGGTGCCGGACGCCGAGATACCCGAACCCGGGCCGGGTGAGCTGCTGATCCGGACCGAGGCGATCGGGGTGGGCCTGCCGAGTGTGCGCAAGGTGCGCGAGGGCGGGTTGCCGCTGCCCGGGGTGTTCGGCGGGGACGTGGCCGGCGAGGTGGCCTCGATCGGGCCGGACGTGACCGGATTCGCGGTCGGCGATCGGGTGGTGGCCATCTCGTTCGCCGACGCCTACGCGGATTTCGCCCTCGCCCCCGTGTTCACCGCGTCGCACATCCCCGCCGCCGCCGGTGCCGTGGACGCGGTCGCGCTGGTGCGCGGCGGGCATGTCGCGCTCGCCGCGCTGACCTCGGCCGGTGCGGTCGAGGAACGGTCGGTGCTGGTCACCGGTGCCGCGAGCGGGGCCGGTCATCTGGCCGTACAGCTGGCCCGCACGCGCGGCGCGAGCCGGGTGGTGGCGGCCGTGGGCTCGCTCGACAAGGCCGACTTCCTGCGCGGGCTCGGGGTCGACGAGGTGGTGTCCTACGCCGACGCGTCGTGGGGCGAACCGGTCGACGTGGTGCTCGACGGCGTCGGCGGCGAGGTGTTGCCGCGCGCGGTGGCCGCGCTCGCGCCGTTCGGCCGGCTCGTCTTCTTCAACTCCGGCGGTGGGACGGTGCCGGCGTGGGAACTGCTCGCCGGCGCGCGGACGATCACCGGGATGTCGATGGCCCGCTTCTCCACCGCGTTCCCCGAAACGTACGAGCGGCACCGGCACGAGCTCTGGGACCTGGCGCTGTCGGGCCGGCTCCGGGTCGTCGTGCACGGCACGTTCGCGCTCGCGGACGCGGCGAAGGCGCACGAGGTGATCGAGGCACGCGCCAATCTCGGCAAGGTCGTCCTGTGCCCATAGGCCGAGCCGACCCGGGCCCGACCGCCGTCACCCCCCGCACTGCGCCGACATCGCCGCCTTGTCCGCGTCCGTCACCGGCAGTTCGTACTTGATCGACACTTGCGCGTACCGCACCACGTAGGAGCAGCGCACCGCCTTGTTCGGTGGCAGCCACGTCGCCGGGCTCGAGTCGCCCTTGCCGCCGTTGATCGGGCCGTCGACGGCCAGCAGATTCAGCGGGTCGTTGGCCAGTCGGCGGCGCTTGTCGGCGTCCCACTGGGCGGCGCCCATCTGCCACGACGCGCTCAACGGCACCACGTGGTCTATCTGTATCGCCGACGCCTTGGCCTTGGTGAAGGTGATGTCCTTGCCGGAGTACGGGTCGGGCAGCGTCATCGTCTCCACGACGCAGCCCTTCCTGTCCCGCCACCGGGTCGCCCGGCCGTCCCGCTTGAGGATGTCATCGCGGGTGCCGCAGTCGTTGCCGCCGAACGGCACGCCGCTGACCGCGTCGCTCCAGGCCGGGCCGTACTTCTCCCGGTCGTAGCCGGTCTTCGGGCCGCGCCCCTTCGTCTGCACCCGGTCGATCAGCGCCCGGGCCCGGGCCAGGTCGGCCGCCGAGGTCAACGGCGCGAGGCCGGGCTTGGTGCCGTCCTCGTTGTCCAGCGGGTCGACCGCGTCGCCGCCCGATGCCGGTTGTGCCGTGTTCGCGGCCGTGGCGCCGGCCGCGGACTCCGCCTTCGAGCCGTCGTCCTGACACGCCGTCACGGCGGTCAGGGCCGCCGCGACGAGCAGGATCGCGGCATGGTTGCGCCGTCGCATGCGACCGCCCCCCGAGGGTTGTCGTGTGAGCCGGACGGCGGGGGGGGGGGGGGGGGGGTTGGGCCCCCCCCCCCCCCCCCCCGCCCCTTTGAGGCGCGGGCGGGGTGGGGGGGGGGCGGGCGGTTTGCCGCCCCCCCGCCCCCAAAAGCCGGGGCCCCC
>NZ_JBHZAE010000003.1:360690-797476 GCF_042754105.1 Embleya sp. NPDC059237 | reverse complement strand
GCCGCGCGCCCGCGCCGCCACGGAGCGCGGCTTGTGGGCCCGGCCGCCGGCCACGCCCCCCCGGGGGGGGGCGGGGGGGCGGGCGGGGGGGGGGCGGGGGGGGGGGGGCGCGCCCCCCGCCCCACCGCCGATCCGTTGTCCGTCCGTGCGTCTGTCCGTGGGACGGGCGAGTATGCCGACCCGCGTCGACGAATCGGCGCGTCACCGCACCGATCGGGTCGAGCGGGTCGACCCGGTGGAGATCAGTACCGGTACGCGTCCGGCTTGTACGGGCCGTCGACCTGCACGCCGATGTAGGCGGCCTGGCTCTCGGTGAGGGTGGTGAGCTTGACGCCGAGCGCATCCAGGTGCAGGCGCGCGACCTTCTCGTCGAGGTGCTTGGGCAGCACGTACACGCCGATCGGGTATTCCTCGGGCTTGGTGAACAGCTCGATCTGGGCGATGGTCTGGTTCGTGAAGCTGTTCGACATCACGAAGCTCGGGTGACCGGTCGCGTTGCCCAGGTTGAGCAGGCGGCCCTCGGACAGCACGATCAGCGTCTTGCCGTCGGGGAAGGTCCAGGTGTGCACCTGCGGCTTGACCTCGTCCTTGACGATGCCCGGGATCCTGGCCAGGCCGGCCATGTCGATCTCGTTGTCGAAGTGGCCGATGTTGCCGACGATCGCCTGGTGCTTCATCCGCTGCATGTCGGACGCCATGATGATGTCGCGGTTGCCGGTGGTGGTGATGAAGATGTCGGCGATCTCGACCACCTCGTCCAGCGTGGTGACCTGGTAGCCGTCCATCGCCGCCTGGAGCGCGCAGATCGGGTCGACCTCGGTGACGATCACCCGGGCGCCCTGACCGCGCAGCGACTCGGCGGAGCCCTTGCAGACGTCGCCGTAGCCGCAGACGACCGCGACCTTGCCGCCGATCAGGACGTCGGTGGCGCGGTTGATGCCGTCGATCAGCGAGTGGCGCACGCCGTACTTGTTGTCGAACTTGCTCTTGGTGACCGAGTCGTTGACGTTGATCGCCGGGAAGAGCAGCGAGCCCTCCCGGAACATCTCGTACAGGCGGTGCACGCCGGTGGTGGTCTCCTCGGTGACGCCCTTGATGCCGGGGGCCATCGCGGTCCACTTGCCGGGGTTCTCGGCCAGGTTGGCGCGCAGCAGCGCCAGGAAGACCGTGTACTCCTCGGAGTCGTCGGCGGTCGCGTCCGGGACGGCGCCGGCCTTCTCGAACTCGACGCCCTTGTGGACGAGCATCGTGGCGTCGCCGCCGTCGTCGAGGATCATGTTCGGACCGTCGTGCCCGGGCCAGTTCAGCGCCTGCTCGGTGCACCACCAGTACTCCTCCAGGGTCTCGCCCTTCCAGGCGTAGACCGGCACGCCGCGCGGGTCCTCGGGGGTGCCCTCGGGGCCCACCGCGACCGCCGCGGCGGCGTGGTCCTGGGTGGAGTAGATGTTGCAGGAGACCCAGCGCACCTCGGCGCCGAGCGCGGTCAGCGTCTCGATCAGCACGGCGGTCTGCACGGTCATGTGCAGCGAACCCATGATCCGCGCACCGGCCAGCGGCTGGGCCGCGGCGAACTCACGCCGGATCGCCATCAGACCGGGCATCTCGTGCTCGGCGAGGGTGATCTCCTTGCGGCCGAACGCGGCAAGGGAGAGGTCGGCGACCTTGAAGTCGCCGTCGAGCTGCGAAGCCATGTTTCGATCCTTCTGCAGGGGGGTGGATGGGACTGGAGACACACCGGTGCCGGGGGCGCCGATGACGTGCCATCCAGTCGGACACTTCTGTGCCTACGGGCCCGAGACCCGACCGCCCTCTGCAGCGACTGTCGTTGTGCGCCAACGACGTTAACACCTCATCCGGTTGGCGTGTGCGGGTACTTTCCGCCAGGTGTCGCCTCGGGATCGGCGCCGCGGGCGGCCTCGTCGGCCCGGTATATGTCCGGTTCCAGGTAGATCGCTCGGGCGATCGGGACGGCGGCGCGGATGCGGGCCTCGGCGGCGTCGATCGCCCGGGCCACGTCGGCCGCCGTGTCCTCGTGGCGCACCGCGATCTTGGCCGCGACCAGCAGTTCCTCCGGGCCCAAGTGCAGCGTGCGCATGTGGATCAGCCGCTCGACGTCGGGGCCGGCCACGATCGCCGCCTCGATCTCGCGGACCGTCTCGATCCCGGCCGCCTCGCCGAGCAGCAGGCTGCGGGTCTCCAGGGCCAAAACGATCGCGATCAGCACGAGCAGCACGCCGATGCACAGCGTCCCGATGCCGTCCCAGACGCCGTCGTCGGTGGCCACCGCCAGGCCGACGCCGCCGAGCGCGAGGATCAGGCCGATCAGCGCGCCGAAGTCCTCCAAAAGCACGATCGGCAGTTCCGGCGACTTGGCCCGGCGGATGAACTGCGCCCAGGTCAGCGAGCCCCGGTGCCGGTTGGACTCCTTGATCGCGGTCCGGAAGGAGAAGCCCTCCAGGACGATGGAGAACACCAGCACGCCGACCGCCCAGTACCAGCTCTTCAACTCGTGCGGGTGGGCGATCTTCTCGTAGCCCTCGTAGATGGCGAACATGCCACCGACGGAGAACAGCACGATGGAGACCAGGAAGCCGTAGATATAGCGCTCGCGGCCGTAGCCGAACGGGTGCTCGGGGGTGGCGTCGCGTTCCGCGCGTTTGCCGCCCACCAGGAGCAGCACCTGGTTGCCGGAATCGGCCAGCGAGTGCACGCCCTCCGCCAGCATCGACGAGGACCGGGTGAAGGCGAAGGCCACGAATTTGGCCACCGCGATCCCCAGGTTCGCGGCCAGTGCCGCCACGACCGCCTTGGTACCGCCGCCCGCACTCATCGATCGACTCCCGCCCGTTGGTTGACCACCGCCGTCGTCACCGGCCGCCTGTGTCGGCGATCAGTGTGTCATCGGGCCGGCGTCTACCCCGGCAGACTTGCGGTAAGTGCACCCGGCCGCGCTCAGCGGCAGGGCACGGTCGCCCGGAAGACCAGGCCGTCGGCGCCGTCGACGGTGACCGCGACGCGGGGTTCACCCGCGCGGATGTACACCGACCGGCCGCGCGCCAAGTCGAGGGTCGTTCCGGCCGCGCCCCCCGGCTCGCGCTCTTGGCGCACGGTGGCGGAGCCGCGTACGCACAGCAGGATCTGCGGGCCGGCGGTGTCCAAAAAATGCGGTCCGCGGCCGGGTCCCGCGGGCAGCCGGGACAGGCGGAAGTCGGCCACGGGGGTCGTGTAGACCTCCTCGCCCGGGTGCGCCGCGCTCGGTTCGGGGCCCAGGATCTCCACCGGGCCGGCCCGGAAGGCCATGATCCGCAGCAGCTCGCCGACGTCGATGTGCTTGTCGGTCAGGCCGCAGCGCAGCACGTTGTCGGAGTTGGCCAGGATCTCGACCACCACCCCGTGCAGGTAGGAGTGCGGCATGCCGGCCGCGAGGAAGACCGCCTCGCCCTCGCGCAGCCGGATGTGGTTGAGCAGCAGCGCCACCGCGACACCGGGATCGCCCGGATGACGCTCGGCCAGACCGGCGACCGCGGCGCACGCCTCCGCGTAGGGCGAGCCGTTCGCGGCCAGTCGGCGGCAGGCCGCGGCGACCGCGTCCACCACCGTGGTGCGCAGGCGCTCGGGCAGCATCAACACGTGCGTGGTCGCCGCGCGTAGCGCCGCCTCCTCGTCCGGATTGCGCAACGCCCTTGCGAACGGGGCCAGTTCGGGCACGTCGAGGGCGTCGAGCAGCTTCAGCGTCTCGGCGATCTCGCGGTAGCCGACCAGGCCCTCGAAGTCGCCGAGCGCGCAGATCATCTCCGGTTTGTGGCTGGAGTCGCGGTAGTTGCGGTGCGGCGCGTCGATCGGGACGCCGCGCGCCTCCTCCTCGGCGAAGCCCTGCCGGGCCTGGACCGCGTCGGGGTGCACCTGGAGCGACAGCGGCTCCTCGGCGGCCAGCACCTTGAGCAGGAACGGCAGGCGCGGGCCGAACCGGGCGGCGGTGTCCGGGCCCAGCTCGCCGGCCGGGTCCGCGGCGATCAGTTCGACCAGCGAGCGGGCCCCGGAGCCGCGATCGACCTCGGACGGCGCGCCCGGGTGGGCGCCCATCCACAGCTCGGCCTGCGGCTCGCCCGTGGGGGCGACGCCGAGCAGTTCGGGGATGGCCGTGAGCGAACCCCACGCGTTGGCGCGGATCCGGTTGAGAAGGCGGTCCATGGCTAGCGGGGACCACCTTCGGTCCAGGGGAACAACCCCGGCGCGGCGGGACCCACGCCGGTGCCCAGGGCCAGGTAGACGGCCGCGAAGTCGGTGACGGCGATCAGCTCGGCCAGCCGCTCGACGGGGCTCCCGCCGCGGGCGCCGACCTCGCCGACGGCCGCCCGGCCCAGCGCGCCCAGGGTGCGGCGGGCGTGGTCGACGGGCGCGGCGGCGGCCGGGTCGTCGTGGTCGACGAGCAGCACCGGGTACATCCGCACCGGGTCGGGCTCGTCCACCCGGTCGCGGAAGAAGTCGTCAGGGTCGTCGGCGGCGCCGGTCTCGCCCGCCTGGAAGACCCGGTCCATGTAGCGGCCGGCGATCGGCAGCGGGCCGGACAGCGCGGGTGCGGCGGCCACGCCGGTGAGCATCGTGGCGAAGCGCTCGGCGGCCACGCCCGCCACGGTGCCCGCGCCCCACACGACCGGGATGGTGCCGGCGATCGCGCCGGCCAGGCCCTTGGCGGGGTTGAGGTACGCCTCGGCGGCGGGCCGGCAGCGGGTGCTCGTCTCGTCGAGACGGTCGGCCATCGCGTCCACGCTCGCCAGGCTCTCGCCGGGGGTGAACGCACTCGCGCCGCACGCGCCGGTGATCGCGAGCAGCGCGGTGAACAGCGGCCAGAACGCGGTCTGCGCGGCGAACACGGTCTCGTCGGCGTAGCCGGCCGCGCCCACGGAGCCGGTGTCGACGGGGACCCGGACCACCACGCCCCGGCTCTGCTGTACGGCGGCGTCCAGGGCCGACCCGCCGGGCGTGGCCGCGACCGTCTGGCAGCCGCGCCGGTAGGCCTGGCCGGCGAGGTCGATCAGGCCCGGCTCGTCGCCGCGCCCGGCCGTCAACACGAGGTCCATCGGACCGGCCCAGCCGGGCAGCGTGCCGCCCGCGCCGAGGATCACCGGCAGCGCCGCGTCGGCGCCGGTGACCGCGCGCAGCGCATGGCCGAGCGGCCCGTACGCGGGCGCGGCCAGGATCACCGTGCGCGGCCGGTCCCGGGGCGCGATCGCGGCGGGCAGCGCCTCGCGCGCGGCCTGCACGGCCCGGCGGACCTGGGCGCCGGCACCGGCCAGCGCCCGCAGGGTCTCCGCCGTATCGGCCCGGGCGATGCCGTCCTGGTCGTCCAGCAGGGCCTCGTCGAGGATGTTCATGCCCGATCGGTGCCCGACCGGCGAGCCTCGTCCACGAGCAGTACCGGGATGTCGTCGACGACGGGGTACACCAGCCCGCAGGAGGAGTTGTCGCAGGCCAGCGCGGCGTCCCCGTCCCGGTGCAGCGAGGCGTGGCAGACCGGGCACGTCAGGATCGCCAGCTGCGACGGTTCCAGATTCACGACATCTCCCACATTTCCGACTGTTCGTACCGTTCGTACCTGCTCGTCCGGATCCGGTGCGGCAGTCGTCCGATTGAACCCATCACCTTACCGAGCCGACCGGTCAGTCCCGGACGAGTGCCAGCACCTCATCGCGGATCGCGATCATGGTCGGCTCGTCGTCCGCCTCGACATTCAGCCGCAGCAGCGGCTCGGTGTTGGACGCGCGCAGGTTGAACCACCACCGGTCGGCGACCACGGTCATCCCGTCCAGGTCGTCCACGGCGACCCCGGGCCGGCCCGCGAACGCGGCCCGGACCCGCGCGGTCGCCGCCGCCTGGTCGACCACCTCGCTGTTGATCTCGCCGGATGCCGGGTAGCGGTCGTACTCGCTCGCGAACTCGGACAGCGGGCGGTCCTGGCCGCCGAGCGCGGCGAGCACGTGAATCGCGGCGAGCATCCCGGTGTCGGCCCGCCAGAAGTCGCGGAAGTAGTAGTGCGCCGAGTGCTCGCCGCCGAAGATCGCGCCGGTCTTGGCCATCTCGCCCTTGATGAACGAGTGGCCCACCCGGGTACGCACCGCCTCGCCGCCGTGCTCGGCGACGATCTCGGGCACCGCGCGGGAGGTGATCAGGTTGTGGATGACGATCGGCTTCGCCTCGCCGTTGGCCTTCGCGCGGGCGATCTCGCGGACTGCGACCAGCGCGGTCACCGCCGAGGGGGACACCGGGTCGCCGTGCTCGTCGACCACGAAGCAGCGGTCGGCGTCGCCGTCGAAGGCCAGGCCCAGGTCGGCGCCGCTCTCGCGGACCTTCGCCTGGAGGTCGACCAGGTTCTTCGGGTCCAGCGGGTTCGCCTCGTGGTTGGGGAAGGAGCCGTCCAGCTCGAAGTAGAGCGGGACGATCTCCAGCGGCAGCCCGCTCGCGGCGCCGAGCACGGTCGGCACGGTGTGCCCGCCCATGCCGTTGCCCGCGTCCACGACCACCTTCAGCGGCCGGATGCCGGTCAGGTCGACCAGGCCGAGCAGGTGCGCGGCGTAGTCGGCGAGCACGTCGTGCTCGCCGATCGTGCCCGGGGTGCCGGCGAAGTCGGGCACACCGGCCTCGGCGAGCGCGCGGATGTCGGCGAGGCCGCTGTCCTGGCCGATCGGCGCGGCGCCGGCGCGGCACATCTTGATGCCGTTGTACTGCGCGGGGTTGTGGCTCGCGGTGAACATCGCGCCGGGAAGGTCCAGGCTGCCACTGGCGAAGTACAGCTCGTCGGTGGAGGCGAGCCCGATCAGCGTGACGTCGGCGCCCTGGGCCGCGGCGCCCTCGGCGAACGCGCCGGACAACTCGGGCGAGGAGGGCCGCATGTCCCGGCCGACCACGATCGCCGCAGCCCCGGTGACCCGAACGAACGCCGCGCCCAGTGCCCGCGCGGTGTCGGCGTCCAGCTGGTCGGGGACCACGCCCCGCACGTCGTACGCCTTCACGATCTGGGAGAGGTCGCGCACCCGAAGACTCCACTCGCTCGACCGCGGTCCCGATTCGCCGCGGTGTTGGCCGTTGTCCGTCGACCCCTGCCCCGCGGACGACGCCTCAGACCCTATCGGCCGGCGGTCAGCTCTCGGGTGAGCGCAGAACGCGCAAGTGGCCCCGGCGGCCGGTCTCGGGACGGCCGTCGCGGTCCGGCGGCTCGGGCGCGGGCTGCGGGGGTTGCGGCGGGCGGGCGGCCTCGCGCACCGCGTTGGCCAGCGCCTCCAGGTCGTCGCTGCTCGGCTTGCCCGCGCTCGGATCCGGCGCCAGGCGCACGACATCCCAGCCGCGCGGCGCGGTCAGCCGCTCCGAGTGCTCGGCGCACAGGTCGTAGCAATGGGGCTCGGCGTAGGTCGCGAGAGGGCCCAGGACGGCCGTGGAGTCGGCGTAGACGTACGTCAACGTGGCGACTGCGGTTCGGCCGCAGGCGGTCCGCGAACAGCGACGTACAGGGCTCACGACGATGGACGGTACCGCAAGCGGGCCGAACCCGCGTGGTATCCGGGTGCGGTGTGACTCACGTGTCGCTCCTCACAGGATGTCGGCGGCATGGGGACACCCGTTCGGGGCGGTCCGCGACGTCCATCGACGGAGCGGCGCGGACCGGTCCGGATCGGGCGGCCAGGCCCTAAGCTCGTGCCGTGCACAACGAGCACTCGGTCCCCTCTTCCCCCCGCGAGCGCGACTCGCGCCGTCGCAGTCGGCGCGACCGGCACGGCCGCGGCATGCGCGGCCCGCTCGCCCCACCCCCCGTGCCGATCGCGCTGACCCGCGCGCAGCGGTTCGACGACCTCGCCGCCGATGTCGTGGAACGGCTCGCCAAGCGCTGGCCGCAGTTGGAGGAGGTCCGCTTCGCGGTCCTGGACGTGCCCGAGGCCGAGACGGCGGTCAACGGCGACGAGGCGGTGGCGCTGGGCCGGCTGGTGCCGGCGACCAAGGCCGTGCCCGCCACGATCATCCTGTACCGGCGCCCGCTGGAGCTGCGCGCGGAGGGTCGGGCCGAGCTGGAGATGCTGGTCAACGACGTGCTGGTGGAGCAGGTCGCGGACCTGTTGGGGATGGATCCGGACACCATCGACCCCGACGACTGAGCGAGCCGGAACCACGAAGGCCCGGGACCCCCGCAGGAGGGTCCCGGGCCTTCGTCGTTTCGCGAGCGTGCGGCTACCGCTGCGGGACCAGCAGGGACAGGTCCTGGCGGGCGTTGGGCACCACCACGGTCTCCACGCCGGGCACGAAGGGCTGCACCGTGAACGCGGCGGTCTTGTTCATCGTCTCGGTGACCGTGCGGGCCAGGTGCACCGGCTGCGAGCCGGGTTGCGGTTCGGCGACCAGGGCGAACCGCGTGGCGCCGGCCGGGGCCGGGGCGTTGACCTGGACGGTGGTGCCGGCGGGTACCTCGACGTCGGCGGAGACCGGGTCGCCCTTGTCGCCGAACGCGGTGAGCTTGACCTTGGCCGGGCCCTTGGGCGCGGTCAGCGTGACGGTCGTGGCGACCGCGCCGCCGGTGCGGTTCTCCGCGATCACCGCGCGACCGGTCAGCTCCGGAGTGGCGCTCAGGAACGCCACCTCCGCGTCGGTGCCGCCGCCCTGCACCACCCGGACGCCGGCGATGATGTCCGCGCGGCCGGAGACCAGCCGAAGCGCGCCCGCGTCGCCGCGGTTGACCGGGCCGAGGTCGAAGACGGTCAGCTTGTTGCCCTTGACCTCGGTGGTCTCGTGCTCGACCGGCTTGAAGGTGTTCACCTTGCCCGCGACGGACAGTTGCACGTCGGTGCTCTCCCCGCTCGGCGAGAACAGCATCAGCTGCACGTTGCCGGCGTCGCCGGTGATCGCGGGCAGGCCGGTGATCACCAGGTTGCGGCTCGGGGCGCCGGACGAGGGCAGCCAGTCGGTGCCGACCGCCCCCTCCTGGTCCCGGATCGCCGCGCCGACCCGCCCGGAGCGCGCGATCACGTGCACCGCCAGGCCGGGCTCGATCGCGCTCGGGTTGAGCGTGCGCAGCAGGATCGCCGTCGAGGCGCCGGGGGCCAGCGACATGCCGCGGCCGGCCTCGGACTCGATCGGGCCGTTGCGCCCGAACAGTTCCACGTCGACGACGGCGGGGGTGTCCCGGCTGTTGGACAGGTACAGGTACGCCTCCCGGTTCTCCGTCGTGGCGGCACCGACGAACCAGCGGTCGGTGGTGGACCCCTCGCAGGTGACCCCGGCCAGGCCGCGGCCGGCGTTGCTGGGCACCCGGGTGACCGCGCCCGCGCCGAAGCCCGGGGCGAACGCGCCCGAGGCGGTGCCCAGGAGCGGCGGCACGTCGGTGTTGTCCACGCCGATGCTCGCGAGCTTGCCCGGGGCCTCGACCTTGGTGCGCACCTTGGTCCGGTCGCCGAGTTCGACGACGTTCGCCTCGCCGCCGCTCGCCCCGGCCGGGCCGGGCGGGGCGAGTGCGGAGACCGCGGTCGAGCTGCCGGGCAGCTGGCGCACGAACGGGCAGGACACCTCGGCCTGCTGCACCGGCACCCGCGACGCCGCGGGCGGCGGCGCGGCCTTGCTCTCGGTCGGGCGGGTCACGACCGCAAGGCCGACGACGACGGCCAGCAGCGCGACGACGGCGGCCAGGGAGAGGGTGGTGCGCTTCACGGGCGGTCTCCCTGCGGGGACGGCGGCCACGGATCGTCACCCGAGCGCGGCTCGGGCGGCCGGCCGGCGGCGGGATCCTGGTAGGCGGTCGGGTCGTACTGCTGCGGTGGCAGCGGGTTGCCGTACTCGTCGTAGGCGGGTTGCTGGTGCGACTGGTGTGGTTGCCCGGTCCAGCCGAAGGAGCCCGCGGCGTCCGAGCCGTCCGGCGCGCCCTGGGCCGGCATGCCCTGGGCCTGCTGGTCGTACTGGTACCCCTGGTAGTCCGGATAGCCCTGGTACTGCTGCCCGTAGTCCTGCTGTGGGTATTGCTCGTACGCCGGCGTCGCGGTGCCGTCGTAGGGCGTGCCCTGCCAGGCCTCGACCGGCACCGGCGCCTCGGCCGGGTCGGTGCGCTGTTCGGGGAACTCGGGGAACCCGTACGCGTCGAGCCCGTCGGCGGCCACCGCGACCGGCACCGCTTCCGGCGCCTCGACCGGCTCGGCCGGTTCGGCCGGTTCGGCCTTGCGTCGGCCGCGCCGCCCGCCGCCCTCGCCGGCGCCGCCGGCCGCGACCGGCGTTGCGGCGGCCTCGGGCAGGTCGTCGTCGGTGCCGCGCCGGCGGGCGGGCAGCGCCATGACGAAGACGACGAACACGAGCACGCCCTGCACGAGCAGCCAGATGCCGTGTCCGCCCGAGGAGTGGGTGAGTTCGAGCCGGCCGGCCTCGGGGCGCAGTTCGAAGCCCTGGGCCCAGCCGTCCAGCGTGCGGGCGGTGAGCTTCCTCCCGCCCTGGGTGGCCTGCCAGCCGGAGTCGGCGCGTTCGGCGAGCCGCAGGATCCGACCCTGGGGGCCCGCCTCGATCCGGGTGGACACGCCCTCACGGGTGGTCGGCAGGGCCTTGGCCTTGCCGTCGGGGTCGACGATCAGCGCCCGGCCGACCGGGTATTGCAGCCGCCAGAGCGTGGCGCCCTGGGTGGCACCGACCCGGGCCAGGCCGGGGGTGCCGTCGAGCCGGGCGGTCAACTCGCTGCCCACCGGCGGCTTGAGCTGGATGAACTCGATGCCGTACGGAGCCAGCATGCTCGCGTCCGCGCCACCGCCGCCGGCGATCAACTTGCCCAGGAAGGTGTTGAATTGCCGGTAGGTGGACGCCTTGGGCGCCATCTCGGCGTCGCCGAGCGCCGGACCCGCGCCGCGCACGATCGTGTAGCTGACGTTGCCCGGTTCGGGCGAGGTGAGCACGAGGGTGCGCGGGTGGCGCGCGCCGGTGGCCTCCTCGGCCACGAACGCGGGCACCACGACCGGGTCGCGCCGCTCCAGCGGGCCGTCGGCGCCCTTCCACAGCCAGGTCCCGGCGGCCAGGAACGGCGCGGCGCCGGCGACCACGGCCAGCACCACCGCGGTGGGCTGGCGCCAGCCGAAGCTGCCGGCCGCGACCCGGGTGCGGGCGTCCTCGGCGCCGACCATCGCCGCCATCACGTAGCCGAGCGCGATCACCACGACGGCCGCGCCGGGCCACGCGGGCACCTTGGCGCCGGTCGCCTCGACGGTGATCTCGGCGTGGCTGACCACGACCGCGAGCAGCAGGCCGACCAGGGCCACCGCCCACGCGCCGAGCACGGCGGCCCGACGCGAGTCGCGCAACAGCGCGGCCAGCGCGGCGACCAGCAGCGCGCCGGTGAGCCAGATCGGCAGTGTGCCGGGGCCGCCCGGGTCGAGCAGCAGCAGGCCGACCGGGCTGGTGCCCTTGTCGGCCAGCGCGTCGCCGGCCAGGCCGGGCTCGCTCAGGAACAGCGCCGGCTTGCCCGCGAGAGCCAGGGTCCACGGGCCGAGCAGCACGAGCGGGGTGCCCAGCACCACGCCGACCCGCAGCAGCAGGCCGATGCCCGGACGCGGGCCGAGCAGCCCGGCGAAGCCGGCCCCGACGGCGATCAGCGCGAGCAGCGCGGTGGCGAGCCAGAGCAGCGGGGTGAACGCGGCGACGACCGCGAGCACCAGGCCGGTGGCCCAGGCGGCGCGCATGGACGCCTTGAGGTCGCCGGCGCCGAGCACCTGGGCCGCGCCGCGCGCGACCACGGGGGCCAGGACGAGGGCGACGGCGGTGCCGATCCGGCCGGCGGCGATCGCGCCGGTGGCGACGGGGGTCAGTGCGTACGCGGACGCCCCCCACACCCGCACGCCGGGCGCGGACACCAGGCGGCGCGAGCACAGGTAGGCGCTCATCCCGGCCAGCGGGACGCTGCCGATCAGCAGTACCGCCACCGCCGTGCCGGCCTTGCCGAACAGCAGCGTGGCGAACGCGGCCAGCGCGCCGACGTAGGGCGGCGCGCTCGCCGCCTCGCCGAAGCCGACGCCCTGCCAGGTGTCGGCGTAGCGGTCCCACAGGTCCGACGCGCCCTCGGGCGCGGGCAGCAGGGCTCCGCCGAACAGGCTGCCGCCGGAGAGCAGATCGCGCGCGGCGAACAGGGTGATCAGGGTGAGCGCGACGGCGAGCGAGAGGCCGGGGCGGCGCATCAGCATGCGCAGCTTGACGAAGTTCTCCGTGTCGAGCGACTCGGCGTCCTCGTCGACCGGGCCCGACTCGGCGCTGCTGTGCCGGCCGGACCGGTTCTCCGGTTCCTCGCTGCGCCGCAGGTTGCCGATCAGGCCCTCGGCGGCGTGCCGCACGGTGGCCGCGCGGCTGGGGAACAGGTCGCCCAGGTCCTTGTCGGACATGGTGCGGGTGCGGGCCCGGGCCCGCCGCGCGGACAGGAAGCCGGCGGGGCGGAACAATACCGAGACGGTGCCGAGCAGTTCGTCCAGCGCCATGCCGGGCAGCTTGCCGAGCAGGTAGCCCAGGCTGCGGAACAGGCCGCCGAACAGCAGGCGGAACCACAGCAGCGGCCAGCCGGCGCCGGTGGTGTTCGCGAGCAGCGTGAAGGCTGCGCCCGCGCGGTCCACGCGGTGCGGCCGGTTGGCGGCGACGTCGATCGGCCGGCGCTCGCGCGTGGCCGCCTCGGCGTGCTGGATCACCGCGTCCGGGACCACGACCACGCGGTGCCCGGCGGCGTTGACGCGCCAGCCGAAGTCGGTGTCGTCGCGCGAGAGCGGCAGGCGCGGGTCGAAGCCGCCCAGGCTCTCCCACACGTCGCGGCGCACCAGCAGGCCGGCGCTGGAGACGGAGAGCACGCCGCGGATCGCGTCGTGTTGGCCCTGGTCCTGCTCGCGGCGCTCCAGGCCGGTCCAGCGTCGGCCGCTGCCGGTGAGCGTGGTGCCGACCTCGAGCAGTTGCCTGCGGTCGTACCAGCTGCGCACCTTGGGGCCGAGCACGGCCACCGAGGGCAGTTCGTCGGCGGCGCGCAGCAGCAGGTGCAGGGCGTCGGGGGCGGGTTCGCTGTCGTCGTGGAGGAGCCACAGCCACTCGACCGGTTCGGTCGACCTCGGCGGGCGGTCCTCGTCGGTGTCGCCGTACGGATCCGACACGTCGTACGTGTCGGTGCGGTACGGCAGGGACGCGGGGTCGAGGTGCGGCGCGGCGCGCAGGGCCTCGCTCACGGCGGCACCGAACGCGGTCCGTCGCTCGGTGTGCAGCACCGAGTCCCGGCCGAGGGCGTCCTCCAGCAGACCCGCCGAGGCGTCGGTGCTGCCGGTGTCGACCGCGACGACGCGCTGGACCGGGCGCTCCTGACCGAGCAGGCCGGTCAGTGTGCGGGGCAGCCAGCGGGCCCCGTCATGGGCGACGAGGATCGCGGTGACGATGTGCCGTGGGAAAGCCGGAGCTTGCGCGTATGCCGACTGATGGCTGAAAAGTGACATCGAGTGCGGGGACCCCGGGGGGCTCGTAGCGGCGTGGTACCAGCGGTCCGGCATCCGGCCGAACGGCCCACACACTACGCGACGGGCACCTCGGCCCCGCCCGGATCGGGCGCGGGCCCGAACCGACGACCGTCAGACGGCCGCCTTCTTGAGCCGGCGCCGCTCGCGCTCGGACAGTCCGCCCCAGATTCCGAAGCGTTCGTCGTTGGCCAGCGCGTATTCCAGGCACTCGTCGCGCACCTCGCACGCCAGGCAGACCTTCTTGGCCTCCCGCGTCGAGCCGCCCTTCTCAGGAAAGAAGGACTCGGGGTCGGTCTGGGCGCACAGGGCGCGCTCCTGCCAACCGAACTCCTCCTCCTCACTCTCGCCGTCGGCGACCAGTAGCTGGAACAGCTCGCCCATCGCGTGCCTCCTCGACCCGTTTTTGCGTCCCCGTGATTAAGCCGTTACCGGTAACGGTTCACGACGTGTGTGAAATTACAAGCGCGTCGTTGCTGCGACGTCAAGCCGGGCTCTGCTATTAGGGCGGGGATTCACTCCCCGGGACCACAACAATCCGGATTGACCACATAAATGGACACATCCGGACAACCTGTTGTGCCGCGCAATCGCCTCGACGTTCCGGGCGGGGAGCGTACCGGCGGGAGGCGCGACGCCCTTCGATGCCAACCCGTGATGACCTCTACAAGGGACTACGCCTCGCACCATCCACGCAGTTCCCGGGCGGGACCGGAAAACCGCGATGATGACCGACGTCACACGGAAATGGGCCTCCCCGTGCCCCGCGAGCTTCAATCCCTTCCCCGGATTCCTCACCCGAATCGGCCAGCGGTCGGCCGAGTTCGCCGCCTCGTGGTCCGCCTGTGCCGGCGACCCGTGCCCAGTCTTGTCCACCGTCCCGGTTCATCCGTGCCCGCGACCCCGGTCACCCGAATCGGGGACCGGGGGGCGTGGCGGATCGCGGCGAGTTGACAGGGCCACCCCCCAGACGGTGTCCTTTTCCCATGTCCGCACGCTGCAGCCTGTTCCGGAGTCGTCCTGTCGACGCCCGTCGGGTCTTCTGTGCGCTGTGTCCGCCGTGTGACCACGTGTACAGCTGTTGTACCGGCTGTAACGCCTGAGGACGCCATTTCGGCAGTCCTCCGCGCAAGCGGCGGCACTCATTGAAGGGGCTTCTCCCCCTTTTCCCCCTTTATCGACACGACCGTTCGATTCGGTCGATTGTCCGTTCGGGTCGCCGTCTGCCGCTCGCGTGTTCGTTTTCGATCCGCCGCGTTCGCCAGATCCGCCGCGCGTGAGATTTCGCGCAGACATCCCGAAGGACTCCCCCTTATGTCCAGCGACATCACCGTCGCCGGCGACCCGCTCGCCGCCCCCGCCGTACTCGCCCTCCCCGTCGCTCCCCCGGTGCGCCCCGCCGTCGCCCGGCTCGCCGCGCTCGCCCGGCAGCATGCCGGCCTGGTCGCCGCCGAACTCGACCAGGTCCGCTACGACCCGATCACCCGCTGGTACAAGCGGCTCGCCGCCACCGAGGACCTGGAGGTGTGGCTGCTCAGCTGGCTGCCCGGCCAGGGCACCGGTCTGCACGACCACGGCGGCTCGTCCGGCGTGTTCACCGTGGTCTCCGGCGAATTGCACGAGCGCTCGCTCGTGGTCACCCCGCTGCGTCGGGCCGGCGCCCGCGAGCGCGTGCTCGCCCCGGGCGCGACCCGCGTATTCGGGCCGACCTACGTGCACGAGGTGACCAACATGGGCACCGAGCCCGCGGTCAGCGTGCACGTGTACAGCCCGCGCCTGGCGTCGATGAACCTCTACGACGCGGCCGAGGACATCGACCGGCCGAGCTTCGCGCCGCTGCGTCGGGTCGGCGTCGAGCGTTCGGGAGAGCAGTGGTGAGCGCCGTCGACCGACTCCTGGACCTGGCCCGGGCCCGGCTCGTGCGGGTGAGCCCCGAGCAGGCGCACGCCGCGTTCCACGACGGGGCGATCCTGGTGGACACCCGCCCCGACTTCCAGCGCGACGCCGACGGCGCGATCCCCGGCGCGTTGGTGATCGAGCGCAACCATCTGGAGTGGCGGCTCGATCCCGAGGGCACGGCCCGGGTGCCCGAGGCGACCGGCTGGGACGTGCGCGTGGTGGTGTTCTGCGACGAGGGCTACGCATCGAGCCTCGCCGCGGCCTCCCTGGTGGACCTGGGGCTGTCCGGGGCGACCGACCTGATCGGCGGCTTCCAGGCGTGGAAGGCGGCGGGGCTGCCCGTGGTGCCGTCCGCCGGACGCAGCCGGCGCACGAGCGCGGCGGCGAGTACGACGAGCAACGCCACGCCGTAGCCGATCTGGTGGGTGGCGCGGACCTGGTCCGGGGACAGGTCCAGGCCCCAGGTGAGGTAGAGCGCGTAGCCGGCCGGGCCGAGCGCCAGCCACTCCCACCGCCGGCCGTCCAGGGCCACGAGCGCGACCACGAGCAGCGCGTACCAGGGGTAGGCCGGGGTGAGTACGAACAACATGCCGCCGGTGAGGGTGAGCGCGCCGTGCCAGGGCCGGTCGGGGTCGGCGCGGGCGATCACCGCGGCGGTGAGGGCGAGCAGCACGACAACGGCGGCGTACGGGGCGGCCTCGACCGGCAGCACCAGGCCGAGCAGGCCGAACCGGGCGCCGTCGTCGTAGCGTTCCTCGGCCAGGTAGCCGGGGAGGTAGCCGAGCACCGCGTGCCCGGCGGCGAGTACGTGTGGCAGGTAGACCAGCACGACGGTGAGCCCGGCCGCGCCGAGCAGTCGCACCGGGGCGCGGCGCAGTCCGGCGGGCAGGGCCGCGGCGGGGAACATCTTGGTCGCGACCGCGCCGCCGAGCAGTACGCCGCCCAGGATCGGCCGGCGGGCGGCGACCGCGGCCAGGCCGAGCACCATGAGCAGTACGCCGAGCACGTCCACGTGCGCGTTGTTGCCCGCTTCGAGCGCGACCATCGGACACCACGCCCACCACACGGCGTTCCTGGGGTCGCGCCCGAAGCGGCGCAGCACCAGGAGCAGGGTCACGGTGACCGCGGCGGCGAGCAACGCGGCGGCGGCCTGGACCGGTTCGTGCCCACCGGGCGGGGTGGCCAGGTGCACGAGCAGGTAGTAGGCCTCGGCCACGGGTGGGTAGATGGTGTGCACCTGGGGTCGGTTGATCCGGGTGCAGCCGCCGTCCGGCAGCGGGTGCCGGAACCATCCGACGCACTCGCCCTTCGGGAACAGCCAGTCGTCGCGGTAGCGGGCCACCTCCGGGGCGGCGGGGGTGTGCGCGTAGGGCGAGTGGCCCGCCGCCTGGACCCGGCCGTCGAAGGCGTAGCGGTAGGCGTCGTCGCTGGTGCGCGGTTCGGCGCCGGTCGCGAGGAAGGGCAGCGCCATCGCGCCGAGCAGGATCAGCGGCACCGCGCGGCGCACGGGAAGCCGGCGTACGAGGTGGGCGCCGAGGGCGAACAGCGTCCAGGCGACGCCGTGGACCACGAATACGCCGATGTTGCCGGGGTGCGTCCACGGCCCGTACACCGCGCAGCCCACGGCCGCCGCGAGGGCGAGCCCGGTGCCGGCGGCGATCGTGGTCGCGGGGCCGGGAGTCGCGGGTGTGCGGGTGGGCGTGGTCGCGTTCGTGGTCGTGGGCGGCGGGCTCGGTGGCATGCGGCGAGTCTGTCGGCGGGCGGGCCGTTTTCGGGGCATCCCGGGCCGACCGTCAGCACTCCGTAAGGCGGTCAATGGGGGCCGGCGACGGGTTTTGCGCGTTGGCTGGACCCATGAAGCTCGACATCCGCCTGCCGGAGCCGCCCGCCGCGTTGCGGCGGGGTCCGTTCCGGGCCGGGGCCTTCCGCGACACGCTGCACGATCCGCGCACGGCCGTGGTGGTGGGCCGGTTGCTCGGTCCGGCCTTCCTGATCTGCTTCCTGACCGGGCTGTACAGCCATGTGCTGCAACATCAGCCGCACTGGCTCGCGTTGCCCGCGCGACCGGTGTGGGGGTATCGGCTCACCCAGGGGCTGCACGTGGCGACCGGGATCGCCGCGGTGCCGTTGCTCCTGGTGAAGTTGTGGGTGGTGTATCCGCACCTGTTCGCCTGGCCGCCGGCGAAGTCGGTGGTGCACGCCCTGGAGCGGTTGTCCGTCGCGGTGTTGATGATGGCGGCGATCTTCGAGCTGGGCACCGGGTTGTTGAACGTCGTCCAGTGGTATCCGTGGCCGTTCCCGTTCGTGCCGGCGCACTACTGGATCGCGTGGGTGGCGGCGGGGGCGATCACGCTGCACGTGGCGGTGAAGTTGCCGCTGATCGTGGCGCATTGGCGCCGGCCGCGCGGGGCGCCCGCGGATCCGCAGGGTCCGTCGCGGCGCGGGTTGTTGACCGTGCTCGGCGCGGGGGTGGGTGTGGTCACGCTGGCCACGGTGGGGCAGACGGTGACGCCGCTGGGACGGGTGTCGGTACTGGCGCCGCGGCGGGCGGATCTGGGTCCGCAGGGGCTGCCGGTGAACCGGACGGCCGCCGCGGCGGGCGTGTTCGCGGCGGTGCGTGATCCCGGGTGGCGGCTGGAGGTGGCCGGGCCGCGGCCGTTCGCGCTGTCCCGGGCGGAGTTGTTGGCGATGCCGCAGAGTCGGTCCGTGTTGCCGATCACGTGTGTCGAGGGCTGGAGCGCGTCGGCGCACTGGTCGGGGGTGCGAATCCGGGATCTGCTGGAGCGGGCGGGCGCGGCGCCGGGGGATCGGCTGCGGGTGTTCTCGCACGAGCGGTTCAGTCCGTACTCGGTGATGGACATGCCGGGCGAGTGGACCGACGATCCGCTGACCCTGCTGGCGCTGATGCTCAACGGCGCTCCGCTGGCCGAGGATCACGGGTATCCCGCCCGGATCATCGCGCCGAACCGGCCGGGCGTGTTGCAGACGAAGTGGGTCGCCAGGATGGAGGTAGTGCGATGAGTACGGCCTTCGAGCCGCCGCCGGTCGCGCCGCGTACGGGGCGGGTGGTCACGGTCGTTCGCCTCGTGCTCGGGGCGGTGGGCCTGGCCGGGATCGGGTGGGGTGTGGTCGGGGTCCGCGACGACCCGTTCCTGCGCGATCGGGTGGGTCTGGCGAAGTGGCTGGTCGGCGGGTTGCTGCTGCACGACGCGGTGTTCGCGGTGGTGGTCTTCGTGGTCGGCGCGCTGGTGATGCGGGTGCGGCCGGGGCCGCCCGCGTGGGTGCGCCGGACCGTGCTCGGCGGGCTCGCGGTGGGGGTGGCGGGCACGCTGATCGCGCTGCCGGCGCTGTTGCGGCCGCTGCCCACGCAGAATCCGTCGGTGTTGCCCCTGGACTACGCGGACGGGCTGGCGATCGTGTGGAGCGTGGTGGTGGCGGGGACGGCGCTGGTGGTGGGGTGGCGGTACGCGCGGGGGCGGGGGCGCGGCTGAGCGGGGGCGGCACGAGGGCGCGCGGGCGGGCTCGTGCCCGACGTCGAGGGTGGGGCCGGTACGGCGGGCCGGCAGGGTGTCGTCGGCGGCGCCCGGCTCGGCGCACCGGCGGGCCGGTTCGAGGCGTGCCGCCGGCCGCCGTGCCGGCGCAGGTAGAGCGCGCCGCCGTCGCGCAGCGCGACCGCGTAGGGGTCGGCGGCATCCGCGTACGGATCGCTCGCGGCGTTCGTCCCGGGCGTCGGTTCGTGGACCAGGGTCATGCATACACCCCGTCGCCGAGCAGCGCGCGGGCCACGCCGGCGCAGTGTGTGCCGGGGATGTCGCGGGTGACGGCGGCCAGGTCGTCGGCCGTGTCGATGTCGGTCAGGGTGGGCAGGTCGCGCACGGTCAGGCCGGCGGCGAGCAGCCGGGCGCGCTGTACCGCGCCGGTCTCGGGCACCGACATCGGCACGCCGGGGAAGACCGAGGGGTCCGGTCGGCGCATGCCGATCGCCCAGAACCCGCCGTCTGTGGCCGGGCCGAACCACGCGTCGGCGGCCGACCAGTCCACGCTCAGCAGGTCGGGGGTGATCTGCGGGGTGTCCATGCCGACCAGCAGGGTCGGCCCGGTACAGCCGGCGAACGCGGCGGCGAGGCGCAGGTCGAGGCCGCCACCGTGCTGCGGGCGCACCTCGAAGCCGGGCGGCAACCACGGCCCCGGCGCGCCCGCGAGCACCAGGACGCGGCGGCGGGCGGGCGTGGCCAGCACCGCCGCGAGCGTGTCGACGAGTGCGGCCTCGGCCACCGCGGCGGCCTGGTCGGGGGTCAGCGGCGGGGTCAGCCGGGTCTTGACCCGGCCCGGGACGGGGGCCTTGGCGATCACGAGCAGCGTGGTCATCCGGGCCGACCGGGGCGGACCAGTACCGCGCTCATGTCGCGCACGGCCGTGACCGTGCCGCGTACCGTGCCGGTGACCTTGGAACGGCCCGTGCGCGGGTGGTAGAGCACGTCGACCTCGGCGATCCGCCAGCGGGCGTCGGCGGCGCGGACCACCGTCTCCAGCGGGTAGCCGGAGCGCCGGTCGCGGACGTCGAGGGCGAGCAGGTCGGCGCGCCGGGCGGCGCGCATCGGTCCCAGGTCGTGCAGGCGGGCGCCGGTGCGCCCGCGCAGTCGGCGGGCGAGCACCGCGTTGGCGAGGCGGGCGTGGATCGGCCAGGCGCCGAGGCTCTGCGGGCGGCGGCGGCCGAGCATCAGATCCGCGTCGCCGGCGCGTACGGGGTCCACCACCTCGGGCAGTTGGGCGGGGTCGAGGGACGCGTCGCAATCGCAGAAGCAGACGATCGGCGCGGTCGCGGCGAGCAGCCCCGCGTGGCAGGCGGCGCCGAAGCCGCGCCGCTGCTCGACCACCACCTCGGCACCCAGCGAGCGGGCCAGGTCGGCCGAGCCGTCGCGCGAGCCGTTGTCCACCACGAGGGGGCGATATCCGGCCGGCATCCGTGCGAGCACCCAGGGCAGCGCGCGGGCCTCGTCGAGACAGGGCAGCACCACGTCCACGGTGTGGGCGGCAAAGGGCGCCGCCGAGTGCATCGTGGCCGACTCGGTGGAGTGGGCTGTGGAACGGGCCGCGGAGTGCGTGGCGGCCGGCTCGGCGGATCGCGCCGCGAAATGGGCCGCGGATTGCTCTGCGGCATGTGCTGAAGAGGCGTCCATGCGGCTCACGCTAGGTATGCGTGCGCCGCGTACCCAGGCATGACGTGCTTACGAAGTACTGACGTCGCGTCGATACGGCCGTGTGGGTTACGGGCCGCTTACGGATCCGACCCGCGCCGGAATCGTCCACCTTCGCGCACCTACACTCGCCGGCATGAAGGTGCTCGTCGTCGACGACGACCCGACCGTGGCCGAGGTCGTCGTCGGCTATCTCGAACGCGCGGGGTTCCACACCGCGCACGCCGCCGACGGACCGTCCGCCCTCGACCTGGCCGCCGCCGACCCGCCGGACCTCGTGGTGCTCGACCTGATGTTGCCGGGCATGGACGGCCTCGACGTATGCCGGCGGCTGCGCGAGCGCGGCCCGATCCCGGTGGTGATGCTGACCGCGCTGGGCGACGAGGGCGATCGGGTGCTCGGTCTGGAGGTCGGCGCGGACGACTACGTCACCAAGCCGTTCAGCCCGCGCGAGTTGGTGCTGCGGGTGCAGTCGGTGCTGCGCCGCGTCGCGGGGCCGGTCGCGGCGGCGGTGCCGTCGGTGCTTCGGCACGCCGACGTCGAGGTGGACGTGCGGGCCCACCGGGTGCTCCGCGCCGGCCGCGAACTCTCGCTCACCGCACGCGAGTTCGACCTGCTCTGCTTTTTCCTGGCGGCGCCGGGCCGGGCCTTCACCCGGGAGGAGTTGATGCGCCGGGTGTGGGGGTGGGAGTTCGGCGACCAGTCCACGGTGACCGTGCACGTACGGCGCCTGCGGGAGAAGATCGAGGACGACCCGGCCGCACCCCGGCTCCTGGTGACCGTGTGGGGCGTGGGATACCGCTTGGAGGTCGAACCCGGGTGCCGGTGAAGGATTTCGCGCTGATCTGCCTGATCGCGGCGGGCAGCGGCCTGGGCGTCACGCTGCTCGGGCTGCTCGGCCTGCGGGGGTTGCGCAACCGCTCGTTGTCGGTCGCGCTGGCCGCGATGTCGGTGGTGACGATAGCCGGCATGGCCGCGGGCACCGTCGGCGTCTCGCAGGCGATGTTGTTGTCCTCGCACGACCTGACCGTGGTGATGGTGGTCTGCGCGGTGTCGGCGGTGCTGGCGATCGGCGTGGCGATGGTGCTGGGCCGCCCGGTGGTGGCCGACGTACGGGCGCTGCGCGGCACCGCTCGGGCGCTCGGCGGTGGGCCGCCCCTGCCCGCGCCGCCGCGGCAGGTCTCGGCCGTGGCCGAACTGGCCGAACTGGGCCGCGAGTTGGAGCGCGCCGGGGTACAGCTGGCCGAGTCGCGCGCCCGCGAGCGCGCGGTCGAGCACGCGCGCCGCGAGTTGATCGCGTGGATATCGCACGATCTGCGCACCCCGCTGGCGGGCCTGCGGGCGATGGCGGAGGCGCTGGAGGACGGCCTGCCCGAGGACCCGGCGCGCTATCACCGGCGGATCCGCACCGAGGTGGATCGGCTCAGCGGCATGGTGGACGACCTGTTCGAGCTGTCCCGGATCCAGGCGGGCGCGCTGAAGTTGTCCCCGGCCCGGGTCTCGCTCTACGACCTGGTGGCGGACGCGATGGCGGGCACCGAGGAGTTGGCCCGCTCCCGCGCGGTCCGGGTGGCGGGCGAGGACATGGTCGCGGTGCCGGTGCGGGTGGACGGCCGGGAGATGTCCAGGGCTTTGACGAACCTGCTGGTCAACGCGATCCGGCACACCCCGTCGGACGGCACGGTGGCGGTCGGCGTGCGCACCGCCGCCGGCGAGGTGGTGGTCTCGGTCACCGACGCGTGCGGCGGCATCCCGGAGGAGGACCTGCCGCGTGTGTTCGACACGGGCTGGCGGGGCACCCACGCCCGCACCCCGTCCCCGGCCGGCGGCGCGGGTCTGGGTCTGGCCATCGTCCGCGGCATCGTCGAAGCCCACGCGGGCCGGGTCGCGGTCGCCAACACGGGCACGGGCTGCCGCTTCGAGGTGCGCCTGCCGGCGGGGTGAGGGCGGGGGTGCTCCGGGCCCGCCGGCGGGTCGCTCACACGTGGGCGAATTGGGCCATGCCGTCCGCGAATTCGATCTCGGCGCGCCAGCCGAGTTCGGCCTCCAGCCGGGCCGCGGAGGCAGTGATGTGGCGTACGTCGCCCAGTCGATACTCCGCCGTGGTGATCGGCGTCGGGCCGGCGTGCGCGGCCGCCAGGGCGAGGGCCATCTCACCCACCGTGCGCGGCACGCCGGTGGCCACGTTGTACGCCCGCAGACCGGGCGCCGACCGCTCGAAGGCGGCCAGGTTGGCCGTGGCCACGTCCCGTACGTGCACGAAGTCGCGCCGCTGGCCGCCGTCTTCGTACACCCGAGGCGGCATCCCGGCGCGCAGCATCGAGCGGAAGATGGCGGCCACGCCCGCGTACGGGGTGTCCAGCGGCATCCTCGGACCGTAGACGTTGTGGTAGCGCAGGGCGGTGGCCACGCCGCCGGTGCTCCGGGCCCACGCGCCGGCCAGGTGCTCCTGGGCCAGCTTGGTCGCGGCGTAGACGTTGCGCGGGTCGGGCGCCGCCTCCTCGGAGATCCGTCCCGGCGTCACCTCCATCCCGCACACCGGACACGGCGGCTCGAAGCGCCCCGCCTCCAACGCCTCGATCGGCCGCGCGCCGGGCACCACGTCACCGTGCTCGGCGCACCGCCCCAGGCCCTCCCCGTAGACCACCATCGAACTGGCCAGCACCAGCCGCCCGATACCGGCGCGCCCCATGGCGGCCAACAACACCGCGGTACCGAGGTCGTTGCAGCCCACGTAGTCGGGCGCGTCCCCCAGATCCAGCCCGAGCCCGACCTTGGCCGCCTGATGACACACGGCGTCCACTCCGACCAGCGCCCGCGCCACCGCATCCGCGTCGCGTACGTCCCCGACCACGGAGTCCACACCCTCGACGGACACCAGATCGAACACCCGCACCTCGTGGCCGGCCTCGACCAGACACTCCACGACATGCGACCCGATGAACCCGGCTCCGCCGGTGACAAGGATCCTCATAGCGCCCAAACTAAGTCGCTCCGCACCCCCGAATCCCCCCACACGCCCCGATGTCACCCGTTCGTAAGACCTGCCGTGCCGGCGCGTCGGGTTCGCCCACCCCGGCGCTTCGGTGTCGGGTGCTGCGAGACTGGTTTCATGCGCATCGTTGTACTGGCCGGCGGTATCGGCGGGGCTCGGTTTCTTCGGGGGCTCAAGGCGGCCGTTCCGGAAGCGGAGATCACCGTCGTCGGCAATACCGGGGACGACATCCACCTGTTCGGGCTGAAGGTGTGTCCGGACCTCGACACCGTCATGTACACGCTCGGCGACGGCATCAACGAGGAGCAGGGCTGGGGGCGTCGGGACGAGTCGTGGAGCATTCGCGAGGAGATGGCCGCCTACGGGGTCGAGCCGACCTGGTTCGGGCTCGGCGATCGGGACTACGCGACCCACATCGTGCGGACCCAGATGCTCGGCGCCGGGTATCCGCTGTCGGCCGTCACCGAGGCGCTGTGCGCGCGGTGGCAGCCGGGGGTGCGGCTGATCCCGATGAGCGACGACCGCGTCGAGACGCACGTGGTGATCGATGATCCGGACAAGCCCGGCACCCGCAAGGCGGTGCATTTCCAGGAGTATTGGGTACGGCTGCGGGCCGCGCCGACGGCGCACGCGATCGTGCCGGTCGGGATCGAGACCGCCAAGCCCGCGCCCGGCGTGTTGGAGGCCATCGCCGAGGCCGACCTGATCCTGTTCCCGCCGTCGAATCCGGTGGTCAGCATCGGCACCATCCTGGGCGTGCCCGGCATCCGGGAGGCGCTGGTGGCCGCCGAGGCGCCGGTGATCGGCCTGTCGCCGATCATCGGGGGCGCCCCGGTGCGCGGGATGGCCGACCGGGTCCTGGAGGCCGTCGGCGTGGAGACGAGCGCGGCGGCGGTCGCGCAGCACTACGGCCCCGGTCTGCTCGACGGCTGGCTCGTGGACACCGCCGACGCGGCGGCCGTGCTGAGCGTGGAGGCCGCCGGCATCCCGTGCCGGGCGATCCCGCTGTTGATGAGCGATGTCGAGGCCACCGCCGAGATGGCCCGGGCCGCGCTCGCGCTCGCGGACGAGGTGCGCTGATGGGCGCCCCGCCGAGCGGCTACTCGATCCTGGGCGTGTCCGGGCTGCCGGAGATCGGCGAAGGCGCCGACCTGGCCGCGCTGATCGCGGACGCGGCGGCCGGCCCCGACGGTCCCGGGCTGCGCGACGGCGACGTGCTCGTGGTCACCTCGAAGATCCTCAGCAAGGCCGAGGGGCGACTGCTGCGTGGGGTCGATCGGGAGAAGGTGATCGACGCCGAGGCGGTCCGCCTGGTCGCCCGCAAGGGGCAGACCCGGATCGTGCAGACCCGGCACGGCTTCGTGATGGCCGCGGCCGGTGTGGATGCCTCCAACACCGAGGCGGGCACGCTGTTGTTGCTGCCCGAGGATTCGGACGCCTCCGCCCGGCGGTTGCGGGCGGCCCTTGCCGAGCGGGCCGGCGTGCGGGTGGGCGTCGTGGTGTCGGACACCTTCGGCCGGCCGTGGCGCAACGGGGTCACCGACGTCGCGATCGGCGTCGCCGGGCTGGACGCGGTCGACGACCACCGGGGCCGGATCGACACGCACGGCAACGAGCTGGCGGTGACGATCACCGCGGTGGTCGACGAACTCGCAAGCGCCGCCGAACTGGTCAAGGGCAAGGCCGGCGCCGTCCCGGTGGCGGTGGTGCGCGGCCTCGCGCACCTGGTCACCGAGGCCGACGGGGCCGGAGTGCGCCCGCTGGTGCGCGGCGCCCAGGACGACATGTTCCGACTCGGTACCGCCGAGGCGGTCGCCGAGGGGGCCCGCACCGCGATCACCGCCCGACGTACGGTGCGCGCGTTCACCGACGAGCCGGTGGATCCGGAGGCGGTGCGCCGCGCGGTGGCCGCCGCAATCACCGCGCCCGCGCCGCATCACACCGTGCCGTGGCGTTTCGTGCTCCTGGAGAGCGCGCCGGCCCGGACCGCCCTGCTCGACGCGATGCGCTCCCGCTGGGTGGCGGATCTGCGCGCGGACGGCCTGGACGAGGACCGGATCGCCCGGCGCGTCGGGCGCGGCGACGTGTTGCGCAACGCGCCGTACCTGGTGGTGCCGTGCCTGGTCACCGACGGCGCGCACGCCTACCCCGACCCGGTGCGCTCGCGGGCCGAGCGGGAGATGTTCACCGTCGCGGCGGGCGCCGCCGTGCAGAATCTGCTGATCGCGCTGACCGCCGAGGGCCTGGGCTCCGCGTGGGTGTCGTCGACGATGTTCTGTCCGGACGTGGTGCGTGCCACGCTCGCGCTGCCGGCCGACTGGGACCCGATGGGCGCCGTCGCGGTGGGCCGGCCGGCCGAGCCGCCCCGGGAGCGTCCGGCCCGCACGGTGGACGACGTGATCGTGGTGCGCTGAGCGCGGCACCGGGCGGCCGAACCCGGACATGGCGAAGGGGTGGGCTCGCGACGGGCCCACCCTTTCGTCATGGTTCACCGCGGTGCGTCACCGCTCGGCGCTGCCGGCCCGGAATCGGCGGGCCCACACCGCCGCCGACGTCGGGTCGACGGCGGTGTCCGGCCGATGTCCGGGGGCTTCACGCCTGATCAGTAGCCCTGCGTCCCGCCGCCGACGGTCGGCGGAGCCTGCGGGCGCGGCGGCGGGATGCGCCCGCCGCCCGGGGCTCCGGTCCGCCCGGGAGTGGGCGGCATGCCGGGGCCGGGGTAGGGGGGAGGCGGCGTCTGCGGCAGGTCGGCCGATCCGTGGCTGCCGGGCGGCTCGACCTCACCGCGCCAGCCGCCGGTCTCTTGGCCCCGCTCCTCCACGAACGTCTTGAAATGTTCCAGGTCGCCCTTGGTCCGGCCGCGGACGAAGCCGAGCTTGTCGCCGACCGTCTCCACGAGGCCGTCGGGGTCGAACTCCATCTGGAACATCACGCGGGTGTGTACGTCGTCGAGCCGATGGAAGGTGACCACACCCGCCTGGTGCGGGCCGTCCACGGTCTTCCACGCGACCCGCTCGTCGGGCCGCTGCTCGGTGATCTCGGCGTCGAACTCCCGGGTCACTCCGGCGATTTTGGTCACCCAGTGGGTGTGTGTCGCGTTGATCTGGTCGATCCGTTCGACCCCGCTCATGAACCGCGGGAACTCCCGGAACTGGGTCCACTGGTTGTAGGCGGTGCGGACCGGCACGTCCACGTCGATCGAGTGCTGGACGGTCGTCACGAGCACTTCCTCCTCGTTCTCGGTGTCGGTTCCGAGCTGCCGTGCTGCGCAGCCGGGTCCTTCACCCGAACGGCTGCCCGAGGCCCGGGGGCACAAACGTGGCGCCCGCCGAGGGACGGCCGTTCACAGGGTCCTGCCGGTGAAGTGCGGGCGCGGGGCATAGCGGGGCGCGCGGCGCGGGACCTTGACCCCCGACATGCGGATCAGCAGCGCGGCCCGGTGCCGGTTTCCCCCGTAGCAGGCGAGGAGTTCGAGCATTCCGGCGTCGTCCACGGCGTGCCCGGCGAGCGCGAAGCCGATGGTCTTGGGCAGGTGCAGGTCGCCCACGGACAGCGCGTCGGGGTCGCCGTGCGAGCGCTGCATGGTCTCGGCCGCGGTCCACACCCCGATCCCGGGCACCAGGCGCATCAGCCGGGCCGCCTCGGGATGCGACACCCCGGTGGTCGCCTCCAGGCGGCCCGCCACCCGGGTCGCCTCGATCACGGTGCGCGAGCGGCGCCCGTCCACTCCGGCGCGGGCCCAGTCCCAGGATGGGATCAGCGCCCAGGTACGCGCGTCGGGGATCACCCGCAGACCCGCCGGCGCCGGGCCGGGCGGGGCCTCGCCGTACTTGCCGAGCAGCAGCCGAAAGGCCCGGCGCGCCTCGATCGTGGTGACCTTCTGCTCCAGGATCGAGGGCACCAGGGCGGCCAGGACCAGCGCGCTGCGCGGCATCCGCAGGCCGGTGTACCGGCGTTGCGCGTCGCGCACGATCGGGTGCCGGGCGACGAGCGCGTCCGGGTCGTCGTCGGCGCCGAGCAGCGCCGGCAGCGCGTGCAGCTGCCACTCGGCACCCGGCCCCCACGCGCTCGCCTCGATCTCGCCGGTCGCGGGTCGGTCGATCACCCGCAGCGTGCACGGCCCTTCGGGGGTGCGCGAGGTGCGCCACACCGAGCCGTCGGCGCCCGCGTGGTACGTCGGATCGCTGTGTCCCCGGCGCAGTTGGCCGAGGGTGAGCCGGAGGTCGAGGGCGAACCCGGGACGCCACACGCGCCGGTGGGCACTGGGGTGCAACGGGCTCTCCTCGGGGTCCGGGTTCGGACCGCCACGGTACCTTCCCGGTTTTGTGCCGATGTGCGCAGAGCAGACTTCAGCTATGCGGGTGATGGCGTTCGGCACCTATGACACGACCGTCCACCCCCGGGTGGGAATCCTCATCGAGGGCTTGCGGCGGCACGGCATCGAGGTGGTGACCTGCAACGTTCCGCTCGGCCACATGGACGCGGGCCCGATGGTCCCGCCGCCGTCGGCGCACCCCGGGATCCCCCGCCAGCGAATACGGCACGCGCGGTGCATCGCGGAGCTGGTGGCCAAGGCTCGGCGCGCGCCGCGTCCCGACGTGGTGATCGTCGGCTATCAGGGGCGGCTCGACATCCAGATCGCGCGACGGTTGTTCCCCGGGGTACCGCTGGTGCTGGACCACCTGGAGAGCGTGGACGACGTCGCCGATCGGCTGGGCCACGCCGCCCAGGCCGAACTGCGCAAGGTGGACCGGATCGAGCAGGCGGCGATCGCCGCGGCGCGACTGGTCCTGGTGGACACCGAGGAGCACCGCCGGGTACTCGCGCCGGCGCAGCGGGATCGGGCCGTGGTGGTGCCGATCGGGGCGGCGCCGGTGTGGTTCGACGCGGGGCGGGCGGGCCCGAAGACGTCCCCCGACCCGCTCGGCGACGCGTCGGCAGAGCCGCGACCCGAGCCGCCACCGGAGCCCGCGGCCGACTTCGAGCCGGGCTTTCGGCCCGGCGAGGACCTGCGGGTGATCTCGGTCGGGCTGTACTCGCCGGTGCAGGGCGCACCGGTGATCGGCGCCGCGCTCAGTCGGCTGGACGGCTATCCGATCACCGTGACCATGATCGGCCGCGGCCTCCAGGCCCAGCGCACGAAGGACCTGGTCGGGCCGAACGCGCCCCGGGTGACCTGGCGGACCTGGGTACCCGAGGCCGAACTGCCGCGCCTGGTCGCCGCGCACGACCTGTGCCTGGGGGTGTTCGGCACCGGCGCCAAGGCGTTGCGGCTGGTGCCGAACAAGGTCTTCCAGGGCGCCGCGGCGGGGTGTGCGGTGCTCACCTCGGACACCGCGCCGCAGCGCCGACTGCTCGGCGCGGCCGGGTTGTTCGTCCCGGCGGGCGACTCCGACGCGCTGGCCGACGCGCTGCGCCGGCTGGCCCAGCATCCGCCGGAGGTGGCCCGACTGCGCGCGGCGGCGGTCGCGTTGGCGCGGGAGCGGTTCGTCCCCGAGGCGGTGGTCGAGCCGCTGGTGGAGCGCCTGCGGGAGATCGTGGACAAGGGCGTACGGTAGCCCGCCCGCCGCCGGCGCCGCGGTCAGCCCAGCCGCACGGATACGTCCTTGCGGATCGCGGGCAGTTGCTCGTAGAGCGCCTGGCCGGGGCATTCGGTGTTGAACGCGTCCCGGTGGCCGGAGATCACGTCGAAGGAGTGGGTCGTGCCCTTCGGGTAGCGGCTGCCGCTGTCGGAGGAGGTCAGCGTGACGCGGCCGGCCGGGTCACGGTCGTCCAGGCCGAGCTTCCAGGCGATCAGGGTGGACAGCGCGATCAGCATCGGCCCGGGCGGCTCGGCGCTGGTGTAGGTGCCCATCGCGGCCACGCCCATGCTGTCCGTGTTGAAGCCGAGCGTGTGCGCGCCGAGCACCGGCTTGTCGACCCCGCCGGCGCGGCCCTCGAAGACCGTGCCGCACTGGTCGACCAGGAAGTTGTAGCCCACGTCGGCCCAGCCGTTGGTCAGCACGTGGTAGCGGTAGATCGAGCGGAGCACCTTGGGCGAGTCGCTGCACGAGAAGTCGTTGCCGTCGGCGGTGTGGTGCACGAACGCGGCGCGCACGGTGCCGGTGTACTTGAACTTCGCGTCCCGCAACGACTCGTCCGCGCCCCAGTCGCGACGGGCCACGATCGCGGGCCGCTCGGCGCGGCCCTTGATCCGGCCGTCGACCCTGTTCGGCCGGGTCGGGCGCGGTGGCATGCGGTCGACGATCGACTCGCCGGGGTCGACGAGTTCGGCCCGCAGGTCCGCCGGCAGCGCTCCGGCGAGCACGCCCACGCGGATCTGGACACCGTCGGAACGACCGGCCCAGAACGGCTCGGTGCCGCCGCGGACACGGCCCTCGGCCGGCCCGCTCCCGTCGCCGCTCGCGTGCAGCGCGCGCCAGGGGCTCCACACCCCGCCGGTGCGGGTGCGTACGTGGACGGCCACCCGCGCGCCCGCGGCCGGGTCGGGGTCGGCCCAGGTGACGCCGAGCAACGAGAAGGCTGCGGTGTCGCGTTCGGCGGTCAGTACCCCGGTCCGGCCCTCGCGGGGCGCGGCGACGTCGGACTCCTGTTCGATCCCGGTCAGCGGGAGGGTGATCGTGGTACCGGGGGTGCCCGGTCCCGCGTCGGCCTGCGCGGGAGGTCCGGCGAGCACGGTCGGCACGGCGAGGGCGACGATCGACAGCACGATTCTGGTGAACACGGGCGGGCCCCTCCATCGTGGGCGGTGGAGTCGTTCGGGTGCCCGGTACCGCACAACGCTTGTACCAAATGCAGCAATTACACCCATTTGTCGTACGAATTCATCCGCTCGATAGGCTGGGCTCATGCCCAGCACTCCGGTCGATCAGTTGCGCTCCGCGCTCGCCGCCGACTCCGCGCGGCCCTTCACCACCTTCTACGACGACGCCACCGGCGAGCGGGTCGAGCTCTCCGTCGCGACGTTCGACAACTGGGTCGCCAAGACCGCGAATCTGCTGCGCGACGACCTCGCGGTCGAGCCCGGCGCCCGGGTGTCGCTGCTGCTGCCGGCGCACTGGCAGACCCAGGTGTGGTTGCTCGCCGCGTGGTCGCTCGGCCTGGCGGTGACCTTCGACGGCGATCCCGCCGACGCCGACGTGGTGGTGTCCGGCCCCGACACCCTCGACCGGGCGGCGACCTGCCCCGGCGAGCGGGTCGCCCTGGCGCTGCGGCCGATGGGCGGGCGCTTCCCCGAGCCGCCGGCCGGCTTCCTGGACTACGCGGCGGAAGTGGCCGGACACGGCGACCGGTTCGTGCCCGACGGCTCGGCGCGCGCCGATGCGCCGGCGCTGATCGAGGCCGGCCGCGAGTACACCGCCGGCGACCTGGCCGCGGCGGGCGAGGCCGCCGCGCGGGAGTGGAACCTCGGCCCCGGCGATCGCTTGCTCACCTCTTCGAGCTTCGCCCGAACGGGTGGATTGCGGGCGGGCCTGCTCGCGCCCCTGGCCGCGTCCGTACCCGTCGTCGTATGCCGTCACCTGGACGAATCCCTGCTGGAGCGGCGAATCGAGGCGGAGCGCGTCACGCGCGCCGTCACCCGTTCCGCCGACTAGTCCATGACAAGACGGGTCGGGCTGCGCTTTCGTGACCCCGACCGCCCGTAGTGCCGTGCCCGGCGGTCCCTCAGCAGGCGGGGAGGCGTGGGGTTCATGGACGTGTGGGATCACCTGTACCGGTCCGAACGTGCGCCCGAACCCGACGTGCCCGAAGACGTGCCCGAACCGGCGGCGTGCCCGGCGTACGAGTCCACCCCGGTCGACGCCGCCGCCGGTCGGGCCGCCACCCGGCGCGCGCGCCGCAGGCGCAACCGGCGGCGCCGGGTGTTCCTGCCGATCGGGGTGGGCATCACGCTGATCCTGCTGACCGGCGTCTCGGCCGCCTACGTCGCGTACCGGCGGCTCGACGGCAACATCAAGACCGACCCGGTCGACGGCAAGCTCAACGCCGACCGTCCCGACGCGGGCGGCAACGGCAAGGGCAAGCCGATGAATCTGCTGATCATCGGCTCGGACTCGCGGGCCGGCGAGAACCGCGCGCTCGGCGGCGGAGGCGACATCGGCGAGCGCTCGGACACCACGCTCCTCGTGCACCTGACGTCCGACCGCGAACACGCGGTGGTCATGAGCATCCCGCGCGACCTGCTGGTGACCGTGCCCTCCTGTGTGACCAAGGACGGGGCGCGCTCGGCCGAACAGCGCGGGGCGATGTTCAATTCGGCGTTCGAGCTCGGCGGCGCGGCCTGTACGCGCAACACCGTCGAAAAGGTCACCGCGATGCGCGTGGACCACCACATCATCGTGGACTTCTCCGGCTTCAAGGGCATGGTCGACGCGGTCGGCGGGGTGGAGATCTGCCTGCCCAGGACCGTGCAGGACCGCGAGGGCAACATCTCGTTGTCGGCCGGCCGGCGCAAGGTGCACGGCCGGGAGGCGCTGGACTACGTACGGCTGCGCCACGACATCGGGCTCGGCGGCGACGGCAGCGACCTGGGCCGGATCAAGCGGCAGCAGGCGTTCGTGGCCTCGCTCGCCAAGCAGATCCGCAGCGGCGACACGCTGACCAGCCCGACCCGGCTGTTCACCCTCGCCGACGCGCTGACCAGGTCGATCCGGGCGGACGAGGGCCTGGACTCGGTCTCCGCGCTGGTCGATCTCGCGCGCGGGATGCGCGACCTGGAGACGAAGAACATCACCTTCGCGCACATCCCGGTGTACAACCCGCCGGACGACAACAACCGGGTCGCGCTGATCCAGCCCGACGCGCGGCGGTTGTTCGACGCGATCAACCACGACGAGCCGCTGGACGATCGGCGCAAACCGGGCGCGGAACCGGCACCGGCCCCGGTCGCGCCGGCGGGTGGGGCGGTCCCGGCCGGTGCGCCCGCGCGAGCACTCGGCGGTCCGGGCGCGGTGCCGGCGTCCGCCGCGTCCGGGGCCGGCGCGGTTCCGGTCGAGCCGGTGAAGCCGCCGGTGAAGGCCGACACCCGCGACGGGGACCAGGACATCTGCAAGGCGAACTGATCGCGCGTCATCACGGCCGGAGGCCGGCACCCCACCTGGGGGCCGGCCCTGGGAGTCGCGCACGATAACGTGCCGGCAGCCGTGCGGGCCGGGTCGACACGTGGTGTTGCGACGGTTCGGCGTGACCTGTGTCACACGCACAAGGGTGCACGCAACTCGAAGAACCGGCGCCACGTCTATCAGTGCAACGGCCGCCCCACGCGCGGTTCGTCGCTTGATGAGCGTTGGGCGCCTTGGGGAAAGAAGCAGACACGACGTGAGTGACAGCGAACGGGCCGGCAAGCAGGCCGGATCCGGTCGGGACGCGAGCCCGGAAACGGCGCCCGAGACCCCGACCGAACCGGACATATCCACAACTCCGCCCCCGAACGGGCCGGTGGGGGACGGGGAAGCCGGCAACGCGCGGGACGCGGAGGCGGCGGGCGCGGACGCGGACGCGGTGGGCCCGGATGCCTCGGGCGCGGACGCGGGGCCCGCGACGCCGACTTCGGCTGCGGCGACCGGGCCCGACACGGCCGAACCGGTGGGCGAATCGGCAGCGGCCGGCCCTGTACCCGCACCGGGTGCGGAGGACGCCGCCGTGGCCGCCCGCGCCGCAGAGGCGCGCGAGTCGGCCGAGGTCGGCGACGGCACAGCGGGCGAAGCGGCCGTGCCGGGCGACAGTCCGGCGGGCAACTCGGGCGAATCGGGCGGGGGTTCGGCAGCCGAGCCGGGCGACGGCACGGCGGCCGAGGTAGCCTCCGACGCGGCGGGTGCGGCGGCAGACGGCGCGACCGCCGAGGGCGCGGCGGCCGATGTGGCCCCCGACGCGGCGGGTGCGGCGGGCGCTCCGGGCGACACCACCACGGCCGAGGGCGGCGACGGCGCGACCCCGGCCGGGACGGGTGCGGCGGGGCCCTCCACCGCCCCCACCACCACCCCTCCCCCGGCCGACGGCGACCCACTCACCGCCGCCGTGGCCGCGATGGCCGCCGACGGCGGCAAGGCGGCCGACCGGCGGACCCGGCGCGACCGGCGCCGCCGGGTGTACAAGCGCATCCTGATCGGCGTCACCGTCACCGTGGCCCTGAGCCTGGTCGCCGGCAGCGTCGTGGTCTACACCCTGTACCGCAAGCTGGACGGCAACATCACCACCGAGGACCTGAGCGCGAAGCTCGGCCCGGAGACCGAACGCCCGCAGGTGGCGGCCGGCACGCACGACGCGGCCAACATCCTGCTGATGGGCTCGGACGACCGCAGCGGCGACAACAAGCAGTACGGCGACGTCGGCGAGGGCACCAAGCGCTCCGACACCACGATCCTGCTGCACCTCGCCGCCGACCGGAAGAGCTCGGTCGCGGTCAGCATTCCGCGCGACCTGATGGTGGACATCCCCTCCTGCGTCCGGCCGGACGGCAGCAAGTCGCGGGCGTACCGGGACCAGTTCAACCACGCGTTCGAGATCGGCGGCGCCGCCTGCACGATCAAGACCATCGAACAGATGACCAAGGTCCGGGTCGACCACCACATCGTGATCGACTTCTCCGGCTTCAAGGAGATGGTCGACGCGGTCAACGGTGTCGAGGTGTGCCTGAGCCGCCCGATGCGCGACACCGCCGCCAAGCTCGACCTGCCGGCCGGCAAGCACAAGCTCGACGGCGAGCAGGCGCTCGGCTACGTACGCGCCCGCAAGAACGTCGACGACGGCAGCGACACCCAACGGATGACCCGACAGCAGCGTTTTCTGGCCGCGCTCGTTAAGAAGGTCAAGGTCGGCGACATGCTGACCCAGCCGTGGAAGTTGTACAACCTCCTCGACGCCGGAACCCGGTCGATCACCGCCGACCCGGGACTGAGCTCGCTCAAGGAGCTGATGGACCTGTCCGACAGCATCAAGGGCATCCCGAACGACAAGGTCGCGTTCCTGACCGTGCCCCGGCAGCCGTACCGGTTCGACACCGACCGGGACGAACTGGTCCAGCCCAAGGCGGACCGGCTGTTCGAGGCGATCCGCTTCGACCGGGTCGCGGTGGGCGCGGGCGTCAGCGGCAAGGACGAGAACGGCTTCGAGAACAACGGCGAGGTGCGGATCGAGCAGCCGGCGACCCCGCTGCCGTCCACCCGCACCACGATCGACGAGAACGGCGAACGGGTGACCGTCACCCCGACCGCCCCGGGCACGGGCGCGACCGGCAAGGGCTCCACGCGGTCCCCGGCCGGTTCCACCGCGTCGGGTACGGGGGCGCCCTCGTCGACGTCCACGGCAGACCCCACTTCGACCAGCGGCATCCCGTCGGCCAAGCCGACCACGCCCGCGGACACGAGCCCGATCGTCACCGTCTCGGGGCGGACGGCGGAACAGGACGTGTGCGCGGGCTGATTCATCGACACCGCATCAGGGAGAGCCGGGGACGTCGCCGACCGCGACGCCCCCGGCGGGTCGCCGGAGGGGACGCCACGCATGGGCACGGACGCGGAGACCGGAACCGGGGGAGCAGCGGCACCCGGTGGACGGGACGGACGCAGAAAGAGCACAGTGAAAAAGCGCCTCAAATGGATCGCGATCTCCGTGGTCGGTGTCCTGTTGATCCTGGCCGGCAGCGCGTACGGGTACATCCGGTACCTGAACGGGAAGCTGCACCACACCCAGATCACCGCCGACAAGAACAACCGACCACCGGCGTCCCCGAAGGACGCCCAGGGCCGAAGTCCGATGAACATCCTGCTGATCGGCAACGACAGTCGGATCGGCGAGGGCCGGCGCTACGGCGCGGAGGGGCACGAAGGGCTCGCCGACGTGGCGATCCTGATGCACCTGTCGGCCGACCGTTCCAATGCCACGCTGGTGAACATCCCCCGGGACACGATGGTGGACATCCCGCGATGTGAGATCGGCAAGGGCAAGGACAAGAAGGTCACCGAAGCCCGGTTCGGCCAGTTCAACGACAGCTTCCGCGACATCGGCGCGCCGTGCACGGTGGCGACCGTGGACCGGATGCTCCAGGTGCGCATCGACCACTACGTCGAGGTGAACTTCAAGGGCGTCCGCGACCTGACCGACGCGGTCGGCGGCGTGCCGATCTGCCTGGACGCGCCGATCCACGACCCGGTCCTGTCCGGGCAGCGCGGCGGCACCGGGCTGGACCTGCCGGCCGGCCCGAACACGCTGAGCGGCAACGACGCGCTGCAATTCCTGCGCGCGCGGCACGCGTTCGGCGACGGCAGCGACCTGGCGCGGATCGAGGCGCAGAAGGTGTTCCTGGCGTCGCTGGCGCGCGAGTTGAAGAGCAACGCGAAACTGACCAACGTGGACGGCATGTTCCGGATCGCCAACAGTGCGGTCGGCGCGTTGACCGTCGACAACGACCTGGCGGGCGTGGACAAGCTGATCGACCTCGCCGACGAGATCAAGAAGGTGCCGGAAAAGCGCATGGCGTTCACCACGCTGCCGACCGAGACCTACCGGCCCGCGCCGGATCAGGTCCAGCCCAGACGGCCCGCCGCCGACAACTTGTGGGCCGCGATCCGCGCCGATCTGCCGTTGACCGCGGGCGATCCGGCCACGGATCCGCCGCCCGCGCCGGTGACCGAGACGCCGGCCCCGCCGCAGACGATCGCACCGTCCGACGCGGCGCAGATCCGGGTGACGGTGGACAGCGGGAGCGCGCGGAAACGAATCGCCCCGGTGGTCGACGCGCTCAAGCGGCTGGGTTTCAAGGCGACTTCGGGTACGTCCATGCCGGACGGGCGGGAACACGCCAACAGTCGGATCACCTACCCCGACGGCAAGCGGGAGCAGGCCGGGGCGATCGCCGTGGCGCTGAACCTGCCGGAGACCGCGCTGGAGGCGGCCCGTGCGGGGGAGACCACGATCAAGCTGCTGATCGGCGCGGATCTGCCCGACGCGGGTACCGGCGACAGCGGCGCGCCGACGGGTCCGGCGAGCGCCGGGCCCGAGCGGGTGCCGGAGCCGCCCAAGGCGGCCGACCTGAACCTGGAGACGGCCGACAACACGAAGTGCGCCTCACCGCGCCGGAAATGACCGGCGCCCGGTCGAGGGGGGCACGCGCGACGTGCGGATCAGGACGCTCGTGTGTGCTCCTCCTCGACCGGTCGACGACCGGTCCATGACCGGCTGTCGACCGACTGACGACGGATCGGGAACGGTCGGATCAGGTTTTTGTACCTTTTCCGATGATCCGAGTGTCAGGACTTCGCAGTCTCGGTGACCATGGCGAGATCTCGCCGGTTATGGTGGCTGCTTCATACCGACCATCACTTATCACCGTCGGGTTCCGTGGGTGGCTCCGGAACCCCGGTGTCGCCAAGAGGACCGTGCACAGCCGGGGGGACCGTGCGGCGGCGGGTACAGCCGGAGGGGATCTCGGCGTGAACAGAGGGAACGGGCCGCATCGTGGCGCGCCCGGGGACAACGATCCCCTGGGCGGCATGGACGACGCGGACGTCGCGGACATGTGGGTGATGAACCCGGACACCGGCAGCTTCGAGCTGCGGGCGCCGGGCGGCGGTGCGGTCGATGCCCCCGGCACGACCCGGCCTCGCGCCCCCGGGGGTACGTCCGAGGGACGGCGCCGGCCGTCGGCGGTGGAGGCCGCCTCGGGCCGGGGCACCGGCTCGGATCAGAGCGCCGGCACCGCTGCCGACGCGCCGCCGTCGTCGCGTCGGCGGGGCGCGGGAACGGCTCCCGCCGGGCGCGCGGGCGCCCGCAACGCCGCCGCGGGCAGGGACAAGGCCGCGCCCAAGAGCAAGGTGAAGAAGCGGCTCAAGTGGATCGCGCTCACCGTGGTGGGGCTGATCGTGGTGCTGGCCGGCACGGCGTACGGCTACATCAAGTATCTGGACAGCAAGATATCCACCACCGCGAAGAACGCGGGCAGTGAAGGCGTCCCCAAGGCGGAGGAGGACGCGTTCGGACGCAGGCCGCTGAACATCGTGCTGATCGGCAACGACAGCCGTAAGGGTCTCGGCAAGAAGTACGGCGCTGCCGAGCACACCGAGGGCCTGGCCGACGTCACGATCCTGATGCACGTATCGGCCGACCGCAGCAACGCGACGCTGGTCAGCATCCCCCGCGACACCATGGTGCAGATACCCAAGTGTGTCGTGGACGGCAAGACGTATCCCGCGTCCAACGGGCCGCAGTCGTTCAACGAGAGCCTGGCCAACGGCGGTCCGCCGTGCACGGTGTCCACGGTCGACAAGATGCTCGGGGTCCAGGTGGACCACTACATCATGATCGACTTCACCGGCGTGAAGAAGATGACCGACGCCGTCGACGGCGTCGACATGTGCATCTCGGAGCCGATCAACGACCCGGTGCTGCCGAACCAGGGGGGCGGCACCGACCTCAAGCTCGACGCCGGCGACCAGAACCTCAGCGGCGAGACCGCGCTGAAGTTCCTGCGCGCGCGGCACGCCTTCGGCGACGGCAGCGACCTGGCCCGGATCAAGGCGCAGAAGGCGTTCCTGATGGCGCTCACCCGCAAGCTCAAGAACAGCGCGTCGTTGACCAATGTCCAGGGCATGTTCAAGATCGCCAACATCGCGGTGGAGTCGCTGACCGTGGACAAGGGCCTCGGCGGCGTGGACAAGCTGATCTCGCTGGGCAACCAGTTGAAGAAGGTCCCCGAGAAGCGGATGGCGTTCACCACGCTGCCGGTCGAGGAATACCCGCCGCTGCCCAAGGTCAAGGTGCAGCCGAAGCAGCCCGAGGCCAACAACCTGATGGCAATGCTGCGTACGGACACCGCGGTCACCAAGGACGACAAGCCCGCGGAGCAGCAGCCGGGGACCCCGCCGACGCCGGAAGTACCGAAGGTGGACCCGGCCACGCTCAAGGTCGACGTCCGCAACGGCAGCGGGGTCAACAAGCGGGCCAACGAGGTGGCGGCGGACCTGGTCGGCCGCAAGTTCGTCGCGGTCAGCGCGGGCAACGCGAAGGACGGCAAGACCCACATGACCAGCTCGATCACCTACCCCAAGGGCCGCCTGGACGCCGCCAAGGCTCTGGCCGCCGCGACGGGCCTGCCCGACAGCGCCCTGACCGAGAGCACGTCCACTGCGGTAACCCGCTTCGAACTCCTGATCGGCAAGGACTACCCGGGCACCGCCCCACCCAACAACGCGGCCCCGCCCACGGATCCCCCCAAGAACATCGACATGGAAACAGCCGACAAAAACATCTGCGCGCCCAAGAAAAACCGCTGACGCACCCCACGGACGGCCGCGCCTCGCCCCCGAAAAGAGGGAGGAGGCGCGGCCGTCGCACACCCACTCCCCCACCGCCCGGCCACCGGACGGCGAAGTGTGCGGCCGGGCGCCAACGGCCGGGCGGGCGGCGGAATGGAGTTGACGGAGGGGTTGGGGGGTGGGGAGGGTTCGAGGATGGACGGGTTTCGGGTGGTGCTTCGGCGGTTGGACGAGGAGTTGTCGGCCTCCCTGTTGGATGCGGCCGTGCGCGGGGCCGAGCCGGGGGAGGTCATGCCCGTCGAGGCCGGGGCGAACGGGTGGACCGCCGATCGGCGGGCCGCGTTCTTGGCCTTTCATCACGAGTGGGCCGCCACGCCCACCACCTACGCGATCCTGGTCGACGACGTGGTGGTCGGCGCCGCCCGCCTCCAGCCGACCCCGGACGGGGACCTGGAGACCGGCCTGTGGATCGGCCGCGAACACCGCGGCCGAGGTGTGGGCTGCGCCGTCGTCGCCCTCCTCCGCGCCGAAGCCCGAGCCCAGGGCGCGCCCCGCGTCGTCGCCACCACGACCGACGCCAACACCGCCGCCCGACGCCTCCTCACCGGCGCCGGCGCCCACCTGCACACGCGCGCCACCCCCACCCCCCACGGCGACACCATCGAAGCCATCCTCGACATCGACTGACCCGACCCCCTCCCCGCGCTTCGGCGGCCGGCGGTACGCCTCGGCCTCGTTCCCCCGTTCGTACGCGTGCACGGAACCTTCGGGGGTGCGGATCGTTGGCGTCGGCATGATGATCAGTTCCGGCCGTAAGGCCATGGCCCTGTCCGTAGGATTCGCCGGGCTCGCACTCGCGTTCGTCCCCGTCGTCGCACAGGCACAGGCGCAACCGCACGCACGGCGGCTCCCGGTCGCGGGCGACCAGGTTTCGCTCGACCCCACCGTGTGGGTGGCGGCCGACGGCACCGTCACGGTCTCCGGCACCTACAGCTGCGCGGCCGAGCACACCGGGAGCGTGTTGGTCGGCGGCACCGTCAGCCAGGCCGGCCGGAACTTCTCGGTCGGTGGCAGCGCCGCCACGTGCGATGGCCTGACGCACGACTGGCACAGTTCCGCGCGGCCTCCGCTCGACTTCGTGCCCGGTCCCGCACGCGCCGACGCAACGCTGCTCGAACTCCTGCCCGGCGAAGGTGTGGTCCCCGTGGTGCCGAACATCCTCGCGCAGAGCGCGCGCGACGTGACGATCACCCCCGCCTGATCCCAAGCCCGGCCTGATCCCAAGCCCGGCCGGACACCCCGCCCGGCCGGGCTCCTCCGGGCTCAGGCCCGGTCCAACTCCTCGCGCAGCTCCGTCAGTTCCTCCACTGCCGTGACCCCGCTCGTCGCGCACACCTTCAGCGCCACGTCCAACCGGGTCACCGCCGCCGGCCGCTCGTCCAGACCGAACGCCTCGATGCGCGCCGCCAGTTGCACCGCGTCCAGGTAGCCGTCGGCCTCCTCCGGCAGCACCGCCACATACGCCGTCGCCGCCTTGTCCGCCGCCGCCCGTGCGGGGTGCAGCCGGTCGGCACGGGCCAGCAGGTGGGCGAGTTGGTGGTGCGTACCCGCCCGCTCGACCGCGAGCATCGTCGCCTCGTCATCCGCCGCCTGCGCACCGGTCTCGGCGCCCGCCAGCTCCCGCAGCGCCTCGGCGAACAGCGCCACCGCCCGGTCCACCCCCGACGGGTCCTCCCGGTCGGTGCTGCTCGCGATGTTCCACGCCTTCGCCCGCAGCGCCCGGACCGTCTCGCGCACATCCCCCTCGGCGCGCAGCAGTTCGATCGCCCGCCCGAACGCCGCCTGGGCCTGCGGCGCCATCCCCGCGTCGTCGAGCGCGTGTGCCGCGGCCACCGCCAGCTCCGCCTGGGTCGCCCGGTCGGCCACCTTCACCGCGGTCTCCGCCGCCATCGCCAGGTGCCGGGCCGCCTCCCGGGTGTCGCCGAGTCGGCGCAGGCACAACCCGAGCGCCCAGCGTTCCTGCATCGCGTGTTCGGGGCCGTGGTGCTCCTCGACCTCCGGAAGCAACTCCTCCAGGATCGCCGCGGCCTCCGCGTCCCGACCCAGGCCGAACAACATACCCACCGCGCCCCGTCGGCAGGCCGCGGCCATCTCCGGGTCGCCCTCGTCGTCGAAGACGTGCGCGGCCTCCAGCGCGAACGGCAGCGCGTCCTCGGGCCGGTTCTGCGCCCCGATCGCGTTGGCCAGCATGGTCAGCGCGTGTCCCACCGGGAACTGCGGCTCGGTGTAGAACGCGGCCGTCTCCAGCGCCGCCCGCATGTCCGCCTCGGCCGCCGCCGGGTCGGCGAGCCGCATCCGCACCTGGCTGCGCAGGAACAGCGGCCGGCAGGCCAGCCACGGCCGCTCGGCCTCCCGGCACAGCGTGATGGCCGCGCTCAGGTCGGCCTCGGCGTCCGCCGTCCGGTCGTCCTGCAACGCCCGCTCGGCCCGGATGTGCAGGGCGGCCGACTGGCGGTGCCGCAGCCCGTGGTCGCGGCCCAGGTCGTGCAGCTCGGTCAGGATCGCGTCCGCATCCGCGTCCTCGCTCGCCAACGCCACGATCGCGCGGTGGTGCAGGACCAGCGCGAGCGGCGCCGCGTCGTCCGGCAGGAATGCGGCGGCCTTGACCTGCGCCGCCTCGAACAACGCAAGCGCGTCCGGCTCGTCGGCGCGGAACCGGGCCATCGCGAGCCGCACCTCGGCGCCCACCGCCCGCCCCGCCGCGTCCGCCGCCCGATAGCCGGCAGCGGCCCGGTCGAGCGCCGCGGCGCCGGCCGCGAACTCGCCCTCCTCGACCAGCTCGATGCCGTCCGCCTCGGTGATCGCGGCAAGCGCGAACGGGTCCACGTCCTGCCCCTGCGCCCGCGCCGCCGCCGCGTAGTCCCGCCAGGCGGCCTCCGCCCGGGGATGCCCCAGCTCATCCAACTCGCGTGCATAGGAGAGCAGTTCCGCACCTCCCCGCCCGGACACCGCAGTTGTCGCCGGAGCAACGGCAGCCCGCGTCGCCACCCGGACCGAACGCAGGCCCAGCGGCAGCGAATCCGCCACCGGGGCCGCCGCCAACCGGCGCCGCACTCGCGAACTCACCGCGTCGTTCCCGTTGCGCGCGTCGAAGCGCGCGGCGATCTCGAACAGCTCCCGCTCGACCGTCTCGCCCAGCCCACCGGCGGTGGTGTCCTCGAACACCACCAGCTCCGGCCCGCCCACCGCGACCAGACGCCGCAGCAGCACCGCGACGCCGGCCAGGAAGTCGGAGTGGTCCGACGGGTCGCTCTGCGGACGCGCCAGCCAGGCCCGGTGCTCGGCCAGGATCTCGATCCCGCGCCCCTCGTTGCCGGTCAGCGCGCAGAACTCGATGTGCTCGGCGACCGCCGCGTACGTGCTCACCTTGCCCCGCACCGACCGGTAGCCGCGCAGGTGGTGCGCCCGGGCCCGGTCCGGGCTGCCCTCGCGCACCAGCGGCAACATCGACGTGGCCAGCGAGACCTGCGGCTCCTCCGCGCAGGTGAGCGCCCCGTCCAGGGTCGGCGCGAGCAGTTCCAGCGCGTCCGCGTCCCGGCCCTGCGCGATCAACCAGCGTGCCTGCTCGCGCCGTTCGCACGCGTCGCAGTCGGCCAGCCGGTCCCGGTCCGCCGCCAGCCACGCCTCGAACGCCTCGGTGGTCTCCGCGTCGGCGCCGATGTGCCGGGCCAGGTAGAACCGGCTCTGGTGCACCGGCCGCAGGCTGTGTCCGGCCGTGCGGTAGCGGCGTTCCATGTCGGCGAGGTAGCCGCGGATCGCGGTCAGCGGCACCTCGGGCACCGAGAGCAGCGAACTGGTGATCCACTTCAGATCCCAGAACAGGTGGTGCGTCAACTGCTCGTCGAAGCCCTCCGGGTGCTCGTCCCACAGCTTGAGCAGCCGGGACAGCGGCACCGGGGTGCGCGGCGACTCGCCGCCGTAGTTGTACGCGGTGATCAGCCGCAGCAGCGCCCAGGCGAGGTTCTCGTCGTTGCCCATACGCTCGGCGACGGTGACCAGTTCCTCCGCCCGGGCGGTGCGGGCCTTGCCGTAGGGCTGTTCCTCGTTCGCGTCCAGGGCAGCGAAGAACCCGGCGTCGTCACGGATTTCCATCACAGGGTTCCTATTCGGCGGGGTTCGGCTGGTGGACGGCGCGCTCGAGCAGGCCGAGGAAGGATCGGCCGAGCAGGCCGGTCTCGGCCGCGGTGAGCGGACGGTGGCTGAGCAACAGGGCCTGGCCGTAGAGCCCTTCGACCGCGGCCCGGGCCAGTTCCGGATCCGCCAGGCCGGCGATCCGGCGGACCAGCGGGTTGAGATGGTTGAGCACGAGCTGCGCGCGCGGGCCCTGGTTGCGCAGCGAGCCGAGGATCCCCGACCACAGGTCGTCACCGCGCCCGGCCGCGTCCTGCTCGGCCTCGGCCCGACCCCGCTCCCCGCGCGCATCGCGCCCGTCCAGCAACAGCGCGGGCACGGTCACCGGCTGGAACGTGCGCAGCGACAGGTCGCACGCGAGCGGGTCCAGCGCGGCCCGCGCGTGCGCGAGGAAGCTCGCCGCACCCAGTTCCACGGCCGGGTCGACCGCGTCCAGGTGCGCGGTGACGGTGTCCGGGTCGAGTTCGGCGACGGTGGTGCCCGGCCGGATCTCCGCGAGCCGGTACACCAGGTCCAGATCGTAGGTGTAGCCGCCGTTGACCACGCCGAGGCCGGCCGCCGCCGCGATCGGCGCGACCTGCCGATACTCCTCGACCGTCGAGGTCACGTGCACGACCGGGTGCCGGCGGGCGAACTCGTCCAGCGCGATCCGCCCATCGGTGGTCTCGAACGGCAACCACGGCAGCACCAGGCGCAGCAGTTCGTCGTCTTGCCGGGCCAGTGCCTTGACGCCGAGGTGATGCACACTCAAAAACCGGGCCAGGCGCGGCTGGTCGTGCGCGGCCAGGTCCGCGAGCCAGTCCCGGATGTGCCCGCCGAGCGCGTCGCGCACCCCGGCCAGCGACTCGTCGTCGTACAGGCTCTCCCGCGACGCGGTGGGCCGCAGCGTGTCGGTGTCCACCACGCAGCGCACGAAGAACGCCCAGTCGGGCAGCAGCCCGTCGGCGTTCTCGGTGAGCAACATGCCCTTGAGGTGCACGCGGTGCTTGCCGCGCATCGCCGGACTGACCGCCTCCGGCAGGACGAACGCGGCGCCGCGCACGCCCGCGAGCGGTACGTCGAGGTCGATCACGTCCAGCGGGGTGAAGCCGAGCCGGCTCTCGCAGTAGGCGGTCAGCGCGGCCCGCCGCAGACCCACCGTCGGGTACGGCCGGTCCCACACCGCGGGGGTGTCGGTGATCGGAGTGTGCTCGCCGCCGGCCACCACGGTGACCCGGTAGGGCAGCAACGCGCCGAAGTCGCGGGCCAGTTCGATCACCCGCTCGGGGGCGAACCACGCCTCGCTGCCCCGACGCGGAGTCAGGAACACGGTGGTGCCCGGCACTTCGTGTGCGCTCGGGTCCAGGGTGCGTACCGTGTAGCGGCCGTCCGAGCCCGCCTTCCACTCCACCGGCGCCGCGTCGGTCAGCGCCGAGCGGGTCACCACGGTGATCTCGTCGGCGACCACGAAGCAGGCGAGCAGGCCGATGCCGAACTGGCCGATGTAGTCGCGCCGCGCGCTCTCCAGCGCGTCGCGCTTGGAGCTGCGGCCGATGGTGGCCAGGAAGCGGTGCACGTCGGCCTCGGTCAGCCCGACCCCGGTGTCGGCGACGCGCAGCCCGCCGTCGGCGACCGTGATGGTGATCGCCGCCTCGGCCTGCGGATCGACGGCCCGCCGCGCGGTGACCGCGTCGACGCCGTTCTGCAGCAGCTCGCGCAGGTATACCCGAGGGCTGGAGTAGAGGTGGTGCGACAACAGGTCGACCAGACCCCGCAGATCGACCTGGAAGGTGTGGTCTGCGTCGGATATCGCGGCGTCGTTCATGCGGAGTCAGTCACCTCGGGGCAGGGTCGCCGGCCGACATCCCGGCCGAGTGCCGATGGTACGAAACGACGGGGACAGGCGGCGAGTCACTTGTCGACCATCAGTCACCACGGGCGGGACGGGGTGCCACGATCCGGCGCCCCGTCCCCGGGTCAGTTCTTGGCCGCGTCCACCGTGCGTCCGTCGCGCAACGCCTGGAACAGCGCCTTGGCGCCCTTGTCGTCCCACAACACGGTCGAGCCGATGTCCTTGACCATGTGGCCGGGGTTGGCGATCGGCACCGTGGTGGTGACGCCCTTGCCGCCGGACAGGCTGCCCATGTCCTTGAACAGGTCGTACAGGTCGAACAGGCCCGCGTCGTCGTCCACCGTCACCGCGCTCAGCGAGGCGTCGGCGACCGGGAAGGCGCTGAACGGGTTGAGCAGGATCCCCGCCGACTTGGCCTTCTTGGCCAGCGCGCTGAGGAACATCTGCTGGTTCTCCATCCGGGCCAGGTCCGAGCGCGCCGGGTCGTAGTAGCGCGAGCGCACGAAGGCCAGCGATTGCTCGCCGTTCAGCGTCTGGCAGCCGGCCTCCAGGTTCGCCCCGGACTTCGGGTCCTTGATCGGCCCCTTGAGGCAGATGTCCACACCGTCCATCGCGTTGACGATGTTGTTGAACCCGCCGAACCCGATCTCCGCGTAATGGTCGAGCCGAATGCCGGTGGCCATCTCCACGGTGCGGGCGAGCAGCGGCGCGCCGCCCTTCTCGAAGGCCGCGTTCAGCTTGTTCTTCTGCGCCTTGACCGTCTTGCCGTTCTTGCTGAACGCGGGGATGTCCACGTACGAGTCGCGCGGCAGGCTGATCAGCGCGGTGCCGCCCTTGCCCTTGTGCAGCAGCATCATCGAGTCGGTGCGCTTGCCCGGGGCCTTGCCGGTGTGCAGCTTCTTGCGGTCGGTCGCGTCCAGACCCTCGCGGCTGTCCGAGCCGACGATCAGCCACGTAGTGCCCTCGATGCCCTTGGGCCGGCCCGCGTAGTTGTCCAGCACGTCCTCGTGCCGGATCTTCGAGTCGGCCCAGAAGTAGGTCACCACGCCGAACGTGAGCACGAGCGCGACGAAGACGCCGACCCCGATGAGGATGCGCTTCTTGATGTTGACCGGACGCCGGGGGCGCGCGGGCGGGCCGGCCGGGCCGTCGGGACCACCGGGGCCGTCCGGACCCCCCGGTCCGCCCGGCTCGCCCGGAGCACGCTGCGGCGGCGGCCCGGGCGGCGCGGCGTTCGCGTCGGCGTACGACGGCTGGGGCGGGTAGCCGTCCGCGCCGGGCGGCCCCTGCACCGGCGGCACGCCGCCCGGCCCGGCCGTGCCCGATTGCGGGCGCGGGTAGCCGTCGGGGGTCCGGGGCGGCGGAGGGTATCCGCTCGGGCTTTGCGCCGGCGGCGGTGGATAGCCGTCCGCGGCGTTCCCGCCGGGGCGGCTCGGAATCGTTCCCGGGGGAGGCTGCTGCGGCTGCTGGTCGCCATCCGCCCACCCCGGCGGCCACGTGTTCATGACCCCGAAGCTGTCACTGGATCAGCCCCGAGGCAACCGAATGCCGAACTCGGCGACCATCTGTTCCACACTTGATGCTCACTTCTTACATGAGACCTCATCGCCGGATTTGGCGGAGTATGCCGGACCCGGCGATGCCGGGTCGGTCGGGGGTGCCTCGGTGTTGGTGCCGCCGACCCGAACCGGGGTCAGGCCCGGATACGACGAGCCCACGATCACCTCGATCGTCCGGCCCAGGCCGGTGACCTGCTCCGAGGTCGCGCCCGGCAGCGCGGCCTGCACCGTCTTGACCGAGCGGTTCCACTTGGGGTCGTAGCGGATGATCGTACGCGTCCCGTCCGAGGCGTTGGAACTGCGCGGCTGACCGGCCATGACGAAGCCCGCGCCCTTGAGGTCGTCGTACGCGCGCGTGCCCAGGCTCGTGGTCGGCGTGCCGTTGTACACCTGCACCGAGATGTCGCCCGGCGCCACCTCCACCGACACGGGCGAGGGCGCGGCGGCGGTGCTCGGGCTCGGCCCGTCGGCCTTCTTCTCCGGCGGCGCGATCAGGTCCTTGTCCTCGCGGATCGCCCGGAACAGGCCGGGGGCCTTGGCGTCGTCCCACAACACCGTCGAGCCCCACTCCGGGACCTGGTGGTCGATGCTCTTGAGCGGCACCTGGGCGTAGGTCACGCCCGAGTTGGACAGGTTGCGCATCTTGGTACCCAGTTCCAGGAAGGACTGCGAGCTCATCCCCTCGTCCACCTTGATCGATCCGAGCACCGCGTCCAGCACGTTCTTGAGCTTGAGCGGGTCGGTCAGCGTGCCGGAGGAGGTCGCCTTCGCGAGCACCTGGGTGATGAACTTCTGCTGGCGCTGGGTGCGGCCGATGTCGCCGGTCGGGTCGCTGGCGATGTAGCGGGCGCGGACGAACTGCAGCGCCTTGACGCCGTCCAGTTTGCTGGTGCCGGCGGGCAGGTCCAGGCCCGACTTGGGGTCGCGCAGCGCCTTGGGCGTACACATCTCGATGCCGCCGAGGGTGTCCACGACGCTGACGAAGGAGACGAAGTTGACCTCGATGTAGTGGTCGATCCGGATCCCGGTGGCCTTCTCCACGGTGGCCACGGTCAGCGACGGGCCGCCGAGCGTGTACGCGGCGTTGATCTTGCCCTTGGACGGGCCCCGCTGCTGCCCGGTGGTCTTGTCCTTGTGCGCGGGGAAGTCCACGTAGCTGTCGCGCGGCAGGCTGGTGATGGTGGCCCGGTCCCGCTTGCCGTTCAGGTGCACGATCATGATCGTGTCGGTGCAGTCGCACGACTCGCCGCCCGCGTGCAGCTTGTTCAGCGTCTCCCTGGGGATGCCCTCGCGGTTGTCGGAGCCGACGATCAGGAAGTTCAGGTCCTTGCCGGATCCGGTGTCCGGACGGTCCGTCAGACCCTTGAACGGGTCTATCCGTTGGATCTTCCCGTCGAAGTGCTTCACCCAGGCCCAGCCGATGCCGCTGGTGGCCAGGATCGCCGCGGCCAGCGCGCCGGTGAGCAGCACCAGCCAGTTGCGGCCGACGCGCGGCCCGTTCCGGTCGCCCTGGGGGCTTCTCGCCGAGGATCGGCCGCCGGTTGTCGCCATGGGGTGCGGTGTCCCTCCTCGCGGACCGATCTCGTCCCGCCGTTCCGTTGCGCGCCGTGGCGCGCGCCGTGCGGATGTGCATCCGTACCCGCTTACACCCGAAGGACGCCTCGTCGTCCGGCCACGGTTGCGGTGGGCGTCGAACCACCGTAAAGCGGGACGGGGGGCGAAACGCAGCGGCACGCCGACGGCCGCGCCCGCTCGCCCACCCGGCCGTCGTCCGCTCGATACCTGCTCGCCCACCCGGTCGATGCCCGGCGAGGGGGCCGTTCGCAGTACGCTCCGAGACGATGAATCACACCGCCGACGAGCCCGCCACGCCCGAGCCTCCTGCTCGCCGGGTGGAGCCGCTTCCCGAAAAACCGCCCGTCTCCGTGATCATGCCGGTGCTCAACGAGTCCCGACACCTCGAGGAGGCCGTCGGGCGGGTGCTCGCCCAGGACTACCTCGGCGACATCGAGGTGGTGATCGCGCTCGGTCCGTCCACGGACGACACCGACGCCATCGCCGCCCGACTGGTCGCGAACGACTCCCGCGTGCGCACCGTGCCCAACCCCACCGGCCGCACCCCCAGTGCGCTCAACGCGGCGATCCGTGCGTCGAGTCACCCCGTGATCGTGCGGGTGGACGGCCACGGGATCCTGCCGCCCGGCTACATCTCCACCGCCGTGCGACTGCTCGCCGAGACCGGCGCGGCCAACGTCGGCGGGCTGATGCACGCCGAGGGCACCACGCCGTACGAGGAGGCCGTCGCGCGGGCGATGACCTCCAAGCTCGGCGTCGGCAACGCGCGCTTCCACACCGGCGGCGGCGCGGGTCCCTCCGACACCGTCTACCTGGGCGTCTTCCGCCGCGAGGTGCTGGAGGAACTGGGCGGCTACAACGAGGAGTTCGAGCGGGCCCAGGACTGGGAGCTGAACTATCGGATCCGGCAGGCCGGCTATCTGATCTGGTTCTCCCCCGAGTTGGAGGTCTCGTATCGGCCCCGGCCGACCACCAAGGCGCTGGCGAAGCAGTACTTCCATTACGGCCGTTGGCGTCGGGTGGTCACCCGGCATCACGAGGGCTCGGTCAACCTGCGCTACCTGGCCCCGCCGGCCGCGCTCGCCGCGGTGGCCGCCGGGACCGTGGTGGGCCTGTCCGGGCGCAAGGTCGGCTGGCTGGTGCCGGGCGGGTACGCGATGGGCATCCTCGCCGGCGCCGCGTGGGAGGGCCGCGACCTGAGCCCGAACGCGCTGGTCCGGCTGCCCGGGGTGCTCGCGACGATGCACGGGTCGTGGGGCGCGGGCTTTTTGACCAGCCCGAAGAGCCTGGCCGAGCGGGTCGAGGCGGGTACGGAACGAGGCGCCGAGGAGTCCGACTGAGGACACCCCGCACGCGTCGCGTCGGCCCGGGTCGCCCCTGTGTGCGACCCGGGCCGACGCGTATCCGTGCGCGCGGGGCGCCCGCCTCCCGGCCCGACGCGCCGTGCCCCCCGGCGGAAACCGGGTCCTTTCGGTAAAGCCAAGTAACGTGGCGACGCTGGTCACCGCTCGTCCCCGGTGACAGTCTGTGAACAGTCGGCACGGCCTTGGGAGACGACGGCAATGAGCGACAGGGACTCGGCTGTGGCCGCGGGTGTGGCGATTCCGGATGCCCGGCAGGCCGCGGAGGACCGTGGATTCACCCCGCCCGAGCGGCTGCGACGGGTCGTCGTGACCCACACGGACGTGGGCGAGCAGGTGCCGCACGATCCGGTCGAGGGCATGTACACGCTGCACGTGGCGCCGGCCGAGACGGTCGCGGTGACCACCTCCGTCGAGGTCTCCGAGACCGGTGTGGTGCGGTCGCTACGGGTGCCGGTCGACCCGGCCCGCACCGCCGAACTGGCCGCGGCACGGGCCGCGGTCGAGGCGCTGGACGGCGGTGGGGTGATCCGCGGGCTACGCCGGATGATGGCCCAGCGCGACCTGGACGCGATCCGCAACCGACACCGCGCCGAGGTCGAGCGCGACGCAACGGCGTGGGCGGCGCGCTGCGCCCGGGCGTACGAGCCGTACGTGCGCGCGTTCGCGGCCGACGCGGTGCCGGCCCCGACGCCCTCCCCCGTGCTCGGGATCGGGCCGACCAACACCGCCGGGCAGGGCCACGCGTGGGCCCGCGCGGTGGAGCGGCACCTGCCCGGGGTGCGCGCCGAGTCGGCCGCGCTCGCCTCGGCGAACACCCTCGGTCACCCCACCGATCGGGCGATCGGCACCGACGACTGGTTGTCCACCCGCTGGCAGCTGGGCCGGCTCGCCGAGGTCCTGGACCGCTATACGCATGTGCTCGCCGAGTGCGGGATGCCCGCGTTCGGTCGACTCGGCGGCTCCTGGGTGGACACCGACCTGGCCGAGCTGCGCGCGGCCGGGATCGCACTCGGACTGGTCCTGTACGGCTCGGAGGTGCGCGATCCGGCGGCGCATCGGGCCCGCGTCGAGTTCTCCCCGTTCGACCCGCGCTACGAGCTGACCCACGCGCTCCAGGCCAAGGTGGACCGGCTGTTGCCGATCTTGCGCGGCCTGGAGGTGCCGACGTTCGTGGCCACGCCCGACCTGATCGCCGACGTGCCGGACGCGGTGTGGCTGCCCGCCGCGCTCGACCCGGCGGACTGGCGCACGGACACTCCGGTGCTCACCCGCGAACGGCCGGTCGTGGTGCACGTGATGGCCGGCCCCTTCCTGCGCGGCACCGCGCGGATCGAGCCGACGCTGCACCGACTGCACGACATCGGCCTGATCGAATACCGCCGAATCCTGAACCGACCCGCCGCCGAACTCCCGGCGCTGTTCGCCGACGCCGACATCGTGCTCGACCAATTCGCCTGCGGCTCCTACGGGATGACGTCGTGTCAGGGCATGGCCGCCGGCCGACTGACGATCTGCTACCTCCACGAGTCGGCGACCGCGCACCTGCCGGCCGACCTGCCGATCCGCGCCGCCGACCCGGACTCGCTCGCCGAGGTCCTGGAGGAGATCGCCGCCGAGCCCGACGCGGCGCGCGAGATGGCCGCGCGGGGACCGGCCTACGTGGCCGAACACCACGACGGCCGGCGCTCGGCCCGGATCCTCGCCGATTTCCTGGGCGTCGCGGCCGAGTGAGCCCTTTCCCGGGCGCGGAGCCCGGACGGGCACTAGCGTTCGGGAAATGGCAATCGACCCCAGCGCGGACGTGGACGATTCGGCGAGCATCGGCGAGGGCACCCGTGTGTGGCACCTCGCCCAGATCCGGGAGGACGCGGTCCTGGGCCCGAACTGCGTGATCGGGCGCGGCGCGTACATCGGCCCCGCCGTGCGCGTCGGGGCCAACGTCAAGGTGCAGAACCACGCGCTGGTGTACGAGCCGGCCGTCCTGGAGGACGGCGTCTTCATCGGGCCGGCGGTGGTGCTGACCAACGACCTCTATCCGCGCGCGGTCACCCCCGACGGCCGGATCAAGGGCGAACAGGACTGGCACGCACAGGGTGTGACGGTCCGTCGGGGCGCCGCCGTGGGCGCCAGGAGTGTGGTCGTCGCGGGCGTCACGATCGGCCGCTGGGCCCTGATCGCGGCGGGTGCCGTGGTCCACCGCGACGTCCCGGACTACGCCCTGATGGCCGGCGTACCGGCCCGCCGCATCAAGTGGGTGGGCCGCGCGGGTGTGCCGCTGACCCCGACCGGCGACGGTTCGTGGCGCTGCCCGGAAACGGGCGACCTGTTCACGGAGCGGGACGGCGAGCTGACGCCGGCGGCGACCACGACGGCGACGGAGCCCGCGCAAACCTGAGTCGAAGCGGGCGACACGCTGCGACCGGAGCAGGGTGATTGTCCGGTTCGGGCGGGTATCTCACGCTGGGGTGGTGAGACGAGCACGCGCGGCCTCGGTCTTTTGGGACCCGGCCCCCGGTGAGGGGTGGGAGGACTGGGCATGGCCGGCTTTCCCTTCGTCGGACGCACCGAGGTGTTGGCCGAGGTGGACTCGGCGCTGGCCGATGCCCGCGCGGGGCGCGGTGGTGTGGTCGCGCTGACCGGGGCGGCGGGGGCGGGCAAGACCAGGACGGCCGAGGAGGTCGCGCGGCGGGCGCGGGGATTCCGCGTCCTGTGGGTGAGCTGTCCGCCCGAGACGGCCGCCGCCCCGTTGCGCCCGTGGTCGGCGGTGGCTCGGGAGCTGGTCACGGGCGACGCGGCGGCTGCCCGCCTGGCCGAGACACTGCCGACCCTGCGCGCACTGGTGTCCGGCCGCACGGGAGGCCATACCCACGGCCCGCACGGGAGCGCACCCGAGGCGGCCCGGTTCCGGCTGGCCGGGGATGTCGCCCGGCTGATCCGAACGGGCGCCGCGAGCACCCCGCTCCTCCTGATCGTCGACGACGTCCACGAGGCCGACGCCTCCTCGGTCCGCCTCCTCCCGGACCTCGCGCCGAGCCTGCGTACGACGACGGCGCTCCTGCTGGTGACCCTCCGGGAGGACGAGGCCTCCTGGCGCGGACGGTCGGCGGCCCGCTCCGCGCTCCTGCGCACCGCACGCTGCCTGCCGCTGGGTCCGCTCACCGAGCCGGACGTGCGTGCACTGGTCGAGGCCGCCGACGGCGGACGGCCCGACCCGGCCGCGGTCCGGACGCTGCACACGCGCTCCGGCGGGGACGCCTTCTTCGTCACCGAGCTGCTGCGCCACCGCGCCCCCGGACCGCTACCCGCGTCGGTCCGAGACGCGGTCGGTGTCCGATTGGCCGAGCTGCCGCCGGAGTGTGCACGCGTCCTGGGCGCGGCGGCGGCACTCGGCGCGGACTTCCGGCTGGACGCGCTCGCCGAGGTCGCGCGGGTGCCGTTGGGCGAGGTGCGTACGGTCCTCGCCGAGGCGACGGCGGCCGGGCTGCTCGCCCTGGTCGAGGCCGGGTCCGGCGCGTTCCGGCACGAGCTGATGCGGGCGGCGACGTACGAGGCGTTGTCCCCGGCGGAGCGGGTCGCGTGGCACGAGCGGGCGGGGGACGTGCTGGCCGAATTCGCCGCCCGAGGTCGGGACGTCGGCCCCGCCCAGGTCGCCCACCACCTGCTGCGCGCCGGCCCGGAACACGCCGAGGCGGCGGCCGGGTACGCCCGCCGGGCCGGGGACGAGGCGGCGGGCGTCTTCGCGTACGAGGACGCTGCCCAGTGGTACGAACGATGCGTCGCGGCCCTGGGCACGGTCGGCGCGGCGGACACCACACTCGCCGAGGTGCTGATCGAACTGGGCACAGCCCACCTGGGCATGGGCGAACGCGCGGCGGCACGAGCCGACTTCCTGCGCGCCGCCGACCTGGCCCGCCGGCACGGGCGCGCCGACCTGCTCGCGCACGCCGCCCTCGGCCTCGGCAACGGCCCGGCCGGCATCGAGGTCGACCTGCTCGACCGCCCGCAGATCGACCTGCTCACCGAGGCGCGAACGAAGCTGTCGGACCGGCGAGCCGAACCGGCGGGCGGTGCCGGGGCCTTCGTCGCGCACCCCGAGCTGCTCGCCGCCGTCACCGCCCGCCTGTCCGTGGCGGTCACCCTGATCGAACCCGAGCCCGTCCGCCTGGCCCTCGCCGAGGAGGCCGTGCGCCTCGCGCGGGCCTGCGGTGACGCGGCCGGCCTGGGCTACGCGCTCGCCGCCGAGTGCGACGCGCTCGCCGGTCCGGCGTACTGCGCCGAGCGGCTGGCCCGGTCCGCCGAAATCATCGACGCGGCCCGCCGGTTGCCCGATCCGGCGCTCGAACTCCTGGGCCGCCGGCTGCGGATGGTGGCGCTGCTCGAACTCGGCAGGGTCGCCGAGGCGGATGCCGAGATGCCGGCCTTCGGCGCCGCCGAACGTGCGCTGAGACATCCGCTCTACGCCTGGTATGTCCCGCTGTGGCGCGGCATGCGAGCGCTCCTGGAGGGCCGGTTCGCCGACTGTGCGCGCTGCGTCGATCGGGTGGAGGAACTGGGCCGCCGGGCCGGCAGCGGCAACGCCGCGCTGCTCGCGGCCACCCAACGCTGGTGCCTGCTGGCCGAGTCGGCGGACCGAACTGCCATCGCGGAGCTGATCGCCGGGCAACCACGCCTCGACGAGATCCCGGACGCATGGGCCAAGGTGAGCCTCGCACTGGTCGCCGCGCAGCTGGGCGACACCGAACAGGCCGCACGCCGACTGGCGGCGGCCGGCCCGCTCCTCGCGGACGCGCCCCGGGACAGCGAGTGGCTGCCGATGCTCGCCCAGGCCGCCGAGACGATCACGCTCGTCGGCCCGACCCCGTTGGCCCGGCGGTTGTACGAGTGGCTGTCGCCGTACCGGGACCTGTTCGTGGTCGAGGGCATCGGCGCCGCCGTGCGCGGCCCGGTACACCGACACCTCGGCCTGTTGGCGAGCGCGCTCGGCGACCACGCGGCGGCCGAACGCCACTTCGCCGCCGCCCTCGCCGCCGCCCGGGGCATCGGCGCGGCCCCGCTGGTCGCCCGGATCGCCCAAGAGGCCGGTGTCGCGCCGGCCGCGGCGGACCGGCCGAACGTGTTTCGCCGCTCGGACCGCCTGTGGCGGCTGGGCTACGCCGATCGTGAGGTGATGCTGCCCGACAGCAAGGGCATGCACGATCTCGCCGTACTGCTGGCCCGTCCGGGCACGCCGGTGCCCGCACTCGACCTGGCCACCACCGCCGGCCCCGGCGCCGAGGCCGCTTTGCGGGCCGACGACGCGCTGCACCGCCCGGGCGACACCGGCGAGGTGATCGACGCCGCCGCGCGCTCCGCGTATCGACGGCGGCTCCGGGAGCTGGAGGGCGAGGCGGCCGAGGCGGACGCGGCCGGCGACGCGGAGCGTTCGGCCCGGATCGCCGTCGAACACGACGCGCTGGTCGGGCAGTTGTCCGCCGCGTACGGCCTCGGCGGCCGAGTCCGCCGCTCCGGCTCGCCCGCCGAACGGGCCCGAACCGCGGTCACCGCCCGCATCCGTGCCGCCATCGACCGCATCACCCGAGCCCACCCACCCCTCGGCCGACACCTGGCCAACACGATCCACACCGGCACGCTGTGCGTGTACAGCCCGGAACAGTCCGTCACATGGCGGCTGTGAGCGCGGCAAAACAACGGCGGAACAAGGGTTGTAAGGCGCGATCGCACATCGTGCCGCCCGATCGCACGCCTTCTCCGTACGGGGGTCCCCGGACGAGGGGATCGGAACCGATCGAGGAGGACATCGTGCCCGGCATCTCGAAAGCACAGGCCGCGTTCACCCTGGACGAGCCGGTGATCGAAGGCCGCTATGCCGAACTGGACGGCTACACCGTCGGGTTCGAGACCCACAAGGCCGACGTCGACCCGGCGGCGTTGTTCGCCGGACTGCCCGACGACCGCTGCCAGAGCCCGCACTGGGGTGTGGTGCTCACCGGAAAGGTGGTCTTCCGCTACCCGGACCACGACGAGGTCTACCGGGCCGGCGACGCCTACTACGGCGCTCCCGGCCACCTGCCGCTGATCTTCGCCGGCACCGAACTGGTGGAGTTCAGCCCCACCGAGGCACTGGCCCGGACGATGGCGGTCGTCGGCCGCAACCTGGCCGCGACGAAGACGGCGCAGGCCGAAAAGTCGGAGGCGCGGTCATGAACGACGTACTCGTGGCCAACCTGATCACCTTCCTGGAGACCGGCACCCCGCCGGAGGGCCTGTTCGGTCCGGACTCCTTCTGCGACCTGACCCTGCCGCAGTGGCGGCTCCAGGCCCGAGGCATCGAGGACCTGATCGCGCTGCGCAAGGGCGGACACCCGGCCCCGGGCACCGTCGCGCGCCACCGGGTCGACCCGACCCCGACGGGGTTCGTGATCGAGGTCGAGGAGCGCTGGGAGCAGGACGAACAGCACTGGTACTGCCGGGAGTTGATCCGCGCCGACGTCGAAGGCGACACGATCGCCCGGCTCTCGGTCTACTGCACCGGCGACTGGGACGAGGCGCAACAGCACCGGCACGCGGAGGAGGTGACGCTGCTGGAGCCGTGAGCGTGGAGCCGTGAGCGTGGAGCCGTGAGCGCGCAGGGTGATCCGTCGCGGGCTCCCGCGCGGGCCGGGCCGCCCCGCCGGTCTCGCCGACCGCCCCGCGTGCTCTCAGCGCCGCAGGAGGGCCCGCAGCGCGGCGGCGACCTCGGTGGGGGCCTCCTCCGCCATGAAGTGGCCGGTGGAGACGGTGGTGTGGGCCAGGTCGGGCGCCCAGGCCGACCACAGTGCGGCGGCGTCGAAGCCGAGGGCCGCGCCCCAGTCCTGCTGGAGCACGGCGACCGGCATCGTCAGCCGGTTGCCGGCCGCCAGGTCCGCCAGGTCGTGCTCGACGTCGATCCCGGCCGAGGCCCGGCAGTCGGCGACGATGGACGGCACCGCCTCGCGGCATGCCTTCAGGTACGCGGCGCGGACGTCGGCGGGGATCGCCCCCCGGTCGAGGGTCCAGGTGTCCAGGAAGTGGCCGAAGAAGGCGTCCGGGTCGGCCGCGATCATCCGCTCCGGCAGACCCGGCGGCTGGGCCATCAGGTACAGGTGGAAGCCCACGGCCGCGGTCACCCCGTGCATGACGTCCCACATGTCGAGGGTGGGCAGTACGTCCAGGGCGGCGAGGTGGGTGATTCGGTCCGGGTGGTCCAAGCCGGCGCGGAAGGCCACCAGCGCGCCGCGATCGTGCCCGGCCAGCGCGAACCGCTCGTGCCCCAGGGCCGCGGCGAGCGCGACCACGTCGGCGGCCATCGTGCGTTTGGCGTAGGTCGTACCGTCGGTGTCGACGGGCTTGTCGCTCGCGCCGTAACCGCGCAGGTCGGGGCGGATCACGGTATGGTCGGCGGCCAGATCCGCCGCGACGTGCCGCCACATCAGGTGGGTCTGCGGGAAGCCGTGCAGGAGCACGATCGCGGGGCCCGAGCCGGAGACGGCGGCGTGCAGGGCGACCCCGTCGGCGACGGTGATCCGGTGGTGGCGGTCGGGGGCGGTGTCGGGTGCCATGGGTGGCCTCTTTTCCTCGTGTCTTCTTCGTCGAGTCCTCGTCGAGGGGGTGCCTCCCACCCTCGCCGCAGCGGATGAGCATCGGATGAGCGCGCGCTAGCGTGGCCCGGAGCGGGCCTGGAACAGGGCTCGGAGCGCGCCCGGAGCAGGACTCCGGCAGGCACGAAAGGGCTGGTCATGGCGGCGGGCATCACGTTCGGGGTGCTCGGCCCCGTGGTCGCCTGGGACGCCGCCGGCGACCTCGTCGCCCTGAAGGGACCCCGGCACCGCGCGGTGCTGGCGCGGCTGCTCGTCGACCGGGGGCGCGTGGTGCCGGTGGCCCGGCTGGTCGAGGATCTGTGGGCGGAGCCGCCCGAGAACGCGGTCGGTGCGGTCCGCACGTTCGTGTCCGCGCTGCGCCGGGCCGTCGAACCGGATCGGCCGCCGCGTGCTCCGGGCCGGCTGCTGGTCACGGCGGGGCCGGGCTATGTGTTGCGGGCGGATCCGGACACGGTCGACGGCGGGCGCTTCGAACACATGCTGGGCGCCGCCGACGCGCTGCCCCCGGGTGAGGCGCTGCCCAGGCTGACGGCGGCGCTGGAGTACTGGCGCGGGCCCGCGTACGCCGATTTCGCCGGCGAGCGGTGGGCCCGGGCCGAGCGGGCCCGGCTCGGTGAGCTGCGGCGGCACGCCGTGGAGCGCCGGGGGGCGGCCCGGCTGGCGGTGGGGCAGGCCGCGCGGGCGGTGGCGGAGTTGGACGGGTACGTGGCCGAGCATCCGTGGCGCGAGGAGGGCTGGCGACTGCTGGCGCTCGGGCTGTATCGGGACGGGCGCCAGGGCGACGCGCTCGCGGTGTTGCGCCGGGCCCGACGGTTGTTGGTCGAGCGGCTCGGGGTGGACCCCGGGCCGGCGTTGCGGCGGCTGGAGGCGGACATCCTCGCCCAGGACGACCGGCTCGGCGCAATCGATCCGGCCGGGCGGGTGTGGGCGGAGGTCGCGGCCGAGTACGACCGTACGCTCGCCCCGGGATCCCGGGCCCGGTTGGCATCGTCGGTGGGCCTGGCGCGCGACCTCGCCGTGGGCGGCGGAGGCGGCCTGGCGGCGGCCCGCCGGCACCGCTCGGCGACCATCGAGGCGGCCGAGGAACTGGGCGATCCGGAGCTGACCGCCCGGGTGATCGGGGCGTACGACGTCCCGGCGATCTGGACCCGCGTCGACGACCCGGAACACGCGGCGCACGTGATCGCGGCGGCGGAGCGTACGCTCGCGGCGCTGCCGGCGGGCGAGCACGAGGCCGCGCGAGCCCGGCTGTCGGCCACGATCGCGGTGGAGTCCCGGGGTACCCGCTCACCGCGCGCCGCACGGGCCGCCCGCGAGGCGGCGGAACTCGCCCGGCGGCTGGACGACCCGGCGCTGTCGGCGTTCGCCCTGAACGGCGTCTACATGCAGTCGTTCGAGCGGGCGGGCCTGTCCCCGCGCCGCGAACGGATCGGCGCGGAACTGACCGAACTGGCCGAACGGCACGGCCTGATCACCTATTCGGTGCTCGGCCGGCTGATCCGGATGCAGGGCCGTGCCGCGCTCGCGGACTTCGCCGCGGCCGAGGAACACGCGCTGGTGGTGGACCGGTTGGCCGACCGCCACGAACTGCCCCTGGCCAAGGTCTTCACGCAATGGTTTCGCGCGCTGCGCCTGGCCGCGACCGGCTCGGCGGAGCGGACGGACGAGGCCGAGGCCGCCTACCGCGACGCGGCCGGCCGGCTGTCCGGGGTCGGCATGCCGGGCCTCGAACACGGGCTGCTGCCGCTGGCGTTGTTGTGCCTGCGGCTGCGGCACGGCCGGCCGGCGCACTGCGACGACGACACCGATTGGGGTCCCCACGAGCCGTGGGCCGGGCCGCTGGTGCTGCTGGCCCGAGGCGCCCGGGACGAGGCCGCGGAGCGCCTGCGGGACGTACCGGATCCGCCGCCGGGCCTGCTGTTCGAGGCGCTGTGGTGCCTGGCCGCGCGGGCGGCGATCGGGGTGGGCGATCGGGCGGTGATGGCGCGCGCCGTCACCGCCCTCACGCCGGCGGCGGCCGAGGAGGCCGGCGCCACGAGCGGCCTGCTGACCGTCGGCCCCGTGGCGGGTCACCTCCGCGACCTGGCCGATGCTCTCGGCTGAGCCCTACGGTGCGCCCTCGGGAGTCAGGACCCGCTCGGGACGCCGGGCAGGGGCGGTGGCGGCAGCAGGTCGGTTCCGTCCGCGGCGAACCAGTGCTTGTGCAGCGTGCGCGTGCGATAACGCCTGGAATACATGGGGTTGAAGGTCCCCAGTACGAGTACGGCGAGCAGGACCCACTGCCAGGTTCGGGGTGGAAGCAGGAGTTCGGGATCCGTGAGAACGGTCGAGCCGAGACCGCTCACGGCCATCATGAGCACGAACAGGACGATGCCCTCCAGCTGGCCACAGAAGTTTCTGCGGAGGAAGTGGAAACGGCCGAGCGCGTCGTCCCGGACCCACATGCGGTATCGGTCCGGCACCCGCTTGGCGAACAGGCGGTAGGCGAGCCAGTGATGCAGCGGAGGACGGTCCCGCAGCCGGGTCAGCAGCCCGCCGCGCACGATGTCCCACGCCTCGCCCGTCGACGGCCGGGTCGCGCCGGGCGGGGCGGCATCCAGCAGGGTGCCGAGGAGTTCGGCCTCCCGGGCGAGCCGGTAGCGGGGTGGGTAGGCGCGCAGCAGCAGGCGACAGTGTCTCTCGTACGTGTCGTTCATCATCCCGCCGGGTTGAAGACAAAGGGTGGGGTACCGAGCCGGCGTGCGGCTCGGTGGGCGAGTTCCGCCAGTCGTGCAGTTTCGGCGGTGAGGGCTTGGCGGCCCTCGCCGGTCAACGTGTAGTAGCGGCGGAACCGGCCGCCGACGACCTCTTCGCGGTCGAGTGCGACCAGGCCGTCGCCGGCGAGCCGGTCCAGCGCGCCGTACAGGGTTCCCGCGCCCAACTTGACTCTCTCGTCGGAGAGTTCGCGGACCGCGGTGATGATTCCGTAGCCGTACAGCGGCTCGGGGGCCAGTGCGAGCAGGATGAGGTAGCTCTGCTCTCTCAGTGGCTTCATGACCGTTATATATCGCGCGGCGATATATAACGGCAAGAGGCGTCCGGGGGGTGGTGGCACTACCCCGAGTCGGGAGGTGGCCGGTTCGTGCCGGGTGGGTGTGGGCGCGGATCCTGGATCAGGCAACCGACCCGCATCCCCCACAGGAGTTGACTCGTGCGTTCATCGGCACGGCACACCCGCCACCCTTCCCGACGACCCCGGCTCGGCCGGCGCGGCACGGTCTCGGCCGTGGCGGCGCTGGCCGCCGGCCTGATCGTGGCGGGGGTGGTGGCGCCGCCCGCAGCGTCGGCCGGCGGCCGGCCGGACGGCGTACAGCGGGGCCTGGACGCGCTGGTCGGGCCCGCCGGCTCGGTGGGTGCGCCGGGCGCGCTCGCGAGCGTCGAGGACCGGCACGGGCACACCCGTACGTACACCGCGGGCGTGGGCGACATCGCCACCGGCGCGAAGGTGCCCCGGGACGGCCGGGTCCGGGTCGGCAGCAACACCAAGGCGTTCACCGCCGTGGTGGTGCTGCAACTGGTCGGCGAGGGCAAAATCCGACTCGACGAGCCGATCGAGACCTACCTGCCGGGCGTGGTGCACGGGGACGGGATCGACGGGAACGTCATCACCGTCCGACACCTGCTCCAGCAGACCAGCGGACTGCCCAACTACACCGAGTACAACCTGCAATTGCGCTACTACGAGCCGCGCGAGCTGGTGGACATCGCGCTGCGACACCCGGCCGACTTCGCGCCCGGCGAGAGCTGGAAGTACAGCAACACGAACTACGTACTCGCGGGCATGCTCGTCGAGAAGGTGACCAAGCACCCCATCGCCCGAGAACTCGACCAACGCATCATCAAGCGCATCGGCCTGCACGACACCTACTTCCCCGCCCCGCACGACAGCACCATCCGGGGCCCGCACCCCAGGGGCTACGACCGGGAGTCGCCGGGCGCGCCGCTGAGCGACATCACCGAGATGGACCCGTCGTGGGCGTGGTCGGCGGGCCAGATGATCTCCACCGACTCCGACCTGAACCGCTTCTACGGCAAGCTCCTGAAGGGCGACCTCCTCAAGCCGGCCCAACTCGCCGAGATGCGCGCCGACACCCGCCCGGCCGAGAAGACCTTCGGCCCCGGCGCCCGCTACGGCCTGGGCCTGGTCAGCAAGCCGCTGTCCTGTGGCGGCGGCGGCAGTGAGCTGTACTGGGGCCACGGCGGCAGCTTCCCGGGCTACGAAACCCGGGGCGGCGCCACGGACACGGGCCGCGCGGCCAACGTGGCGGTCACCGTGCAACTCGGCGACGAGGCCGCCAGGCAGCGGGTCGACGACATCGTGACCGCGGCGCTCTGCCGCCGCTGAGACGGGCCTCCCGGGTGCGTCCGACGAGTCGGGTCGGCGGTGGACGGGCGACTCGTCGGACGCCACGAGGCGCCGGAGAGGTCAGGCCGCGGCTCGGCGGCGGACGGTGCGTTCGAGGATTCCGAGGGTGGCCTTGAGCGCCGACTCGGGGACCACCGGGAAGGTCAGGCGCCGCTTCCACTCCTCGGCGAGTTCCGACCAGTCGTAGTAGGACGTCACGAGGGTGCCCCCCTCGGTCGGCGCCAACCGGTAGCCGTAGACGTGGCGGACGTGCGGTCGGATGCGGCCCTCGACGGTCCAGGCGATCTCCTGGTTCGGGACGAGCTTGGTGATCACGACCTCGACGTCGTACTTGCCCAGGGGGAAGTCGCCGAGGGCCTCCCGGTCCATGTGGACCACGAAGCGGTCGCCGGGGCGTTCCACCCGGGCGCCCTCGGCGTCGAGGAGCATTCCCGACGCGTCGATGTCCACGTGGCCCCGCGGGTCGGTCAGGACCGCAAAGACGGCTTCGGCGGAGGCGGGGACGAGGCGGGAGACCTCGACGCGTTCGACGGCCTCGTCCGGGTCGAACTCTTCGCCCTCGGCCAGAGTTTGCGCCGTGGCGGTCAGCGTCGCGCGGCCGAGGGTGTGGGTGGACATGGTGAAGCCGAGCAGGGCGGGGGTGCCGTCGACGGGGACGTCGATGGACTCGACGTCGAGGGCGTGTACGACCACGAGGTAGCGGTGCCGCCCGTGCCCGGCCGGCGGGGCGGCGCCGACGAAGCGGGCCGCGCGGGCGTCGTTGGGCAGTTGGAAGGCGCCTTCGGGCAGGCCCGTGCCGGTGTCGTCGCCCGCGCCCTCGGGGAGTTCGGTGACGTGGGCGGGGATGCCGGCGACCGCCCAGTGCCAGAAACCGGATCCGGTGGGGGCATCGGGGTCGTGGATCGTGACGGCGAAGCTCTTGGTGCCTTCCGGCGCTCCGCTCCAGGAGAGGTGCGGGGAGAGGTCCTTGCCGCCTGGCACGCCGAACATGCCGGACAGCTGCGCGGGCGCCCAGGGAGCGCCGTCGGCGACGGAGGCGCTGGTCACGGTGAACGGGGCGGCCTCGGAGAGGTGCGTGAAGGGGTTGTCGATGGTCATGGATCGACGATAACACAGATAATCGATTATCTGGAGGATCGTCTATACTGAGCGGCGTGACCCAGACGTTCCCCGCCTCGCCCGCACCGGCGAAGCAGATGCTTTCCGAGCAGGTGCATGCCCACCTGCGGGACGCGATCATGCGCGGCGTACATGCGCCCGGCGACGCGCTCAAGCCGCAGGACCTCGCGCGGGCGCAGGGCGTGAGTCTGGCCGTCGTCCGCGAGGCGCTGGTGCGGTTGGTCGGCGAGGGATTGGCGGACCGGCTGCCCAATCGAGGGTTCGCCGTGCCGGCCTTCTCGGATCGGCGCTGGCAGGAGATCGCCGAGGCGCGCCGGGTCGTGGAGCCGGTCGTGCTGCGCATGTCCGTCGAGCGCGGCGACGTCGACTGGGAGGCACGCGTACGCGCGGCGCACCACCGGCTGGCCCGGACGGAGCCGTACGACACCGAGGAGGGCGAGTACTACAGCAGCGCCTGGGCCGAGGCGCATCGCCTCTTCCACCGCACGCTGCTGGAGGGTTGCGGCAATCCGGTCCTGCTGGAGACGTTCGACCGTATGTGGACCGCAAGCGAGTTGGCCCGCCGCTGGTCGGCCCACCGCAACCCCGACCGCGACGGCATCGACGAACACCGCCGCCTGGAGGAGGCGGCCCTGGCCCGCGACCCGGAGGCCGCAGCCGCGATCCTGACCACCCACCTCACCCGAACCGCGGCGGACCTGACGCTGCGGGAAAGCTGACCGGGCCCGGTCCGGCGCCGAGCCGCGCCTCGTCGAACGTCCGAAGGCGATCCATCGGGGGCGGTCTCAGCGGCGCCGCCCCCGGGTGAGCCGGTAGCGCCGCGGGTCCGCGATGCCGTGCAGATCCTCGGCGGTCAGGAACGGTCCGTCGCCACCGAGGAGTTGCAGCCGCCGCACCTCGCGCACCGGCCGCAGCCCGAAGGCCGACTCCAGATCCAGGTCGAGCCGACCCGCCGCATCGTCGAACCACCAAGACCCGACGACCCGGCCCGCCAGGCCCGCCCGCCGGTGCGTGCCGGTCAGCGCACCGGGGTCACGGGAGCCGTTTCCCATGGGGCCGAGTTCCAGCGCCAGGAACTCCCCGAGGCGGGCATCACTCTCGATCGTCCAAGGTCCGGGCTCGACCACCCCACCGGCCCCGGAACGGCCCCGGGATCGAACCCCCAACCGCCGCACGACCTCGGCAGCCACTTCCCGGACGTCACAACCGAGCGGCAACCGCTCCACGCCGCCGCCGTCCGGCGGGGCCGTCGCGTCGAGCGGCCAAACCAAACACGACTTGCCGAACGAGGCCGCGTATTCGCACTGCACCCGCTCGTGCGGATCCTCGGCCGCACCCCGAGACCAGACCAGCAGAACGAGGTCGCAGGCCCCCAACTCCTGAAGCACCGGCTCGGCGGGCAGCCCGTCGGAGAGATCCCGGATCTCATCCACGGCAGTCCGCACACCCGCGTCGCGCAACAGGACATCCAGGCCGACGGCCCGATCCGCGTTCACGGGCGAGTACGCGAGGAACACCCCGAGCCGGCGACCCGGTTCGAGGCCGCCGCCCCCAAGCCCCGGCGATCCAGGGCTAGTTCCGTCATCCACGACCTAGCCCCGAAGCCCCCGAAGCAACTCACGCCACGCAGCGGGGCTGACGGCCAAGTGGCCACGGCCGCGATCCTTGGTGTCACGGATGCCGGTCATCGCTTCGAGCGGCGCAACTTCAACGCAGGCTTCCTGATTCTGGCTACGGGCGGACTTGCGCCAAGCGTAGCTATCCATGCTGCTCAAGAGTCTTCCAATCTTTCCGAGATCATGCGGCGGGACTCCGCTTCCGAGCACGCAGCCTGGCCGAAGTACGCGAGATTGCGGCGATATCGCTTGATGGTGCGCGAGTCACTGAGAAGCTGCGATCCGCCTTCGTACTCGACATAGGCCACGGTCGCGCCTGCTTCCGGCTGGGGATCCAACAAGGTCACTGTGCCGGTGAAGGCGGCGCCGGGAGCATCGTAGGGGACGATACGTAGGGTTACGTTGGGCAGTTGGCCGAGGTCAAGCAGGTACTGCAACTGCCGTTGCAAGGCTACGCGACCACAGAAGGCGTTCAGTAGTACCGACTCCGACAACGTGGCCAGAAGACTCACCGCGCCCGCCGTTACAACCTGCTGACGCCGCCTACGGACGTCCAAGAGCATTTCTGCGTCTTCGGGATCCGGAACGAACGCGCTCTGAAGCAAAGTTGCCTGCGCGTATCCCGGCGCCTGCATAAGACCCGGGATCAACATCGCCGCCACTTCGATGCTCGCGGCTTGTGATTCCAACAGGATCAACTCTTCGTACTGCGGCGTGAGGACGTCCTGATACCTGCCCCACCAGATTCCCGACTCTCCCGTCTCAACGCCCAAGAGGCGATCCAACCTCAAGCGCATGGCCGAGGTCAGGCCAAGGGCCTCCGCAAGTGCATCGACGTGCTGCTTGCCGATCAAAGTCTTGTTCGTCTCCAAGCGCGACAACTTGCTCTTGTCCCACCCAACCCTGGTCGAGGCCGCATCCACCGTGAGACCCCGCTCAACTCGCAAGCGGCGTAGTTCCTCGCCGAGCTTCTTTTGGTTCGCTGCGGGTCTCATCCGGGGGTCACTCCCTCAAGTTCGGCAATCAGCGCTCGCCGGGCGATCAAAGCGGTCAAGTGTCCGATGGACACGCTGGGCCTCAGGCTGGTGATTGTTGTTGCAACAACACATGTTGCATGTCAGTGTCGATCGTAACGGACGTTTCACCGTCCGTGACCATCTATCCGTGGTTGCTGCCGAGTGCTGCCGGTGATCGGCAGACAGGAGTGGAGGCATGCCACAAGCCGAATCGACTCCCGGGTCCGCGACGCCAAGGCGCCGACCTACCCAGGGCACATGGATCCGCGACGGTCTCAGCGGCCTGTGCGGGGTCTGCGAATCGTCCACCACCCGAACCGTGTTCGCCCGCACGCTCGCCGGCACATCGTTCACGGCCCGCGCCGACGACGTCCGCGTCCTCTCACCCGACGCGGCGACGGACGCGGTCTACACCCCACCCGTCAAGCCAACAACCGATCTCACAAGAGGAGTTCGCATGAGCAGCCTGCCCCTGGTGCGCGAAGGCGACATCGTCGAGCACGCGCACGAAGAGCAGCGCAACGAGTTCCCGGCCGGCCGGGTCACCCTCACCGGCGTCGGCATGGTCACCGTCGAACCCCTCGACGGCACCCCGAAGTGGACCGTCGACCGCTACGACGTCCGGCACATCGAAGAGGCAGCCCGCCGATCCGACTGACCCGCAGGTGGGCGGGTGACCGATTCCAAGCAGCGCCCGCCCACCTGCGACACCCGCAACCCCGAAGGGCAGCAATGGCATACGCACAATACCGACCACAACCACCCAACCGGCGTCCCAACCGCCAACTCCGCTCACTCGTGGGATGGTTGCGCACCGCGATCACGCGCAGACCCGCCCTCGCAAACGCGATCCGCGTCCTGACCGGCGCCGCACCACCCCACCCCCTCCCCGTCGACTGGCGAGCCCACCTCCCCAACCCGGCCGACCGCATCGAATCCGGCCTCGCCCACGACTGACCACACCAGTAAGTCGGGGGGCTCCGGCGGGAGTTGCGTCTCGATCGGGTGCTGCCGGTTCGGAGCCGGTCAGAGTCGCCGGGCCGGCCGCCGCCAGCGTGCGGGGCTCCAAGACTGAGGCCCCCGGCGAGACGCGCACCTTGCTCGGCGGAAAACCGGCAGGCAGCAGCGGAGCGGGAAGGCGGTGCGGTTGGGTCCGCCGGAGAGCCTTCCCGAGTGGGTCGGGTGCTTCCCGCCGAGGGTCACGTCTCGGTCGGGTGGTGCCGGTGCGGTGCTGGTCGGAGTCGCCAGGCGGGCCGCCGCCAGCGTGCGGGGCTCCGAGACCGAGGCTCCCAACGACACGCGCGCTTTGCTCGGCGAAAAACCGGCAGGCAGCAGCGGAGCGGGAGGGCGGTGCAGTTGAGTCCGCCGGGGCCTTTCCGGGTGGGTCGGGCGGGTGCGGCGAGAGTTGCGCCTCCGCTGGGTGGAGCCGGTCCGGGGCCGGTCAAAGTCGCCGAGTCGGCCGCCGCCAGCGTGCGGGGCTCCAAAACTCGCGACTCCCGACGGCACGCGCCACTGCACTCGACGGAAGACCGGCTGGCAGCGGCGGGGAGGAAGGCGGCGCGGTTGAGTCCACCGGAGAGCCTTCCCGAGTGGGTTGGGTGTTTGCGGCGGGCGTTGCGCCTCGGTGGGGTGGTGCCGGTGCCGGGCGGGCCAGAGTCGCCGGGCCGTCCGCCGCCGGCGTGCGTGGCTCCGAGACCCGAAGCCCCTGGCGAGACAAGCGTGTTGCTCGGTGGAAAACCCGGCCAGCAGTGGCGGGCAGGGAGGCGGTGCAGTTGGGTCTGCCGGAGAGCCTTCCCGAGTAGGTCGGGCGGTCTCGGCGGGGCTTGCGCCTTGGTTGCCAGGGGTCGGGGCGGGCCAGAGTCGCCGGGCCGGCCGCCGCCAGCGTGCGGGGCTCCAAGGCGAAGGGCTCCCGGCGAGACGCGCGCTTTGCTCGGCGAAAAACCGGCTGGCAGCGGCGGGGAGGGGTCGGGTTGGCGGGGGCCTTTCCGCGTGGGTCGCGGCGTTTCGGTGTGCGGTGGGCATGTGAGTGACGAAGGCTCACGAAACCGGACGGCGTTGGGTGCCGCAACCCCGAAGGGAGAGAAAACCGCAGGTCGGAGCGGAAGGGGAGCCGTTTCGGGTGCCTCGGGATCCGGTTTCGGCCCCCACTCGGCAGTTTCGGTCGTCCTAGACGGCTGGCGTGAGGCCGAAGCGCGCGAAATCGACTCGACCGGGCAGTTTCGCTCTCTCCCACCGCCGCCGAGGAGCCCCAGGCGCACGAAACCGGCACCCGACACCCGATTCTCCGCCCCGACCACGCAAAACCGCAGGTCACCGAAACTCAAGGCTCCGAACCACCCATCGCGATCCGGTTTCGAACCCCAGCCCCTCCCGAAGCACTCCAAATCCACTCACGAAGGCGCCCTGACGCACTCAACCCGACCCCTCTCCGTCCCCGCCGCTACCAGCCGGGTTTCCGCCGAGCAAAGCGCAGCTCTCGTCGGGCGCCCTCAGTCTCGGAGCCCCGCACGCCGGCGGCCGACCCGACGACTCTGACCACCCCCGCACCTGCACCACCCGGGGGAAGCGCAACGCCCGCCGCAAACGCCCGAACCGCTCGGAAAGGCTCTCCGGTGAACTCAACCGCACCACCCTCCCTGCCCGCTGCTGCCAGCCGGTCTTCCGCCGAGTGCAGCGGCGCGTGCCGTCGGGAGCCGCGAGTTGTGGAGCCCCGCACGCTGGCGGCGGCCGACCTGGCGACTCTGACCAGCCCCGCACCGGCACCACCCGACCAAAACGCAACGCCCGCCGGAACCGCCCGAACCGCTCGGAAAGGCCCCCGGCAAACCCGACGCGACCCCTCTCCCGCTCCGCCGCTGCCAGCCGGTTTTCCACCGAGCACAGCGCGCCTCTCACCGCGAGCCCCAGTCTCGAAGCCCCGCACGCTGGCGGCGGCCCACCCGGCGACTCTGACCAGCCCCGCACCAGCCACCCGCAACCCAAGGCGCACGCCCGCCGGAAGCACCCGGCCCATTCGGGAACGCACGCTCGGCGAACCCGACCCGAGCACCCACCCCGCCCGCCGCTGCAGGCCGCTTTTCCGCCGACCAACACGCCCGTCTCGTCGGGGGCGTGAAGTCTCGGAGCCCCGCACGCCGGTGGCGGCCGACCCATCGCCCCTGACCCGCCCCGACCCCCGGTAGCCAAGACGCAAGCTGCGCCGGAAACGCCCCAGCCTGCGCGGAGTTCCGCTCATCGGAGCCTGGCACCAAGCCGGTGGCCGGCGCGCCCGCTGCCGACCCGACCCCATCACACCCCATCCCATCCCACCCCGCCCTGCCCGCCCATCATCCCGAACGAAATAAGTCCGATGCATATCGTCTATAACAAAACTATCTGCTAGCGTCTCTCTCGCCGCCGGACGAACACCCGGCGCAGAGCCGGGCCGAGCTGCCCCGGCCGCCGGACCATACGAGGAGAGACAGAGCCATGGCACTGCCGGCCACCGCCAAGACGCCGCCGCGCGAAGCGCGCACCTATCCGCGCGGCCTCGCCCTCACCCTCCTGTGCGCGGGCATGCTGATGGTGATCCTGGACGGCACGATCGTGACCGTCGCGCTCCCCTCGATCGGCGCGGACCTCGGGTTCTCGTCGGCCGATCTCGCCTGGGTCATGAACATCTACATGATCGCCTTCGGCGGCCTGCTGCTCCTCGCCGGACGGCTCGGCGACCTCTTCGGGCGCAAGCGCATGTTCCTCGCCGGGCTCGCCGTCTTCACCCTCGCCTCGCTGCTGTGCGGCGTGGCCACCAGTCCCGAGATGTTGCTCGCGGCGCGGTTCCTGCAGGGCGCCGGCGGCGCGATGGCGTCCGCCGTCAGCCTCGGGATGATCGTCACGCTCTACCCCGAACCCGCCGAACAGGGCAAGGCCATCGGCGCGTTCAGCTTCATCGGCGCGGCGGGCGCGTCCCTGGGCCTGGTGCTCGGCGGTGTGCTCACCGAGGCGGCGAACTGGCACTGGATCTTCCTGGTCAACCTCCCGATCGGCGTCGTCACGCTGCTCCTGGCGACGCGCGTCCTGGATGCCGACACCCCCGCCTCCGGCGCTCGCGGTAGGGCCGACATCGTCGGGGCCGTCCTGGTCACCGGCGGGCTGATGTTGCTGGTGTACGCCGTCGTGAAGGCCGAGGCGTACGGGTGGGGATCGGCCAAGACCTGGGCGTTGCTTGCCGGTTCGTTCGGGCTGCTGGCGCTGTTCACGCTCCGCCAGGCCCGGGTCGCGGCGCCGCTGCTGCCGCTGCGCACCTTCCGCTCCCGCAACGTGAGCGGTGCGAACGTCCTCCAAGTGCTCACGATCGCGGCCATGTTCGGCTTCCAGGTGCTGGTCGTCCTGTACATGCAGCACGTCCTCGGCTTCGGGGCGGCCAAGACCGGCTGGGCGATGTTCCCGACCGCGCTCGCCATCGGTGTCGTCTCCCTCGGCGTCTCCGCCCGCGTCATCGGCCGCTTCGGCGCCCGGAACGTGCTGGTCGCCGGACTGCTCATGCTCACCGCCGGCATGGCCTACCTGGCCCGCGTCCCGGTCGACGGCTCATACGTGATCGACCTGCTCCCGGTGTTCGTCCTGATCGGTGGCGGCGGCCTGGTCCTGCCCGCACTCGCCACGCTGGCGATGTCCGGCGCCCGGCCCGAAGAGGCGGGCGTCGTCTCCGGCCTGTTCAACACGACCCAGCAGATCGGCGGTGCCCTCGGCGTAGCCCTCCTGAACACCCTCTCCACCTCCCGCGCCGACACCCTCGCGGGGCAGGGCAAGTCCGCCGCCGAGGCCCTGACCGGCGGCTTCCACCTGGCGTTCACGGTGGGGACGGTCCTGCTCGCGGCCTCGGCGATCATCGCCATGCTGGTCATCCGCACCCCGCCCACGACCGTCGTCGCCGGCAACACCGCCGCCCCGGAGACCGACCGGGCCGCGACGACCTCGGCCACCCACGTCGGGTGACGAGAAGGCCACCCACCCCGAACGACACGGACACGGTCCCCCGCCGAGATGCCTTCGGCGGGGGACCGTGTCGTTCGCCCGTTCACTCATTCGGAGGATATGACCGCAATCCGCCTCTTCCGGAGAAACCATCCGGATGGGATTGACGTGGCCGATCCCCACGACAGGCCCACGAAGGAGAAGACATGACCAGCCCCGGACTCGCCCCCCGCCGACGCGCCATCCGCGTCGCCGGAGTGCTCGTCGCCCTCCTCGCCGCCGCCCCCATCACCACCGCCGCCGCCACCGCCCCCACTCGGGCCGGTGAGCTGTTCCGCTGTGCCTCGGTGACCCCCGACCTGCCCAACCTCTACGCCACCTCGTGCGACACCGACCACTGGGGCCCGGCCTCCGACTTCGTCGTGGCCGACCAGAGCGGTCGCAACGCCTGGATGTGCGAGCAGGGCTGGGTCGAGGGCTCGCTGTGGATCAGCGGCCGGAACTGCCGCCGCCTCGCGACGTCCGGGGGGTGAACCGCCGTGCCCCCGCCGAGACCTCTCGGCGGGGGCACGGCGGGGACCACGCCACCCCACGACCCGTCGACTCCGGCCGCCGCCTACTTCGGCAGGTTCCTCGCCATCACGATCCGCTGCACCTGATTCGTGCCCTCGTAGATCTGCGTGATCTTCGCGTCGCGCATCATGCGCTCCAGCGGGTAGTCACGTGTGTAGCCGTATCCGCCGAGCAGTTGCACCGCGTCGACCGTGATCTCCATCGCCGCGTCCGACGCGAAGCACTTGGCCGCGGCGCCGTGGAAGGTCAGGTCCGCGTCGCCGCGCTCCGACTTGGCCGCCGCCGCGTAGGTGAGCTGCCGGGCCGCCTCCAGCTTCATCGCCATGTCCGCGAGCATGAACTGGATGCCCTGGAAGTCGGCGATCGGCTTGCCGAACTGCTTCCGCTCCTGCACGTACCCCTTGGCGTAGTCCAGCGCGCCCTGCGCGATGCCCAGCGCCTGCGCCGCGATCGTCACGCGTGTGTGGTCGAGCGTCTTCATCGCGGTGGCGAAGCCCGTACCCTCCTCGCCGATGATCCGGTCGGCCGGGATGCGCACGTTGTCGAGGTAGACCTCGCGCGTCGGCGAGCCCTTGATCCCGAGCTTCTTCTCCGGCGCACCGAACGAGACACCCTCGTCCGACTTCTCCACCACGAACGCCGAGATGCCCTTGGAACGCTTGTCCGCGTCGGTCACGGCCATCACCGTGTAGAACTCGGACACGCCCGCGTTGGTGATCCAGCGCTTGACGCCGTTGAGCACCCACGAGTCGCCGTCGCGTACCGCGCGGGTCTTCATGGCCGCCGCGTCCGAACCGGCCTCCGGCTCGGACAGGCAGTAGGAGAACATGCCGTCGCCGCGCGCCACCGCGCCGAGGTAGCGCCGCTTCAGGTCCTCGGACCCGGACAACATCACCGGCATGCTGCCCAGCTTGTTCACCGCCGGGATCAGCGACGAGGACGCGCACACCCGGGCGACCTCCTCGATCACGATCACCGTGGCGAGCGCGTCGGCGCCCGCGCCGCCGTACTCCTCGGGGACGTGGACCGCATGGAGGTCGTTCGCGGTGAGCGCGTCGAGCGCTTCCTGGGGAAAGCGCGACTGCTCGTCGACCTCAGCGGCGAACGGGGCGATCTTCGCCTCGGCGAGCGCGCGGACCGACTCGCGGAGCATGTCGTGCTCCTCGGAGACGCGGAACAGGTCGAAGTCTTTACGTCCGGCCACGGGTGCCTACCTCTCGGGACTGAAGGGCTGCCCTCTCGGGACTGAAGGGCTACGGGCTGCGGGGAATACCTGTTTTATTACCGCTCAGTAAACAACATGGACGCCCACAATTATTCAGCCGCACCCCGCCGGCCCGCGCATCGGGACGGCCACGGTTCGGCGACGGTGCCCCGGGCCCGGCCGATACGATCCAGATTCGATCCGGATCCCACCCATTCCTCCGACGAAGAAGTCAGGTGACGTACGTGGCACCCCGCATCACGGTCATCGGTACCGGCTACCTGGGCGCCACGCACGCCGCGTGCATGGCCGAACTCGGCTTCGAGGTCCTGGGGATGGACGTGGACCCGGACAAGGTGGCCACCCTCGCGAGCGGCCGGATCCCCTTCTGGGAGCCGGACCTGGAGGAACTGCTGGCCCCGCACGTCGCCTCCGGCCGGCTGCGCTTCACCACCGACATCGCCGAGCTGGCCGCGTTCGGCGACGTGCACTTCGTCTGCGTGAACACGCCGCAACGCAAGGGCGAGTTCGCCGCCGACGTGTCCTACGTCGACGCCGCCGTGAACGCGCTCGCCCCGCTCCTGGAGCGGCCCTGCCTGGTGGTCGGCAAGTCCACCGTCCCGGTCGGCACCGCCGATCGGCTGGCGAGCCGGATCGCCGAGCTGGCCCCCGTGGGCGCCGCGGCCGAGCTGGCCTGGAACCCCGAGTTCCTGCGCGAGGGCTTCGCCGTCCGAGACACCCTGCACCCGGACCGGCTCGTGATCGGCGTGCGCTCGCAGGCGGCCGAGGACCGGCTGCGCGAGGTGTACGCGACCCTGCTCGCCGAGGGTGTGCCGCTCGTGGTGACCGACTTCGCCACCTCGGAGCTGGTCAAGACCGCCGCCAACTCGTTCCTGGCCACCAAGATCTCCTTCATCAACGCGATGGCCGAGGTCTGCGAGGCGGCCGGCGCCGACGTCGAGCAGCTGTCCCAGGCGCTCGCCTTCGACCCCCGGATCAACGGCCGTTTCCTCAAGGCCGGGCTCGGCTTCGGCGGCGGTTGCCTGCCCAAGGACATCCGCGCCTTCATGGCCCGGGCCGGCGAGCTGGGCGCCGACCAGGCGCTCACCTTCCTGCGCGAGGTGGACGCGATCAACATGCGCCGCCGCTTCCGGATGGTCGACCTCGCCCGCGAGCAGTGCGACGGCAGCTTCCTGGGCCGCCGGGTCGCGGTGTTCGGCGCGGCCTTCAAGCCCGACTCCGACGACATCCGCGACTCGCCGGCGCTCAACGTCGCCGCCCAGGTGCAGCTCCAGGGCGGCGAGGTGACCGTGTACGACCCCAAGGCGATGGACAACGCCCGCAAGATGTATCCGGGCCTGACCTTCGCGGAGACCGCCTTCGACGCGGCCCGCGGCGCGCACGTGGTGCTGCATCTGACCGAGTGGGCGGAGTTCCGCGAGATGGATCCGGCCGAGCTGGGCGAGATCGTCGCCGAACGCCGCGTACTCGACGGGCGCAATGCCCTCGACCCGGTGCGCTGGCGCGGCGCAGGATGGACGTACCGGGCTCTCGGTCGCCCCTGAGTAGCCGGCCCGCCCCGGGGGCACACTCACCGGGCCGACGGCGCCGCGCCGTCCGTCTGTCGGGGGGCACCGCGAGCAGCGAGACAAGACTGCGAGGTCATCAGCATGCCTTACGGCGACGAGGCCACGATCCGACGGATCCTCGACACGCACACCTGGGCGGTGGTGGGGCTCAGCACCAACTCCCACCGCGCCGCATACGGAGTAGCCGCGTTCCTCCGTCAGTGGGGAAAGCGCGTCGTGCCCGTGCACCCCAAGGCGGAGACCGTGCACGGCGAGCCGGGCTACGCCACGCTCGCCGAGATCCCGTTCCCGGTCGACGTGGTCGACGTGTTCGTGAACTCGGACCAGGCCGGCGAGATCGCCGACCAGGCCGTCAAGATCGGCGCGAAGGCCGTCTGGTTCCAGTTGGACGTAATCGACGAGCGCGCCTACCAGCGGGTCCGCGACGCGGGCCTGGACATGGTGATGGACCGCTGCTCGGCGGTGGAGCTCCAGCGCATCACCATGACGAGCACGAGCACGGGCCCGAGCCCGGCCTGAGCCCGACCCGAGCCGCACGACGCCGGGACCCGAGCACCCGCTCGGGCCCCGGTGGGCGACCACGACCGGCCACGACCCGGCCGGGACCGCCCGCCCAGGACCGCCTACACCCGACTACGACGGGCTACGACGGCCCACGACCCCCTACGACCCGACCCGCTCGCGCAGCTTGCGCCCCTTCTCGGTCGCCTGCGCCTTCAGCTCCGCCTGGAACTCGCCCATCCGGGCCAGCAGCGCCGGATCGTGCGCGGCCAGGATCCGCACCGCCAGCAACCCCGCGTTGCGCGCTCCGCCGATCGAGACGGTCGCCACCGGCACGCCGGCCGGCATCTGCACGATGGACAGCAGCGAGTCCATGCCGTCCAGGTATTTCAGCGGCACCGGTACGCCGATCACCGGCAGCGGGGTGACCGAGGCGAGCATCCCGGGCAGGTGCGCGGCGCCGCCCGCGCCGGCGATGATCACCTTCAGGCCGCGCCCGGCGGCCTCGGTGCCGTACGCGATCATCTCCTGCGGCATCCGGTGCGCGGAGACCACGTCGGCCTCGTAGCCGATCCCGAACTCGTCCATGACCTGCGCGGCGAGTTCCATCACCGGCCAGTCCGAGTCGGACCCCATGACGATGCCGACGACGGGCTGCGTGCTCATTCGGTGATGTCCCCTCGGAGGTAGTCGGCGGCATGCCGGGCGCGCTCGCGCACGTCGGCCAGGTCGTCGCCGCACACGGTGACGTGTCCGACCTTGCGGCCGGGCTTCACGTCCTTGCCGTACATGTGCACCTTGACCCCGGGATCGCGGGCCATCACGTGCAGGTACGGGCGGTACATGTCGGGGTAGTCGCCGCCGAGCACGTTGACCATCACCGTCCACGGGGCCCGGGCGCGCGGGTCGCCCAGCGGCAGGTCGAGCACCGCGCGCAGGTGGTTCTCGAACTGCGAGGTGACCGCGCCGTCGATGCTCCAGTGGCCGCTGTTGTGCGGACGCATGGCCAGCTCGTTGACCAGGATCCGGCCGTCGGCGGTCTCGAACAGCTCGACCGCCAGGTGCCCGGTGACGTCCAGCTCGCCCGCGATGGACAGCGCGATCCGCTGGGCCTCGACCGCCCGCTCCTCGCTCAGGTCGGGCGCGGGCGCGATCACCTCGCGGCAGACCCCGTCCACCTGGATCGACTCGACCACCGGGTAGGCCACCGCCTGGCCGTGCGGCGAGCGCACCACGCAGGCCGCCAGCTCGCGGGTGAAGTCCACCTTCTCCTCGGCCAGCACCGGCACCCCGGCCGCGAACGGCACGGCCGCCTCGTCCTCGTCCCGGACGATCCACACGCCCTTGCCGTCGTAGCCGCCGCGCGTGGTCTTGAGCACCACCGGCCAGCCGCCCACCTCGGCCGCGAACGCTGCGACCTCCGCCGGGTCGGCCACGATCCGGTTGCGCGGGCACGGTACGCCGATCTCGGCCAGCCTGGCCCGCATCACGCCCTTGTCCTGGGCGTGCACGAGCGCGCGCGAACTCGGCCGCACGGCGACCCCGTCGGCCTCCAGGGCCTCCAAAAGCGCGGTGGGTACCTGCTCGTGGTCGAAGGTGACCACGGCGCAGTCCTGCGCGAAGCGGCGCAGGTCGGCGAGATCGTCCTCGCTGCCGAGCACGACGTCGCCGACCACCTGGGCCGCGGATTCGGACGGGGATGCGGCGAGTACGCGAAAGCGGGCGCCGAGCGGGATTGCGGCCTGGTGCGTCATGCGGGCGAGCTGGCCGCCGCCGACCATGCCGACGACTGGGAACGTCACGGGGGAAGGGTACCGACCCACCGCCGACGCTCGCGGCGCCGGGCGGCGCGAAGCCGGTCGCGGCGGCACGAAGCCGCGCCACGCACGCTGCCCCGGTGTTCGTCGGTGCCCCGGACCGCTCCCGGGGGACCCGCGCCACACGTGACGCGGGATGTTCCGGTAAAGAGTGTGCAACGGGAGGGAGACCGGGCGCCGATGTCGAACGGCCGCGACGGCTACCCTCGTCGAGTGAGTCGTCAAGTCGGTAGCACCCGTGGTGCCAGAGGAGCGTCCGTGCCTTCGCCCGTCGACGCCCCGTCCGAGGGAGCCGCCGGGCCGCCGGCGAGCCGGATCGCCCGGGTGCGCTCCGAGGTCACCCAGTTCCTCGTGGCGGGCGGCCTGGCCTACGCGGTGGACGTCCTCGTGTTCAACCTGTGCCTGTCCCTGGGGATGGGCGGCGTCGGCGCGAAGATCACGTCCTCGATCCCGGCGACGATCGTCGCGTACGTCGGTAACCGATACTGGACCTATCGGCATCGGGACCGCACCGGCGTCGGACGCGAGTACACGCTCTTCTTCGTGTTCAGCGCGATCGCGGCGGGCATCCAGGCGTCGAGCGTTTTCGTGTCACACACCCTGATGGGCTACGAGAGCAAGCTCGCCGACAACATCTCGGCGAACATCGTCGGTATGGCTCTCGGCACGCTGTTTCGCTTCTGGGCATTCCGCACGTGGGTGTTCAAGCACAAACGGCCGGACCCCGTACCGGTCGCCGAAGGTGGCATGTCGTGAAGGCGCTCCGGAATTGGTACGACCGGGTCGGACACCTGCTGCACGAAACGCTGAAGTTCGGCGCCGTCGGCGGGTTCGGCGTGATCGTGAACGTGATCGTGTTCAACCTGTGTCGTGACCACCTGGGCCTGGCCTCGGTGCGCTCGTCGGTGATCTCGACGGCGGTCGCGATCGTGGTGAACTATCTCGGCAACCGCTACTGGGCCTTCCGGCACCGCACCTCCGACGACAGTCGGCGCGAGTTCGTGTTGTTCATGGTGTTCAGCGGGGTCGGCATGGCGATCGAGGCCGGCACCGTGGCGATCTCGCACTACTGGCTCGGCCACACCTCGCTGCTCGCGGACAACATCGCGAAGTACGCGGTCGGCCTGCCGCTCGGCACGCTGTTCCGGTTCTGGTCGTATCGCACGTGGGTGTTCACCGGCACCCACGAGGTCGACCGCAAGCCGGTCCGGGTGGTCGCGCCGCCGGGCGACGAGGACGCGGACGATCGGCCGGCGGGACCCGCCGGCACCCGACTGGACACCGAGGCCGCGCGGCTGGTCGAGGACGAGAGCAAGACCTCCCGGGCCTGAACCGGCCGGCACCTCCCCCGCACACCGCCTCGCGCAGTTCTCTCGCGCAATTCCCTCGCGCAGCTTCCTGGTGCACACCGCGCCCCGCGCCCCACCCCCGCGCCGCGCCCGACCACGACGCGACGAGCCGTCAGCCGTGCCCTTCCTCCGGGTGGGCCGCCAGGAACACCGCGAATACCGGCGGTCGCTGCTGGAGCAGCTCCAACCGCCCCCCGTCGGCCTCGGCCAGATCCCGGGCCACCGCGAGCCCCAGGCCGGTCGAGTTGTGGCCGCTGACCGCCCGCTCGAAGACCCGCGCCCCCAGCTCGTCGGGCACGCCCGTGCCCTCGTCCTCCACCTCGACCACCACGGACGTCCCGGTGATCCGGGTCCGGATGTTCACCGCGCCCGCGCCGTGCATCAGCGTGTTCTCCACCAGCGTGGCCAGCACCTGGGACAACGCGCCCGGCGTGGCCACCGCGGTCAGCCCGCGCTCGCCCTCGACCCGGATGCTGCGGCGGGCCTCGCGGAAGTTGGGCCGCCACTCGTCGATCTGCTGCTGGATCACGTCGTCCACCCGGACGGTGACCGCGGAGATGTTGCGCGGGTCGCGCCCGCCGCTGCCGCGCCGACTGCTGGTCAGCAGCCGCTGCACCACGTCGGTCAGCCGCTCGACCTGGGAGAGCGCGATCGCCGCCTCCTCCTTGACGATCTCCGGGTCCTCGGTGGCGATGATCTCCTCGAGGCGCATGGACAGCGCGGTCAGCGGAGTGCGCAGCTGGTGCGAGGCGTCGGCGGCCAGCCGGCGCTCGGCGGTGAGCATCCTGGCGATCCGCTCGGCGCTCTGGTCCAGCACCTCGGCGACCCGGTCCAGCTCGGGCACGCCGTAGCGGCGGTGCCGGGGCCTGGGGTCGCCCGAACCCAGGCGCTCGGCGGTCTCGGCCAGATCGGTCAGCGGGCGGGCCAGCCGGCGGGCCTGCCAGACCGCGAGGGCGGCGGCGGCCGCGACCGCGAGCAGCGCCACGCCCAGGATCAGCAGCAGCGATTCGCGGATCTTGGTGGTCACCCGCTCGCGCGGCTCGCCGACGGTGACCGAGTCGCCCATCTCGCCGGGCATGGTCTTCTCGAAGACCCGGCCGCTCGGCTTGTCGCCGATCACCAGCGGAGGGTCGCCCGGCAACCGCACGATCGCGTAGCGATGCGGCTCGACCTGGCGGCGCAGCAGCGCGGCGTCGGAGTGTTCGCCGGAGGCCATCCGCAGCTCGACGACCTCCAGGATGCGGGCGGCCTCGGCCTTGAGGCTGTCGCCGGCGGTGTTCTCGATCGCGTGCGTCTCGACGAACGCCAGCGGCACGCCGAGTACGGCCACGACGACCAGGACCACGCCGAGCGTGGTGTTGATGAGCCTGCGACGCAAGGTGGATCCCGTCAGCTTTTCGAGGTCGGCTCGCGCGAGGTCGGCTCGGCTCCGGCTCAGCTCTTCTCGAAGCGGAAGCCCACGCCGCGCACGGTGGTGATGTAGCGGGGGTTGCCCGCGTCGTCGCCGAGCTTCTTGCGCAACCAGGAGATGTGCATGTCGAGCGTCTTGGTGGAGCTCCACCAGGTGGTGTCCCAGACCTCGCGCATCAGCTGGTCGCGGGTGACCACCCGGCCCGCGTCGCGCACGAGCACGCGCAGCAGGTCGAACTCCTTGGCAGTGAGCTGCAGCTCTTCCTCGCCGATCCAGGCACGGTGCGAGTCGACGTCGATCCGCACGCCGTGCACACCCTGGCCGACGTCGGCCGCGCCGCGCCGCAGCAGCGCACGCACACGCGCGAGCAGTTCGGCGAGCCGAAAGGGCTTGGTGACGTAGTCGTCGGCGCCGGCGTCGAGGCCGACCACGGTGTCCACTTCGTCGGCGCGCGCGGTCAGGACGAGCACCGGGAAGCCGTGCCCCTCGGCGCGCAGCCGCCGGCACACCTCCAAGCCGTCCATGCCGGGCAGACCGAGGTCGAGGACGAGCAGGTCCACCCCACTCTGCGCGGCGCATTCGAGAGCGCTTGGGCCGTCCTCGCGCACCTCGACCTCGTAGCCCTCTCGGCGCAACGCACGCGCGAGTGGTTCGGAGATGGATGCGTCGTCCTCGGCGAGCAGTACGCGGGTCATGACCTTGATGTTACTGACGCGGGGGCGCCACGTTGACGAGCTCCGTACGAGCGGACCGCGGGAGCCCGGGATCGGCGGACATTTTTCGCCGACCGAAGGACGGCGGACGGGTGCCCGGAGGGTTGCGTTCACCTCACCATTCATCGTCTTTGTGGCGACGCCAGGAGAACACCATCGTGGACGCTGCCATCAGCAGGATCAGCCCGCCGGCGACGATCCAGACGATCGCTCCGCCGGAGATCTCGCCGTCGTCGCCGCCCCGGCTCTCGACCATCGCGTCGGGGCTGCGCGCCGCGCTCGCGGTCGGGTCCTGTGTACCCCCCGGCGGGGTCTGGGCCGGCGCCTGGGCCGATGCCGGGGGTGCTCCGGCCGTCGGGTCGCCGGGGGCGCCGGAGGGGCCGTCCGGGGCCGCGCCCTGGAGGTCGACCCGCAGCGTCATCGCGGGCGGCGCGGGCGCGGTCGGGAAGCACGTGGTGATCTGGTCGCCGAAGATCGCGGTGGTGGTGACCATCTTGCCGGGGGCGATCCGGATGTCGCCCTTGGCGTCGAGCGGCACGGTGATCTCGCCCTCGTACGGCGGCACCACGATCAGCGCGGGCGTACCGGGGATGTCCACGCGCATCTTCGGGCCCTGGAGGGTTGGTTCGCCGCTCGCGCCGCCGGAGAGGACGAGCTGGATCGACGGGGTCAGCGGGGTGCCGGGGAACGGCAGCGGGCTGGTGGCGGGGCTGCCGCCGAGGGTGACCTTGATCCGCGCCTTCTCGCCCGGGCGGATCGGATCGGTCGGGCCGTCGAGGGAGATCTGCTGCGGACCGTCCACGGCGGGCTGGTCCAGCGGGATGACGCAGTGCACCGGCACGGTCAGCGGTTCCGCTGCGGCGGGCGCGGCGAGCGCGAGCGCCGGGCCGACCGCGCAGGCCAGGGCGAGGGCGGCGCCGACCGGGCGTGAAGCCGAGAGAGCCATCGGGGGTCGCGTTCCTTCTCGTGGGCGACGAACGGGAGTCGGGGCGAGGTGGGAGTGGGGGCGGGATACGACCGAAGGGTCCCCCGGCCGGGTGAGGACCGGCAAGGGGACCCTTCGCATGTCGTTTCGGTTCGGGCCGGATTCGGTCGTGGTGCCCGGAACCGAGCGGACGTCAGACCTGGTTGCGGATCCGACGACGGTAGGGCACGAACAACATCAGCGCGATCGCCGCGAGCACGGCGGTGCCGGCCGCCATCGCGAACGCGGTCATGCCGCCGCCGGAGGCACCGGTGTGCGCGAGGTCGCCGGTGCTGCCGCCGGTGCTGCTGCCGCCGTTGGTGTCGACGTTGCCCGAGGGGGACTGGGTCAGCGTGGGCGGCGGGGTGCCGGCGTCGCCCTTGGCCTTGAGGGTGGCGGAGACGGGGGCGGTGGTGGTCGTGCAGGTGGTGATGGACGTGGCCTTGAGCGAGCCCAGGGTGGCCTTGGAGGTGATCACCAGGGTGCCGGGCGTGAAGGTGAAGTCGCCACCGCCCCACACGTCGAACTTGCCGGTGAGCGGACCGTCCAGGGTCAGGGGGTCACCCTTGTTGACCTTGATCGACTTCTCCGGACCGACCAGATCCAGCGGCACCTTGTGCGAACCCTCCGCCACGTCGATGGTGAAGGTCGGGGTGAACGCGAGATCGATGTTCGGACCCGGCAGACTCGCCGGCGCCTTGCCGACCAGGTTGTCCTTGAACTTGGCCGAGATGTCGAGCTTCGCGCCCTTCGAGGCGGTGCTCGGGACGAGGATGGTGACGCCGTAGGTCGCCGTCGTGTCCGGAATCACGACCGAGGGGAAGTCCTTGACCACCGTCTTGCACGCGTAGTCGACGTTGACCTCCTTGCCGTTCGGCGGCCCCGGCGGCTCGGCCGACGTGCTCGGCGAGGCCGAGGTGGACGGCGACGCCGAAGTGGACGGCGACGCGGAGGTGGAGGGCGATGCGGAGGTGGAGGGCGATGCCGAGGTGGACGGCGACGGTGAGGCGTTGCGGTCCACCGGGATGGTGCCGAGCTTGGGCGTGCCGTTGACCGTGCACGGCACGTCGACGACGGCGGTCAGGACCAACTTGGTCGGCGTGATGTCGATGTCGCCCGTGGCGTCGGCCGGCACCGCGATCTTCGCGTCGAAGTCGGGAAGCGTGATCGGCTGTCCCTTGACGACGTTGACCGTCTTGCCTTCCTGGCCGACGATCTTGAGGTCCTTGGTCGACCCTCCCGACGCCTTCGCGTCGAAGGAAGCGGTGAACGCTACTTCGCCGACGTCCTCCGGACCCAAGACCGGAGTGGCGCCCATGCTCACCTTGACGGTGGCCTCGCCGCCCGGGGCGGTCTTGGTGGTGGGCATCGTCAGCGTGATGTTGAAATCGTCGGTGACGTCCGGCGCCCCGTCCGGGAAGGGGATCTTGCAGGTCATGTTGACCTTGACCGGAGCGGCCTGTGCCGCGGGTGCCAACACGATCATGCCCGTGCCTCCCGCCACCAACATGCCGCCGACGGCGGCGGTGGCGAGTCTTGTCTTGGCCTTGCTCATCAGGTTGTGCTCCCTTCGTCGGGGCGGGACCCACCCCGTCGTTTCGGTCAGCTGAGCGTGAGCGTCAAAGTCGCCGAATAGCTCTCGGCCGACGTGTTGCGGTCGGGCAGACGCAGGGTCAGATCCGCGCCGACATCGAATTCACCCCCTGTGACACCCGGTGAGGACGAGGTGGAGCAGAGGGTCGCGGTACGGCTCGACGAGGTCCGGTCTCCGGGCTTCGCCGAGCTGGGATACGGGCCGCGCCCCGGGTGTGGCGTGCAGTACGGCTCCCAGACGAGGTTGTGCGCCTCGATCCGGGAACCGTCCTCCGCGCGGAAGTCGGACATCGCGCCGGTGAGGGTCCACCCGTTGCGCGAACCGCGGAAGTCCTGGACGAGCATCGGGTTCAGCGCGCCCTTGGCGGTGCCGGTGCCGCGGTCCACGACGAGCCGGCTCTGTCCGGCGTTCGGGGTGCTGACCGCCAGCGGACCCGGGTTGACGTTGCCGTCCACCCGGTCGGGGGTACGCGGTTGCTCGATCCTGGTGTCCCAGTCGAGGTCGCCGGTACCGGTGCCGCCGGTCGCGCCGCTCCCGCCGCCGCTCGTGCCGTCACCGGCGGGGCCGGAGCCGGACGGGGCCGTCCCGGTCGAACCGGTGCTCGGCGGGGCGGAGTTCGTGTCCGTGCCGGCGGTCGGCACGGGGCGGAACGTACCGCCGCCGCCCGGTCCGGCCTGGTCGCTGACATCGGTACGCGACGCCCCGAATTCGCCGCCGGGGCCGTAGTGGAACACCAGCACGGTGCCCGCCACGACCGTGATCGCGACGAGGGCGCCGACGCCCTTGCCGGGTCGCGGGGTCATCGATCCCCTCCCCCGGACGCGCCGGCACGGGGGTGATCGTCGCCGCCGGGCTCGGAATCCGCGTACAGCGGACCGCCGATGGCCACCGTCTCGACCATCGAGCGCATCGGGCGCTTGCTCAGGTCGACCGGCTCGACATCGGTCCCGGCCGGGCGCCGGTTCGCCGTACGGGAATCCGCCGCGCCGTCATCCGCCGCGTCCTCGGCCGACTTGCGGTTCTTGTCGGCCCTGGACGCGCGCAACGAGGACTCGGGCAGGCCCACTTCGCGCTCGCGCTCTCCGGTGCGGCGGGCCCGCTGCTCGCCGATCAGTTCGACGACACGCACGAACAGCCGCCAAGCCGCCACCGGGACCACGATCACCAGGAGTGCGCCGAAGATGTACACGCCCCACGGGCGGCCGACCTCCAGGGCCTGTTCGTCCACGATCTGGTTGTCGTAGGTCACCCGCCAGCTGAACGTGCCGTGTTGGCGGGGGTTCAGCTCCACCGGGAGCGAGATGGTGGTGCGCTGTCCGGGCGCGATGGTGACGTGCGACTCGTAGTTCTCCCAGGTCGGGGCGTACACGCCTTCGTAGAAGCCGATCCGGAAGGTCGGGTTGATGATCGCGGTCTGGCCCATGTTGCCGACCTCGATCCGGAACCGGCGCTGCACCGGTGAGCCGAACCAGGTGAAGATCGAGTCCTCGCCGACCATGGCGCTGTCGATGAAGACCAGCCGACCGGGCGTCTTGACCGTCACCGGCAGCGGGGCGTAGGGCGCGCCGTCGATCTCCAGCGGCACGCTCGCGTCCTTCGGCGGGCCGTTCATGATCACCGCGATCCGGACCACGCACGGACACGGGGACGGCGGGACGGCGGCGGTCAGCGTGATCGAGATGTTGCCGCCGGGGTCGGCGGTTCCGCTCGCGGCACTGGCGGCGGCGCAGTTGACGGTGCCGCGCAGGCCGTTCTCGCCGCAGATGCTCGCCTGGACCAGGGATCCGGGGGTCCAGTCGCCACCGACGACCGACACCTTGTCCCCGGCCGCGACCTTGCCCGGGTCGATCGACGCGCTCGGTCCCGCTCCCGGCGGCGGGGGGTCGGCGGCACGCGCGGGCGCCGTGCCGCCCAGGGCTATGCAGCCCAGGAGCAACACGGCGATCAGCGCGAGCGCGGCCCCGCGGGGGCGGACGACTCGAACCACGTGACGGACCCGGTTGGCCAGGATCAACGGCCGACCCCCGCGGAGTCGGCGGAGCCCTCGGCAACGGACGCGTCCGCGCGGTCGCCGACGGGCACGGACTCGGCGGCGGTCGCGGTCGGCTGCTTCGCGGCCTCGGCCCCGGTCTCGGGCGCCGCCTCGGAGCCGGCCGGTTCCGCGTCGACCGCAACCTCGGTCTCCCGGGCCGCTGTTGTGCCGGCCTCGGCGTCGGGTTCGGCCGCGTCGCCCGCGTCCTGGGCGGACTGCTTCGCGACGGGAGCCGCCGCCTCGGCCGCGACCGGCGCGTCATCAGGGGAATCGGCCGCAACCGCGTCGGCATCGGCCGGCGTGCCCTCGGCCGCCTTCACGTCCACCGCCAGGTCCGAACCCGCTTCGGCCGACGCCGACTCGACCGCAACGGCCTTGCCCTCGCCCGACCCGTCCTCGTCCCGCTTGTCCCCAGTCGGCGCAGCCGCCGCACCCTCCGCCTGCGCGGCCTCGACCGCACCCGCCCCGGTCGCGCCGGCGACAGCCTCGTTCGCCGCCTCCTCGCCCGCAGCGGCCTTCGCCGCATCCGAAGCCCCCGCCTTCGCGAGTTCGACCGGCTCCGCCGGCTCGGCCGACGCCCCCACCACACCCGGTGCGGCGGACGCCGTGGGCGCGGCCGGAACCGGCGGCAGCACCGTCGTATCGTCATTCGGCCCCGCCGGCCCGTTCGGCTCGGCCGGGTCCCCGCCCTTGCCCTTGCGTCCGTTGCGCCACAGGCCCCAGCCGAGACCGGCGAGGATCAGGATCGCGGCCAGCGTGAGCAGGCTCGGCCACGGCGCGGCGGTGTACGAAGTGCTCGCCGAGTCTTCGAGCTTCTGGTCCGGAGCCACCGCGTCGACCTTGACCGTGACGTGGTCCAGGCGCGGCGCGTCCTTCCACTCGACGACCTTCTCCACCGTCGAGCCGGGCAGGATCTCGATGCCCTCCTCGGTCTTGCCCATCAGCTTGCGGCCGAACAGCCCCTCGACCTTCAGGTCGAATTTGGGCCGCAGGATCACATTGCCCCGGTTGATGATCCGGTAGGTGATCGTCGCCTTGCTCGACCCGAAGAACTCGTGGAAGCCGGAGTCGCGCTTGACCTCGACCTTTTGCACGTCCATCGCGGGCAGCGCGTCGCCCTGTACGCGCAGGTACACCCGGGCGCCGATCTGGCGCTGGATGTTGACCTTGATCTGCCCCTGCTGCTGGGTGCCCTCGATCGCGGTGTTCAGCGCGACCACGGCGCCGGGGTGGTCACCGGGCGTGGCATTCGGCGGGATGACGATGTTGAACGGGACCTGGCGCTTCTCCCCCGGTTGCAGGGTCAGCGTCTGGTTCTCCGGCGCCACCTGGATCCAGGTGCCGACGTCCTTCTGCTTGTCGGTGACCGTGCGCAGCGCGAAGCCGCCGTCGCGCGCGGTGTTGTACGCGTCCGCGCCGAACAGCTTCAGCGTCAGCGGCGCCTGGCTCGTGTTGTGCAGGGTCACCACGTCGGGGACGGTGGTGCCGGCGGCGCCTTCGAGGAAGAAGTAGCGACGGGCGTTTTGGCTGGTGCCGTCCGGCACGTACGGGTCGACCGACCATTCGCCGTTGCCCGCCGCCGACGCGGGCGCCGAGGCGACCAGTGTCAGGGACGCGAACAGCGTGGCCAGCACCGCGAACAGGGTGGCCAGGGATCGGGTGCGTCCGCCTTGTCGGCGAATCGGTGGGGCCGGGGTGCCCGTCATCGGTGTCTCCAGCTGGTCTGTGTGCCGCGGATCGAAAGGGCCGGCTTCGGGAGCGGATCCGAAGGGCCCGCGCTGTGTGCCTGGGTGTCGCGTGCGCGGATCGTCCGAGTGCGGTGTGGGCGGGACGGGCCGGCTGCCCGCCCCACCCTCCGCTCTGCGTCGATCCGCAGCGGCCCGCCGCCGGCGACCCGTGGGTCACGGATGGTGTCCGTGCCCCGCGGGCCCCCGGTTTCCGGGCCGTTCTGGGTCTCCCGCCGATGGTGTCCGGCGGGAGATGTCGGTCAGGAGATGGAGAGGGTGAGCGTCGCGCTGTAGTTCCCGGGCGCCTGGTAGGCCGGAACCGCCAGGCTCAGACCCGCGTCGGCCGCGAAGGTGCCGCCGGTGACCGCCGCGTTGGGCGCGGAGGCCAGGGTGGCGCCGGTCGTGCCGATCGGACCCGCGCTGCCGGCCACGGCCTGGCTGGGCGAGCCCTCGCCCGGGGTGATCTTCGGTGTCCAGGAGAACTTGTCCGCCGCGATGGTGCCGCCGGAGCCGTTGGTGAAGTCGGTGACCGCGCCGGTCAGCGTCCAACCCGTGGCGCCGCCGCGGTAGTCCTTGACCGTCACCGTGTTCAGCGCGCCGGTCATGTTCTGCTGGGTGCCGTTGAGGGTCACGTCGGAAAGTTTGATCCCGCCGTTCTCCTGGGAGATCGTCAGGCCGCCGCCGGCGATCGAGCCGGTGAGGTCCTGCTTCAGCGTGCCGGCCGGGGGGTTGCCCCCGTCGACCGTGAACGGCGCGCCGGCGGACAGCGTGCCGGCGGCGTCCTCCGACCCCGCGATCAGCGTGGTGTCGGCCTTGGTGACCGTGACCTCGGCGGTGAACTTCCCGTCCGCGCCCGCCGTCGCCGTCACCATGCCGGGCACGTCCGGCTGGTGGGCGGCGTTGGTCGGGACCACGTACACGGCGGCGTTGGGCGTGTAGCCCTCACCGTTGACGGTGACCTTGGTGCCGACCGGCCCGTGGGTCGGGTTCAGGGTGAGCTTGCGCGGGTTGCTCGGGACGTCCGCCTTGACCGTGACGTTCGAGGTCTTGGACTTGTCGCCCACGGTGACCTTGAGCTGGTACGAGCCGTCCGCGACCGTCGCGCCGATGGTCGCGGTACCGGCCAGCGCGCCGTCCGTGACGGTGAGCGCGCCGGTGACCTTGGCCGGGTCACAGGCGTTGCCGCTCGCGTCGCACAGGGCGACCGTGGGCGTACCCGCGGGCCAGTTCGCGCCGGCGACGGTGAGGGAGCCGCCGGGCTTGACCTGTCCCGGGGTGGTGGTCAGGGTCGGGTCGAGCGGCGGGGCGTCGGAGACCTTGTAGGACGCGACCACCCCGTTGTCACCGGTCACCTGGCAGGTCGCCGTGGTGACCGGGTCCGGCATGCCCTCCAGGTAGACGTCGAGCGCGAACGTCTTGAGTGTCAGCTCGATCGTGGTTCCCGGAGCCGCCTGCGGAAGCGCGAGGTCGGCGGTGAACTCGGGCGGGTCGATGCCCTGCGTGGGACCGATGTCCGAGATGAACTTGGGTGCGGTCAGGGTGACTTCGCCACCGGTGCTGAGTGAGAAGGTGTACTTGCCGACGAAGCCGATGCCGGGGAAGGGGTCGTCCGGACGCAGCGGGTTCTCGCCTGCGTCGATTTTGGCCTGCACCGTGGCCGGCGCGTTGCCGGTGTTCGGCGTGAGCGCGACATCGAACGTCTGCTTGCCGACCTTGTTCCAGTGCAGGATCGGCTCGGTGCAGGTCAGTTCCGGATTCACCGAGGCGGCGGACGCCATCGGCGCACCCGCCACCAGTCCCGCGGTACCCGCGACCATCGCGACGCCGAGTGTCGCGACGGTCTTCCTGCTGGGTTTGAACATGCGGTGCTGCTCCCTTCAGAGGGTTCCCACCGGACGCCGGGGAGGGCGGGGTGGTCGAACACCACACCGGAGCGGGTGCCGGGGAGCGTCGCACCACCTTGGGCTCGGCGCTCCGGTGCCGTACCTGGGCGGTCGACTCGCTCGGGATTCGTCGCACCCGCCCGAGGCGGCTGTCTCGCGGTCCGCCGATTCCCTTGCGGGGTACGGACCCTGTGCAGTGAATTGAAACCTGTTTCAGATTCTGGCGTGCCATTCACCCGCGATCCGGTCACGGAGTCAATAGCGTCGGCAAGCGCCGCGGTCGGCCTCCCGATCCGGAAGGCCGACCGTGCCCGAGGCCCGGGGGTCAGGCGTTGCGCGAGGACCGCACCCGCCGGGTGGCGAGCAACACCCCGCCGATGCCGAGCAGTCCGACGGTCCCGCCGAGCAGGCCCATCGACAGCGCGTCATCCAGCGGGCCGGTCTTGGCCAGCGAGTCGTTGCCGGCCGTGGTCCCCGAGGTGGTTGTTCCCGTACTGCTCGTGGACGAGGAGGACGAGGAGGACGAGGAAGAGGAGCCCGAACTGCTCGAACCCGAATTCGTACTGCTTCCCCCGGTCGTGCTCGCGGCGGGAAGCGTCACCGAGTAGGCCGGCTTCGGGTCGGCGTCGGTGACCGTACACGGGACGTTCAACGTCAGCGGCGTCGGCTCGGGGACCTGAATCTTCAGGGCGAAGCCCTTGGGAAGCAGATCCACCTTCCCCGAGGCCCCCGCGGGCAGCTTGACGTTGGCTGCGAACGAAGGCACATCGATCCCGGCGTCGGCCACCAACGGCAGGTCCAGGGTCGCGCCCACCGCGGTCAACGTGGCCGATCCGCCCGTGTACTTCGCGGTGAAGGTGACCGTCGGGGTGACCTTGACCGTGGTGGCGAGCGGCGAAGCGGCCGGGCTCACCCCCGGGTCGATGTTCAGCCTGATCTGCTCACCCGCCGCGGCCGAGGCCGGACCGGTGACGGTGAAGGCCTGGTCGCCGGTGTCGGGCTTGGATCCCATGGTGGTCTTGACCGTGGGGTCACTCTGAAAGTCGCACTTGAGCTTCGTGTTCGATGTCCCGGCACCGGCCTGCGGCGCGAACGACATCATGGCGCCCGCCATGACGGCGAGCGCCGCCAAGCCACCCGCTGTGCGCTTAATGGGCCTGCCCATACGGTGGTTCTCCCTTCGGGGGGATCTCTTGCTCGTCGAGAAGTCCTGATCGAAACGGCCGGAGCGACGCGCGATCGGCAGGGCCGTTTTGGCGAGTCGGCCTGCACCGACCCGGCACGCGCCCCGACTCATCGGGTACACGCGGTCGCCACACCCGACTTCCCCCTTTCGAGGCGCGGACCGGGCGGGAAAACCGGACCGCGCAAGCACCGGTGGGGACACGCCTTGCGTTCCCTGAGCGGGGCTTTCTCGGCGCATCCGGGAGACATCGAGACTGTTCCAGTACTTGATGTCACGTCAGATCTTCGGGTGACGGTACGACAAGTGGCATGAGCGGACAACAGCGAAAAGCAGAAAATCTGCATCCGTCGGACACGGTTCCATATCGCGCGACCTGCGAAATCACTGTGTCGACAAGACGGTTGACAGGACCTCACATTTTCGACACGTGTCGAGTACACACGCCTCGCCAAACCCTTACGAACCCACCGACTTCCCGTCATGCGCCGGGCCGGCCCCGATCCCGCGCCCGGAGCCTCGGTCCACCGCCGCACCGGTCCGCGGGCCGGCACGTTCCGAACGCGCCACAGCCCGCCCGGATCCCTTGACACCACGTCAGGCATGCCGAATCAATGGGCGTTTGGCCCATATATGGAACACGTTTCAAGCCGGCCCGAGCATCGACGACCACGATCGATCGAGCCCGGGGTCGGCCCGGAAGGGAGCGTCCCGCACATGGTTCCACCCCGCAGGAGGCTGTTCGCGATACCGGCGGCGGTCGTCCTCGTCGCCGGCGCGGCGGGTCTCACGGCGGTCGCACCCGCGGCACAGGCGGCACCCGTGGAGCACGAGGTGAGCTGTCGACCGCCACTCGCCGGCGGACCCGTCTTCACCTGGAAGCCGAAGGTCGAGCTTTCCGTGTCGCCGCCGAAGCAGGACACCTACAAGGTGGGCGAGGAGGTCACCGTCACCTGGCACTGGGTCACACCACCACGCAACCCGTGGACGTGGACCGGGATCCTCCCCGACGTCGAGACGCCCAAGGCCACCATCAGGCTCTCCAACGCCCAGGTCGGCGACATCGAACTCACCGGCCCCGCCCGACACCCGGGCGCCGGCGCCGCGCAACCCCTGCCGGTCGCGGACCTGACCGGGAAGTTCACCCTCGCCACCGAGGGCCGGATCGACCTGGCTCCCGGGGCGTACGTACTCCAGCAATTCCTGATCCAGGACTCGCCCTGCACCCCCGTACATTCCGACCGACTGCCCGTCTCGACGAGCGTCCAGGTCGGCACGCCCCCGACCTCGGGCCCCGGCACCGGCGGCCCGGGCGGCGCCGGTGGATCCGGCAACCCGTCCGCCGGCGGATCGGCCGGCTCCGGCGGCACCCCGTCCGCCCCGCCCACGACCGGCGCGCCCACCGGCCCCACCGCCGGGCCGATCGGCGACCCGACCCTCGGCGGCACCGGCGCCACGCCGGGCGCCGGCATCCCCGGTGCGGGCACCACGCCCCCGCCCGGAGTCCCCCCGCTCCCGCCCGCCGGACAGGTGCCGCAGACGCCCGCCGACGCCGTGGCCGGGCCGCTGTTCATGCGGCAGAACTCGGCGGGTGTGACCATGCCGGAGTTCCGACCCGGCGACACGACACAGGAGTTGGAGGGTCGGCTCAACCCGGTCACCATCCAGGACCGGCGCGGCAGCACCCTCGGCTGGACGCTGACCGCGCAGAGCAGCGACTTCGTCGGCGAGGGCGGTGAGGTCGTACCGGCCCGACGACTCACCTGGATCCCGGCCTGCACCACCGTCGAGGGCCCACCCGCGGCCGTCGGCACCGGCGTGCCCGGCACGGTCGGCGGCGACGCCGAGGTGCTGTGTCGGCAGAACCCGAGCACCGGCGCCGTCACGGGCGGTGCGTTCGAGGCCAACGCGCTGCTGAGCCTGTCCCTTCCCGGCGGCACCCGCTCCGAGGCGTACACGGGAAATCTGACGCTCAGTCTGAGCTGAGTCACCGTCGGACACCGGGACGCCCTCCTCGCTCGAAGGAGGAGGGCGTCCTTCCGGTTTTCCGCGCGTATCCCTTGACTTTGCGATGCCCGTGGAGCGGAATGATCAAGCATCATTTCTGCAACACGTTCCACCGACCGGCGGGGCCGCACTTCGCGACGGCACCCGTCCGGACGCGCATGCGCCGTCGAGGCCCGCGCGGGCGTGTGCGCCCCGCGCCCCCCGCGCCCGGTCCTGCGACGTGGTGTTTCGGCTGCCCCGCCCACCCCGGCGCCGGCAGAGCGGTATCCGAGAAAAGGAACGCACCCTATGTTCAAGGCAAACAGGCAACTCGCCGCCTCGCTCGGCGTGGTGACGATCGCCGGCACCGTCGGCATGGTGGCCCTCGCACCCGGCGCGAACGCCGCCGACGTGGCCTACACCTCGCACTGCGTCAACCAGATCGTGCCGAACCTGGTGATCCCGGACGGCGACCTGAAGATCGACCTGTCGGTGGCGCCCGCCAAGGCGCGCTACGACGTCGGCGAGGAGGTCACCGTCACCTGGACCTGGAAGTCGTACCCGAAGGCGCCGCCGGAGATCCCCGTGGTCGGCAAGGTGGACAAGGACTCCACCCTGCCCAAGGGCAGCGTCACCCTGGGCGGCGCGGCGACCGGAGCGGTCGCGGTCGAGGGTCAGCGGATCAACCCGGAGACCCTGCCGGGCCAGGAACTGGTGCTCACCAACATGACCGGCAAGGTCAAGCTGACCCAGGCCGGCGACGTGACGCTGACCCCGGGCCTGTACTCGACCTTCACCAAGGCGTTCGGCCTGGACGCCGAGACCAAGTGCAACCCGGTGAACACGGTCGCCCCCTCGGCCACGCTCAAGGTCGGCGCGGCCGACAAGCCGGTACTGAACGCGCCCTCGACCGCGGTCGAGCCGGGTAGCGAAGTGGCCCTGAGCGGAAGCAAGTTCGCCCCCGGCGCGGTGACCGCAACGCTGGACGGCGCAGCCGCCGGGATCGCGTCCTCCACCCTCACGGTGGACGCGTCCGGCAATCTGACCGGCACGGTCAAGCTCGCCGACAACGTCGCCAACGGCGCGCACACCCTCGCGGTGGCCGACTCCGAGGGCAACAGCGGCCAGGCGCAGCTGCTGGTGCGCAAGAAGGTCGACCCGACTCAGCCGGGCGACCTGACCCAGAAGCTGGACGGCACGATCACCGCCGGCTCCCTGGCGATCTCCCAGCAGGCGGGCGGCATCCGGATGTCCGACGTCTCGGTGAGCGCCCAGGACCAGACCATGACCGGCAAGCTCAACACGGTCACCGTGTCCGACCTGCGCGGCGGCAACGCCGGTTGGACGCTGACCGGTTCGGTCACCGACTTCGAGAACGCGGCCGGCGAGAGCATCCCCGCCGACCACTTCTCCTGGAAGCCCAAGGCCGCCAAGGCCGACGAGAAGTCCAAGGGCACCCCGGTCGCGGGCAGCGCGGGCACCATCGGCTCGGGCGCGACGCTGGCCTCGGTCCCGCAGGGCGCGACCAACACCGGCGGCACCTTCTCCGCCGACGCCGACATCGACCTGAAGGTTCCGGCCTACCAGGGCGCCGGCGACTACAGCGCGACGCTGACCCTGTCGATTTCCTGATCACGGTCACGGTTGGCCGGTACGGCCGATCGGCACGGGGCGCCCACCGCAATCCCTCACTGCGCGGTGGGCGTCCCGTCGCCCATTTCCCGTACGCGCCAACGCTTTTCACCCATCGAGCCCGCGTGTGCGACACCGGCCGACGGCGCATACAAATCGTTGCCGCCGGAACGCGTTCCGCTGTTGACTTCGCAAACGCCCACGGGCTCAATGGGAGGCGCCGTTTTCTGGAACAGGTTTCATCGCAGGGAAAGACCGGGTGACAGCGGCGGGGTCGGGTGTCACCCCGCCGACGTCGAAAATCGGCGCACGGCACCGAATCGACCGTCCCGCGCCGCGCGGGTCACCGACGGCGACGGACCGGTCCCGGTGTGGTGTTCGACTGCTCGCTCCCCCGGCGGGCCAGGCAGGCATCCCGAGGAGGGACAGCACCACATGCTCAGACCAAGAACCAGGGAAAGCACTGGGTCCGGATCCCGCAACAAGCGCGTCGCCGGCGTACTGGGTACCGCCCTCGTGGCCGGCGCCCTGGGCGTGGGCGCGGGGGCGCAGTCCGCGAACGCGGCTCCGGTGACGTACAACGTGCACTGTGTACCGCCGAGCGTCGGCGGCGGTCCGTTCGACTTCGACGCCCAGGTCGACCTCACGGTCGTCCCGGTCAAGGCGAAGTACAACGTCGGCGACGAGGTCACCGTCACCTGGACGTGGAAGGACGCGGCGAAGAACCCGTCGTCGGTGACCGTGAACGCCGACGCGGTCAAGCCGCGCGGCAAGGTCCTCGTCTCCGGCGCGCAGGGCGGCGAGATCGCCATGGAGGGTCCGCAGAAGAACGCGCAGACTCCCGGCGGCGAGAAGTTGTGGCTGTCGAACATGACGGGCACGCTCAAGATCACCAAGCCGGGCGAGCTGAAGCTCTCCCCCGGCGGCTACACCAGTACCGCGAACATGTTCGGCAGCTGGGACACGCCGTGCACGCCCAACGGCACGCCGGGCGTGGGCGCGACGCTCGCGGTGGACGGCGCGGTCAAGGCGCCGACCGTGTCGTTGGGCTGGAACGTGGTCCGGCCGGGCGCGGGGATCGAGGTGACCGGAGAGAACTGGCCGGTCGGTCCGGTCGGCGTCGAGATGTGCGACGTGGACGGCAACGCCTGCACAGCGGAAGGGGCGTCGGGCTCCACCCTCACCGTCGACGCCTCCGGAAAGTTGTCGGGCCAGGTCCGGGTCGCCGCCAATCTGTCGGACGCCGTCCGTCAGGTCCGGATCACCTCGGGTAGCACCTCGATCCTGGTGGCGGTCTCGGTGGCCAAGGAGGCGCTGCGGCACTCCGAGCCGGTCAAGTACACCGTGCGCTACACCCCGGCGTGGGGCAACGGCCCGGCATTCGACTGGAGTCCCGAGGTCGCGCTCTCGGTGAGCCCGGCCAAGACGTGGTACGACATCGGCGACGAGGTCACGGTCGGCTGGAAGTGGATCGGTCAACCGCGCAACCCCTCCAGCTGGGTCGTGGCCCTGAAGGACACGGTGACGCCCAGCGGCACCGTACGGATCTCCGGCGCGCAAACCGGCGAGGTACAGGTCGCCGGCGACAAGGGCAACCCGGCCACTCCGGGCGGGGAGGTGCTCAAGGTCAACGACATGAAGGGCACCTTCAAGATCACCAAGGCGGGTCGGATCGACCTGGCGCCCGCCGGATACGGCCTCAAGGTGATCACCATCGCGTCGGGCGGCACACCCGTCGGCACGCCGGCGGTCTCCCAGTCGATCATGGTGGGCGCGCCGGCCCAGACGACCCTGGGTCCGGATCGGAGCCTGGTCAAGCCCGGCGACCCGGTGCTGCTGACGGGGGACAACTGGCCGACCGGCCAGGGCAATCCGCACGTACAGCTGTGCCAGGAGGACGGCTCGGGCTGCACCGGATCCGCGTTCACCGCGGGCACCGGTTCGGTGGCCCCGGGCGGTGCGCTCACCGCGCAGGTCACGTTGGGTACGAACGTGCCGCCGGGCACATACCTGGTGAAGGTCACCGTCGGGATCGTCTCGGTGTCCGCACCGATCACGGTGACCTCGACCGTCGTCCTGCCCCGGGCGATCACCGCCACACCCGATCGTGGCCCCTCGGGCACGAAGGCGCACGTGACGGGGCGGAACTTCACCCCCGGCGCGGCCGTCGTGCTGGAGACCCTGGACGCGAATCTGGGTCTCACCGGTGACACCACCGAGGTCACCGCCGGTCCCGACGGGACGTTCGCCGTCGATCTGACGGTGAGCAAACCCGGGACGACCCAGATCCGGGCGGCGGAAAAGAACGACCGCAACAAGATGGCGCTCGCCCCGTTCACCGTCGAGGGCGGCGGTCCCGGCGAGGAACCGGGCACGTTGTCGATGACCCAGGCCGGAACCGGCGTCCTGCTCGCGGACGTGCCGTTCGCGAACCGGGACCAGACCATGACGGGCTCGCTCAACGCGGTCACCGTCACCGACGCCCGCAAGGGCACGCTCGGTTGGCAACTCACCGGCTCCGTCTCGGACTTCAAGGCGGACGGCGGCTACTCGCTGCCCGCGTCGGCGTTGTCCTGGACACCCCGGTGCGTGGCCGAGCCGAACTCGGCGAGCCAGGTCGTGACCGGCTCGGCGGGTACGGTCAACGGCGGGCTGCTGTGCAGCTCGGCGGCGTCCACGGATCCGGCGCACAAGACCGGTGGCGTGTTCAGCGCGAACGCCGGCCTGTCGCTCGCGGTCCCGGCGTACCAGGCGGCCGGGACGTACACGGGAACCCTGACGCTGACCGTCTCCTGACGGCACGTCGGCCCCACGCGGGGCGCTCTCGCACCTTCGGTGCGGGGGCGCCCCGTTCGCGTATCCGGACCCGAGGCACCTCGCGACCGGGGAAAGTGGAACTTGTTCCACCGCTTCCGGACGACACGTGTCAGTGCAGGTCAGGGCCCTGCCGAAGACCTCCCGCAGGGCCGACGGGGGCTTTCGCGCCTCTTGACTTCGGCAGGCGAAGGCGCATCAATGTGACCCGCCCCACTTCTGGAACACGTTCCACTTAGCCACGCGCGTATCCGCCCCCATGCCGCCGACGCGACGCCAACGCCCGCCGCCGGCAAGGAACGCAGGACAGGGAGCCGCACCTCATGAAGCAGCGCACCAAGCGCCTGACCGCCGGACTCGGCGTCGGCACACTGGCGATCACCGGATTCCTCGCCGCCGCCCCCGCCGCCTTCGCCGGCACCGCGACGCCGACCGTCACGTGCTCGCTGCCGCTCGGCCAGGGCGACAAGACCGGACCGATGTCGGTGACCGTGGACGGTCCGACCACCGCCAAGCCCGGCGAGACGGTCGACCTGAAGATCACCCTCGGCCCGAGCCCGGCGACCAGCCCCGCCGCGCTCAATGGCATCAAAATGACGCCGTCGATCGACTTCGCCCTGTCCGGCGGCGCCACCGGCTCGGTCACCCTCGCCGGCGCCGAGACCACGATCGACATCCCGGCGAACACGCCGATCCAGAGCCCGCCGTTCTCGGTCAGGCTCCAGATCCCGGCCACCGCGACCGGCACCGTCGACCTGACGCCGACCAGGACCACCACCGCCACGGTGACGCCGTACGGCAACTTCACCACGCCGTGCGCGGTCACCGGCGGCTCCGGCGTGGTGCAGAGCATCACCGTGCAGAGCACGCCCGAGACGGCCACCCTGAGCGCGTCCCCGGGCACCGTGGAGGCCGGCAAGGAGACCACGCTCGCCGGTACCAACTGGACCAAGGGCGGCACCGCCACGCCGTCCCTGTGCGCCGCGGACGGCACCGCGTGCAACCCGGCGGGCATCTCCGCCAACAGCCTGCGGATCGGCGCCGACGGCGTGCTCTCCGGTGGCGTGACGGTCGCCCCCGGCACCGCGGACGGCTCGTACAGCGTCCAGGTCACCGACGGCAGTCGCACCGCCTCCACGCCGCTGACCGTGAAAAAGGTCGAGGTCCCGGTCCCGCAGCGCAAGGTGACGCTCAGCAAGAGCACCGTCCGCCCGTGGACGTTCGTGAAGGTGTCCGGCGAGAACTTCACCCCGAACACGCTGATCGCGCTGGCCGGCGTGGAGGGCGCGAACCCGACCTTCAACTTCGGCCTGGCCTGGACCGACCGCAACGGCAGGTTCAGCTCGTGGATCCTGGTCACGAGCAAGAAGACCACCGGCATCACGGCGGTCGAGATCGACACGAGCTTCAAGTTCGACAAGCTCGGCATGGCGGGCATCACGGTGAAGTAGCACGCACCACACGCGCGTCGGCCCCGGTACCCGATTCGGGTACCGGGGCCGACGCGTGCCCCGGACGGTCGCCGATCAGAAGGAGAAGTCGGCGGACCCGGAACTCTGGCCACCGGCGCAGTAGATGTCGTTGGTCGTTCCGGGAATCGGGTTCTTGAACCGCAGCGACCAGTTCGTGGTGCTCGGCAGGGCCCCGGAGGTCTCCTTGAACCGAATCGTCGTACCCGCGGCGATCCGCGCGGACGTCGGAGCCGGGCCGAAGGTGGTCGGCCCCAGTCCGAGGGCCGGGTGGTTCGAGCCCGCAAAGTCCCATACGGTGCCGACTCCCGACCCGCCCGCGCTGGTCTGGACGGTGCGGAACACGAACGGCAACGTGTTGGGGGCGACGCTGAGCGGCGGGAGCCAGGTCGTGGCCAGCTTCATCTTTTGTGCCGCGGTGCCACCCGGGTCACTGGTGGTCAGCGTCCCGGTGAAGGGCGAGGTGATCGAGCCGTAGAGAGTGCCGCTGGGGTCGAAGCAGCGGAACGAGACCGCGCGCGACTCGGGCGGGAGCGCGTAGGCCGAGGTGGACAGCGCGGTCACCGCGACCAAAGCCGCGGCAGCGCAGGTCAGGGTCCCGGTGATGAGCTTGCCGGCTTGCATGAGAAATCCTTTCGCCGTGCCGGCCGAGGCTGGGGATCGGCCGATCGCTGGGCCGTCTGCGGACCCGACGCGTGGAAAACGCCCGTCGCGGCGACCCGAAGGTCGCCACGACGGGCGCTTGGCCACCCGGATCCGAGCGTTCCGGCTCCCTGGTCGAGAGCCGGACCGATCAGAAGGTGAAGGGGTTCGGAGTGGTGGCGGGCGGAACGATGTCCTGGCTGCCGGCGCAACGGATGTCGGCCGCGGTACCCGCGAAGGTGGCCTGGATACGCACCGAGTAGTTCGTCGCGCTGGGCGCGGCGGCGGAGGTGTCCTTCAGGATCAATTGGAGGGGAGTGCTGAGACGACCGCCCACGGCGGGAACCGGCCCGAGGGTGATCGGGTTGCCCGCGTTCATCGGCAGGTTGGCCGTCCCGGAGAAACTGTAGGAGCCGGGCCCGTTCACCTGCTGCATCAGGATCGTGGTGGTCAGCGAGTTCGCCGGAATGTTGAGCGGCGCCGTGATCGACGAGGTGAGCTTCATCTTCTGCGCGTTCGGCGCGCCCGGGTCGCTGGAGGAAAGGGTGCCTGCGCCGTTGGTGGAGTACGTGATGTTGGAGTTGATGTCGACACACGTCAGATGCACACCGCGCGACTCCGGCGGAAGCGCGTTGGCGGTGCCCGACATGGCCAGCACGGCCGCGAAGGCACCCGCCGTACAGGCGATGCCGACCGATGCGACTTTGGAACGAGACATGAGGGGTGGTGCTCCTTTCACGGCTTTCCGAATGAAGACGTGCTCGCCCGAGTAACCCGAAGCAGGCAAGACGCTGCTACTGCCGGCCGGTATCTCGACATCGACAGGAGCACCGAAGCGAGCCTTACCGCGAAGGGCCCGCATTGCTCCGACCTCGGGCCTTCCGGCATAGAGAGAGTGAAGCGGCAGCAAGAAAAGAAGTCAATGCCTAATGTCCACGTATACCAGCTAAGTGATCTTCGAGAAGCTTCCAACCATTTCGACCGAGAACACTTCTCCAATCCTCATGATCATCAAATAGATATCTTTGATCATGGTGACACGCGTCACTATGACGGCGTGATTACTTAACGTGAGTATCGGCAGGAATTCCCGGTAAAGACAAACGTTCCCCCGGACCCGGAGAGGTCGCGGGGGAACGTTCGGATACGAATCTCCGACCGAAAGCGAAATCCACGGTTCCGGTGGTTTATCGCCGATCGGGCCGATCAGAAGGTGAAGTCGTCCGTCCCGGTCGCCTGCCCACCGGCGCAGTAGGTGAAGACCGTGACTCCACCCAGGTGCGATTCGATCTTCACGGACCAGTTCGTCGCGCTCGGCGCCGCGCCGGAGGTGTCCACGAGCCGCACCTTCGTACCGGCGGCCAAGCGCGATGCGGCCGGAACCGGGCCCAGCCGAATGGGATTGCCGATGTTCATCGGCGGGTTGAGCGTCCCGGAGAAGTCCCACGCGGTACCCGCGCCCGCGCCGCTGGTCTGCACCGTGCGCATCGTCGTGGTCAGCGCGTTCGGCGGAATCTGGATGGGCGCGGTCATCGGCGTGGTCAGCTTCATCTTCTGCGCCGCCGTACCCCCCGGATCGCTGGAGCCGAGTTCACCGGCACCGTTCGTCGCCCACGTGTTCCCGATGCTGTCCTGGCAGGTGAGGACGACACCCCGAAACTCCGGGGCCGCCGCGTGGGCCGTACCCGACAATGCCGCGGAGGCCGCGAGCGCACCCGCCACACACACGATGCCGGCGGACGCGAACCTGGTACGAGTCATGAGAGAACTCCTTCTCGATCGATTTCGAGGATCCGACCCACACGTGGTCGCGGGTCCGTACACCAAGGGAATGCGCTCACCTGCGCCGAGCGGACCGATAATCGATGACAGGACCGCTCAACCCCAAGCTTCGGGCCCATTTCGACAGGCCCGAGTAAAACCGTACGGTCGGCAAAAGTCAATCGAGTTTAGTTTTCCCGGAATCCGGGAAAGAATCGAAAGCAGCAGACGAAGTCGAGTTTATCGAATTCGATCTTGGTGACACGTGACACCGGCATCGGACACCATTTCGCCCTTTTATCCGGGCCCGTTTCGTCCTGCCCGCACGGTTCACATCACCGTTGTCCGGACATGCGTACGCCTGCCCGGGCGGCACGAGGCCGCCCGGGCAGGCGCGTAACGTCACCACGATCCGGATCGGATCCCATAGGGCGGGATCCGATCCGGAACCGATCAGAACGAGTAGTCGGCCGAGGCCGCGTCCTGCTTGCCGGAACACCAGATGTCGACCGGCGAGCCGGAGATGCTCGTGGTGATCTTCACCGACCAGTTCGTGGCGCTCGGGCCGGCGGCCGAGGTGTCCTTCAGACGCACGGTGGTGCCCGCGGCCAGTCGCGAAGTGCCCGCGACCGGGCCCAGGTTGATCTGGTTGCCGGTGTTCATCGGCAGGTTGACCGTGCCGGTGAAGTCGCGCACCGTGCCCGCGCCCGCACCGGTCTGGATGGTGCGGATCGTGGTGGTCAGCGAGTTGGCCGGGATGTTGATCGGCGCGGTCAGCGGCGAGACCAGCTTCATCTTCTGCGCCGCGGTACCACCCGGGTCGCTGGAGGTCAGGGTGCCGGTGCCCCCGGTGGTCCAGGTGGTGCCCGTGCTGTCCTGGCAGGTGAGGGTCACGCTGCGCGAATCGGGAACCGCGTTCGCGGTCCCGGACAGGGCCATGACCGCGGCGAACGCGGCGGCCGAGCAGGCGATTCCGGCACTGGCGAGCTTGGTGCGAGACATGGTGGAGCTCCTTTTCATCGCTTCCGAGTACCTGGTGGTGGCGCACGTTCTTCCCGGCCTGCACGCCGCAGGCGAAAACGGTGGAGCAACCGGTGGGCATCCCGAACAAGCCGATCGACGCTGCACATCGCCGACCGACACGAACGACTATCGGGATCCGGGGCGGGCCCGCTTCTTCCCCACGTCGGGACCCTCCGGCACAGCCAAGAGTGAAACTGTGGAAGCGGAAGAAGTCAATACGGTTTTGTAGATGAAGTCACCGGGCTGCGATCGTGAATCGACCGCCCTTCCTATTGACTCGGTCAAGCTCGGAAACAGGAGGTCAGGGCAGGTTTATCAAAGTTGATCATGGTGACACGTGACACCAAGATCAGCATGTTTTACGCATTGCTTCCTGTGCCTTTATTCGCTAGATGTTCGGGCAGACCGGCGACGTTCGGAGTTCACCCATCCAGGCCATTTCACCCAGCTCCCGGCCAACGTCCCGGACAACCGTCGCCGCGCACCACGAGCCACCAGCCACCTCCCACCCGGCTAGGAGAAACGTGTCCCGAATGCGAAGAATCGCTCCGCGCAGGCTGATCGCGGCCTCGGTCGTCGGCGCCATCGCGAGCACCGGCGCCCTCGTCCTCGCCCCCGCGGCGCAGGCCGCCACCGTCGACTACGGCACGCACTGCACCAACCCGTACTCGACGCCGCCGGACGGCAACGTCAAGATCGACTTGGTCGTCACCCCCGCCAAGAGCACCTACCAGGTGGGCGACGTGGTCTCGGTCGAATGGCAGTGGAAGCTCTACCCGAAGGCGCCGACGTCGATCCCGGTCGTCGGGAAGGTCCCGAAGGACTCGACCTACGCGGTCGGCACGGTGAAGTTGACGGGCGCGCAGACCGGCAACTTCGCCATCCAGGGCCCGCAGATCAACCCCGAGGCGCTGCCCGGCCAGGACCTGATCCTGAGCAACCCGGTCGGCAACTTCACGCTGACCCAGGCCGGCCAGGTCAACCTGACCCCGGACATCTACTCGACCTTCACCACGGCGGTCGGGCAGAAGGTCGAGACCAAGTGCTCGCCGATCAACCCCATCGCGGTCTCGCGCACCCTCACCGTGGACGGCCCCTCGACGGGAGCGCCCACCCTCAGCGCGAACCCCGGTGAGTTCAACGCCGGTTCCACCGTGGCGCTGTCCGGCGCCAACTGGACCGCGGGCACCCCCTCGGTCGAGCTGTGCGACGCCAACGGCGCCGCGTGCACCGCGACCAGGATCGCGGCGAACAGCCTGGTGGTGGCCAACGGCGCGCTGTCCGGCAGCATCAACACCATCGCCACCGTGCCGACCGGCAACTACAAGATCAAGGTCAAGGTCGGTGCCGGCGAGGCGCTCACCCCGGTCAAGATCAACGCGGTCGCCCGACAGGCCACGCTCAGCCCGAACCGCGGCCCCGTGGGCACCACCGTCAAGGTGACGGGCAAGAACTTCAACCCGAACCTCACCGTCATCGCGCGCGGCCAGACCGCGACCGGGTACGTGCTCGACGAGACCGCCGCATACGCGGACTCGGCCGCCGACGGCACGGTCACCATCCCCGACTTCGTGGTGAGCGACCCGAGCATCACCGCCGTCTGGATCACCGAGGGAGTGGACGAGGCGACCGGCTTCGCGCTGCCGTTCACCATCGGCGCGGCCCTGCCGGCCACCCTGTCGGCGTCGCCCGCCGCCACGCACGCCGGTGGTTCGGTTGCGGTGTCCGGCAACAACTGGACCCCGAACGGCTCCGCCACCGCGTCCCTGTGCGCGGCCGACGGCTCGGCGTGCAGCGCGGCTCGGATCAGCTCCGGCCCGATCACCATCGCGGCCGACGGCACCCTCGCCGGCAACGTGACCATCGCCGGCAACGTCGGCGAGGGTACCTACAAGCTCAAGCTGAGCGACGGCAGCAACAGCGCGCTGGCCTCGGTCACCGTGCAGCGCCGCTGGCTGGAGCTGAACAAGACCTCCGGTGCCCCGTGCACCTTCGTTCTGGTCACCGGACACGGTTATGGATCGCTCGCGTGGGTCAACGTCAACGGTCTGGCGGGCGACTCCAAGACCAGCGACTGGGCCGGCGCCTGGGCGAACGCGAACGGCGACTTCAGCATCTGGATCCTGATCACGAAGTCGAACACCACCGGCATCATCGCGTCGGAGACCTTCCACTCCGACCGCAACGCGTCGACCCCGTTCACCGTTACGGGCTGACATAGCTGCGAACCTCCCCGCCGGAGGCCGCCGTCCCTTGTGGGCGGCGGCCTTCGCCGTGCCGACAACGCCCATCACCAGCGGAAGATCGCATTCCGCTTCGGCCTTCGCGCGGTATGTCGATCATGTTGACACGTGACACCTGAACCGCCGCGAAATAGTCATTGACTTCGTCAGCAATTAACGGATGAATACGGTGTCGGACCATCTATTGCCGACTGCCACCGCATCCGTCGCATTCCGACCGGCGGCCCGCCCCGCCCCGAGAGGTGGAGGCCGCAGTGCAATTCCCGGATCGCACGATGCCGCTCCACGGCGGTAGGCATATTTCCATCCCCGCGAGGAGAATAGTGTCCCGAATGCGAAGAATCGCTCCACGCAGGCTGCTCGCCTCGACAGCCGTCGTCGCCGTCGCGTCCGCCGGCGGTCTCGTGGTCCTCGCACCGTCCGCCCAGGCGGCCCCGGTCGACTACACGACGCACTGTGTCAACAAGTACTCGCCGAACCTGCCCAATGGTCAGGTCCAGGTCGATCTGCAGGTCACCCCGGACAAGCCGACCTACGCCGTGGGCGACGAGATCACGGTCAAGTGGCACTTCACCGTGTTCCCCAAGGCCCCGCCGACCATCCCGGTGATCGGCAAGGTGCCCGCGAACTCGACCTACCTCGACGCCACGGTCAAGCTCGCCGGCGCGCAGAGCGGCACCTTCAAACTGACCGGGCCGCAGGACAACCCGGAGGCGCTGCCCGGCCAGGACCTCAAAGTCAGTGACGCCACCGGCAAGTTCACCGTGACCACGCCCGGCGACGTCAACCTGACGCCGGACATCTACTCGACATGGACCACGGCCCTGGGCCTGAAGGTGCCGACCGATTGCTCGCCGGTCGACCCGATCGCGGTCTCGCGCACCCTCAAGGTCGAAGGCACCTCGCAGGAGCCGGCCACGCTGTCCGCCCCGGCCGAGGCCAACGCCGGCGTGCCGTTCGCGCTGACCGGCGCGCACTGGCCGGCCGGCAGCCCGACGGTCGAGCTGTGCGACGCTGCCGGCGCGGCGTGCGACGCGGCCAAGATCGCCCCCGGCAACACCCTCGCGGTGGCCGACGGAGCGCTCACCGGCAACGTCGGCACAGTCGCCACGGTGCCCGCGGGCAACTACAAGATCAAGGTCAAGGTCGGCGCCGCCGAGGCGCTCGCCCCGATCAAGATCAACGCGACCGCGCGCCAGATCTCCATCAGCCCGGGCAGCGGCCCCGTGGGCACCACGGTCAAGGTCACCGGCAAAAACTTCGGGCCGAACCTCACCATCATCGCGCGCGGCCAGACCGCGACCGGGTACGTGCTCGACGAGACCGCCGCATACGCGGACTCGGCCGCCGACGGCACGGTCACCATCCCCGACTTCGTCGCCAGTGACCCGTCGATCACCGCGATCTACGTGACCGAGGGCACCGACGACACGACGGCGGTCACCACCCCGTTCCGCATCACCGTGCCCGGCGGCAACCTGGACCAGACGATCACCGGCAACGTCGTCGCCGGCGGTCTGACCATCACCCAGGAAGCCGGCGCCATCAAGCTGTCGGACATCACGCTCAACGGCCAGGCGCAGAACATGACCGGCGCGCTGAACACTGTGACCGTGAAGGACTTCCGCGGCGGCAACACCGGGTGGACCCTCACCGGCTCGGTGTCCGACTTCGGCAACGGCAACGGCGGCAAGATCGGCGCCGACAAGTTCACCTGGACCCCGAAGGTGACCACCGGCACCGGCTCGCCGAGCACCGCGGTGCCCGGTAGCGCGGGCCCGATCGGCACCGGCGCCACCCTGGCCTCGGCCCCGGCCGGGGCAAGCACGGGCGGCACCTTCTCCGCCGACGCCGACCTGTCCCTCGCCGTCCCGGCCTACCAGGCCATCGGCACCTACACCAGCACCCTGACCCTCTCGATCAGCTGACCCGCGCAGCCGAACACCCGGACGGCCCCCGCGACTTCGGTCGCGGGGGCCGTCCGCCGTGCGGGCCCGCCCCGTTCGGGGCCGGCGGCTACTCGGCCTCGGCCAGGCGCTTCAGGGCACGGTCGACGCGGGCCAGGACCCGGTCGCGGCCCAGGACCTGGAGGGATTCGAACAGCGGGAGGCCGATGGTGCGGCCGGTGACCGCGACGCGGACCGGGGCCTGGGACTTGGAGAGCTTGAGCCCGTGTGCGGCGCCGGCGGCCTCGACCGCGGCCTTGAGCGCGTCGACGTTCCACTCGGCCCGGGAGAGTTCGTCGCGGGCGCTCGCGAGCACGTCGGCCGCGCCCGGCTTCATCGCCTTGGCCCACGCCGCCTCGTCGTCGGCAGGCTCGGCCAGGAACAGGAAGTCGACGTACATCGGCACCTCGTCCAGCACCGTGATCCGGGTCTGCACCAGCGGCGCCACCTCGGCGAACACGGCCGGGTCGTACGCCTCCTTCGCCCACGGCGCCTTCGGCCCGAGCAGCCACGGCTCGCAGGCGCGCACGAAGGCGTCCGCGTCCAGCGCGCGGATGTAGTCCGCGTTGAAGGAGGACAACTTCTTCACGTCGAAGAAGGCCGACGACTTGTTCACGTCGCGCAGGTCGAACAGCTGCTCCAGCTCGGCGTACGGCCGGATCTCGATGTCGTCCTTGGGGCCCCACCCGAGCAGGAACAGGTAGTTCACCAGCGCGTCGGGCAGGTAGCCCTCGTCCAGGTAGGACTCGAGCGCCACCTTGTCCCGGCGCTTGGACAACTTCTGCCGCTTCTCGTTCACGATCACCGGCAGGTGCGCCCACTGCGGCGGGGTCGCGCCCAGCGCCTCCCACAGGAGCTGCTGCTTGGCCGCGTTGGACAGGTGCTCCTCGCCGCGGATCACCATGGTGATCTTCTGGTCGACGTCGTCGACCACGTTCGCCAGCAGGAACACCGCCGAGCCGTTGCCCCGGGCGATCACGAAGTCCTCGAGCGAGGCGTTCGGGAACTCGGTGACGCCGCGCACCAGGTCGGCCACCACCGTGACGCCCTCGTCCGGGGTACGAAAGCGCAGCGCGCGCCCGTCGCCCGCCGCCAGGCCGCGCTCGCGGCAGAAGCCGTCGTAGCCCAGGTGCTTGGAGCCGGTCCGGGCCTCCAGGTCCTCGCGAGTGCAGTCGCAGTAGTACGCGCGGCCCGCCTCGAACAGCCGGACCGCCGACTCGCGGTGCAGCGTCGTGTTCCGCGACTGGAAGTAGGGGCCCTCGAAGGCCGGGTCGGCCGGGCTGATCCCGATCGCCGCGAGCGCGCTCAGGATGCCGTCGGTCCACTCCGGCCGGTTGCGCGCCTCGTCGGTGTCCTCGATCCGCAACACGAACACGCCGCCGGCCTTGTGCGCCACGGCCCAGTTGTACAGCGCGGAACGAGCGCCACCGACGTGGAACATGCCGGTGGGAGAGGGAGCGAAGCGAACACGAACCGAAGAGGCAGACATGTGCTCCAGGGTATCGGCCGCCCGGACCGACCTCGGCCCGGTACGCCCCCGGCCCGTCGGCTCAGCGCATCGCCTCGGGCACGGGCATGTCCACCCAGACCGTCTTGCCCTGCTCCCGGTGCACGACCACGCCCCAGTCCAGCGTCAACCGGCGGATGATGTGCAGCCCGTGACCCCCCGGTCGCGTTCCGGAGTGCGGCGACCTCGCCTGTGGCGGCTCCTCGCTGCGGTCGTCCACCTCGATCCGCAGCAGTTCGCTGGTCCGCACGACCCGCAGCTCCACCGGGCCGCCCGCGTGCAGGCACGCGTTGGTGACCAACTCGACCGCGACGAGCAGCACGTCGTCGGAGGTCAGCAGCACCTGCTCGTCCTCGGAGCCACTCCATCCGTACGCGTGGAGCGTGTTGCGGATGAACGTCCGCGACCGCGCCACCGCCCCCGCCGCACCCTCGAACGGCAGTCTCCGCACCTGACGAAGCGGTGGGGTGGAGAAACAGGCCTCCCCGTCGCCGGGCGCCTGCGATCGCATGGCGCACATCTATTGGCTCACCTCGCTCACGCTGCTACGCGGTGATAGTTGCCCGCATCCCGCTGGAGGACACCAGAAGTCACGGGCTACTCTCCGACCGCCTCTGCCAGGGTCTCGTGGAAAGTGAACCCCTGTACCGCACCGGTGATCTCGAATACCCGCGCAACGGCGGGTTGAACGCCCACGAGGTGCACCGCTCCGCCCGCGGCCTGCGCACGCAGTCGGGCGGCGAGGAACGCGTTCAACCCGGTCGAATCACAAAAGTCGAGCTCGGAGCAGTCGATCACCAAACGCACACTGCCCTGTTCGACACACTCGAACAGACGGTCCCGCACCGCGGCGGCGCTGTCCACATCGATCTCACCGGCGACCGTGACGATCGAAGAGGTGCCCTGGGTGTGCACGGACACCGTCAAGCCACCCTGCATGCCAGCCTCCTGCTGCCCTTTGCCCGCCGAAGTACTCCGGCCCGGGCACACGATAGACGACCGCCCCGCCCCAGTGGAGGTCGGACGCCGATCCACGCTTCGCGCCGACCCGGCGCGGAGCCGATCCGGCGGTGCGATCCGGGCCGCCGGGCATGCGCCGAGAGGCGGGTCCGGCTGCCCGGAACCCGCCCCTCGCCGTCGTACCGATCCGGCGTCAGCCCTTCGGCGGCTCGAACTTTTGCGTGCGCTGCATCCCGGCGGCGCGGCCCTTGGCCGAGATCACCAGGGCCATCTTGCGTGAGGCCTCGTCGATCATCTCGTCGCCGAGCATCGCGGCGCCCTTCATCCCGCCCTCGGCGGAGGTGCACCAGTCGTAGGCGTCGAGAATCATCTCGGCGTGGTCGTAGTCGGCCTGGGTGGGCTGGTACAGCTCGTTCGCGGCGTCGATCTGGCCGGGGTGCAGCACCCACTTGCCGTCGAAGCCCAGCGCGGCCGAGCGGCCGGCCACCCGACGGAAACCCTCGACGTCCTTGATCTGGAGGTAGGGGCCGTCGATCGCCTGGAGGTCGTTGGCCCGCGCGGCCATCAGGATGCGCATCAGGATGTAGTGGTACGCGTCGCCCGTGTCGTAGCCCGGCGGCTGCTCGCCGACCACCAGCGACTTCATGTTGATCGACGCCATGAAGTCGGCCGGGCCGAAGATGATCGTCTCCACGCGCGGCGACGCGGCGGCGATCTCGTCCACGTTGACCAGGCCGCGGGCGTTCTCGATCTGCGCCTCGATGCCGATCCGGCCGACCTCGAGGCCGACCGTCTTCTCGATCTGGGTGAGCAGCAGGTCCAGCGCCTTGACCTGGCCCGCGTCCTGCACCTTGGGCAACATGATCGCGTCGAGGTTGGCTCCCGCGCCCTCGACCACGGTGACCACGTCGCGGTAGGTCCAGTGGGTGGTCCAGTCGTTGACCCGCACGACGCGGATCCGGTCCCCCCAGTCGCCGTTGTTCAGCGCGTCGACGATGGTGTGCCGCGCGCCCTCCTTCGCGAGCGGGGCGCAGGCGTCCTCCAAGTCGAGGAACACCTGGTCGACCGGGAGCCCCTGCGCCTTCTCGATGAAGCGCGGGTTGCTGCCGGGTACGGCCATACAGGAACGGCGGGAACGCAAGCTACGCGATGTGGCGGCCATGTCTCTGGTCCTCCCAGTGCTGCGGATCGTGCGGTCAGGTTACCGACGGGTCACCCGAAAGCGACTATGAGGTGGCGCACGTTCGGGGCCCGCGCGTTGTGGGACGCTGTGGCGCATGACGGACACCGACGGCACGCCCGAAGGCGCCCCGCCCGAAGCGGCGGCACTGCTGGAAGAGGCCGCACTGCTCGAAGAGGCCGCGAAGAAGTCCGGCCTCCTGTGGCTCACCGTCGCCCCCGCCCCGGCCCGCCCCGTCTGGCACGTGTGGCTCGACGGCGCCTCGTGGCTGGTGACCGCCCGCGAACCCGGCGCGGTGGAGCAGTTCGTGCCCGGCCTGACCGCCGCCGCGACCGTGCTGGTGGACGTGCGCAGCAAGGACAAGGGCGGCCGGCTGCCGGGCTGGACCGCCCGGGTCGCGGTGGTCGCGCCCGGCGACCCGAGCTACGAGCCGGCCGTACTCGCCCTGCACGCCGCCCGGTTGAACGCGCCCGACGGCGAGGAGCAGCCCGCGCGCTGGGCCCGGGAGTGCGACCTGGTCCGGCTCACCCCCACCGGGTCCGCCCGGGCGCTGCCCCACGACGCCGGCCGCGCGGTGCCGATCGGCTCACCCGCGGTGACCCGGGGCGCGTCCCCGCTCAACTGGTCGATCGGCCGGCTGCGCCGGCGCGCCTGAAGCCCGCGCCGACGGATCGAGCGCGACTCAGGGGAACAGCACCGGGTCGCTCCTGAGCCCCGTCGGCACCGGCGGCTTGGGCGTGCGCCCGATGTCGGGTCGGCGGGTAGTGCCCGACGAGCTCGTGGCGGGCGCGCCGGTCGACGGACGCCCGGTGGAGCCGCCTGAGCCGGTGGAGCCGTTGCCGTTGCTCGTCGACCGCCCCGGCGTGGTCAGGTCCTTGTCCACCACTTCCTTGGGGTCCGGCGCGTGCAGGTCGACCCGCTCGCCGTAGGCGAGGAAGTCGAACGCTCCGGCCTGGCGCGCGTCGGCGGCGGACTCCATGCGCAGCAGATACGGAGCGCCCTCGGTGGCCACCCAGATGACGCCGCCCGCGCCCGGCGTGCGGTTCTCCAGGGCGATCGCCCGGTGTCCGTTGACCTGCTTGACGGCGCCCTTCTCCAGCTTGCCCGGCTTGCCCATCAGCTTGGTGGTCAGCCGCTCGACGTAGGTGTTCTCGACGATGCCGCTGTACTTCTTGTCGCCGGAGGGCACCTGGACGAACTTGTCGTGGTTGCCCACCTCGGAGCCGGCGCCGTCGACCTTGGACCAGAACTTCGCGTCGCCCCGGAACCAGACCTGGTTCTGCACCCGGGTGATGTACGCGGTCGTGTTGTCCTCGACGATCTGGCCCGCGCTGCCGGTGCTGGTGAAGCGCATGTCCACACTGAACGGCTTCGCCGGCTTGCCCGCCGTGCCCGGGACCGCCAACTCCCCCTTCACGTGCACCGACTTGGCCGCGGCCGTCGCGGCCTGGGCCCGCTGCAGGATCGCCGCCGGGTCGAGCCCGTCCACCTGGTTGCCCAGCGGCGCGCCCGCCGTCGGCTCGTCCACCGGCGCCTGCCACGAGCGGTGCGCGGGCCGTCCCGGACTGCACCCGGCGACCAGCATCGTGACCGATACCGCCGCCGTCGCCACCACGAAGCCGCGTCGCACGTGATCCATCGCCTGGTTCCCTCGTCGTTCGATGTCTCGTAGGTTTCGCCGACCGCCTCGACGCCCGTCCGCGTCGTCGTGCTCCCGCGTCGTGCTCCCGGAAACGGTATCCCGGAGCCCGCGCGGCCGGGCTCAGTCGGTGCCCGGCACCGGCCCGCCGGGCTTGTCCGTGGGCTTGCCGGTCGGCTTGCCCGACGGGTCCTTGCCGTCGGTCAGCGTGCCGTAGTCCAGCACCTCGTCGGCATGGGGCAGCACCAACGGGAAGTCCTGGTCGTACTCGAACAGTTCGAGCGCTCCGCCGCTCGGCGACGGAATGTACTTGAGCGGATACGGCGTCCCGGTCAGCGCCACCCGCAACTCGCCGCCGCGCCCGCGGTCGGCCACCACCTTGAGCGTTTCGACGCCCCGCACCTTTTCCCGGCCGTCCTTCTTGAGTTTGCCGTTGAGCCGGATCAGATCGGTGATCATGTCCTGCATCCGGGTAAAGCCGGACAGTCGCGCGTAACTGGGGTCGGAGGCGGGCACCTTGACGAACTTGTCCCGCAACGCCTGCGCCGACTGCTCGACGTCCGCCCCGCCGCGCCCGTCCCGGCCCTGGTACAGCCGGGCGTCGCCGCGGACGTACAGATCCTGGCCGATGCGCAGCAGTTCGATGGTGCTGTCGGCGGTGACCACGGTGCCCACCCCGCCGTCGCGCTTGAGGCGCAGGTCGATCCTGAACTGCTGGGTCTGGATCTTCCACACCCCCTGCACGTGCACCGCTCCGGTCCCGGCCGCCGCCGCCTTGGCCTTGCCGGTGATGGCATCCGCGGACTCCGAACCGAGCCCGGTCTCCGCCTTCGAACACGCCGTGCCGGCGAGGACGCAGGCGGTCAGGAGGGCGATCGTGGTCTTCGTCTGAGGCAAGCGCACGGGCGGCACTGTACTGAGCCGGGCGGGAGGTGTCGTGATCGTGCCCACCTTCACCGGTAGCCTGACCGACTGGGATGCCCCCGGCACGAGCGGGCACACACATCGGCGGCGCGGCACATCGGCGGCGGACATCGGCGACGGAGGGACCACGGCATGGGTGCGTCATCCGGACGGGTGTTCATCTCGCACCTCGCGGGCGTGGCCGTGTTCGATCCCAACGGCGACCACGTCGGCCGGCTGCGCGACGTCGTCGTCATGCTGCGCACCGCCCAACTGCCCCCGCGGGTGCTCGGCCTGGTCGTCGAGGTGGCCACCCGGCGCCGGATCTTCGTCCCGATGACCCGGGTGACCAGCGTGGAGACCGGTGAGGTGATCACCACCGGGCTGGTCAACATGCGCCGTTTCGAGCAACGACCGAGCGAGACGCTGGTGCTCGCCGAGATGCTGGACCGGCGGGTGACGCTGGCCGAGAACGACGAGTCGGTCACCGTCCTCGACGTGGCGATGGCGCTCGGGCGCGGGCGCGACTGGCTGATCTCCAAGCTCTTCGTGCAAAAGGGCGGCACCTCGGCGCTGCGCCGCAGGCGCGGCGAGACGATCACCGTCGACTGGAACGCGGTGGTCGGCTTCGAGCGCCCCGAGGACCAGCAGGGTGCGGCGAACCTGCTCGCCACGTTCGAGCAGTTGCGCCCCGCCGACCTGGCCAACGTGCTGCACAACCTGTCCGCCAAGCGCCGTGCCGAGGTGGCCGCGGCGCTGGACGACGACCGGCTCGCCGACGTGCTGGAGGAGTTGCCCGAGGACGACCAGGTGGAGATCCTGGGCCAGCTCCAGGAGGAGCGCGCGGCCGACGTGCTGGAGGCGATGGACCCCGACGACGCGGCCGACCTGATCTCCGAGCTGCCCGAGGACACCGCGGAGCGCCTGCTGGGTCTGATGGAGCCGGAGGAGGCGGAGGACGTGCGCCGGCTGCTGACCTACGTCGAGGACACCGCCGGCGGCATGATGACCACCGAGCCGATCGTGCTGGAGCCGGGCGCGACCATCGCCGAGGCGCTGGCGCAGGTGCGCAACGCCGACCTGTCGCCGGCGCTGGCCAGTCAGGTCTACGTGTGCCGGCCGCCGACCGAGACGCCGACCGGCAAGTATCTGGGCACGGTGCACTTCCAGCGGCTGCTGCGCGATCCGCCGTTCACCCTGGTCGGCGCGGTCCTGGACACCGACCTGATGCCGCTGCGGCCGGACACCCCGCTCGCCGAGGTGACCAGCTTCCTGGCCGCCTACAACATGGTCGCCGCGCCCGTGGTGGACGAGGACGACCACCTGCTCGGCGCGGTCACCGTCGACGACGTGCTCGACCACCTGCTGCCCGAGGACTGGCGCGAGGGCGCGATACACGGAGACGGGGGTGTCCGCCGTGGCACGTGAGAGCACGAGCGCCGAAAAGCGGCGTCGTCCGCGCCTGGATCAACCGCGCGATCCGCGGCGGCGTCCGCTGCTGCCCGCGTACGACCCGGAGGCGTTCGGCCGGTTCTCCGAGCGGATCGCCCGCTTCCTGGGCACCGGCCGGTTTCTGGTCTACATGACCGCCACGGTGATCGTGTGGATCGGCTGGAACATCTTCGTGCCGCCGGCGCTGCGCTTCGACGAGTATCCGTTCATCTTCCTGACCCTGGCGCTGTCCCTCCAGGCGTCGTACGCGGCGCCGCTGATCCTGCTCGCGCAAAATCGCCAGGACGACCGGGACCGCGTCAACCTGGAGCAGGACCGGGCCCGCAACGAGCGCAACATCGCCGACACCGAGTATCTGACCCGCGAGGTCGCGGCACTGCGGATCGCCCTCGGCGAGGTGGCCACGCGCGACTTCCTGCGCTCGGAACTGCAGTCCATGCTCAAGGAGTTGGACGAGCGTCGGGAGACGGACGGCTGGCTGATGGGCCGCGAGGTCACCGACGCGCACCTGGGCCGGGCGGGCCGCCCGCCGGAGTCCGAGTAGCCTCGACCGTCTTATACAAATGTATGAGTCACTCGTATAAGACATCCGTCTAGAACGGCGCTACCATCGGACCATGGGACATCGCGAAGACCTGCTGGCCGGAGCCAAACGTTGCCTGTACGAAAAGGGCTACATGCGCACCACCGCGCGCGACATCGTCGCCGCGTCGGGGACCAACCTGGGCTCGATCGGCTACCACTACGGATCCAAGGACGCGCTGATGCAGCAGGCGCTCCTGGAGTCGATCGAGGGCTGGGGCGACGAGTTGTCCGCCGCGCTGACGGAGGCGGTAGGCACCGAGACCGCGCCGCTGGAGCGGTTCGAGGCGATCTGGGCGCGGGTGATCGACCTGATGGAGTCGCACCGCATGATGTGGGCGGCCAACTTCGAGATCCTGGCCCACCTCGACGAGTTGCCGGAGATCCACAAGGTGCTCGGCGCGGCGCAGGACGCGGGGCGCAGCGGCCTCGCCTCGGTCTTCCTCGGGGTGCCCGAGGAGGGCAACGAGCACCTGACCCGCACGGTCGGATCGTTGTGTCAGGCGCTGCTGGTGGGTGTGGTCAGCCAGTGGATGTTCGCCCCGGACACCGCCCCCACCGGGCGCGACCTCGCCGAGGGCATGCGCGTGCTCATGGGCGTGCGGCCGGCCGGCTGAACCACCGCGACGAGAGCACCACATGGGCCAGGACCCCCGCGATCAAGCCCCAGAACGCGGACCCGATGCCCCGGATGGTCACCCCGGACGCGGTGGCCAGGAAGGTGATCAGTGCCGCCTCCCGGTGCTCGTCGTCGGCCATCGCGCCGGTCAGCCCGCTCGCCAACGCGCCGAACAGCGCGACACCCGCGACCGCGGCGATCAGTTCCTTGGGCAGGCCCGCGAACACCGCGACCAGGGTCGACCCGAACATCCCGACGACCAGGTAGAACACGCCACACGCGACCCCCGCGACATAACGCCTGCGGGGGTCGCGGTGCGCCTCGGGTCCGGTACAGATCGCCGCGGTGATCGCGGCCAGGTTGATCGCGTGCGACCCGAACGGCGCGAGCAGCGTGGACACCGCGCCGGTGGAGCCGATCAACACTCGGTCGTCGGGCCGGTAGCCGGAGGCCGTCAGCACCCCCATCCCGGGCGCGTTCTGCGACGCGAGCGTGGCCACCAGGAGCGGCACGGTGATCCCGATCAGCGCGGGTACGGACAGGTGCGGCGTGGTCCACACCGGCCGGGCGATCTCGAACGAGTCCACGTGCACGTGCAACCGCGATCCGGACGCCGCGCAGCCCACCCCGACCACGAGCGCGACCAGTACCGCGTAGCGCGGCACGAAGCGCTTGGCCACCAGGTAGCCGAGCAGGACCCCGCCGCCGATCCACGGCACGGTGCGCACCGAGGTGAACACCCCGGTGCCGAACGAGAACAGGATCCCGGCGAGCATCGCCGACACCACCGCGCCGGGCACCTTGCGCATCAGGCGGCCGAACACGCCGGTCACCCCGATCACGGTGATCAGCACGCCGGTGACCACGAACGCGCCGATCGCCTCGGGATACGCGTACGAGCCCAGGCTGGTCACCAAAAGCGCGGCCCCCGGGGTGGACCACGCGGTGACGATCGGCATCCGGGTGTACAGGCTCAGGCCCAGGCAGGTCAGCCCGCTGCCGATGGACAGCGCCCACACCCACGAGCCGGTCTGCGCCGGGCTCAGCCCCGCGCCGGCCGCGGCGGAGAGCACGATCACCAGGGGCCCCGAGTAGGAGACCAGCACCGCGATCAGGCCGGCGAGCACCGCCGAGAGGGAGGCGTCGCGCCAAAGGTTGGGCCGGCGCGCGGGCGCCGCGGCCTCGGCGCCCGCGTCGGTGCCCGTCGTGGTTCGGATGGTCACCGCGCGCCCGCCTCGTGGTCAGTCGTGGTCGTAGACGGTGACCGGGACACCGCGCCCGCTCAACCGTTCGAGGATGAGCGGCTCCACCCTGCCCCACGTGCCCCCGGCCAGACCACAGCCAATTCGCGGCATGTGGACCGACGCGCCGAGTTCGAGCGCCCGCTCGCCGAGGGTGCCCAGGGCCCGGTCGATCGCGTCGTAGCGCACCGGCGGGCCCTTGCTGCCGGTACGGGTGCCGTGTTGGCCGATCAGGTTGGCCACCCACAGGTAGGTGTCCACCCGGACCAGCCGCACCGCGCCGAGTCCGAAGTCGTTGCCCGCCCGCTCGCGGTACCACCGCCGGTAGTCGGCCTCCGGCTCCGGCCACCGCTTGGACAGCGCGAGCACGAAGCCCTTGCCCCAGCCGCCCCGGTCGTTGCACACGTGCGCAATCACCTTGACGCCCTTGCCCAGCGGCGTGGTGGCATCTCCCCGGACGTACCCGATCCTCTCCACCCCCGGCACGGTAGCCGGCCGCACCGACGCGCCGGCACGGGTTTACGGGCGGGCGCGCGAGACCCCGGGAAGGCCCCGGGCGAGGCCGAACAGCCGCGCCGCGTTGTCGTGGCAGACCGCGCGCAGCCAGTCGTCGCCGAGGTCGACCCGGGTGAGCGCGGCGAGCGCGTCGGCGTAGCCGTAGGGGATGTTCGGGAAGTCGCTGCCCCACAGGATGCGATCCGCCGCGTCGAGCAGCCGGGGCCGGTCGGCCGACGGGAACGGGGCGGCCTCCTCGACGAATTCGGTGAACGCCATCGTGGTGTCCAAGTGCACCCTCGGGTAGCGCGCCGCCAGGTCCAGGAACGCGCCGTACTCCGGCATCCCCATGTGCGCGACGATCAGCGCCAGCCGCGGATGCCGGGCCAGCACCCGGGCGATCGGCTCCGGCCCGGTGTGCGCCCCGGGCACCGGCCCGGACCCGCAGTGCGCGACCACCGGCACCCCGGCGTCGGCGAGCGTGCCCCACACGTCGTCCAAAAGCGGATCGGTCGGATCCCAGCCACCGACCTGGACGTGCGCCTTGAACACCACCGCACCCGCGTCGATCGCCTCGCGCACGTACTTGGCCGCGTCGGGTTCGGCGAAGAACGTCGCCGTATGCAGACAGTCGGGGGTGCGCGCGGCGAACTCGCGCGACCACGCGTTCAGCCACGCGGCCATCGCGGGCTTGTGCGGATACAACATCGAGGTGAACGCCGAGACGCCGAAGTCGCGCAGCGTGGCGACCCGCGCGTCCTCGTCCAGGCGGTAGGTGATCGGCCACGGCCGGCCGATCAGCGGACCGGCCGCGTCGAAGTACGCCCACACCTTGTCCAGCACCTGCTTGGGCATGAAGTGCGTGTGCACGTCGATCAGCGTCGCCAGGCCCAGGGCCCGGCGGAACTCCGCCACTCGCGTCCGCTCGGCCGATATCGTCACGCGGCACCTCCCCGTCGGTTCGCAGCCCCCGCTCCGGGCCCGGATCCCGATGCTCGCAAAGGATTCCGGCGCGAGGGTCGTAAGCTCACGGTATGGCTTCTGCAACCCTGCCCTCGGCGGACGACGTCCAGGATGCCCTGGCGACCGTCCAGGACCCCGAGATCCACCGGCCCATCACCGAACTGGGCATGGTCAAATCCGTCGACATCCTGGCCGACGGTCGGGTCGAGGTCGCGGTCTATCTGACGGTCAGCGGCTGTCCGATGCGCGAGACGATCATCAGCCGGGTGGAGACCGCCGTGGCCGCGCTGCCCGGGGTGACCTCGGTCGGCGTCGAACTCGACGTGATGAGCGACACGCAGCGCAAGGAGCTGGCGAGCCGACTGCGCGGCGGCCAGGCCGAGCGCGAGGTGCCGTTCGCCAAGCCCGGCTCGCTGACCCGGGTCTACGCGGTGGCCTCCGGCAAGGGCGGCGTCGGCAAGTCCTCGGTGACGGTGAACCTGGCCGCGGCGATGGTCGGGCAGGGCCTGAAGGTCGGCGTGGTGGACGCGGACATCTACGGCCACTCGGTGCCGCGCATGCTCGGCGCCGAGGGCAAGCCCACCCAGGTCGAGAACATGATCATGCCGCCGTCGGCGCTGGGTGTGAAGGTCATCTCGATCGGCATGTTCACCCCCGGCAACGCGCCGGTGGTCTGGCGCGGGCCGATGTTGCACCGCGCGCTCCAGCAGTTCCTGGCCGACGTCTACTGGGGCGACCTCGACGTCCTGCTCCTGGACCTCCCGCCGGGCACCGGCGACATCGCCATCTCGGTCGCCCAGTTGGTGCCCAACGCGGAGATCCTGGTGGTGACCACGCCGCAGCAGGCCGCCGCCGAGGTCGCCGAGCGGGCCGGCACGATCGCGGTCGAGACCCGCCAGACGATCGCCGGCGTGATCGAGAACATGGCCGGGCTGCCCTGCCCGCACTGCGGCGAGATGGTCGACGTGTTCGGCTCCGGCGGCGGACAGCGCGTCGCCGACGGCCTGTCCGCGGCCACCGGCACGAAGGTGCCGCTGCTCGGCTCGATCCCGATCGACACCCGGCTGCGCGAGGGCGGCGACACCGGCCGCCCGGTCGTCGTCGACGCGCCCGACTCGCCCGCCGCCGTCGCGCTCGGCGCGGTCGCGGCGAAGCTCGGCGGTCGCGAGCGCGGCCTCTCCGGTCTCCAGCTCGGCCTGACCCCGCTGCGCAACTTCTAGAGCCTGTCCGGCCCCGGCACCCGTTCGGGGTCTCGGCGCGCCGATCCCGGGGGCACGCCCGCCCGTTGCGGCGCGTCCGTGACCCCGGGGCCGCGCCGGGCGCTCACGCGTCCGGCGTCGCGTACGTTCGCAGATCCACCGAGCGGGACAGGCCCAGGCCGTACGCGCTCGCGCCCCGGCCGTACACCCCCAGGTACACCCCCGCGCTCTCCCCCGCGAGCACCCAGCCGTACGCCGACTCCCGGTAGCGGAAACGCGCCGGCACCCCGTCGACCGGGATCGCCAGGTCCGTCCACCCCGGTCCGGGCAGATTGTCGGACAGGTCCCACGCGATGTTCGTCTGCTGATCCAGCCACTCCGCACGGGTCGCGCGGTCCAACTGCCACGGCCAACTGTCCGCGAGCAACGCCACCCCTGCGAGTGACGCCGCGCTCGCCTTCGACGTGGCCTCCATCTGTCCCGTGCCGTCGCCGGCCGGCCGCTTGGGCCGCTGCGGGACGGTCACCACGGACACGAACCGGCGAGGCGTGGGGTCACCGGGCCGGCGGCTGGGCAGGTCGCCGTGGCCCAGCGTGCCGTACTCGATCGTGCCCCGCCCCCGGCACACCGAGGACAACCAACGCCGCCCGTTCCAGCCCTCGTCCAGGCCGTACCAGGGAAAGTCCGAGCTCAGGTATTCCGCCAGCAGATCGGGCCTGCCGGCCCCTTCGGCGGGCAACGCCTCGCCCGCGTGGCTGATTGTGTCCATGCTCCGCCTCAGGTCCTCTCGCGCGGCGCGACGGCGCCGCGCCGGCTGCCTCGGTCTGCCATGTCGGGCGGCCACTCCCCCGAGCGATGCCGGGTGGACGAGCCGTGCGATACATGTATCCGCCGAGTCACCGACCACACACCGCCCGTGTACTCGGGCTCCATAGTGCCCGAACGCGCGGGTGCTCCGACGCCGTGTGCGGCGCCGGTCGGCCGGAATGCGGGCCGCGGATCCCCGGCCGGAGACGGGCGGGGTCGACCCTCAGGTGGCGTCGGCGTCATACGGCGGACGCTCGCCGGGCTCGACCCGGGCGGCGCCGCCGTTCTTGTGCAGCGAGGTCTTCGGCGCGGACGACTGCCCGGCCGACGGGCGGTGCGAGGTGTCGGGCACGTCCGGCTCGAAGAGGTTGCCGCTCGCCAGACCCTTGATGTCGTCGAAGTCCTTGCCGAGCGAGTCGCGCAACTCCCGGATGCCCAGATCGTCGTCGCCGTCGCCCATCAGGTTCTTGCGGACGAAGGTCTTCGGGTTCAGGTCCTCCAGGTGCATGTCCTGGAACTCCGGACCCAGTTCCTTCTTCAGGTCCGCGCGGGCCCCGGAGGAGAACTCGCGGAACTTGCGAATGGTGCGCGCCACGTCGCCGATCATCTTCGGCAGTTTCTCGGGACCGAAGATGACGATCGCGAGGATGACGAGCGCGACCATCTCGGGTGCACCGACGTCGAACACCTGGACTCCACGAGATTGCGCGAGGGGGTTCGGTCGGGTGACCGAACCCCCTCAGAGTAGTCGTCGACCCCCCGAACGGAAGGTCGCGGGCGGCACCGAACCGGTCGCTTGGCGCCTATTGGCAAAAGATGTGATCACCCGGCCATGTGTACGTCATGTCCGAGTCATCCTGCTTGGCGGCCGGCCGGCCCCTCGGGGACGGCCGGCCCCCGGGTCAGCCCGCCTGGAGGGTCATGTCGACCGAGCGCTCCGCGCCGTCACGCTCGATGGTGAGCTTGACCACGCCGCCCGGCGCCTTGGACCGGATCGCCACGATCAACTCGTTCGCGTCGTGCACCCGGCGACCGTCGATCGCCTTGATCACGTCGCCCGGTTTGAGCCCGGCCTGCTCGGCGGGTCCGCCCGGACGCACCGGCGGCGTGCCCTTGACGTCCTCCGACGCGATCCGGGCGCCGTCGCCCGTGTAGGCGACGTCGAGCGAGACGCCGATCACCGGATGCGAGGCCTTGCCGGTGTCGATCAACTGCTGCGCAACCCGGCGCGCCTGGTTGATCGGGATCGCGAAGCCGAGGCCGATGCTGCCCGCCTCCTGCTGCGCCCCGAACGGATTGCCCTGGCCACCGCCGCCGGCCGAGCGGATCGCCGAGTTGATCCCGATCACCGAACCCGCCGCGTCGATCAGCGGCCCGCCGGAGTTGCCGGGGTTGATCGGCGCGTCGGTCTGCAACGCGCTGATGTAGGAGACGTCGCTGCCGGAGGAGCCGGCGCTGACCGCGCGGTCCTTGGCGCTGATGATCCCGGAGGTGACGGTGCCCTCCAGGTTGAACGGCGCACCGATCGCGATCACCGGGTCACCGACCTGCACGGCATCGGAGTTGCCCAGCGGCAGCGGGTGCAGCCCCTGGACGCCGGACACCCGGATCACCGCGAGGTCGTAGCCGGCGTCCCGGCCGACCAGGGTCGCGGTGGTGCGCTGCCCGTCGTTGAACGTCACCGTGATCGTGCCGCCGGACGCGGCCGAGTCCACGACGTGGTTGTTGGTCAGGATGTCGCCGGCGGTGTCCAGCACGAAGCCGGTGCCGGTGGCCTCGCCGCGACCGGTCTTGGCGTGGATGTACACCACGCCGGGCAGCGTGCGGTCCGCGAGGCCGGCGATGGTGTCCTTGCCCCGGGCCGGACCGCTCTGCGGCGGGTCGCCCAGGCGGATCCTGGTGTCGTGCCGATCGGCGATCCAGGCCCCGATGCCGCCGCCGATCAACCCGGCGACGAGGGCGAGGGCCGCGGCCCACACCACCAGCCGTCGCCCGTAGCGCCGACCCAGGTCCTCCGTGGGCCCGCCCGCGCCGGTCATGTCCCCGGGGACGGCATAGCCGTACGGCACGGCCTGATAGGGCGCGTAGCCGGTCTGCGGGGCGTACGAGGGGTACGGCCCGTAGGGCCCGTAGCCCGGATGCGCGACGCCGGCCGGCACACCGTAGGCACCGGGCTGCCCCGGATATCCCGGCCACTGCCCGGTGGGCTGCTGCGGAGGCGGCCCGGCGGGCGGCGGCTGCGGCGGCGGGGCGAACGGGTCGTAGCCGGGGTCGTCCGCGGCCGGCAACTCGGCGGTGCCGTGCACCACGGGCACCTCGGCGGTCACCGCGTCCCGGACATCGGGCGTCGGCACCCCGAAAGCATCGGGTTCGGCGGCGGGATCGGCCGGCGGCGGCTCCTTGGCCAACGACGTCCGCGCGGGAAACGCGGCGGGCTCGGCATCGGCCGCGTGCGAGCCGCCGGGCGCGGCGAAGCCTTCGGTGGTCGCGCCCCGGTGACCCGGCTCGGCGCCGCCGTCGGCCGCGTCCCCGCGACCCGTCCCGGCGCCCGTGTCCGAAGCCCGCGAGTCGTCCCCGGCGGAGTCCTCCGCCCCCGACACCGGTCGGACCTCGGTGGGCGGCTCCTCGTCCGCCGCCCGGCCGGAAGCCGCAAGGCTCGCGGCCGCGCCGTCGGGTGTGTCCTCTCCGGGGTCCGTCGACACCCGCGGGCCACCGGGCGGGAAGGCCGCCGGCTCCGCGCCGAGGTCGTGCTCGGGTGCCGGTCCGGCCGGCGCGTCGTCGCCTCGCGGCGGCTCCGCTCCCCCACGGCCGTATGCGTCGCTCATCGTGTGCCTTCCTACCGCTCCCGGTGTGCCGGGGCATCCGCTGCTTCTCCGGCCCGGCCACAGTCTTGCGCGTGCCGCTCGCCGGCGTCCCGGCGGCAGCGGATACCCGTCACATCCCGCACGCGAACCCGCCCGAAAGCAGCGCGCCCGCGCGGATCCGCGCGGGCGCCCCGGACCCGGCGCATCGGCACCCGGGACCGGGGGTACGGCCTGCGGCGCGGCAGCTAGTGCCGGGCCTCGATCGTGTGGACCGGCACCGTCATGGACGCCCCCGCGAGCACCGGCTCGGAGCGTTTGACCGACTTGCCCGCAGGCAACGCGCCGGTGCTCGCGGCCTGCTCCACCAGGTAGCGCTCGACGGCCGGGGCCGCGGGTCGGCCCTCGGTGCCGCCGCTGGTCCCGCCCGGCACGAAGGCGCTGCTCAGCGCGACGGCCATCATCGAGAATGCGCCGGCCGCCGCGAACGTCAGCCGACGCCGGCTCACCGGCGGGCGCACCCGCTCGGGCATGTTGCCGGGCCGGCCCGCCCGCGGGCCGGTCGACCGCGAACGTGCGCGGGTCGAGCCCGTGGGTCGCCCGGCGGCCGGGAACATGAATCGATCGCCGCCCGCAGGCGGCGCGGGCGGCTTCTCGGCGGATTCCCCGAGCGCGAACAACCGCGCCATCAGGTCCTCGGAGGGGCCGGGTTGACGCGCGTTGCCGAGCAACTGCTTCACCTGGCGCTGCTCCTCGGCCTCCACGCGACAGTCCGCGCATTCGGCAAGGTGCGCCAGCACCTTCTCCCGGGCCTCATGGCCCAGTTCGCCGTCCACATAGGCGGCGAGCTTGTCCTCGGGGTGGCTCATGTCCCCACCTCGCATGCCCCACATCGGGTCGCGGCGCGCCCCAGCCGTGTGGCACTCACTACCCCCCTGCCCAAGCGGTCGCCGGGCTCACTGCTCACGGTCCCTCATCTCCGCACCGTGGTCCGGACCTCCGCAGCCGTCTCCTGGCCTGCCTTGTTCCGGGGAGCACGGTGCCGCAGCGCCGCACGGAGCTGGGACCGGCCGCGGTGGATGCGGCTGCGCACGGTCCCGAGTTTCACTCCGAGCGTGGTGGCGATCTCCTCGTACGACAGGCCCTCGATGTCACACAGTACGACCGCGGCGCGGAACTCCGGCGCGAGCGCGTCCAGCGCCTGCTGGACGTCCGCGTCCAGGTGGGCGTCGTCGTATGCCTGCGCGGGCGAGAGCTCACGACCGGCGAGGCGTTCGCCCGCGTCGTCGCCCAGACCCTCGAAGCGGATGCGCTGACGGCGCCGAACCATGTCGAGGAAAAGGTTCGTGGTGATGCGGTGCAGCCAACCCTCGAACGTGCCGGGCGTGTAGCTCGACAACGATCGGAACACTCGGACGAACACCTCTTGGGTGATGTCGTCCGCGTCGTGCGGGTTGCCACTGAGGCGGTAGGCGAGCCGATACACCCGCGCGGAGTGGGTGCGGACGATGTCCTCCCACGTCGGCGGGACCCATTCGGCCTGGGCTGGGCTGCTGGTTGCGTTTGCGGCTTCGGCCACGTGATCCGGCATCGGCGACGGCTCGCGAGTACAGGATTGTTCCCCGCGACGGTCGACCACTGCCACACCTCCTCTTCCGAGTAGCGCAACCACCATAAGCGTCCTGCCTGTTAAGCCCGGATAAGGGCGCCGAGCCCCGGTCCGACCCAACCTCCGGTGCCGCGAGACCACGAGCCTCGTGTTCACCTGTCTTCCGTGGGGGCCAACGAACCACATCCATACGGGGTTCCCGGGGCGGGCGCTCGGGGCCGGCTCGCCGAGGGCGGGTCGCGCGGGCCGGCTCGCCACGGGCGGGTCCGCGGCGGGAGCGGGTGGGCGGGGGCCGTCGGCCCGGGTCGTGGGCGCTGACGCGCCACGGGGTGGGGGCGTCGGCGGGGCCGGGGCCGGGGAGGTCGGGCAATCGTGCGGCGCTCCCCGGGCGGTGGGGGGACGCCTCGGTAATACGCTTGCGCTCAGGTGGCCGACCCGTCTCGAGCGCGAACGGGCGGCCGGGACAGAGGAGGAAGCCATTTCCGGCAATCGCCAGGCGAGCTGGGCGTTCGCGGAAGAGTACGTCGGCGAGGACGCCGTCCTCGCGGGCGCCCGCGCCCGCGCCCGGGAAGTCGGCGTGCTCCCGATAGGTCCCGGCGGCGGCGCCGCGCTGCGCTTCCTCGCCGCCGCGGTCGAGGCCAAGGCGGTCGCCGAGATCGGGACCGGGACCGGGGTGTCCGGCCTCTACCTGCTGCGCGGCATGCGCTCCGACGGGGTGCTCACCACGGTCGACGCCGATCCCGAGAACCAGCGGCTCGCCAAGGAGACCTTCACCGAGGCGGGCTTTCCCAGCGGGCGCGCCAGGTTCATCCCGGGCCGGGCCCTGGAGGTGCTGCCCCGGCTCGCCGACGGCGGCTACGACCTGGTGTTCTGCGACGGGGACAAGCTCGAATACCTGGACTACCTCGCCGAGGCGCTGCGGTTGTTGCGGCCCGGCGGCGTGGTCTGTTTCGACAACGCGCTGCTGCGCGACCGGGTGGCCGATCCGGCGCACCGCGACGCGGAGACCGCTGCCGTGCGCGACGTGTTGCGGGTGATCCGCGAGCACGAGTCGCTGGTGCCGGCGCTGCTCCCGGTCGGCGACGGCCTGCTGTGCGCGGCCCGTCGGGGCTGAGCCCGACCGGGCCGACATGCGACCCGCCCACGCACATGCCGACGGCCCCGGTACGAACATGAGTCTCCATGTCCGTGCCGGGGCCGTCGCATCACGACTTTCGTCGAGGGCGTCGCCCCAGGGGGTCAGCCCACGGCGTTCTTCAGCGCCTCGCTCAGGGCGCCGGCCTCATCGGCCGACAGCTCGACCACGAGCCGTCCACCGCCCTCAAGCGGAACGCGCATGACGATGCCCCGCCCTTCCTTGGTCACCTCGAGCGGGCCGTCGCCCGTCCGCGGCTTCATGGCCGCCATGCTCGTTCCCCTTCCTGCATATCGACGCACCGGTGCTCAAACCGGCCACCGGTCTTCGAGAGCATTGATCAGGGACCATTATCCCGCATCGAACGGTGGGGTGAGCAACATCGGGTCCCGTCGACCTCTCCAACCCCGTCCGTACGGCGCGGAATGGGATGGTCCGTCCCGGCTCGGAAATGCGGCTGACGGTCCGTCAGGGGCGGGGCGGGGGCCGGATCCGGCTTCCGGCATGCTGTGCACATCCCACCTGCGGCGATGTATGTGATGTGGAGGCAAGTCATGACCGACAAGGCCGAGATTGTGCGGTACGACCTCGCCGACGGAGTCGCGACCGTCACCCTGAACCGGCCCGAGGCGATGAACTCGCTCGACGAGCCGACCAAGATCGCGTTGCGCGACGCGGTCCTGCGCGCCGCCGAGGATCCGGCCGTCCGGGCGGTGCTGTTGACCGGAAGCGGTCGGGCGTTTTGCGCCGGCCAGGACCTGAAGGCGCACATCCGGCAGCTGGAGACCGGCCCCGACGCCACCTTCGCGACCGTGCGCGAGCACTACAACCCGCTCGTGACGGCGCTGGCGACGATGGCCAAGCCGGTGATCGCGGCGGTCAACGGGGTGGCCGCCGGGGCCGGCGCGGCGATCGCCTGGGCCTGCGACTTCCGGATCATGGCGGACACGGCCGGCTTCAACACCGCCTTCGCGGGGGTCGCGCTGACCGCCGACTCGGGCGCGTCCTGGACCCTGCCGCGCCTGGTCGGCCAGGCCCGGGCGATCGAGCTGCTGATGCTGCCCCGCACGATCAAGGCCGCCGAGGCACTGGAGCTGGGCCTGGCCCACCGGGTGGTCCCGGCCGAGGAGGTCCTCGACACCGCCCGCGACCTGGCCCATCGCCTGGCCGAAGGCCCGACCGTGGCCCTGGCGGCCCTGAAGGAATCGGTCGCCTACGGCGCCTCCCACTCCCTGATCGACACCCTGGCCAAGGAGGACGAACTGCAACTGCGAGCGGGTTCCTCCGAGGACCATCGGATCGCGGTGGCCGCCTTCGTCGCCAAGGAGAAGCCCACCTTCCTCGGCCGCTGACCCCCACCGCCCGGCGGGGCGCACGCGGCCCGCCGGGGTGGGCACGGGTCAGCGGGAGATGCAGGTCCTGAGGTGGTCGTTGACCAGGCCGCAGGCCTGCATCATCGCGTAGGCCGTGGTCGGGCCGACGAAGCGAAAACCCTTGCGCTTGAGTTCCTTGGCCAGGGCGGTGGACTCGTCGGTGACCGCCGGGACGTCCGAGAGGGCCTCGGGGGCCTTCCGGCGGCCGGAAGGTGCGAAGGACCACACGAGGGCGTCCAGGCCGCCCTGGAGGGCCTGTGCCGCGTGTGCATTGGCGATCGCGGCGTCGATCTTGGCCCGATTGCGGATGATGCCCTCGTCGGCGAGCAGCCGCGCGCGGTCCGTGTCGTCGAAGGCCGCCACCCGCGCGATGGAGAAGTCGGCGAAGGCGGCCCGGAAACCCTCGCGCCGACGCAGGATGGTCAACCACGACAGACCGGACTGGAACGCCTCCAGACACAGCCGCTCGAACAGCCGGTCGTCACCGTGCACCGCGACGCCCCATTCGGTGTCGTGGTACTCCCGGTAGTCCTCGGGACCGGTGGCACCCCACGGGCAGCGCAGCAGTCCGTCCGGCCCCGGAACCGGACCACCGACGACGGGGGCGGTGGCGGCGGTCATGACTTCGGCTCGCCCTTCGCCTCGTCGCCCTTGATCGCCTCATCGCCCTTCGTCTCGTCGCCCTTCGGCACGTCCTCGGCCTCGTCCTTCGCCTCGTCCACAACGGCCTCGGGCGCCGCCTCCCCAGCCGACGCGTCCACGTTCGACCCCGGCGTCTCGTCCGCGTCGGCGGCCGGTTCGACCCCCGGTTCGGCGGCCTCGGTGTCGACCGGCGTCGAGCCCGCGGCCTCGGCCCGCTCCGGCTTCTCCAGCGACAGCGTGGTGCCCGAGCCGCGTGGGGAGGGGGCGTGCCCGCTCGCGCCGAACGCGCTCGCCCCGGCGGCGGCCACGCCCGGCATCGCCGAGGCGACACCGACCGGCGTGGTGCCGGCGATCCTGTACTCCAACTCCAGGATGCGCGCGTCGCGCGCCGCGAGTTCGCCGGTGAGCCGATCCAGGACCAGGTCCACCTCGCTCATCCGGTAGCCCCGGAAGACCACCGGGAAGCGGATGTGGTCGACGTCGGCGCTCGTGAGCGGGCGGTCGCCGGGCATCCGCAGCTCGGGCTGTTCGCGGTAGGCGTCGGGAAGGGAGCCACCCGCCCCGAGCACGACCGCGGCGATGACGAGGACCACCCCGATCACCACGACAAGCTGGATCCAGAACACGGACGGCTCCCCTTCGACGGTGGTGCAGGCGCTGGAACGGTGTCGGCTCCGGGCCGTTTCGGGAAGCCCCCGGCTCGTCGCACGGGACGATCGTGCCACGATCAGGGGGTCAGGTGGCACGTGCAGGGTGTGGGCGGAGGTCGACGGGGTGACGACGCTGAGGCTGGGACGACGGGAGTTCGAGGGGGACGAGTTGGTGATCATGGCGATCATCAATCGGACACCGGACTCGTTTTTCGACAAGGGCGCGACGTTCGACGATCGGCCGGCCCTGGACGCGGTCGCCCGCGCGATCGACGAGGGCGCGGGAATCGTGGACATCGGGGGCGTGAAGGCCGGTCCGGGGGCCGAGGTGGACGTCACGGAGGAGATCCGCCGGACGGTGTCCTTCGTGGCCGAGGTGCGCCGCCGCCACCCCGACGTGGTGATCAGCGTGGACACGTGGCGCCACGAGGTCGCCGAGGCGGTCTGCGACGCGGGCGCCGACCTGCTCAATGACGCGTGGGGCGGGGTGGATCCCAAGCTGGCCGAGGTGGCCGCGAAATTCGACGCGGGCATCGTGTGCACGCACGCCGGCCGGGCGCAGCCGCGCACCCGGCCGCACCGGATCGGCTACGTCGACGTGATGGCCGACATCCTGGACGTCACGGTGGGCTTGGCCGAGCGCGCCGCGCGGCTCGGCGTGCGTCGGGACGCGATCCTGATCGACCCGGGGCACGACTTCGGCAAGAACACCCGGCACTCGTTGGAGGCCACCCGCCGGCTCGGCGAGATGGTCGACACCGGGTGGCCGGTCCTGGTCTCGCTGTCCAACAAGGACTTCGTCGGCGAGACGCTGGACAAGCCGGTGAACGAGCGGCTGCTCGGCACCCTGGCCACCACCGCGGTCAGCGCGTGGCTCGGGGCCCGGGTGTACCGCGCGCACCAGGTGGCGCAGACCCGCGAGGTGCTCGACATGGTGTCCTCGATCCACGGCACCCGGCAGCCCGCCGTGGCCCGTCGCGCCCTGGCCTGACGGGCCCGGGGCGGGTCTTCGAGCCCCCGATCGAAGACCCCGCCCCCAGCGCGCTTCCCGGAGAACGCCTTTCGGCGCCCGCCCCCACCGCGAAGGTGGGCGCGGGCGCCGAAAAGTGGGCTTCGACGACGGCGACGGCCGCCGACTCGGTGCCTCAGCAGCGCTTCCAGGGACCCTGGATGGCGTACATGGTGCCCGGGGTCTGCACGTTCGCGAACAGCGTGCGGCCGTCCTCGGAGAAGACCGGGCCGGTGAACTCGCTGTCGCCGTCCACGTCGTTGCGGGCGACCGGGTAGGTCTTGCCGTCGTCGGTCGCGCCGAGCAGGTGCTGCACGCCCTCGCCGTCCTCGGCGATGATCACGCCGCCGTGCGGCGACACGCTGATGTTGTCCGGGCCGTCGAACGGACCGTCCACGTCCGGCGTGGTGTTGACGCCGAAGCGCAGCTTCAGGGTCAGCCGCCCGCGGCGCGGGTCGTAGAACCAGATCTGCCCGTCGTGCGGGGTGCCCGGGCTCTCCTTGCGGGCGAAGCTGGTGACCACGTACGCGCCGCCGTCGCCCCACCAGATGCCCTCGATCTTGCGACCGCGGGTGATGTCGGTGTTCTGGAACTGCTTGCGGATCGAGGTGGTGCGCGCGTCGCGCTCCGGCACGGTCACCCAGTTCACCGCGTAGGTGGTACCCACCTCGGTCGCCCGCGAGAGGTCGTCCACGTGCTTGCCGCTCGCGTCCACGCAGCGCATCGCCGCGAGGGTGCCCGCGTCGTCGGCCAGCTTGCGCAGCCGGCCCCGCCCGCCGTCCCAGTGGCGCGGCGGCTCCCAGCGGTAGAGCAGTCCGTTCGGGTTGCTCGCGTCCTCGGTCAGGTACAGGTGGCCGCGGCGCGGGTCCACCGCGACCGCCTCGTGGGCGAACCGGCCGAGCGCCTTGATCGGCTTCGGGTCGCGGTTGGCGCGGCGGTCGTACGGGTCGACCTCGAAGACGTAGCCGTGGTCCTTGGTGGCGGTGCCCTGACCGGCCAGCTGCTCGGTCTCCTCGCAGGTCAGCCAGGTGTCCCAGGGGGTCACCCCGCCCGCGCAGTTGGTCGCGGTGCCGGCCACGCCGACGTACTCGCGGATGCGCCTGCCGTAACGGTTCACCTCGACCACGGTGCAACCGCCGGGCAGGCCCTCGTCGTAGACCAGGCCCGCGAGGTGCGGCACCGGCAGCGGGGTGTCCTTGAACGAACCGCCGAGCTCGTGGTTGTTCACCAGGACCGTGCCGCCGCCGCGCAGCTTGAACGCGCCGGTGCCGTCGTGGTTGCTCGGGGTGGCCTCGCCCGACTCCAGCTTGGTGACACCGGCCTCGGTGACTATCTGGTACGAGAAACCCTTGGGCAGCGCCAGGCGCCCGGCGGGGTCGTCCACCAGCGGGCCGTAGCCGACCTGGGCCGGCGGGCGGCGGTCGCCGGGGCGGGACGAGGCCGAGGCGTTCGGCGCCAGCAGCATGCCGGTGCTGCCGATGAGGGCGACACCGGCACCGGTGGTGGCGGTGCGACCGAGGAAACCCCTACGGGACAGCGACATCTGGTTTTCTCCTGTGACAGGCGGGAGATATCGGGACGCCCCTACGCTTTCGCCCGTCGGTGTCGCCCGAGTGAACACGACGGGGCTCCCGCATGCCCGTCAGGTGGCAATCGCCCCGCCGGCGGCGCGTCCTTCGGCGGCGGCCTTGTCCGCGCGTGCCTCGGCCTCCAGTTTCGAGCACTCCAGATCGGCGTCGCGGATGATCCGCACCGCCTCGTCCACGTCGTCGGTGATCCGGATCAGGTCCAGGTCGGCGGGCGACGCCTTGCCCTGGGCGATCACCACGTCGCGCACCCAGTCGACCAGTCCGGTCCAGTAGTCGCGGCCGATCAGCACCACCGGGAAGTGTGTGACCTTGCCGGTCTGCACCAGGGTGAGCGCCTCGAACAACTCGTCCAGCGTGCCGATCCCGCCCGGCAGCACGATGAAGCCCTGCGCGTACTTGACGAACATCGTCTTGCGCGCGAAGAAGTAGCGGAAGGTGATGCCGCGGTCCACGTACGGGTTCAGCCCGGACTCGAACGGCAGCTTGATGCCGACGCCCACCGACTGTCCGCCGGCGTCCCGGGCGCCCTTGTTGGCCGCCTCCATCGCGCCGGGGCCGCCGCCGGTGATCACCGCGTAGCCGGCCTCCGCCAGGGCCCGCCCGACCCGCTCGCCGATGCGGTACTCGGCCGAGCCCGGTTTGGTCCGGGCCGAGCCGAACACGCTGACCGCGCGGCCGAGGTCGGCGAGCATGCCGAACCCGTCCACGAACTCGGTCTGGATCCGCAACACCCGCCACGCCTCGGTGCCGAGGTGCCCCATGCCGGGATGTTGTTCCTCCACCTCGCTGGGCGAGGCGAACTCGGGTGGCTCCTCCGGAGCGAATCGCGCGTCCATCCGGCCACCCTGTCACGCCGAGCCGGGGCCCGATCGCATTTCCGCCCGCCCGGGTCAGCCCAGCCAGCGCCGCAGCCGCTCCTCGCCGGCCCCGATCAGCGCGATCTCCACGTGCTCGTCCCGCTTGTGCGCCAGGTTCGGATCGCCCGGCCCGTAGTTCACCGCCGGAATGCCGAGGGCGGAGAAGCGCGCGACGTCGGTCCAGCCGAACTTGGCCCGCGGCGGGGTCCCGATCGCCGCCACGAACGCCGCCGCGGCGGGCCGGTCCAGACCGGGCAGGGCGCCGGCGGCCTCGTCGGTGAGCACCACGTCGTACCCGGCGAACACGTCGCACACGTGCGCCAGCGCCTGCTCGACACTGCGATTGGGCGCGAAGCGGAAGTTGACCGTCACCGCGCACACGTCCGGGATCACGTTGCCCGCGACCCCGCCCTCGATCTTCACCGCGTTCAATCCCTCGCGGTATTCGAGGCCGTCGATCTCCACCCGCGCGCCCTCGTACGCCTGCAACCGGGCCAGGATCGGCGCCGCGGCGTGGATCGCGTTGTCGCCCAGCCACGAGCGGGCCGAGTGGGCGCGGGTGCCGGTGGTGGTCACCTTGACCCGCAACGTGCCCTGGCAGCCGCCCTCGACCGCGCCGCCGGTGGGCTCCATCAGCACCGCGAAGTCGGCGACCAGCCACTCGGGGTGGTTGTTCGCCAGCCGCAGCAGCCCGTTGCGGGCGGCCTCGACCTCCTCGCAGTCGTAGAACACGTAGGTCACGTCGCGATTGGGCTCGGGCAGGTGCGCGGCGAGTCGCAGTTGCACCGCGACGCCGCTCTTCATGTCGGAGGTGCCGCACCCGTACATCAGCGGACCCTCGATCCGGGACGGCACGTTGTCCGCGATCGGCACGGTGTCCAGGTGACCCGCGATCAGGATGCGCTCGGCGCGCCCGAGTTCGGTGCGGGCGACGACCGAGTCGCCGTCCCGGTACACGGTCAGGTGCGGGAAGGCGCGCAGCGCCTCCTCCACCGCGTCGGCAAGCACCCGCTCGTCGCCGCTGACCGACGGGATGTCGACGAGTTGCGCGGTGAGCGATGCCGCGTCCTGGGACAGATCGAGCTTCACGGTCATGCCGGAAGCCTATCGCCGTCCCCGAACGCGGCCCTCGGCTCCGAGCGTCCGCGACCGCTCGCTCAGACCTCGTGCAGCCGCTTCACGCCCGCCGCGATCCGCTCGTCGGTCGCGGTGAACGCGAGCCGCACGTGCCGATCGCCCAGCGGCCCGTAGAAGTCGCCCGGCGCGACCAGGATGCCGCGCTCGGCGAACCAGGCCACGGTCTCCCAGCAGTCCTCGTCGCGCGTGGCCCACAGGTACAGGCTCGCCTGCGAGTGCTCGATCCGGAAGCCCGCCGACTCCAGGGCGCCGCGCAGCGCCGCGCGCCGGGCCGCGTAGCGCGCCTTCTGCGCGGTCACGTGCTCGTCGTCGGCGAAGGCGACGGTCATCGCCGCCTGTACCGGGCCGGGCACGATGTGTCCCGAGTGTTTGCGCACCGCGAGCAGCTCGCGGATCACCGCGGGGTCGCCGGTGACGAACCCGGCGCGGTAGCCGGCCAGGTTGCTGCGCTTGGACAACGAGTGCACCGCGAGCAGACCCCGGTGCGAGTCGCCGCAGACGTCGGGGTGCAGTACGGACACCGCCTGGGTGTCCCAGCACAGCTCGATGTAGCACTCGTCGGAGACGACCAGCACGTCGTGCTCACGGGCCCACGCCACGATCGCGCGGGTCTCCTCGAGCGTGCGCACCGCACCGTGCGGGTTGCCCGGCGAGTTCAGCCAGATCATCCGCACCCCGGCGGGATCGGGCAGGGTGCCGTCCACCACCGGCAGCGGGGTGGCCCCGGCCAGCCGCGCGCCCACATCGTAGGTGGGGTACGCCAGCGCCGGGTGCGCGACGATGTCGCCCGGGCCGAGCCCGAGCTGGTTGGGCAGTGCCGCGACCAGTTCCTTCGTACCCATCACCGGGAGCACGGCGTCCGCACTCGCCCCGGTGACGCCGAGCCGGCGGCGCAACCACCCGGCGATCGACTCGCGCAGCTCCGGCTTGCCGAACACGGTCGGGTAGCCCGGCGCGTCGGCGGCGGCGCACAGCGCGGCGCGGATCAGCTCCGGCGTGGGGTCGACGGGGGTGCCCACCGACAGGTCGACCACGCCGTCGGGATGGGCCCGCGCGCTCGCGCCGAACGGCTCGAGCCGGTCCCAGGGGAAAACGGGGAGCAGGTCGGTGACGCGACGTGCTTCCCGGCCCCGCGCGTCGGCGGGGTCGGGAAGCGGCCGCGCACCGTTGTGCGAAGCGGTCACGACGCTCTACTCGCCGGTCGCCTGCGGCGGCAACGCGGCGATGAGCGGGTGGTCCTTGGCGATCAGACCCATCTTCGAGGCGCCGCCCGGGGAGCCGAGGTCGTCGAAGAACTCCACGTTCGCCTTGTAGTAGTCCTTCCACTGCTCCGGGGTGTCGTCCTCGTAGAAAATCGCCTCGACCGGGCAGACCGGCTCGCAGGCTCCACAGTCGACGCATTCGTCGGGGTGGATGTACAGCGCACGCTCACCCTCGTAGATGCAGTCGACGGGGCACTCCTCGATGCATGCCTTGTCCTTCAGGTCGACGCAGGGCTGCGCGATGACGTAGGTCACGTCGGGTTCCTCCTCATGCGGGCGGTACAGGGTGCGCGGGAGCGCGGCAACGTCGGTGCCCGCAACTAGTATCGCGGTGGGCCGGGGCCTACTCCTAGCAGGTGGCCCTTACCTGTGGGCCGGGAACATGTCAGCAGACGTGGGCGGACGAGGTCAGCACGGATCGGGGATGCCGGACAGGTGAAGAGGATCACACCGCGGGATGTGGGCAGACGCGTGTCGGTGCGCCGCGAACTGCCGCCCGAGGACGCCGAGGCGAGCTATTCCGACGTCGTGGGCGACCTCGTGGACTGGCGCGACGGTGTGCTGACAATCACCCGCAGGGACGGCAGTATCGCCCGGGTGGCGGAAGCGAGCATCGTCGCCGCCAAGGTGGTCCCGCCACCCGTACGGCGGCTCACCCCGGCCCGCCTGCAGGACGTGGCCAGTCGGTCCTGGCCCGCCCCCGAGGTCGCCGCCTTCGGCGAGTGGCTGCTGCGCGCGGCCGGCGGATTCACCCGGCGGGCCAACTCGGTGCTGGTCCTCGGCGAGCCCGACATGCCCTTCCCGGAGGCACTCGATCGAGTGAATGCCTGGTATTCGGCGCGCGACCTGCCGACGCTGTTCCAGGTCGCGCACGAGGACCCGTTCGACCGTTTCCTCGACGCCGCCGGGTGGCCGGCCGAGGGCGACGCACTGATGCGCACCGGGCGCCTGGTGCGCGCGGCCGACGTGCTGCGCGACGTGGACGCGGGCCGGGTCGAGGTCGGGACCACCCTCACCGACGGGTGGGTCTCGCTCTACCACCGGGTCGCGCGACACGCCGGCGGCGCCGAGCGGCACGTGCTCCAGGGGCCCCCGGGGACGCTGTTCGCGACCGTGTCCGACCCGGAGTCGGGCCGGCCGGTCGCCATCGGCCGGGTGTGCGTACTCGGCCGCTACGCGGGCTTCGCCGGCCTGGAGGTGGACCCGGCGCACCGCAGACGCGGCCACGCGCGGGCGATCGTCAAGGCGCTGACCGACCGGGCGCTCGCGGGCGGCGCGGTCACCGGCTGGCTCCAGGTGGAGTCGGACAACCGGGCGGCACGCGAGCTCTACGACGCGCTCGGCTACACCGACCACCACGGCTACCACTACCGCCGCTCCCCGGCCGCCACGTGAGCGCTCCCGGGAATCCCCGCGACCGGTTCGCGGCGGTCGTGCGGGCCGACGAGGTGGATCTGGCCGAGGCCGCGCTGCTGATGGGCGTCGAGGTCGATCCGGCGTTCGATCCGGCCGTGGGAATCGCCGAGTTGGAGCGGCTCGCGGCGGCGGTGCGGGCCGAGGCGGGGCCCGGCTTCGACCCGCCGGGGGCCGCCGCGGCGCTGGCGCGGGTGCTCGGCGGGCGGGCCCGGTTCTCCGGGCACCAGTCCGACTACGCCGACCTGCGCTCGTCGCTGCTGCATGAGGTGCTGCGCCGCCGCCGCGGGTTGCCGATCCTGCTGTCGGTGGTGTGGATCGACGTCGGCCGCCGGGCCGGGCTGCCGGTATACGGCGTCGCGTTGCCGGGACATTTCGTGGTCGGGATCGGGGATCCCGACGGCGAGTTCGAGCTGGCCGACCCGTTCCACGGCGGGGTGCCGCTGTCGGTGTCCCGGGCCCGCCGACTGGCCGCGGAGGCGGGTGGCCGGCCCGGCGATCCGACGCTGCTGCAGCCGGCGCGGCCGACCGCGATCCTGCTCCGGATGTTGAACAACATCCGCGCCTGGGCGGCGCAGCCCGAGCGCGGGATCGAGGGTGCCTGGACCCGGCTGTGGGCCGTCGAGCTGTCCCTGCTGCTGCCGCGCCACCCGGCGGCGCTGCGCCACGAGCGCGGCACACTGCTCGCCAGGACCGGCCAATTCGCGGCGGGCGCGCGGCAGCTGGAGGAGTACGCCGAACTGGTCAAGCACATCGACCCCAAGGCCGCGGAGAGCATGCTCACCGAGGCGAAGGCGGCCCGGGCCCGGCTGAACTAGGCCCTGTCCGGCGGGACTCCTCGCCGCGCTCGCCGCATCGAGAAAGCACTCGAATCGAACAACCACAAGGTTGCCTCTTCGGTTCGCCGGCACCCGGCGGCGACCAACCCGGCCCTCGACCCGACCCATCGAAATCGGCCACACCCCGCCCGGCGCGGGGCCCGCCCCGAGTGCCGTGCGACCGCACCGGGCCGGTGGCCGGCGCCACGCCCGGGTCCGCCCGCGCTCAGCCGCCGAGTACGCGCAGGAACGCCTCCGGCTCCTGGGCCATCCCGCTGCACGTGGGGTCGGCGCCGGTCTCGGTCGCGGTGCCGTCGGCGCACGGTCGGTCCCGCGCGGCGGACCACCACGCGACTCGTCCCAGGTGGTTCTGCCGGGCGAAGTCGGCGAACCGGCGCGCGTCCTCCAGGGTGAACACCTCACCCGGCACGTCGTTGCGGCCGATCATCACCGTCACCGACACCCGCCGCCAGGCCTGTTCCTGGGTCAGATGCGGCCACACCTCGCGGATCTGCGCCTGGAGTGCGTGCGCGGCGTCGGCGGCGAAGCGGCCCATCCGTCCCTGCGGCCGGGGCGCGACCCCGGCGCCGTAGTTCATCGCCTTGATGTTCACGTAGGAGACCTCGACCTGCCGCGCGGCGGCGTCCCGCAGCAGCGCCTTGGCCTCGTCGCCCAGGCCCTGGAGCGGATGCACCGGCAGCGAGTAGCCGACGTCCACCCGCCGGTCCGCCCGCCGCGCGTCCTCCTGGAGCAACCGCAGCGCCGCGTTGCGCCGCTGCACCACATCGGGGCGGACCAGCGCGCGGCCCTCGATGTCCAGATCCATCGCGTCGGTCCCGGTGGCGTCCAAAACCTGCCGATAGGCGGCCACCAGCTCCTCCGGGCTGCCGCAGGACACCGCGAGGTCGGTGCCGCCGGCGCCGCCGAAGGCGACCCTGATCGATCCGCCGGCCTCGCGCAGCGCGGCGATTCGGGCGGTGGTCGCGGGGTCGTCGAGGCGGGTCACCCCGCCCCACATCGGCCGGCAACCACCGCCGTCCACGACATAGGCGAGGGTGCGGTCGCGCACGCCCGACGATCCGGCCCGGGTGGGGTCGAGCGTCATGTCCAGGTAGGGCGCGAGGTGTTCGATCGTGCCCGAGCGCGGCGTGGCATCGGTCGGGGACGCGGTCACCGGCGGGGCCGCGGGGGGCGACGTCGTCGCGCCGCCCCGGCCGGTGCCGGTCGGGGTCGGGGTCCCGGTATGCCGGTCGAGGCCGGCGGACGGGCTCGCGGCCGGCGTCGACCCGGGCGGGCCGGTCCGCTCGTCCGGTCCGGGCCCGGCCGACCCGCCGCACGGCTTGTCGTTGATCGTGCAGGCGGTCGGCCCGTCGGCGCGGACCGGCTCGGTCGCGGTCGGGACGCCGACTCCGTCCCGGCGGACCTCGAAGCCGACCACGATGCTCTCACCCGGCCGCAGCGCCCGGTTCCAGTTCTCGTTGCGCACGGTGTAGCGGCCGGCCGCCGGTTCGAGCCGGCCGTTCCATACGGTGGCGATCCGCGTGCCCGCCGGCAGGTCGAAGCGCAGGGTCCAGCCCTCGACCGTGTCGGAGCCGGCGTTGCGCAGCACGTACTGGCCGCTGTAGCCGCTGGGCCAGGATCCGGTGCGCACGTAGTCGGCGCTGAGCAGGTGATCGGCGTCGGACGAGTCCCCGGACAGCGCCACCACCAAGGCGGCCGGCAACGCGGCGAGCACGGCACTCGCGACGGCCCAGCGGATGCGTTCCCGACGGGGACGACGGGTGCCCGGTTCGGGACCGCCTGCCCGGTGCGACCCCATGCCCATTCCTCCGACATCCTCTCCGACGGCACTCGGGCCGCCGGGCACGAGGACTCTACCGGCCTTCGGGCCCCGGTCCCATCGATCCTCCCGGGGCGCCGGCGGGAAAGATCCGTTGTCCCACAACGGGGGATGACGGTCCCACATTCCGTCGGCGACCCGTACGCCACCGGGGCGACCGCGCGATCCGGACACCCGTACCGGCGCCGGTCAGAGCCAGCCGTTGTCGTGCGCGATGCGCACCGCGTCCGCCCGGTTGCGGGCGTGCGTCTTGCCGATGCACGAGGACAGGTGGTTGCGCACGGTGCCCTCGGACAGGCGCAGCAGGGTCGCGATCTCGGACACCGTCGAGCCGCCCGACGCCGCGCGCAGCACGTCGCGCTCGCGCTCGGTCAGCGGGTCGGCGCCGACGGAGAGCGCGGTGGCCGCGAGCGTGGGGTCGATCACCCGCTCGCCGCGCAGCACCCGGCGTACGGCGTCGGCCAGTTGCGCGGCGGGTGCGTCCTTGACCAGGAACGCGTCCGCGCCCGCCTCCATCGCCCGGCGCAGATAGCCGGGGCGGCCGAACGTGGTCAGGATGACGATCCGGCAACCGGGCAGTGCGCGGCGCAACTCGGCGGCGGCGGCCAGACCGTCGCGTCCCGGCATCTCGATGTCGAGCAGCGCCACGTCGGCCCCGCTCGCCCGCACCGCCTCGACCACCTCGTCCCCGCGCGCGACCTGGGCGACGACCCGGATGTCCTCCTCCAGGCCGAGCAGCGCGGCCAGCGCCTCGCGCACCATGGCCTGGTCCTCGGCGAGCAGTACGTTGATCACGGCCCGAACGTTAGCGGGTCGCTTCCGGTGCTCCGGGGGCAATCCGGCGCTCGGCGGTCTTTCCGGGAAGCACCGGGACCGAAGCGGTCAACCCGAACCCGCGCCCGTGCTCCCCGCCGCCGACCTCGATGGTGCCGTGGGCCAGGGCGAATCGCTCGCGCAGCCCGGTCAGCCCGTTGCCCTCACCACCCGTCGCGCCGCGCCCGTCGTCGCGGATGTCCAGTCGCCAGATCGCGCCGGTGTCCAGGCGCACCGTGCAGCGCCGCGCGCCGCTGTGCCGCATCGTGTTGGTGACCGCCTCGCGCAGCGCCCAGGCGAGCACCGCCTCCGCCTCCGGGTCCGGGCACTGCGGCCACTGCTCGGGCACCACGGTCAGCTCGATGCCCACCGCGCGCGCCGCGATCCGCGCGCCCGCCAGCTCGACCGCGAAGGTCGGCCGCCGGTAGCCGCTCACCGCCTCGCGCACGTCCACCAGCGCCTGCCGGCCGACCCGCTCGATGTCGGCGACCTGTTCGGCCGCGCGGTCCACGTGCTCGGGCAGGAAGCGGCCGGCGAGTTCGCTCTTGAGGGTGATCAGCGACAACGAGTGGCCGAGCACGTCGTGCAGGTCGCGGGCCATCCGCAGGCGTTCCTCGTTGGCCGAGAGCCGGGCCACGATCTCCCGGGCCTCGCGCAGTTCGACCAGGGTCTCCAGGAGTCGGCGCACCCCGATCATCACCCCACCGGTGAGCACCGTGACGAACGCCAGGACCAGCAGGTCGTTGCCGGCAGCGCCGAGCAGCACCCCGAGCCCGAGCCCGGAGGCCGCGCAACCCAGGATCCCCCACATCGACCACGGGAAGCGCAGCCCGGCCCCCACCGACACCGCGACGTAGACCATCAGGCCGAGCCAGGCGTCGTCGAAGGTCAGGATCAGCCCGACCGCGACCGCCCACAGCAGCAGACAGGCCCCCGACTGGGCCCGCTCGGTGTCGAGCGCCCGGCGCAGCACCGCCTCCACCCGACCGAACAGGCCGAACCAGCCGACCCCGCCGAACACCAGCGCGACGTAGCAGACCACCACCACGAGCAGCCCGATCGAGCCCACCGTCAGGCGCACCGGCCCGTACCCCCCGGTGGCCAGGTCGTGCACCACCGGGGTCAGGAAGAACAACCAGAGCAACGACCACGACATCCGGATGGCCCGCCCACGCGTCGAGTCCTGCCGTGTCGCGTCCGACCACCGCATGTCACGCGCTCCTTCTCGGGAACAGGTCCCACCACGCCTCGGGACCGTCCCGTCGGGCGAGCGGCCCCGGCTCAGGCCGCCACCTTCTGCTCGTCGCGACGGTAGCGCCAGGCGGCCAGCGCGGTGAACGCGACCAGGTACACGGCGAGCACCACCACGTCGGCGACGCGGGGCCGATGCCCGGCCAGTACCTCCCAGCCCAGTTGCCCGTAGCGATACGTCGGCATCACGTGGCCGATGTCCTGGAGGACCTGCGGAAACCCGCTCAGCGGGACCCACATGCCACCCAGCACCGCCATGCCCAGGTAGACCAGCATGAACAGCGGCTGCGCGGAGTCGGGGGCGACGAGGTAGCCGAGCCCGATCCCGAGCACGGCGAACACGAACGAGCCGAACCACAGCGCGATCACGATCACGCCCCACTGCCACGCGTCCAGCCGCACCCCGCGCAGGAAGCCGGTGCCCAGCACGAGCACGATCGCGGGCAGGCCGACCACCGCCGCCGAGACGAGCTTGGAGATCACGTACTGCCGCCCGGTGAGCGTGGTCAGCCGCAACTGCCGGGTCCAGCCGCTCTGCCGCTCCGCCGCGATCCGCTGCACACCGGCGCTGAGCACCGCGCCGACCGCGCCGAACGAGGCCATCGACACCATCACGTACGCGGACACGTCGGTGCCGTCCACGTCTCCCGACTGGCTGCCGAAGATCAGGTACATCGCGACCGGATACGCCAGCGTGAAGAGCAGGTAGCGCCGGTTGCGCAACATCCTCAGCACTTCGAGTCTCATCAACGTCCTCATGCCGGGATGCCCTTTCCTTCCGCCTCGTCCGCCTGCTGGGTGATCGCCAGGAACGCCTGCTCCAGACCGAGACCGGCGACCTCCAGGCCGCGCGGACGCAGGCCGGCGGCGTAGATCGCGGCCACCGTCTCGTCGGCGTCGCCGCTGCGGATGCGCACGGTGTGGCCGCTCAGTTCGATGTGCGCGATGCCGGGCAGCGCGCGCAGCACGGCCTCGTCCTGCTCGACCGCCCGGTCCAGGTCGAACGCGATCCGGCGCAGCCCGGCCCGGGCCTTGATCTGCGCGGCGCTGGCGTCGGCGAGCAACCGCCCCCGGTGCAGCACGAGCACCCGGTCGGCGACGTTGTCCGCCTCCTCCAGGTAGTGCGTCGCGAACAACACGGTGCGGCCCAGTTCGGCCTGCTCGCGCATGCTGACCCAAAACCGCTGCCGGCTGTCCACGTCCATCCCGGTGGTGGGCTCGTCCAGGACGATCAGGTCCACCTCACCCGCGATCGCCATCGCGAAGCGCACCCGCTGGGCCTGGCCACCGGAGAGCTTGTCGACGTTCTTGTCGACCAGGTCCTCGATGCCGGCGCGACGCAGCACGTCCGCACGCGGCAGCGGGCGCGGATGCAGGTCGCGGGCCAGGCCGATCATCTCGCCGACGGTCACGTCCGGCATCAGGCCACCGGTCTGCAACATCGCGCCGACTTGACCGCGCCGGATCGCGTCGCGCGGATCGCCGCCGAACAGCGCGACCGTGCCCTCGGTGGGCCGGCTCAGCCCGAGCAACAGGTCGAGCGTGGTCGACTTGCCGGCACCGTTGGGCCCGAGCAGCGCGACGGTCTCCCCTTGGCGCAGTTCGAGGTCGAGCCCGTCCACGGCGCGCAGTTCACCGAAGCACTTGCTCACCCCGCCGAGCGCGACGGCCGGCGCGGTCGTCTGTTTCCCAGCCGTGATCGTCATGCCCCCAGCCTGGCCGACCACCCGCGGCCGGCGAAGTGGGAAACCTCCTGATCAGGGCATGACAGATGTCATGGGCGCCGCACCCCGGCCGCGGAACCGGCGCGCCCGTCCGGACCTCACCGTGTCCAACCCCCGCGAACCGCCGCCCCCGCCCGCTCCCGGGACTAGCGTGGCCGCCATGGTGCGACTGACCGACTCCCAGACCGGCAAGTCCGAACTCGTGACCACCTCGATCGGCAGGCGGGTGCGGGTGGCCTACCCGAGCCGTTCGCTGCGCGCGGCGATCATCGCCGACACCTTCCGCCGGGTCGCCGGCCGACACCACCTGACCGTGACCGTCCACCACCTGCCCTATCGCGCGCAAGTGGCGGACGCCGCGGGCTACGGCCGGTACAACATGCCGCTGCCCGCCACGGGGCAGCCCGACGGCGCGATCGACCTGTACTTCGGCGAGGACGGGGACGAGGGGCCGCGCGCCCGGGTGCACGTGTTGCATCCGGCGGCGGTGGTCGACGCCGCGCCTCGCCGGCCGGTCCCGCACCCCGAGGATCCGCTCGTGCTGCGGCTGATCCTGCTCTCGCTGGCCGCCGACGAGCCGCTGCGCGCGGACCACGCCGGGTATCACGGGGCGGCCGACGCGACGGCCGTCCTCGCCGAACTGCGCGCCCGGACCGCCACGTGCGCCGAGTCCCCGTCCGCGCCGATGCCGGCCGCGGCGATCGGGCCGATCCACGCCGCGCTCGACGCCGACCTGGACACCCGCACGGCGATCCGGCTCCTGGTCGAGCTGGCCCGCGACGAGAAGGTGGCGCCGGGGGCACGCTTCGAGGCGTTGGCACACGTCGACCGGTTCCTGGCCCTCGACCTGTCACGGGACGTGGGCCGCGCCGGGCCGTGAGGCGAGGGCGTCGCGGGGCCGGGCCGACACGGCGAAGGCGGGGCCGGATCGCCTGTAGTTGCGATCCGGCCCCGCCTCGTGCGTCCGCCGCCTCGGCAGCCGCTAGTCGTCCGACATCCGTACCGGCAGTGCGCCCGGCGGGGGTGAGTCGGCCGTGCGGCCCTGACCCTCGCCCTCGCCCGCGCCGCCGGACTTGTCACAGGTGATCTTGTCGGCCGGGTCGTACTTGGTGTGGAACTTCTCCCGGGCGGTTTCCTTGCCGCCCTGGATGAACACCCGGGTCACGTCGATCTTGAACCCGTCCGACGCGGCCTGCTCCACGCAGCCCGCCGACTTGTCCACCACCGACTTGGGCTTGACCACGTCGTACTTGGTGCCGGGCTCGGCCTTGATGTCGTCGTACTTGCGGGTGCCGAACAGCGTCACGGTCACCGTGGAATCGGTGTACGTGGACTCCAGGTAGACGTTCTTCCCGGAGTCGTTCTGGAACTTCAGGTCCAGCGACGGCCAGGCCACCGTGGCCTCGCGACCGGGCGGGTAGCGGTCGATCCAGAAGCTGTGCGGGCGGTGCATCACGTCCTTGAGCCCGGCGAAGAACACCGCGTTGAACGTGGTCGTGGCCACCTGCGAGACGCCGCCGCCGAAGTCGGTCTGGAAGCGCCCGTTGTTGATGATCGTGCCCTTGGCGAAGCCGTTCTCCGCGGTGCGCTCGCCGACCGTCTTGTTCAGGCTCCAGGTGTCGCCCGGCTTGATCACCGATCCGGTGATCAGATCGGCGGCCCGGTGGATGTTGGTCAACCGGTACGCGGCGTACGGGTAGTTCGTGGTGTAGGTCGACATCACCTCGGTGATGCCCAGCTTGTTCGCCGCCTCCGTGGTCAGCGCGGGCTCGACCGGGCCGAGGTTGACCTTCGCGGTGCGCGCCGCGCCGGACTTGGTCAACACGGACAACACCGCGTCGGCCGCCGTGGCGCCGGAGACGCCCTTGCCGGACACGGACGGCACGACGGTGACCTTGGCGCCGGCCGTGAGCTTGCCCTCCACCTTGAACGTGGCGTTCTTCGGTTTCTCGCCGACCGAGGAGAAGGTCTGGCCCAACTCCTCCTGGAGACCGTTCGCGTCGATCCTGGGCTGCAACTTCCCGGCGGCGTCCGGGACCATGGTCAGGTACTTGGCCAGCGCCGGCGGGTTCAGCTTGAAGGACTTGGTACCGGCCGTCAGGGTCACCGGCCCCGACATCGCGGGCACCGCGAACTCGCGCATCGCCCGGTCCACTTCGGCCTGGGTGACCTTGGGATCGGCGGCCTTGGTCGGCAACGCGACCGGACCGCCGCCGTGCAGGAAGGCCGCCTCGACCAGCTTGATCGCGGCGGGGGTGTCCAACACCTTGCCCTTGGCCGGCGGCACCGCGGTGGCCTGGCCGCTTGCGAACGAGATCCCGCCGTCGACCTGCGCACCGCCGGCCTCGGCGGCCAGCGCTTCCAGCGCGGCGCCCAGCTTGACCGGGTCCACCACGGTGCGCGGCTGCGTCTCCCGGGTCTTGCCGAACATCGCGGGCACCGAGGTGAGCGGGTTCATCCCGCCCTTGCTCGCCTCGCTGACGGTCGCGCGCGCGTCCAGGAGCAGCCCGGACGCGGCCGGTTCCAGCCGCAGTTCCTTGCCGCCGAGGTCGAGCATTATCGGCTTGGTGGTGCGGTCGCCGAGCTTTTGTTCGAGCGTACGCACCGCCTCGTCGCGGGACTGGCCGCCGATGTTGACGCCGAGCACCGAGGTGCCGCGCGGCACCCCGCCGCCGGCGTAGGCCAGCGACACGCCGTACACCCCACCGAGGACCGCGATCCCGGCCGCGCACGCAATCAGCGCCTTCGGCCTGCGCCGCCGGGGCGGGGCCGGGGCCGGGCGCGCCTCGTCGGTCCGCTCCTCGGCGCCGACCGGGTGCTCCGCGGCGGTCCCGGCCGCGTCGGTCGTGCCGTACTGCGGGAACCCGTGGTCGGCGGCGTCCTGTTCCTGCATCGTGCGGTATTCGTACGGGCCGTCCGAGTCGCCGTCCAGGGTCCACCGCGGTGCCTCCTGCGAGGGCAGCGGGGCCTGACCGCGCAGCACCACCGGCGGGATCGGCCGCGATCCCGGGATCTTGATGCTGACCCGGGTGGTCATCGTCTGGTCGCCCGAATCACCCGCGTCTGCGGGCATTTCCGCGTCCGTGCCGCTCCCGGCCGGCGGGGTCGGCGCGGGGCCGGCCTCCGGCGTGCCGAAGCCGGCGATCAACCGACGCCGACCCACCCGGTTCGGCAGCGCGCCGCCCTCGGGCGCCGACCGGGCCGCATCCGAGGCGCCCGGATCGATCGGGTGTACGACCGGCCGGCCGCCGGTGCGGCCGACCTCGTCCGGGCCCGGCCCCGACGCTCCCGCGCCGTGTTCGCCCGCGACGCCGTAGCCGGTGTTCGGCGGTAGCGGCCGTTGTGGCTCGTGCGCCGGCGCCGGTCCGGGCTGTCCCGGCACATACGGCGTGGCCGGCGCGTCCGCGAACGGCACGGGTCCGGGCGCACCGGTGCCCTCGGTGGTCAGGCTCCTGGCTCCGGAGGCGCCTGGGACCCGCTGCGGCAGGCCGCCCGGTCCCGGCGGCGGCGCGGCCGGCTGCCGGGGCGGCTGCGCGACGGGCGGCACATCGTCGTCCGCGCTGGGCCACGACGAACCTCCCGGCGGCCCCGCGACGGGCGCGGGCCGGGGCGGTTCGTCGTCGAACCACGACGCGAACTCGTCGTCGTCCCCGAACGGATCGGGAGACGGATGCGGAGACGACGCGGGCGCGGCGGATCGCTCGCGGGCGGCGGGCGCCGCCGACGACGGCCGCCCGCGTCCGAAGAACGGATGCGGATCACCATCGTGATCGTCGCGGCGCGGCTGCGCGCCCGGGTCGTCGGGCGTGGGGGGCTGGTCGTTACTCACGAAGAACGAGCTCTCCGACAGCTGAAGGTTGCGTGGCGGCGCACGGCCGCCCCCGCCCGGGATCGGACGGTATCCGGGAAAGTGCGACGGCGGTGCGTTGACACCCGCCGCGTGCGGGTCGTGACACGGCCTTCGAGGGATCTGGTGCTCCCCGCCGAAGGCACGTGGGCGAACTCGGCCACCGAGGTTGCCCGGTACGACGGGCCGGAGGAGTCGGTCGCGACGGCCCCATGGACAGGGCATGACACGTACCGCACCTCGGCACACACAATACTGCGCTCCTGCCACACCGTTACCCCGCACCGTCGCGTGCCTCCCGGCACGCGCCGTCGGCAAGCATGGCTGCGCAAGGGGTTCACCTCGTCCGCGTCTTCACCGATTCACCCGAAAGAAGGACGGGTTTGATACCGCCCCAGGGGTAAGTGGCGGCGGCAACACCGAAGATGGTGCCACCCAGGAGGTAGATGTACGAGAGGAAGCCGCTGACGAAGATCCAGTCGCCCTCCGGCTTGGTCCAACTCGCCAGCCACAACACGGTGAGCATCCAGGCACCGACCGGCACCGCGGCCCCGGCCTTGGCCTTCAGCAGCGAGCCGCCGGCGACGAACAGGCCGCCGCTGCCCGCGAGCGCGACGATCAACCCGGCGGGCGGGTAGGCCGCCTGGGTGAACGCCCCGATGAAGGCGATCACCACGCCGAGCAGGAACAGCACGACGTATGCCGCGACGCGGCCGGCTTTCTCTGGCACGAGGGCTACCTTACGGGCGCAGTCCGGCGAACAGGTCGTCCTCGCGGCCGTCCGGGCCGGTGGGCCCGAGGTCGCCGCGGACCAGTCGATAGTGCTCGACCGCCATGATGCTCTGGCCGATGTTGTTGGACAGCGCGAAGAAGCCGTCCTCCACCGAGACCTGGGTGGGATAGGCGCGCAGCGCCTCGAACTTGGCCTCCAAGTGGGCACCCGCGTCCACCGCCGTGGTGACCTGGTCGTCGTCGACCGCGAACGGCAACTCGTCCACCTCGACCGCGGTGAACGGTACGTCCTGCCCGGCCTCGATCATGCGCTCGATGCCGGCCTTGAGGATCGACCGGGGCATCACGTTGTAGTAGATCTTCGCGATCGTCCACGACTCGCCCTCGCCCTCGGCGTGGGTCGGGTCGGCGGCCAACTCGGCCGCGCGCAGCGCCACCCGGTGGGCCTGGATGTGGTCGGGGTGGCCGTAGCCGCCGCGCTCGTCGTAGGTGGCGAGCACCTGCGGCCGCACCTCGCGGATCACCGGCACCAGGTGCGCGGCGGCCTCCTCCACGTCGGCCTGCCAGAAGCAGTCGGGCCGCGCGTTGCTCGGCACACCCATCATCCCGGAGTCGCGGTAGCGACCCGGACCGCCGAGGAACCGCTGGTCGGAAATGCCCAGCGCCTTCATCGAGTCGGCGATCTCGGTCATCCGGTGCGCCCCGAGACCGTCCTCGCGGTCGGCCGCCAGATGGGCCAGCTCGGGCACCAGGATCTCGCCCTCCTCGCCGAGAGTGCAGGTGACGAGCGTGACGTGCACACCCTCGGCCGCGTACCGCGCCATGGACGCGCCGTTGTTGATCACTTCGTCGTCCGGGTGGGCATGGACGAGCAGCAGTCGCAGCGGGCTCTCGGTAGTGCGTTCGGTCATGCGCGACAGCCTACGCGCGCCCGCGGACACCCCCGGGACCGCCCGTTCAGGTCCCGCGCCCGGGCGGCGCCGCGTGCACCGCGACCAGGTAGTCGCCGCCGGGCACCCAGGGCTCGCGGTCCCATCCGGCGTAGCGGGTGCGGCGCACCAGGCCGGCCGCCGCGCACGCGTCCTCGTACTCGGCGGCGGTAATCGTGGCCCCGACCCCGTCCGGGCCGCCCGCGAGGCTGAATCCGCTGACCAGGATCCCGCCCGGGCGCAACATCGCGGCCAGCGCGCGCACCACCTCGGCCTCGCTGCCGGGGGTCAGGAAGATCATCACGTTGCCCGCGGCCACGACCAGGTCGAAGCTGCCGCGCCCGCCGAGCTGCAGCGGGTCCAGGTCGGCCAGATCGTCGAGCACCCAGGTCAGACCGGGCGCCGCCGCCTCGGCCTCGGCCAGCATCGACGCGTCCAGGTCGACGCCGACCACCTCGTGGCCCTGCCGGGCCAGCTCGATCGCCACCCGCCCGGTGCCGCATCCCGCGTCGAGGACGCGGGCGGGCTCGGGGAGCAGGTCGTGGCAGAACCGGGCCTCGCCGTGCAGGTCACGCCCCTCGGCCGCGAGCCGGCGAAACCGCTCGGCGTATTCGGGCCCTCGGGTGCCACCGGTATTGGCCAGCCATCGATTGGTCATGACAGACCAGCCTACAAACCCCGGCCCACAGCCGACCCGGCAGCGACCTCACGGCCCCACGCCGACGCGGCTCCCGCTCGAACGGCACCCTCAGAAATGAATCCCGTTCACCACTCCCGCGAAGCTCGTGCCCGCGTCGCGGATCGAGGGGGCCATCGACGTCGCGGAGAGATAGAAGCCGAGCAGGGCGCAGATGATCGCGTGCATCGGCTTGAGCGACGACTTCCGGACGAAGAAGACGACGGTGACACCGAGCAGCAGCACGGCGGAGACAGACACCACCACAGTCACGCACCTCCTGTGCGCAGGGACCCGCAGTTCGTGCTCGGGGAAGCCGGCCTGTGGGCCCAAAGGGACATGTCTACACACAGACTGTAAGCCAACGGTCACGAGTCGCGTTCACTCGTTCAGCGGGCGCGAGGTGGTGTTCGTACGGCTGTCCGCACTCTCCCCGGTCTCCCCTCCCCGTGTGCGTACGTCCCCGTACGCTGTGGCACATGAGCTCGGAGATCACATTTCCCCGGCAATACGCCCGCACGCAGCGCTTCACCCAAGGCGCTCCACGCAGCTTCGGCTTCGCCGACGGCCGGATCACATTCCTGCGGTCCAAAGCCGCCGACGACTCCACCACCTGTCTGTGGATCCTGGATCCGGACACCGGCGACGAGCGCCTGGTGGCCGACCCCGCGACGCTGCTCGGCGGCGCGGCCGAGGACCTGTCCGCCGAGGAGCGGGCCCGGCGCGAGCGCAGTCGCGAGGGGGCGGCCGGCATCGTCGGCTACGCGCTCGACAATGCCGGGGATCTGGCGGTATTCACCCTTTCGGGTCGACTGTTCGCCGTGTCCCTGTCCGCCGGCGAGGCGCCGCGCGAGCTGGCCGTGCCCGGTCCGGTGATCGACCCGCGCCCCTCGCCCACCGGCGAGTGGATCGCCTACGTGTCCGCCGGCACGCTGCGGGTGGTGGCCGCCGACGGCTCGGGCGATCGTGCGCTCGCCGAGCCCGACGGCGACGACGTCACCTGGGGCCTCGCCGAGTTCATCGCCGCCGAGGAGATGAACCGCTTCCGGGGCTACTGGTGGGCCCCCGACGGCTCCGCGCTGATCGCCGCACGCGTGGACAACGCGCCCGTGGACCGCTGGTGGATCAGCGACCCGGCCAACCCGGCCGCGGCGCCGAGCGAGGTGGCCTACCCGGCGGCCGGCACCGCCAACGCCGAGGTCACCGCGTGGCTGATCGGCCTCGACGGTGCCCGGACCGAGCTGACCTGGGACCACGACGCCTACCCCTACCTGGCGAGCGTGCACTGGTCGGCCGGCGGCGACCCGCTCCTGAGCCTGCAACCGCGCGACCAGAAGGTGCTGCTCACCCTCGCCGTCGACGTCGCCGCCGGGACCACCCGCGAGCTGCACCGCGAGCACGACGACGTGTGGATCGACCTGGTTCCGGGCGTGCCCGCGTGGACGCCCGACGGCCGGCTGGTCCGCCTGGTCGACGCCGACGGTGCGCGGCGTGTGGTGGTCGCCGACAAGGAGCTGACCGACCGGCGCCTGTTCGTGCGCTCGATCCTGGACGTGGCCGACGAGGACGTGCTGATCACCGCGTCGGCCGGCACCGACGCGAGCGCGCCCGAGATCGGCGAGATCCACGTCTACCGGGTCGCCCCCGACGGGGTCACCCGGGTGAGCGCCGAACCCGGCGTGCACACCGCGGTGCGCGCCGGCGACACCACGGTCCTGGTCTCCGCCACGCCGGAGCGCTTCGGCACCCGGGTCGCGGTGCTGCGCGGCGGCGCCGAGATCGCCACGGTCACCTCGCACGCGGCCACCCCGGTGCTCACCCCCCGGGTCGAACTGCTCCGCGCCGGCGCCCGCGGCATCCCGTGCGCGCTGATCCTGCCGACCGGGTTCGACCCCGCGTCCGGCGAGCGGCTGCCGATCCTGATGGACCCGTACGGCGGCCCGCACGGCCCGCGCGTGCTCGCCGCGCGCAACCCGCACCTGACCTCGCAGTGGTTCGCCGACCAGGGCTTCGCGGTGCTGGTCGCCGACGGCCGGGGCACCCCGGGCCACTCCCCCGAGTGGGAGAAGTCGGTCCACCTCGACCTCGGCCCGATCAGCCTCCAGGACCAGGTGGACGCCCTGGAGGCGGTCGCCGCCGAGCGGCCGTGGCTGGACACCACGCGGGTGGGCATCCGCGGCTGGTCCTACGGCGGCTACCTGGCCGCGCTCGCCGTGCTGCGCCGCCCCGACGTGTTCCACGCGGCGGTCGCCGGCGCGCCGGTGACCGACATGGCGCTCTACGACACGCACTACACCGAGCGCTACTACGGCATGCCCGCCGAGCAGGTCGAGGCGTACCGGCGCAGTTCACTGGTGTCCGGCTCCGAGCTGGGCGAGGTGGCGTCGACCCGACGGGCGCTGATGCTGGTGCACGGCCTCGCCGACGACAACGTGGTCGCCGCGCACACGCTGCGGCTGAGCAGCGCGCTGCTCGCGGCCGGCTATCCGCACGAGGTACTGCCGCTGTCCGGGGTCACCCACATGACCCCGCAGGAGCAGGTCGCGGAGAACCTGCTGCTGTTCCAGGTCGAGTTCCTGCACCGCTCGCTCGCCCACCCCGCGAGCGACTGACACCCGCCGCACACGACGACGCCCGCCGTCCCCGAATCGGGAACGGCGGGCGTCGTGGGTCGGCGCGCGGTTCAGGCCGCGCCGACGATGTCCTTCTCCTCGGCGAAGTGGCACGCGCTGTCGTGCGCGGCCAGTCCGTCCAGGCCGGTGCGGATCTGCAGCAGCGGCTCCTGCTCGGCGCAGATGTCCTGCGCCTTCCAGCACCGGGTGCGGAACCGGCAGCCCGACGGCGGGTTCGCCGGCGACGGCACGTCACCGGTGAGGATGATCCGCTCGCGGTGCTCGCGCCCGTCCGGGTCCGGCACCGGCACCGCCGACAGCAGCGCCTGGGTGTACGGGTGCGTCGGGTGGTCGTAGATCTGCGCGTCGGTGCCGATCTCGGCGATCCGGCCCAGGTACATCACCGCGACCCGGTCCGAGATGTGCCGCACCACGGACAGGTCGTGCGCGATGAACAGGTACGACAGACCCAGTTCGTTCTGCAGCTTCTCCAGCAGGTTGACCACCTGCGCCTGCACCGACACGTCCAGCGCGGAGACCGGCTCGTCCGCGATGATGATCTCCGGGTTGAGCGCGAGGCCCCGGGCGATCCCGATGCGCTGGCGCTGGCCGCCGGAGAACTGGTGCGGATACCGGTTGATGTGCTCCGGGTTCAGCCCGACCAGGTCGAGCAGTTCCTGCACCCGCCGCTTGCGGTCGCCACGGGGGGCGACCTCCGGGTGGATGTCGTACGGCTCGCCGACGATGTCGGCGACCGTCATCCTCGGGTTCAGCGAGGTGTACGGGTCCTGGAAGACCATCTGGATGTTGCGGCGCACCGCCTTGAGCGCGCGCCCCGACAACTTCGCCAGGTCCTCGCCCTTGTACAGGACGCTGCCCTTGGTGATCGACTCCAGGTTCATCAGCAGTCGGGCCACCGTGGACTTGCCACAACCCGACTCGCCGACCAGGCCCAGCGTCTCGCCCTTCATCAGGTCGAAGGTGACGCCGTCGACGGCCTTGACCGCGCCGATCTTCTTCTGGAAGAGGATGCCCTGGGTGATCGGGAAGTGCTTGACCAGCCCCCGCACCTGAAGGATCGGCTCGCCACTGGCCACCGGCTGAACGGCCTTGCGCACATCGGCGGCGGTCGCGCCGTTCGAGGACTCAGCCACGGACTTCTCCCTCCATCACGGTCTCCCAGAAGTGGCACGCGCTGCCCCGACCGGCCGAGATCTCGTGCAGCGGCGGAACGTCGCTGCGACAGATGTCCTGCGCGTACGGGCAGCGCGGGTTGAACGCGCAACCGGACGGGATACGCATCAGGTTCGGCGGCAGACCCTTGATCGCGTACAGCTCGCGACCCTTGTGGTCCAGGCGCGGGATCGACTCCAGCAGACCCTTGGTGTACGGGTGCGTGGGCTGGCGGTACAGCTCCCGCACCGGTGCCTGCTCGACGATCCGGCCCGCGTACATGACCGCGATCTTGTCCGCGACGTCGGCGACCACGCCGAGGTCGTGGGTGATCAGGATCAGACCCATGTTCCGCTCGCGCTGCAACTCCGCGAGCAGGTCCATGACCTGCGCCTGGACGGTCACGTCGAGTGCGGTGGTCGGCTCGTCCGCGATGATCAGCTCGGGGTCGAGCGCGAGCGCCATGGCGATCATGATGCGCTGGCGCATACCGCCGGAGAACTGGTGCGGGTAGTCGTTCACCCGATCCTTGGCCGCCGGGATGCGCACCTGATCCATCAGGTCGATCGCCTTGAGCTTGGCGTCCTTGCGGGACATGCCGCGGTGCACGGTGAACATCTCGGCCAGCTGGAAGCCGACCGAATACACCGGGTTGAGCGCGGAGAGCGCGTCCTGGAAGATCATCGAGATCTTCTGGCCGCGGATCTTCCGGCGCTCCTCCTTGGACATCTTGAGCATGTCCTTGCCGTGGAACCGGATCTCGCCGCCGGTGATGTGCCCCGGCGGCATGTCCAGGATGCCCATGATCGTCTGCGCGGTCACCGACTTGCCCGATCCGGACTCGCCGAGCACGGCGAGCGTCTCGCCGGCGCTGACGTCGTACGAGACACCGTTGATCGCCTTGGCCACACCGTCGCGGGTGCGGAACTCGACGTGCAGGTTGTCCACTTCGAGCAGCGGCGCGGTGGCTGCCGAGCCCGGTCCCTCGGGCTTGTTCTTCGTGTCGATCGTCGTCACTTGTCTGTCCCCTCCCTCAGCGGAGCTTCGGGTCGAGGGCGTCGCGCACCGCGTCGCCGAGCAGAATGAAGCTGAACACCGTGACCGACAGGAAGATCGACGGGAAGATCAGCTGGTACGGCGAGTCGCGCAGCGCGGTGGTCGCCGAGCTGATGTCCGCACCCCACGAGATCTCGGTGGGCGGCAGCCCGATACCGAGGAACGACAGCGTCGCCTCGGTGGCGATGAAGGTACCGAGCGAGATGGTCGCGACCACGATCACCGGGGCGACCGCGTTGGGCAGCACGTGCCGACTCAGGATGCGGCCGGTGCCGGCGCCGAGCGCCTTGGCGGCCACCACATAGTCGGACTTCTTCACGGTGATCACCGAACCACGCATGATGCGCGCGATCTGCATCCAACCGAAGATGCCGAGCGCCATCACCACGGTCCACACGGTGCGGTCCTTGAACGCGCTCATGAACACCAGCGCGCCGAGCAGCAGCGGGATGCCGAAGAAGATGTCGGTGACCCGGGCCAGGATCGAGTCGAGCCAGCCGCCGAAGTAGCCGGAGAGCGCGCCGACCAGACCGCCGACGATCACGATCACCGCGGTCGTCGCGACACCCACGATGATCGAGGCACGGGCACCGTAGACGGTGCGCGCGTACACGTCGCACCCCTGCACGTTGGTCCCGAACCAGTGGTCTCCCGAGGGGTCCTTGTTGGTGTCGAGGATCGGGCAGTGCCGGGGGTCGATGTCGGTGAACACACCGGGGAAGAACGCCATGAACACCAGGAAGAGCAGCAGCACGCCCGACACGTAGAAGCCGGGGCTGTGCCGCAACTCGCGCCACGCCTCCGCCCACGCGCCGCGCGGCTTGTCCTGCGGTCCCTGCACGTCCGGCGCCGAGTACGCGCCGCGCTTCTCGATGGTCACGCCCTCTTCGTCCGCCAGCATCAGGCCCGGATTCTCGATCGAACCGAACTGGGCCTGCTCGTCGCTGCCGGTGGGCAGCTGTTCGCGCTGCTGCTTGTTCATGTCAGGCATACCGGATCCTCGGGTCCAGGACGGCGTACAGCAGGTCGACGATCAGGTTCATGACCAGATAGATCATCACCAGTGCCGCCACCGCGCCGACCACTGTCGAGCTCTCGTGCTTGGTGACCGCGAGGTAGATCAGGCGGCCGACACCGTCGACGTTGAAGATGCCCTCGGTCACGATCGCGCCGGCCATCAACGCGCCGAGGTCGGCACCGAGGAAGGTCACGACGGGGATGAGCGAGTTGCGCAGCAGGTGCCGGGTGACCACGCGGCGCCGGGGCAGGCCCTTGGCGGTCGCCGTGCGGACATAGTCGGCGCGCATGTTCTCCGCGACGCTGGTCCGGGTCAGTCGGGCGACGAAGGCCAGCGAGAGCGAACCGAGCACGATGCCGGGCAGGAGCAATTGGCTCCAGGTCGCGTCGCCCACGGTCGCGGTGGCCTCGAAGATGCCCCACTCGCTGCCGAGCCAGAACTGCGCGATGGTGCCGAGCACGAAGACCGGGATCGAGATGACCACGAGCGTGCCCGCGAGGACCAGGGTGTCCGCGAGCTTGCCGCGGCGCAGGCCCGAGATCAGGCCCAGGCCGACACCGACGACGACCTCGATCGCGAACGCGATCATGGCGAGTCGGATCGACACCGGGAAGGCCCGCTTCAGCTCCTCGGACACGGGACGACCGTTGAAGCTGGTCCCGAAATTACCCTGGAGCAGGTCGGTGATGTAGTACCAGTACTGCACGATCAGCGGGTCGTTCAGGTGGAACTCTTCCCGCTTCAGGCGCACGAAGACAGGGTCGGCACCCTTGTCGCCGAACATGGCCGAGATGGGGTCGCCACCCAGCTGGTACACCATGTAATAAATCAAGAACGTGGTCCCGATGAACACCGGGATCATCTGGAGCAGCCGCCGTACGACATATCGCCCCATGCCAGCCTCCTGCTGTCGTCGTCGGCCCGAAGCGAGAGATCGGACCAGAGGCCGGCACGTGGATCGCACGTCGCCGGCCCGGCCCGCCACCGGCAAGATCCGGCCGCACCTGTCGAGGGTGCGGCCGGACCGTGGTCAGTGCCGGGTCATGTCCCGATCACTTACTTGACGGTGACCTCGGTGAAGACCGGGTTGCCGTACGGGTCGAACTGGACGTTGGAGACCTTGGTCGAGGAGCCGGCCTTGGTCACGTAGTACCACAGCGGGATGGACGGAACGTCCTTCGCCATCTGCTGCTCGGCCTGCTTCCACAGGTTGACGCCCTCGGTCTGGTCCGAGGCGGCCATGGCGCGCTTGGCCAGGTCGTCGAACGCCGGGCTCGAGTAGCCGGAGTCGTTGGACGCGGCACCGGTGAAGTAGACGTCCGCCAGGAAGTTGTCCGGGAACGGGTAGTCGGCCTTCCAGCCGGTGCGGTAGGCGCCGGTCATCTTGTGACCGGAGATGTCCTTGCGCGCCACGCTGAACTCGGGGTACAGCTTCGGCTCGCAGGCCTGAGTCTTCAGCGACTCGTTGATGCTGTTGCAGACCGCGGTGACCCATTCCTTGTGCGGGCCGTCCGCGTTGGTGGCGATGGTGAACTTGCCACCGGGGATGCCGCCACCGGCCTCGATCAGCTGCTTGGCCTTGACCGGGTCGTACTTGGTCAGGTCACCCGTGATGTCCTTGCTGTAACCCGGGATGTTCGGGGCCAGCCAGTCGGTCGCGGGCTGCTCGGCACCCTTGTACAGCGCCTTGACGATGCTCGCGCGGTCGATCGCCATGGAGATGCCCTGACGGACCTTCTCCTTGCCCGGGGCACCCCAGGCGGCGTCGTACAGCGGGAAGGCGATCTTCTGGATCGAGAACTGCGGCGCCTCGATGGCGCGCTCGCCCAGGTCCTTCTTGTAGCTGCCGACCGCCGACGTCGGGATCTGGTCGATCACGTCGAGCTTGTTGTCGCGCAGCGCGGTGTAACCGGCGTCGTACGTGGTGTAGACGCTCAGTCGCACACCGGCCGACTTCGCCTTGTCGTCACCGGCGTACTTGTCGTACCGCTTCACGGTGATCGACTTCTTGTGGTCCCAGCCGCCGTTGGCGGTGTCCAGCTGGAACGGACCGTTGCCGATCGGCGCGTTGCCGTACTTCTCGGGGTCCTTGTAGAACTCCTGCGGCAGCGGCGCGTAGACCACGTAGCCCAGGCGCGACTTGAAGGACGAGACCGGCTGGGTCAGCTTGATCGTGAACGTGTTGTCGTCCACGAGCTTGAGACCGGTCATCTCCTTGGCGGTCGGCGCACCGTCCTTCGGGTGCACCGCGTCGTAGCCCTCGATCAGCGAGAACCAGCTCGCGTTGATCTGCTTGCTCGTGGAGAGCGCGCCCCAGTTCCAGGCGTCGACGTACGACTTCGCGGTCACCGGCTCGCCGTTGTGGAAGGTCCACCCCGGCTTGATCTTCACGGTGTAGTTGGTCGAGTCGGTGCTGTCCACCGACTGCGCCATGGCCGGCACGGGCTGGCCGGTCTTGGAGTCGTACGTGTAGAGGCCGCGGAACATGAGCTGGAGGGCGTAGAACCCACCCGTCTCGTTCGAGTTCGCCGGCTGGATCCCGTTCTGCGGGTCGGTGCTGTAGGCCGAGTAGTAGCCGGCGGGCAGGCCGTTGCTGCCACCGCCGCCGCCCTTGTCGTCCTTCTTGTCGTCGCTGCTGCTGCCACACGCAGTCGCGGCCAGGCCCAGAACGGCCACACCGACGACCCACTTCACGCGCGTTGTTCCGCGCATGGGTTGCCTCCTCATGGAATCACTACCGAAGTGAAGTGCAACGGGGCCACCCGAGCGGGAAGCATCCGTCACAGCTGCTCGTAGAGTCGGCGCCCCCGAGCGCGTGACCAGGTTCCGAGCACAAGCGGATCCACTATCCGTCACCGATTGGCCGTGACCAATCCCCTGCAGGTTTCAGTTTGATCACGTAAATCCGTGATCAATCTCGAAACCCAGACATATGAGACCAGTAACGAAGCCGTATCAAACGGACACCATGTACCGCTGCCCGGAGCATACAGTCCGATGAACGAACACCCATAAGACGCCCCTACCTCGTCTCACAAAGCGAGAAACGCTACGGAGCGTGACGGTACTCGCTCGGCCGAGACGGCGCGGACCGACTGGTCGTATCGGGTTCAACGCGCGTAGCTGACCTGCAGGAAAGCACGAAAAACGGGATGTCACCAAATCGGTGGCATCCCGTTCTCGGGTGCGGTATGACGATTCGCCGTCACGGCGATGCGTCGTTACTCCGGGTCGGTCGTGATGCCGGCCTCCAGCGCCGCCTCGATCCGCTCCTCGGGCATCGTCTCCTCCGCCTTGGCGGTCGCCTCCAGCGGACCGGGGAAGTGGCACGCCACCCGGTGGCCCGCGAGCAACGTGTCGATCCCGATCAGCGGGGGCTCCTCGTTCGCGCACACGTCCTGCGCCTTGGGGCAGCGGGTCCGGAAGCGGCAGCCGGACGGCGGGTTGATCGGACTGGGCATGTCGCCGAAGGCGTGTACCCGTGTCCGGTTTCCGCTCTTGTCCGGGTCCGTCTCCGGCACCGCGGCGAGCAGCGTGTGCGTGTACGGGTGGTGCGGGTTCGCGTACAGCGACGTGCGGTCGGCGATCTCGACGATCTTGCCGAGGTACATCACCGCCACCCGCTGGGAGAAGTGCCGGACCACCGCGAGGTCGTGCGCGATGAACACGAACGCGATGCCCATGTCCCGCTGCAGGCCCTGGAGCAGGTTGACCACCTGCGCCTGGATGGACACGTCGAGCGCGGACACCGGCTCGTCGGCCACGATCAACCGCGGCTGGAGCGCGAGCGCGCGGGCGATCCCGATCCGCTGCCGCTGGCCACCGGAGAACTCGTGCGGGAAACGGTTGTAGTGCTCGGGGTTGAGACCGACACGTTCCAACAGCTCCTGCACCCGCTTTTTCCGGCCACCCTCGGGGTTGATCCCGTTGACCTCCATCGGCGAACTCACGATCGCGCCGACCGTCTGACGCGGGTTCAGCGACGAGTACGGGTCCTGGAAGATCATCTGGATCTGGCTGCGGATCGGGGCGATCTGCTTGCGGGTCGCGTGCGTGATGTCGTTGCCGTCGTAGTGGATCGTGCCGCCGGTGGGCTCGAGCAACCGGCTGATCAGCCGACCGGTGGTGGACTTGCCACACCCGGACTCGCCGACCAGGCCCACGCTCTCCCCCGCCGCCACGGACAGGTCGATCCCGTCCACCGCACGCACGTTGAGCATCTTGCGACGGACCAGGCCGCCGCCCTTGACGGGGAAGTACTTGACCAGCCCCCGTACGTCGAGCAGCGGTTCGCCGGGCGACTTCGGCGCGGGGTCCGGAGCCGGCGCCGGGGTCTCGCTGATCGTCTCGGTCATCGTCGTTCTCCTGCTTTCTGCCGTCGGCCGAGCCTCGGCGATCAACCGAGCAGCGGGCGGACGTCGTCGATGAAGATCCGCTGCTTGTCCTCGGCGCTCAGGTGACAGGCCGACCCGCGCCCCTCGGACAGCGCCAGGACCGGCGGCTCGGTCCGGCACCGCTCGCCCCCCACCACGTCGGCGTAGTCGCACCGCGGATGGAAGGGACAACCCGACGGCGGCGCCAGCAGGCTCGGCGGCGTACCGCGCACCGGCCGCAGCGGAATGTCGACGTCACCGGAGAGATTGGGCATCGAGGACAGCAGCCCCCACGTGTACGGGTGCCGCGGATTCTTCAGCACCTCGCGCACGGTGCCCTTCTCCACGCTGCGTCCCGCGTACATCACCAGCACGTCGTGCGCCATCTGGGCAATCACGCCGAGGTCGTGGGTGATGAACAGGATCGCGGTGCCGAACTCGTCCTGGAGGTCGCGGAGCAGATCCAGGATCTGCGCCTGGACCGTCACGTCGAGCGCGGTCGTCGGCTCGTCGGCGATCAGCAGGTCCGGGTCGCACACCAGCGACATCGCGATCATCGCGCGCTGGCGCATGCCGCCGGAGAAGTGGTGCGGGTAGTCGTTCACCCGGGTCTTGGGATTCGGGATGCCGACGCGGTCCAGCATCTCGATCGCCCGCGCGTGCGCGTCGCTGCGATTGGCACCCAGGTGCCGCCGATAGGACTCGGCGATCTGCTCGCCCACCGTGTAGAACGGCGACAGCGCGGTGAGCGGGTCCTGGAAGATCATCGAGATCCGCCTCCCGCGCAGGTCGCGCAGCTTGCGCTCCGGCATGGTGATCAGCTCGCGGCCGTCGAACCGGATCTCGCCCTCGATCTTCGTCTTCTCCCGGTTGTGCAGCCCCAGGATGGTCAACGAGGACACCGACTTGCCCGAGCCGGACTCGCCGACGATGCCGAGCGTGCGGCCCTTCTCGACGTCGAAGGACAACCCGTCCACGGCCTTGACCACGCCGTCGTCGGTGGAGAAGTGCACCCGCAGATCGCGCACCGACAAGAACGCGTCGGTGCCGTCGGCGCGGGCGGACGCCCCCGCCTTCCCGGCGGTCTCGGCCTTGCCGGTCGGCTGATCGGCGGTGGTATCGGTACTCGCGGCCATGCCCTGCTCCTCGGCCCCTGCGGCTGGTGGACGGTGACGCTGACTCATCGGACGCCGCCCTCTCACGAGAGCCGGACCCGTGGATCGATGACGGCGTACAACAGGTCCACCACGAGATTCGCGAGCATCGTGAAGCTGGCCGCGATGACCACCACGCCCATCATCATCGGCAGGTCGGAGTCGGTCACCGAGGTGACCGCGAGCATGCCGATGCCGTGCAGGCTGAAGGTGCTCTCGGTGATGATCGTGCCGCTCATCAGCACGCCGATGTCCACGCCGAGCACGGTGACGATCGGGCTGAGCGCGCCCCGGAAGGCGTGTTTGATGTACACGCTGCGTCCGGACAGGCCCTTGGCCTTGAGTGTTCGTACGTAGTCCTCGGACAACACGTCCACCATCGTGGATCTGGTGAGGCGGACGTACATGGCCATGTGGATGGTCATCAGACAGATCCACGGCAACAGCAGTCCCGACGCCCATTCGAACGGATCGTCGGTGAACTGGTGATACTGCGGTCGATCCATCCAGCCCAACTGCTGGACGAAGAGATAGATGAACAGGGGCCCGAGCACGTAGATCGGTGCCGAACCGCTGAGCAACGCAAAGCCCGTGGCGACCTTGTCGGTCTTCTTGCCCCGCCGCATCGCGGCCAGGATGCCCAGACCGATACCCAGCGTCATGAACAGCACGACCGCGCCGATGGCCAGCGACACCGTGGTCGGGAAGCGGTCCGCCACCGTGTGCGCGACGTTCTGGTTGTTGGCGAACGAGTAGCCCAGACACGGGAAGTTGCAGGTTTTCTCACCGATGTTACGGCCGGCGAAGATCCCGGATATGAAGATCCAATACTGCTCCAGGAGCGGTTTGGTCAGGCCGAGGTTGTGCCGGACCGTCTCGCGCATCTCTGGCGTGCAGTTCTTGCCACACGACAGGCGCACGACCGAGTCCTCGCCGGAGGCGGCGAAGAACAGGTAGAACGTGATGAGGCTGACGACAAGCAGGATCGCCGCTACGCCGAGCAGCCGCCGGACCAGGAATCGAAGCATGAGGCCGGTCTTCCTCCGCGATGTGCCCCCGGCGATCGATCCGGTCGGACCGGTCGGTCCCGGGAGTCGCATGCGCGACTCCCGGGACCGACCGACCGACGGGCGGATCGACCGCCGACGGGCCTGACGGCTACTTGATGAAGATGTTGTTCAGGTCGATCGCGCCCTTGGAGTTGAGCGCGGCGCCGCCGATCTGCGGGCCGTACACCAGGCGGTGACGCTGGTAGATGTACGGGATGGACGGCACGTCCTGCATGATCTTCTCGTCGAGCTTCATCCACTCGACGGCCTGCGCGTTGGTGTCGGTGATCTTCAGGATGCGGTCGATCTCCGCGTCCACGGCCGGGTTCTTGTACTTGGCGTAGTTCTGGCCGTTGTCGAGCACCTGGCGGCTGTCGTACACCGGGGTGTAGACGGTCGAGCCGGTCGGCCAGTCCGCTCCCCAGCCCGCCCAGTAGAGGTCACACGGCGTGTCGAGCTTGCCGATGACGTCGTAGTACTCCTTGTCGGAGATCTCCTTGCGCTCCATCTGGAAGCCGGCCTTGCCGAGCATGTCCATGATCGGCAGCGCGCGCTCCTGCTGGACCTTGGTCGTGTTGATGCACAGCACGACCTTCTGGCCGACCTTGCCCGCGGCCTCCAGCATCTGCTTGGCCTTGGCCTGGTCGCCGTCCGGCGGCAGACCGTCGAACAGGCTCTTGTACGGCGCGTAGCCCAGCTGGGTGGGCGAGGCGATGGTGGTGGAGAAGTCGCCCGCGGTCGGGCCACCCTCGGCCAGTCGCGCGGACTGGCGCGGGAACGCGATCGCCATCGCCTTGCGGACGTTGACGTCGGTGATCCGCAGGTTGTTGATGTCGAACCGGTTCGCGTACGGGCCGATGCCGTCCGTGACCCGGTTCTTCAGCGCCGGGTCGGTGGCGATCTGCTGGGCGAAGTTGGCGTCGGGACGCTCGTTCAGGGTGAACGCGGCGGCGTCGCTGCCGGCCGCGGCGGTCAGCCGCTGGAACTGCGTCGCGCCCGGGATGCCCATCTCGAACTTGAACTGGTCCACGTACTGGTGGCGCACCGAGTCGCTGGCCGGGTCCCAGTTCGGGTTCTTGTCCAGGATCAGCTGCTTGTCCGGCTCGTGCGTGGTGATCTTGTACGGGCCGCTGGCGAACGGCTTGGTGTCGATCTGCTCCTTGGTGTCCTTCGACTTGGGCATCGGAGCGGTGGTGCCCATCGCGGCGGCGAAGGGGAAGTCGCCCTGCGGCGAGGCCAGATGGAAGATGATCGTCTTCGCGTCCGGAACCTCGATCTTGTCGTTCGGCAGCTCGGCGCCGTCGTACGGACCGGGGTAGGTCTCCCAGTACTTGTCCGAGCCGGTCAGCCAGCCCTGGATCCAGACCGGACCCTCGTTCCACGCCTTGTTGAACATGCGCTCGACGCCGTACTTGACGTCGGCGGCCACGATCGGCGTGCCGTCCTCGTACTTCAGGTTGTCCTTGAGCGTGTACTTCCAGGTCTTGCCACCGTCGGTGGTGGTGCCGGTGTCGGTCGCCAGGTCACCGACGAGGGTGGTCTTGTCACCCTCGCGCTTGTAGGTGGTCAGCCGGCGCGAGATCAGCTCGGACACCGTCATCAGGTTGCTGACGTAGGCGCGACCCGGGTCCAGGTGCGAGAAGCCGGTGCGGTTGAGGACGCCGGCCACGCCGCCCTTCTTGGCGCCCGGTACCTCGGCCGCCGGGCCCTTCGAGTCGGCTGCGGTGCCGATCACGACGGACGCCGTCTTGGCGGAGGGTTTCGCCGTGTTGTCCTTCTTGTCTCCGCCGCCGCTGCTGCACGCGGAGGCCGAGGCCGCGAGGGCCCCTACCGCGAACAGCGCGACGAATCGGCGCTTCCCCGTCGATGTCATGTGATCCCCTCATCCAAGAAACCGTTCACCGGGCCCAGGTGCCGCGGCGGTGGGACGTACGCAGGAGCGGTTGCGCAGGCTCCGGGGTCACGACGGGCACGATCGGCCCGCGCGTGGACCCCGGCCGGTCATCGGTTCGACTTGGGGTCGAGCGCGTCGCGTACCGAATCGCCGAGGAGGTTGAAGGCGAGGACGAAGATCACCATCGCGATGGCCGGGAAGGCCAGGTAGGTGACGTCGCTCTGCATGCCTTCGAAACCCTTGTTGATCATCCGACCCCAGTCCGGGGTGGGTTCGGTCATGCCGACCCCGAGGAAGGACAGCGCCGCCTCGGTGGTCACGTATGTCGGCAGGTCGAGCGTGGCGACGATCAGGATCGGGGTCCACAGGTTGGGCAGGAGTTCCTTGAAGATGATCCGCCCGGATCCCGCCCCGCTGACCTTCGCCGCCTCGATGTACTCGCGTTCGCGCATCGACAGCACCTGGCCCCGCAGGATGCGGGCGATCCGGGTCCAGCCGAACAACGACAGCACGATGATCAGGGCCGTCGCCCGGAGCATCGTCGGTGTCGTCTCGCGCTCGCTGACGAACAGCGCGAGCACGATCGGGGTGAACGCGATGAAGAACAACTGCGAGGGCATCGCCAGCAGGGTGTCGATCACCCGGCTGATCACGTAGTCCACCTTGCCGCCGAGGTATCCGGCGGTGATGCCCAGGACGGTGCCGACCACCGTCACGATGATCACCACGACCACGGCGAGCAGCAGCGAGGTACGGATCCCGTACACGAGCTGCATCAGCACGTCCCGACCGACCGCGGGTTCGATGCCGAACCAGTGCTCGCCCGAGATGCCGCCGTTGGGCGCGATGGGCGCGCCGACCTCGTTGAGCAGGCCCGGGTGGATCTGCCCGTAACGTGTGTACGGGTCCTTTCCGTACAGCTTTTCGATCAATGGCGCAGCGAAAGCGATCAAGAAAAAGAAAATCACGATCGACGCGGATATGACGCCGCTGCGATCCTTGCGGAAACGCCGCCAGGCGAGCTGGCCGGGCGATCGCCCGACCACCTCTTGCGGTGCCGCCGCGACCCCCGCTTCGGAGAGCGGTGAGTCGGGCGTTCCCGGATTCGGGGATCCTCCCGCCTCCGGGACCAGCTGGGGTTGCATGGTCATGACTGCAAATACCCCCGAGTCGCGGTCGAGTGCGACCGGATTCCGTTTGGTTTGGTGGCCGCACGGACTCTCGCAACCCAATTACCGTGTCGTCAAGAGGACAGTCATACTAAACCCGAGAGCGAAAGATATTCGTCATTTAGGTTTGTTAGAAGTTTCGAATCTGATCGATTTTTGCTCGAAAATGTTAATCGCATTGGAAACATAACGAATATAACCGGGCAAAGATATCGAGTTGGTCTCAGCATGCGAAAAGCCGGTGACCTGCGGGTTCGACCGCAGGTCACCGGCTCGTTTCGGGTCGCCGAACGGCGTCCTTCGTGTGATCAGCGCTTGGCACGCGAGGCCGAGCGGCCCCGCTCCTTCTGATCGAGGACGACCTTGCGGATGCGCACGGTCTCCGGGGTCACCTCGATGCACTCGTCCTCACGGCAGAACTCGAGGGCCTGCTCCAGCGACAGCTTGCGCGGCGGGATCAGCTTCTCGGTCTCGTCGGAGGTCGACGAGCGCATGTTCGTGAGCTTCTTCTCCTTGGTGATGTTGACGTCCATGTCGTCGGCGCGCGAGTTCTCGCCGACGATCATGCCCTCGTACACCTCGGTGGTCGGCTCGACGAACATCTGGCCGCGTTCTTGCAGGTTCATCATCGCGAACGGCGTCGCGACACCGGCGCGGTCGGCCACCAGGGAGCCGTTGTTGCGGGTCCGAATCTCGCCGAACCAAGGCTCGTAGCCCTCGTGCACGCTGTGCGCGATGCCGGTGCCGCGGGTGTCCGTGAGGAACTCGGTACGGAACCCGATCAGGCCGCGGGCGGGCACCACGAACTCCATCCGGATCCAGCCGGTGCCGTGGTTGGTCATCGTCTCCATGCGGCCCTTGCGGGACGCCAGGAGCTGGGTGATCGCGCCGAGGTACTCCTCGGGCGAGTCGATGGTCAGCCGCTCGACCGGCTCGTGGACCTTGCCGCCCACCTCGCGGGTGACCACCTGCGGCTTGCCGACGGTGAGCTCGAAGCCCTCCCGGCGCATGGTCTCCACCAGGATCGCCAGCGCCAGCTCGCCGCGGCCCTGGACCTCCCACGTGTCGGGGCGCTCGGTGGGCAGCACGCGCAGCGACACGTTGCCGACCAGCTCGCGCTCCAGGCGGTCCTTCACCAGGCGGGCGGTGACCTTGTGGCCCTTGCCCCCCTTGCCGACCAGCGGCGAGGTGTTGGTGCCGATGGTCATCGAGATCGCGGGCTCGTCCACCGTGATCAACGGCAGCGGACGCGGGTCCTCGGGGTCGGCGATGGTGTCGCCGATCATGATGTCCGGGATGCCGGCGATGGCGATGATGTCGCCGGGGCCGGCCTCCTCGGCGGGCTTGCGCTCGAGCTGGTCGGTCATCAGCAGCTCGGTGATCTTCACCCGCTCGATGGTGCCGTCGTGCCGGCACCACGCGGCCTGCTGGCCCTTGCGGATGGTGCCCTGGTGCACGCGGCACAGCGCGATGCGGCCGAGGAAGTTGGACGCGTCCAGGTTGGTCACGTGGGCCTGGAGCGGCGCGCCCTCCTCGTACTCCGGGGCGGGGATGGAGTCGAGGATGGCCTGGAAGAACGGCTCCAGGCTGTCGCTGTCGGTCGGCACGGTGCCGTCGGCGGGGCGCACGAGCGTGGCCACACCGTCTCGCGCGCACGCGTAGACGATGGGGAACTCGATCTGCTCCTCGGTGGCGTCCAGGTCCATGAACAGCTCGTAGGTCTCGTCGACGACCTCGGAGATGCGCGAGTCGGGACGGTCGACCTTGTTGATGCACAGGATGACCGGCATCTTCGCCGCGAGCGCCTTGCGGAGCACGAAGCGCGTCTGCGGGAGCGGTCCCTCCGACGCGTCGACGAGCAGCACGACACCGTCCACCATCGACAGGCCGCGCTCCACCTCTCCGCCGAAGTCGGCGTGGCCGGGCGTGTCGATGATGTTGATGGTGACCGTGGGGCCACCGTCCTTGGGGTGATAGGCGACGGCGGTGTTCTTCGCGAGAATGGTGATGCCCTTCTCGCGCTCCAGGTCATTGGAGTCCATCACCCGGTCGTCCATCTGGTGGTGGGCACTGAACGTGCCCGCCTGCTTCAGCATGGCGTCGACGAGGGTGGTCTTGCCGTGGTCGACGTGGGCGACGATGGCGACGTTGCGGATGTCATGGCGCGTGGGCACGGCTGCGTGTCTCTCGGCTTCGGTCGGGGATGCTACGGACGGCCGGCGACCGCGGGCCTCCTCGGTCGTGCGATGGGCATCGCGCGAACCGGCCTGCCTCCTCGGCGCCAAGGTCAATCGTACGGGGAGTAACGCGCGCCGCTCGGTGCCGGCGCCCGCGAGAAGCCGTTCGGGGGGCGTACAGGGCACAATCCGTAGGTGTGAGCGAGTCTGGCGAGTCCTTCAACGAACGCATCCGCAAGCGGTGGTCCCGGCGGGCCGCGGAACGGCGGGACGGAACCTTTGGGCCCGTTCCGGCCGATATGGGGGCGGACGAAACGCCCGCCCCGTCGGATCGGGGCACCCCCGAGGGGCGGGCGCGGGTGCTGTACGAGCGGGCCACCGAGGCCTATCGCGACGGAGATGTCGCCCTGGTCGAACAATTGGCGGATCTGATCCCCGACGGGCCGGAAAGTGAGCCCTATCGCACTTTCGCGCGTGTCCAGTCCTTGGAGGCGCACGCGGACGACGCCGCGGCGGCCGCGGTCGCCCGGGCCTATCTGGACCGGATCGGCCCCAGCCATCCGGCCTGGGACACCGCCCGCGCGTTGTTCGGCGAGGTCATGGTGCAGGCGCTGATCATGGGCACGGTGCCGCTCGCGGACAACCTGGCCGCCGCCGAGGAGGCGCTGCGCAAGCCGGGCGATTCGTACCGACACCCCTCGGGCGCGACGATCCGCTTCGAGGCCGAGGACGACGAACCGCTGCTGATGGTGTTGCACGGAAACGCCGCGAAAGCGGTACGCGCCGCCAAACGCCTGGTGGACACCGAAAAGCGGGCATCCCGCGCGGGGCATGCCGACGCATTGTGCACATTCGCGCTGTGTGTATGCGCCGAAGGCGACATCGTCTCCGCCCGGGAGGCGCTGGCCGAGGCGGAACGTATTCTTCCCGGCCGACCCCGGATCGCCGCGACCCGCGCCCGGGTGGAATCCAGCCCGGCCGCCACGATGCGCCTCGACGATCGCTGAGTCGGCCCGATCGCCGAAACCGGCAATCGGCGGACATCGACAAGATCGTTAAACCTCGATCGGCTCGCCCGATCGAAGATCTTTATCGCCCATCCCCCCTGATCACCGGAATTCGATCTTGTTTCCCGAAGATCGAATTCCGGTGATCTTTCCGTTCCCGATCATGTTTTCCCGATCTGTGACCGACGAGATCCGCGAAACACTTTCCTTCGATTGATCGTTCGCGCCAGACTGCCGACGTTCCCACCTCGGGAATCCATGGCAAGTCCGCAACACCATCCCCATCCCCCGGCCCCCGACGACGTGGCGCCGGAAAAGCAGGAGGTGAGCGCGATCTTGACGACTCGGGCGCACGAGGACCTGGCCCTTGCCCGGCGCAGGCTCGACGAACTGGCACGCGCGGTGCGCGCTCTGCGCCGCACTCTCGGCGATACGTACGGCGTCCGTCGGCTCTGCGACGACGTGGAGCGGGCTCGGAGCAGTCTCGGCTTCGTGGGCGAGACGATCGCCGAGGCCGAACCCGTGGTCGTGCCCGTCCCGACGCCGACCGAAGTGATGTCCGATCTGCCGTACGACCCGGTCATCTTCGCGGACGCGGACGACGAAGGCGTGGGCGGCATGCGACCGCAGCGCCGGACAGGAAGGTGACGTCTTGGCTACAGGGACGACGGGGCCGGCGGGCAACACCGGCACCAACGCGCCGGGCCGCGCACAAATCCCGGCGCGACATCTGCGCACGGACCGCTGGTGGCTCTCGCCCGCGGTGACCGTGACCATCCTGTCCGCGTTCATCGTCTACTCGACCTGGCGGGCGTTCGCGAACGACGACTACTTCGCCGAGCCGTACGTGTCGCCGTTCTACTCGCCTTGTCTGGCGTCCAAGTGCGACAGCATGCCGATGAGCGCCAACGCGCCGCTTTTCGGCGACTGGTGGAGCCTGTCCCCGGCGCTGCTGATCCTGATCTTCCCGCTCGGCTTCCGGCTGACCTGCTACTACTACCGCAAGGCGTACTACCGGGGGTTCTGGGCGTCGCCGTCGGCGTGCGCGGTCCCCGAGCCGCGCGGCTCGTACTCGGGCGAGACCCGGTTCCCGCTGATCCTGCAGAACATCCACCGCTACTTCTTCTGGTTCGCGGCGGTGGTGGCGGTGATCCTGACCTGGGACGTGCTGATCGCGTTCCGCGACGAGCACGGCGCCTGGGGGCACATGGGGCTCGGCACCCTGGTGCTGCTCGCGAACGTGCTGCTGATCTGGGCATACACGCTGTCCTGCCACTCGTGTCGGCACATCGTCGGCGGCAAGCTCAAGCACTTCTCCAAGCACCCCGTGCGGTATCGCCTCTGGGGCTTCGTCAGCCGGCTCAACGGCCGGCACATGGAACTGGCCTGGGCCTCGCTGTTCGGCGTCGCGCTCGCCGACCTGTACGTGTACCTGGTCGCGAGCGGGGCCTTCGACGATCCCCGCTTCTTCTGAGCGATCCCCCCGCACGGTTGTTCGCCCCCGGCACCAACGTCCCAGCCCAGTACAGGAGTGGCACTCGTGTCCGAAGTGGAACGTCATTCGTACGACGTGGTCGTGATCGGCGCGGGCGGCGCCGGATTGCGGGCCGCCATCGAGGCCCGCACGCGCGGCCTGCGCACCGCCGTGGTCTGCAAGTCGCTGTTCGGCAAGGCCCACACCGTGATGGCAGAGGGCGGCATCGCCGCCTCGATGGGCAACGTGAACTCGCAGGACGGCTGGAAGGTGCACTTCCGCGACACCATGCGCGGCGGCAAGTTCCTCAACCACTGGCGGATGGCCGAGCTGCACGCCAAGGAAGCCCCGGACCGCGTCTGGGAGTTGGAGTCCTGGGGCGCGCTTTTCGACCGCACCGCCGACGGCCGGATCAGCCAGCGCAACTTCGGCGGTCACGAGTATCCGCGCCTCGCGCACGTCGGCGACCGCACCGGACTGGAGCTGATCCGCACCCTTCAGCAGCGCATCGTCGCGCTCCAGCAGGAGGACGAACGCGAGTTCGGCGACCCCGAGGCGCGGCTGAAGGTCTTCCAGGAGTGCACGATCACCCGGCTGCTGACCGTGCCCGACGCCGGCTCCGAGGCGGGCAACCGGATCGCGGGCGCGTTCGGTTATTGGCGCGAGTCGGGCCGCTTCACCGTCTTCGACGCGCCGGCGGTGGTGCTGGCCACCGGCGGGATCGGCAAGGGCTTCAAGGTCACCTCGAACTCGTGGGAGTACACGGGCGACGGGCAGGCGCTCGCGCTGCTCGCGGGCGCGCCGCTGATCAACATGGAGTTCGTCCAGTTCCACCCGACGGGGATGGTCTGGCCGCCGTCGGTGAAGGGGATCCTGGTCACCGAGTCGGTGCGCGGCGACGGCGGGGTGCTGCTCAACTCCCAAGGCAAACGTTTCATGTTCAACTACATCCCGGACGTGTTCAAGGAGAAGTACGCCAGGACCCCGGACGAGGGCGACCGCTGGTACACCGACCAGGAGAACAACAGGCGCCCGCCCGAGCTGCTGCCCCGGGACGAGGTGGCGCGGGCGATCAACTCCGAGGTCAAGGCCGGTCGGGGCTCGCCGCACGGCGGGGTGTTCCTGACCGTGGTCGGCCGGATGGCCGGCGGCACCGAAGAGATCCGCCGCAAACTGCCTTCGATGTACCACCAGTTCAAGGAACTGGCCGACGTGGACATCACCGCCGAGGCGATGGAGGTGGGTCCGACCTGCCACTACGTGATGGGCGGGATCGCGGTGGACCCGGACACCGCGGCCACCCCGGGCGTGCTCGGCCTGTACGCGGCCGGCGAGGTCGCCGGCGGCATGCACGGCAGCAATCGGCTCGGTGGCAACTCGCTGTCCGATCTGCTGGTGTTCGGCCGCCGGGCGGGCGAACACGCGGCGCGCTACGCCGAGGAGATCGGCGAGGCACGGCGCGAGGCCCCGCAGGAGCAGCTGGAGGCGGCCGAGGCCGAGGCACTGGCACCGTTCGCCGTGGAGAGCGCGGAGAACCCGTACACGGTCCACCAGGAGCTCCAGCAGACCATGAACGACCTGGTCGGCATCATCCGCCGGGAGGGCGAGATGGCCGAGGCGCTGACCCGCCTGGAGGAGCTCAAGGCGCGCGCGGCCAAGGCGGGCGTGGAGGGCCACCGGCAGTACAACCCGGGCTGGCACCTGGCCCTGGACCTGCGCAACATGCTCCTGGTCTGCGAGTGCGTGGCGCGCTCGGCCCTGGAGCGGCAGGAGAGCCGCGGCGGGCACACCCGCGACGACTTCCCGGCGATGTCCGCCGAGTGGCGTCGGGTGGTGCTGGCGTGCTCGATCGTCGACCCCGACGCAGAGACCCTGTCCGTGCGGCTGACCAGGAGCGAGGCCGTGCCGATGCGCGCCGACCTGTTGGAGCTGTTCGAGCGGGACGAGCTGACGAAGTACCTCACCGACGCGGAGCTTCCCGGGAAGGACGGCTGATGACCCACAAGGCGGACTTCCGCATCTGGCGCGGCGACACCGACGGCGGCGAGCTGCGCGACTTCAAGGTCGAGGTGAACGAGGGCGAGGTGGTCCTCGACATCATCCACCGGCTCCAGGCCACCCAGGCCCCGGACCTGGCCGTGCGGTGGAACTGCAAGGCGGGCAAGTGCGGTTCGTGCAGCGCGGAGATCAACGGCCGGCCGCGGTTGTTGTGTATGACCCGGATGAGCACATTCGCGCCGGACGAGGTGGTCACGGTCACCCCGATGCGCACCTTCCCGGTGATCCGCGACCTGGTCACCGACGTGTCGTTCAACTATGCGAAGGCCCGACAGGTGCCCTCGTTCACGCCTCCGGAGGGGCTGAAGCCTGGCGAGTATCGGATGCAGCAGGTCGACGTGGAGCGCTCGCAGGAGTTCCGCAAGTGCATCGAGTGTTTCCTGTGCCAGAACACCTGCCACGTCATCCGCGACTTCGAGGACAACAAGGCGGCGTTCTCCGGCCCGCGCTTCCTGATGCGGATCGCCGAGTTGGACATGCACCCCCTGGACGTGGCGGACCGGCAAAAGGCCGCGCAGGAGGAGCACGGGCTCGGCCTGTGCAACATCACCAAGTGCTGCACGGACGTGTGTCCGGAGCACATCCACATCACCGACAACGCGCTGATCCCGATGAAGGAACGGGTCGCCGACCGCAAGTACGACCCGCTGGTCTGGCTGGGCAACAAGATCCGCCGGCGGGGGTCCGGGGACTGAGACGGGGCGGGGGCGGCCGGCCGGTCGGGCATCAATCGCGCACGAAGGCGGCCACTCGCACAACAGATCGACGGGTGCGCGCGTTTTGAGAGGGTGAAGATCGCCGCCTCGCTGCGCCGCCGCCCGGATTCCGCGAAGCCGCGGCCGGCCGCCGGGGCCACCGCCCCCGGCCCGGTCGGCCCGCCGGCCGCCCCGCTCGCGACGCCCGCCTCCCCGCGGCGCCTGGCCGCCCTGGACGGGTTGCGCTTCCTCGCCGCGCTCATGGTCGTGCTGTACCACTACGCCGGTTACGCCGGCGGCATCGGGAGCGGGGCCTGGAACGGCAAGTCCACGGCGGTGCTCTTCCCGACCGTGGCCGGGATCGCCGCGTACGGCTGGCTTGGGGTCGAACTGTTCTTCCTGATCAGCGGGTTCGTGATCTGCATGAGCAGTTGGGGGCGCACGCTCGGCGACTTCTTCCGCTCCCGTGTGGTCCGGCTCTACCCGGCCTACTGGGCGGCGGTGCTGATGACAGCCGTGGTGCTGCGGTTATGGCCGACGGTGCGCGGCGCGCCGAGGCCGGGCGACGTGCTGACCAACCTGACGATGCTGCACGAGGCGCTGGGCGTTCGGCATGTGGACGGCGTGTACTGGACGTTGTGGGCCGAACTGCGCTTCTACCTGCTCTTCGCCCTCGTCGTCGGGTTCGGCCGCGGCGTCACGTACCGGCGCACGGTCCTGTTCTGCGTGACGTGGACGGTGGCCGCGGTGGCGGTCACCTCGACCGGGGACGAACTCCTGGAGTCCGTCGTCCAGCCGAGGTTCGCCCCGTTCTTCATCGGCGGCGTCGCGTTGTACCTGGTCCGCCGATTCGGCCCGGACCCGCTGCTGTGGGGCATCGTGGGCATGTCGTGGCTGTTGGCCCTGCACTCGACCGCCGCGGAGATCCCACGCCAGGTGGACGCGAACCACCCGCACCTGTCCGCAACCATCTGCATGGGCGTGGTCACCGCCTTCCACGCGGTGATGATCGCCCTCGCGCTGGGTCTGCTGGACCGGATCACCTGGTCCTGGCTGACCGCTCTCGGAGCCCTCACGTACCCGCTCTACCTGCTCCACGAGAACATCGGCTGGACCCTGATCCACTGCCTCGACCGCCCGGGCCGCTCGGCCTTCGTGGTCCTGGGCGCGGTCACCCTCGGCATGATCGTGGCCGCGTGGCTCCTGCACCGAGTGATCGAACGCCCGTTGGCGAGGATCCTGAACCGGGCCCTGGTCCGAGGCATCGCCCGGATGCGCGAGTCGGCGCCGGAACCGCGCCGAGCGTGAGCGGAGCGTCGCCCACACCGGTGCAGGCGGTGCTCCCGGGCGGCACCCGCAACGGCTATTCCGGCAAAGGCAGTTCGAACCAGACCGTCTTGCCGTGGCCGGATTTTCGGCTGCCCCAGCGTTCGGCGAGCTGGTTGACCAGTTGCAGGCCCCGGCCGCCCTCGTCGGTGTCGTCGGCCTCGCGCATGCGCGGCAGGGTGGTGCCCGCGTCGGCGACCTCGCACAGCAGCGCCCGACCACGCAGCAGGCGCAGTCGGATCGGGCCCGCGCCGTAGCGCAGCGCGTTGGTGACGAGTTCGCTGACCAGCAGCTCGGTGATGTCGACCAGGGCGTCCAGGCCCCACTCGGTGAGCGTCTTGCGGCTCAGCTCGCGGGCCCGGGAGACCACGGCGGGTTCGGCGGGCAACCACCACGAGGCGACCGAGTCCTCGGCGAGGGCGTCCAGGCGGGCCACCAGGAGGGCCACGTCGTCGAATCCGGGCTCCTCGTGCACGTCCGCGACGATCCGGTCGGCGGTGCGCTCCAGGGGCCCCGGCGGGCCCGCCAGGGCGTCGCACAGCAGGCCGATGCCGACGTCGAGCGAGCGATCCCGGGTCTCCACCAGGCCGTCGGTGTACAGCACCAGCGTGCTGCCCGACTCGACCGCGAAGTCGCCCTGTTCGAAGCCCAGTCCGCCCACGCCGAGCACGGTGCCCGGCGGATTGTCGACCACCCTGGGCCGACCCGTCGGCGGCACCAGGATCGGCGGCATGTGGCCCGCGCTGGCGAACTCGCAGGTACGCGCCACGGGATCGTAGACCACGTAGACACACGTCGCGTAGTGCAGTTCCCCGAGCCCCACCACGATGTCGTCCAGATGCCCCAGCACCTCGGCGGGCGGCAGTTCCAGCCCCGCGAGGGTGCGCACGGCGGTGCGCAACTGGCCCATCACCGCCGCCGCGTGCACCCCGTGGCCCATCACGTCGCCGACCACGAGCCCGATCCGGCCGCCGGACAGCGGGATCACGTCGTACCAGTCGCCGCCGACCTCGGTGACGGAACTGCCCGGCAGGTAGCGGTGCGCGACCGCGATGCCCGGCAGATCCGGGAGGTTCTGCGGGAGCAGGCTGCGCTGCAACATCACCGCCGTCTCGCGCTGGTGGTGGTACAGCCGCGCGTTGTCCACCGACACCGCCGCGCGCGAGCCCAGTTCGGTGGCCAGGGTCAGGTCGTCGGGGTCGAAGGCGGGTCGGCCCTCGCCGCGCCCGAGCAGCAGCGTGCCCAGCACCACGCCCCGGGCGCTGAGCGGAACCACGATCATCGTGTGCAGCCCGAGGGCCCGCGCCGCCTCGGCCCGGGTCGGGTCGTGGATCAGCTCGTCGTACATCTCGTCCTGCACGTTGCGCATCAGGTACGAGCCGCCCGTGCGCAGGCAGCGGCCGAAGGTGGAGTCGGCCGCGTAGACCAACGTGCTGCCCTGGCGCAGCAGTTCGTCGGTGTACCGCCCCGGGCGCGCGCCGCGTGAGGCGACGCGCTGCAGGCGGGCCTTCTCGGCGTGCGCGCCGGGCGGGATCTCCTCGCCCTGCACGATGGCCTCCAGCAGGTCCACCGCGGCCAGGTCGGCGAATCCGGGCACCACCGACGCGGTCAGCTCCTCCGCGATCCGGGGGATGTCGAGGGTGGCGCCGAGCCGGGTGCCGGCCTCGTTCAGCAGCGCGAGCCGCTTGCGCGCGGCGTCGACCTTGACCATCGCGTAGTGCCGCTCGGTCACGTCGATCAGCGAGCAGCTGATGCCCAGGATCCGGCCGCCGGGCGCCTCCAGGCGGTTGTACGACATCGACCACACCGTGCGCGGGCTGCCGTCGACGGGGATCGGGCCGAAGATGCGCGAGTCGACCACGGGCTCGCCGGTCTCCAGGACACGCTGCTGGATGGTGCGCACCCGCTCGGTGTCCATCCCGGGGCGGACCTCTTCGAGCCGGCGCCCGATGTGCGCCTCGACCGGCGTGCGGTTGATCGCGGCGAGCGCGTCGTTGACCGCGACGTAGCGCAGGTCGGCGTCGAAGATGCCGACCCCGATCGGCGACTGGTCGAACAGCGCCTCGCGGATCGCGAGGTCGGCCTCGACCTTGTGCACCACCGCCGAGTCCATCGAGGTGATCAGCACGAACCGGTTGCCGTCCAGGTCCTCGGCGAAGGCGGCCCGCGACTCGACCGTGCACAGCGTGCCGTCGCCGCGACGCATCGTGTACAGCCCGGCGAACACGTCGACGCCGGCCACCGCGTCGGTCGTGGCCGCCTGCTGCTCGGGGGTGAACGGCGGATGCACCAGGTCGACCGCGCGGGCGCCGAGGATGTCCTCGCGCCGGTAGCCGAACAGCTGCTCGGCGGCGGCGCTCCACATCACGATCCGGCCCTCGGCGTCGAGCACCCAGGTGGCCGACGGGACGAGATCGAACAGGGATCCGGGCGCCGTCGAGCGCCGGGCCGGGTCCCCCGGATTCCGGTCGACTTCTCGGCGCTGCTCCATGGACGGCGGATTCCTTTGTCGCTGCTACTCCGGACCGTTTTCCCGATTGATCACCATCTCAAGCCCGGCCCCCGGGCACGGCCACGTCGACCTTATCCACGCATTGGCAGCGATTCGTCACCCATGACCTGCTTTCCGGTAGCCGACTCGTCCATGACCGCCGCGACCAGGTCCACCGCCGGTCGATCCGCCGCGAGCCAGTCCAGGTCCGCCACCGCGGTCGGGGCGAGCCAGCGCACTTCCGAGTGGTCCTGGAGCGGACGCGGCTCACCCGAGATCAGATCGGCGAGCCATACATGCAACACGTACCCTGTCCCGAGCGGCCAGGCACCGGGCAACCGGCGCACCGGGCGCACGGTCACGCCCAGCTCCTCGCGGCATTCGCGCACCAGCGCGGCGGTCTCGTCCTCGCCCGGCTCGACCTTGCCGCCGGGGAACTCCCAACCGCCCGCCAACGCGGCGGGCGCACTGCGGCAGGCGGCCAGCAGGCGTCCCCGGTGGAGGATCGCGGCGCCGACGACGATGCGGGTCCCGGTCATGGCGGACAACTCTACGTGCCGAGCGGGCGCCGCAGCAGGCAACCTTTGTCGGTTCGCGAGCGTCTGTCTTCGGGGACATGCTTCCCGAACGGACCGGATCCGGACCCGGGTCGCCGAACGAGGTGGGGTGGGCTGTGGCGGGATTCCGGTACCCGGGCCTGCGGGGGGTGGGTCGCGCGCTCGCGGTGTTCGCCGCGGTCGCCGCCGTACTCGCCGTGTTCGCGCTGTCCCGACTGACCGCGCACGCGAACGATCCCGCCGCGCGGGCCCGCTCCGCCGCGGTGGACGTCGGCTGCGACGGGCGCGACCGGCAGGGGTGGGTGAGCGTGCCCGTGTCCTTCTCCGGCGAGACCTTTCGGGTCCAGGCGTACCTGCCGCAGAGCTACGACGGCACCGATCCCCGGCCGCTGGTGCTCAACCTGCACGGCAGCAACAGCACCGGCGCGGCGCAGATGGCGATCACGGGGATGGGGGCGTCCGCCGAGCGCCACGGATTCGTCGTCGCGATCCCCGAGGGTGGGCTCAAGTATCCGGGCAGCGGTCCCGGGCGGGCCTGGAACATCCCCGGCGTGCCGCTGTACGGCGGGCACCCGGCCGCGGCGGGCGGGCGGGACGAGGTCGGCTTCGTGGGCGCCGCGCTGGACGCGCTGGACCGCTCGTTGTGCCTGGACGATCGGCGGGTGTACGCGACCGGGTTCTCCGGCGGGGCGCGGATGACGTCGCTGCTGGGGTGCACGCTCAGCCGGCGGATAGCGGCGATCGCCCCCGTGGCGGGTCTGCGCGCGGACGGCACGGACGGTGCCCGGCCGGCGCCGTGTCGGCCGATCCGGCCCGTCCCGGTGCTGACCTTCCACGGGCTGGCCGACCAGGCGAACCCCTACGACGGCGGGCCCGCCTCGCGCTGGACGTACACGGTGCCCGAGGCGGCGCGGCGCTGGGCCGGCATCGACGGCTGCCCGGGCAAGCCGGTGCGCACGCGTGTGTCCCGGCACGTGGAGCGCACGACGTACGGCGACTGCGCGGGCGGTACGTCGGTGGTCCTGTACACCCAGTCCGACGCGGGGCACACCTGGCCGGGCGCGCCCGGCGTCGAGGTGCGCGGCTTCGGGCGGATCAACCAGGAGATCTCGGCGAACGACCTGATGTGGGCCTTCTTCACCAAGTACTCGTTGTGAGGCGGCTACTCGCGGTGAGGCGGCACGGCGGCGCGGGGCGGTCGGGGTTCAGGACTGCGGGCGCAGCCGGTCGAAGCCACGCATGATCGCCCGATGCGCGGGGCGCTCCACCAGCACCGTGAGCAGCCAGCCGAGCCCGATCGCGAGCAGGGCCAGCGCCAGGAGTTGGCCCCACGCGCCGACCCCGTGGTCCTGGAGGCGGCGCATCACCACGTAGCCGATCGACTGGTGCACCAGGTAGACCGCGTAGGTGATGCCGGCGATCCATTCGAGCACGCGGCCGGCCCATCCGGGCAGGAAGCGGTTCCAGTCCGGGCCGAGCGCCGCCAGGCAGATCGCGGCGATGCCGATCGCCAGTCCGACGCTCCAGGACACGTGCCGGGTCTGGCACAGATGCGCGAACGTACAGGTGCCCAGCAGGAATACCGCGTGTGCGCCGCGCACCCGCCGCCGCGACCACAGGTGCACGACGATGCCCGCCACGAACAGGTGCACGCGGTACAGGCCGAACCCGTCGTAGAGGGTGCGGAACGCCTCCGACTGCAGGTGCAGCCGGATCGGCAGCAGGAACATCTCGACCAGCAGCACCGTCCACAACGCCCGGGCCGTCGCGTCGCCATGCACCCGGCGCCAACGCCACAGCGCGAAGATCGCGGTGAACCAGAGGAGCTGCAGCGGAATCGTCCAATAGGCCGCGTCCACATAGGTGTAGGACTGCGGTTTCCAGTTCCACAACATGGCCAGATTGGCCAGCACGTCGCGCAGGTCCGGCGCGTACCACCCCGGCGGCGCGCACAACCGCAGGAACAGCGAGGTGCCCAGGACGCCGACCAGGAAGGCGGGCACCATCCGCGCCATCCGGCCGACCCACCAGCGGACCACGTCCCCCCGGCGCAGCGAGTGCGCCGCGAAGTAGCCGGAGACGACCAGGAGCAGGCTCGCGCCGAGCTGGTACGGGAACACGATCGGGCGGGCGACCAGTTCGGGATGCCACTGGCGGGCCAGGTAGGTGCCGTGGAAGAGCAGGACCAGCGCCACGAACGCCACCCGCAGCAGATCCCAGCTGACCCGGCGCCGTTTCGCGGATGCCCGACCGCCCGAGGTGTCGTTTTCGGGCCGTTCCGCTGAGCTGAAGGGCATCCGACGTCTTCCCGTGGACGGCGTGGGCGGGCACGGGTACGGCGGATTCGCAACCGGCCCCGACCAAAGGACCCTATTACGTGCGCTTTGCCGCTCGGACGCCGATGGATCACCGATCGGCGCCCGTACGATGGAGCCATGTCGTCAACCAGCCGCGTCCTGCTCGCCGCCCCCCGGGGCTACTGCGCGGGCGTCGACCGAGCCGTCGAGACCGTCGAGAAGGCCCTCGATCTGTACGGTGCGCCGGTGTACGTGCGCAAGCAGATCGTGCACAACAAATACGTCGTCGAGACGCTGGAGAAGCGTGGGGCGATCTTCGTGGAGGAGACGGCGGAGGTGCCCGAGGGCGCCACGGTCGTCTTCTCCGCGCACGGGGTGGCCCCCGTGGTGCACGAGGAGGCGGCGGCCCGGTCGCTGCGCACGATCGACGCCACGTGTCCGCTCGTGACCAAGGTGCACAAGGAGGCCGTGCGCTTCGCCGAGGAGGGCTACGACATCCTCCTGATCGGCCACGAGGGCCACGAAGAGGTGATCGGCACCTCCGGTGAGGCGCCCGACCACATCCACCTGGTGGACGGTCCCGAGGGTGTCGCCAACGTCGAGGTGCGCGACCCGTCGAAGGTGGCCTGGTTGTCCCAGACCACGCTGTCCGTGGACGAGACCGTGGCCACCGTCAAGGAGCTGCGCAAGCGGCTGCCACTGCTGATCGACCCGCCCAGCGACGACATCTGCTACGCGACGCAGAACCGCCAGGTCGCGGTGAAGCAGATCGCCGCCGAGTCGGACCTGGTGATCGTGGTCGGCTCGACCAACTCGTCCAACTCGGTGCGCCTGGTCGAGGTCGCGTTGGAGGCGGGCGCTCGCGCGTCGTATCTGGTCGACTACGCCGAGGAGCTGAAGGAGGAGTGGCTGGAGGGGGTCGGCACCGTCGGCGTCACCTCCGGGGCCTCGGTGCCCGAGGTGCTGGTCGACGGCGTGCTGGCCTGGCTCGCCGAGCGCGGCTTCGGCGATGTGCACATCCACCGCTCGGTCGAGGAGCGGCTGCAGTTCGCGTTGCCGCAGGAGTTGCGGCGGGATCTGCGCAACTCCTGAGCGGTGGCGCGTGGGCGCTACGTGTGGGGCCTGTCCGGGTGCGCTCGGGCGGGCCCTTTTGGGTGGCAGGCCCTTTTGGGTGGCGGGCTCGGCGGGGGTGGGCGGGCCGCTCGGGTGCCGGTGCTCAGGTGCGGTCGGTCAGGCGGCGTTTGATCAGGACCACGACGGCGGCCAGGGCGGTGCCGCCCCACAGCAGGCCGGCCTTGAAGGACAGCGCGGTGAGCAGGTCCAGGCCGACCCGGGTGAGGTAGCTCTCGTGCGTGTCGCCGCCGAGGAGGGTGCTGACCAGCACGACGGTCACGGCGAAGGCGATCGGCGGCGCGATGATGGCGGCGATCCAGTCCTGCGCGCGTACCTTCCAGGCCACGAAGACGGAGCTGATCAGGAACGCGAGGCCGAACACGAGGCCGAGGCGGTCGGTCGCCAGGTGGTCGACAAGGCCGCCGAGCAGGGTGCCGCCCAGGCCGAACACGGCCGCGCCCGCGGCGGTGAGGCCGCCGGTGTAGGCCGGTCGGTACGCGCCGGCGGCACCGGGCGGGCGCCGGGACGGGCCGGGACGCGGCTGTGGGCGGGCGGCCCGCTGCGGATGGGCGCGTCGGGGCCGGCCGGCGCGTTCCCCCGGCCCGCGCTCGGCCGGCGGTGGGCCCGCGGTGGGTGGCGGCGGTCCGGTCGGCGGTCGACGACGCACCGGCTCACCTCGTCCCGGCGCCGGCACGCGAGACCGCTTCGGTGGGTTCCGGGGCGGGACGGGACGCGCTCCCGCTCGGCTGCGCTGTTCCATCCCCACAAGGTATTGCCGCATCACGGTCAAAACCGTCCAAGAACACGAAAAACCTCACCCGCCCGTGTCGAACCGTGCGCCCGGTCGCCGTTTCGTCCTCGATTGTCCGTCCTCGATCGTGGTGAATCGCCGTGGATCGTTGTGCTTGTGCCCCCGATCCGGGTGGGCTCACCAGGGAGGACGCTCGCGGGGCGGGAATCGGTGGCGGAATCGGCCGAGGAATTCGGCGGACAGGCGAAATCGGGCGGAGGGACCGTCACCCCCGAGCGCCGCTCTCCACGAGGTCGACGGCACGGACCACCTCGTCGGTGCTCAGCACCCGGACCGCGATGCCGCGCGGCGCGGCGTACCAGCGCAGGTCCACCGCCAGATACGCCAACGTGTCCTTGTCCAGGAAGTTGATCGTGTGCTGCTTCCGGGAGCCGTCGCGCATCGTGCAGCGCACCACCGCGTAGCACGGGGCGTCGCCGGTGCCGACCTTGAGCTTCGCCTCGACCGCACCGATCTCCTCCCAGCGCAGACCGCGGGTGCGGAACAGGCCGTGGAAGACCAGGCCATTGGGGCCGATCGACAACTTCCGGTACTGATAGAGCGCGTAGCCCAGGAGTACGAACAGGGTCAGCCCGCCCCACAGCGCGACGCTCCAGAGGGTGGACAGGCCCAGATCGGCCAGGTCGAGCAGGCCGAGTCCGACCGGGACGAACGCGGCGACCAGCAGGACCCGCATGGGTTTGGCCTCCCACAGGACGCCGTCCGTGAGCTGCCTGCGGTTGAGGTTGATGTTCGAGGTGCGGCTCATCGATGTCCCCGTCGTCGAGTGTCCGGCGTACGAAACCAGGGATGCTACTGGCCGCGGGCCACCGCCTACACTTCCCGGAGGCGCTTGTATGTCCGCAGCGCGCCACATCGATCGCCGAGAAGCCAGGGAATCCAGTTGTCGCTCACCATCGGAATCGTCGGCCTGCCCAATGTCGGCAAGTCGACCCTCTTCAACGCCCTGACCAAGAACGACGTGCTCGCGGCGAACTACCCCTTCGCGACCATCGAGCCGAACGTGGGCGTGGTGGGCGTACCGGACCCGCGACTGGACAAGCTGGCGGAGATCTTCGGGTCGGCCCGCAAGATCCCGGCCACGGTCGACTTCGTGGACATCGCGGGCATCGTGCGCGGCGCGTCCGAGGGTGAGGGCCTGGGCAACAAGTTCCTCGCCAACATCCGCGAGTCGGATGCGATCTGCCAGGTCATCCGGGTCTTCACCGACCCCGACGTGGTGCACGTCGACGGCAAGATCTCGCCGGCCGACGACAAGGAGATCATCGAGACCGAGCTGATCCTGGCCGACCTGCAGACCATCGAGAAGGTGCTCCCGCGCCTGCAGAAGGACTCGCGGCTGCAGAAGGACAAGATCGCCGTCGCCGCCGCCGTGCAGCAGGCCAAGGAGGTCCTGGAGGCCGGCACCACGGTCTTCGCCGCGGGCCTGGACCCCGAGCCGCTGCGCGAGCTGCACCTGCTGACCGCCAAGCCGTTCCTGTACGTCTTCAACGTGGACGAGGAAGAGCTGGTCAACGAGACGCTCAAGGCCGAGCTGCGCGAGCTGGTCGCGCCGGCCGAGGCGATCTTCCTCGACGCCAAGATCGAGTCCGAGCTGATCGAGCTGGACGAGGCCGAGGCCCTGGAGCTGCTGCAGAGCCTGGGCCAGGAGGAATCCGGCCTGTCGATCCTGGCCCGCGTCGGCTTCGACACCCTGGGCCTGCAGACCTACCTGACGGCCGGCCCCAAGGAGGCCCGCGCCTGGACGGTCCCCAAGGGCGCCACCGCCCCCGAGGCCGCCGGCGTCATCCACACCGACTTCCAGCGCGGCTTCATCAAGGCCGAGGTGATCGGCTTCGCCGACCTGGTCGAAACCGGCAGCCGCACCGAGGCCCGCACCAAGGGCAAGGCCCGCATGGAGGGCAAGGACTACATCATGCAGGACGGCGACGTGGTGGAGTTCCGCTTCAACGTCTGACCGCCGCGACACCTTCCATCGGGTCCGGAACCCGGCGGGGGCCGACCCTCGAGGACCGGCCCCGCCGGGACGGCGTTCACCCGGGTGCCTGCGCCCGGCGCGGACCCGAAGCCGAGGTCCGCACCCGGGTGAACGTCACACAGCCGCGAGACTCGATGTCGCGCCGGTCAGCTCCCGCAGCTTGCCGCGGGTCTCGGCGTCGGTCGAGTACACCACCGTGCCGATCATCCCCCGCGTCAACAGCACCTTGTAGGTGTTGCGGATCAGTCGGTCGACGTCCGCGTCCGGAGTGGACTTCCTGAAGACCGGATCCTTGGACGCCGTACGGTCGGTGATCCAGCGATCACCGCGCCACACCAGGTCGGGGCCGATGATGACGCCGCTCCAGTCGTACTCGAAGCCTTGTGCCGTGTACACGCATCCCACCTGACCGAAACCGGCCGGATCGGTTGCCCACAGGGCGGCCGGTGGCGCGCCTGCGACGGCTCGGTCACCGTAGACGTTCCAGGGGCGCTTCCACTCCCCCACGACGACATCCGCCGGCAGTGCCTGTCCGGCCGGCACCTCCTTCGTCCACTGCCAGCAGTAGCCCGCGGCCATGCGCGCGCTGTACTTCAGGGCACGGCGGCCGTCGAGGAATGCCTCCATCTCCTGCGGACTGTCCGCGATCAGGAGCTGCATCCTGTCGTCCGGCTCCCAGGTCACGGGGCCGCCCGGCTCGAGTTCCAGCAGCCGCACCACCCACCGCAGATATGCATCGCTGCCACCGCACCGGAACTGACTGTCCAGCGGCACGACCCGGCAGCGAAGCCCCTTCTTTGCGGCCGTCGTCTCGATCTCCCCCAGCGTGCCCATCTCGCCGGGACGAACGACCTGATGCTCGTCCAGCAGGAACACCGGAACACGAGCCGCGTCGATGAGTTCCTCGATCTGGGGTTTGCCGGTGCGATGCGAAGCCCGCGTGTAGCGGTTGGCCGACGTCTCCCGCATACGGTGGGCTTCGTCGCAGATCAGCACATCGAGACTGTTGCGTTCGGCGGTCATGAAGCTGTTGAAGTACTTGAAGAGATCCTTCACTTCGCGCTTTCGAGCGCCCACGATCTTCCTCATCGTCGTGGTGAACGAGCTGGATCCCGTCGCGTGCAGCGCGGTGATTCCGCGCCGGTACAGCTCGCCGAGGAGCGACAGCGCGATGACGCTTTTGCCGGTGCCGGGGCCGCCGGTGACGACCACGACCTCCTTGTGATCGGACTCCTTGGCCCGACGGACGGCGTTGAGGACGATGCGATACGCGACCTGCTGCTCGTCGAGCAGGACGAACTGCTCGCGCTCGCGCACCTCTTCGGCGGCGACCGCCATGAGCTGTCGCGACGGGCCGATCTTCCCGTCGACGAACTCGTCCGCAGCCGACGCACCGGAGCCGGCTCCCAGCCTCGTCCGCAGAAATTCAAGGAACTCCCCGCGCCGCGCGCCGATGAAGAGCCGACCGAGTCGGTTCTGTTCGGTGCCGAAGAGCCCGCCCACGCCGAACTGGGTTGCGTTGTGCAAGTAGGCGGCGCCGCTGATGCGTTCGGGGTGTTCGGCCAGGGCTCCGTTGAAGGAGACGAGGTACTCGCAGTATCCGCGCACCTGGTCGACGGGGTTCAGCACCGGCCGGGCGTAGGCATCAACGTGGCACAGCGAGGGATCGTCGTCGTCGGGTTCCGCGCTGCTCCACTGCTTCAGTTCCACGACGACATACGACGGCAGACCGGTCTCGGGGTGTACGCCGGCCAGCACGGCGTCGGCCCGCTTGCTGGTCAGTGGCAGCCCGTACTCCAGGAGCATCTCCACCTGCCCGAGCCCGGCATCGTTGAGCGCGCTCGCGAGTACCGGGATGCTCCGCTCCCACGAGCGGACCTCGGACGAGCCGGGCCGGTAACCGTGCAGGTGCACGAACTGCTCCGTCAGGCGGAGATAGAGAGCGCCGGAGAGGCACTCGGCGGCGACCGCGGCGGCGGAGTCGCGGAACAGCAAGGATTGCCCCCAGGCAGCACGAAGGAACTCGTGCGGGTGGGGGCATGTCCTTGGCGACTCCGCCAGGCGGAGCGGAAGCCCGGCGGGCCGCAACTACGAGGAAACAAAGGCTACCTGCGACCTCTGCCATAGGCCGGTGGCAGTTGTGATCCTTCCGCGGTGAGCTTGGGTCGGGCACCGACATAGTGCTGCATGCCGATGGTGCCCGGGATGAGCCTGCGCAGCGCGTTGTGGGTGTCGGGATCGACCGAGTAGACCACCGTGCCAACGACGCCGCGGGTGAGAAGCACGTGATAGGCGTTGCGGACGCACCGGGCCACGGTCGCGTCGTCGACCGAGGTCCGGAAGGCGGGATCGCAGGACCCGGTCCGGTCCACCGTGAACCTTCCGTCCCGGAAAAGCAGGTCGGGGCCGATGATGACGCCGTTCCAGTCGTACTCGAAGGTCTGCGCCGTATAGACGCAGCCGATCTGCCCGATGCCCCGGGAATCGGTCGACCACATCGCCGCCCTCGGCGCGTGCGCAACGCTGTGATCGGGCTTCACGTTCCACGGCATCCGCCAGTCGCCGATGTGCACATCGTCGACGAGCCGTTCTCCATCCGGGGCGCTCCACGGCCAGCAGTAGCCCGCGGTGATGCGTGCGGTGGCCCCCTCCAGGGCACGTTGCCGTAGGAAGTCGTCGAGTTGCCCGGGGGAATCGGCGACCATGAGATTCATCCGTCCATCCGGGCGCCAGGCCACGGGGTCGGAGACGTCCAGCCCCAGCAGCTGCTGGACCCAGCGCTGATACCGCTTGCTGCCGCCCGCCCGGAACATCACCTCCAGATCGATCATTTCGACCTGACAACCGCACTCTTCGGCGCGCTGCCTGAGGTAGTCGGCGGTGCCCACCTCGTCCGGGCGGATCGACTGATGGTCATCGAGCAGGAAGATCGGTACCTTCGCGGCCCTGATCAATTCGTCCGCCTGCGGTCGGTCGTCGTTCCGGAGTTCCTTGCGGGTCCAGCGGGATGTCGAGTTGCGCCGCAGGCGATGAGCCTCGTCGCAGATCAGGACGTCGATACCGTCAGGCGGGGCATCGGTGAAGCTGTTGAAATACCTGTACAGCTTGCGGGCGCTCCGGTGTCCGTCCGACCTCAGCGTGCGTGCCGTACTGCCCATCAGTTCACGCAGCGTCTCCGTGTACGCGTGGGATCCGCTCGCGAGCACCGCCTCACGGCCCTTGAGCCCGAGCGCGCGCAGCAATTCCAGCGCCACGGCGCTCTTGCCGCTGCCGGGTCCACCGCGCAGGACGAAAACGCGCTTGCCGGCCGAAACGAGGGCGGGGCCGTCGACCGAGTCGAGGTCGGCGAACAACCCGACGTTGAAACCCGTGTGGGGCACGGTCTTTTCCAGATGCCGGGTGATCCGGTCGCACGCGACCCACTGCTCGTCGAGGAGCATGAGGCCGCCGCCGGTGACGGAGCGCTGCCGTGCCACGTCGGTGACCTTGAGCAAAGGTTCGCAACGTGCCTGTTCCAGTGCGCGGGCGGCCTCCTCTCCGGACGCAGCGGCGAATTTCGAGGTGAGGACTCGTCGGAACCGCTTGAGGTCGTCGAGTGTGTAGAGGAAACCGTGCTCGGACTCCGGGAGTTCGAACAGTGCCTCCACGTCGGCGTCGCGCGCGTTGTGCAGCAGCACCACCCCTGTCAACCGGTCTTCATTCTCTCGAAGATGGGGGAGATAGCGCATCATGAACTCGCAGTAGCGCTGAACCTGGCGCACCGGATGGAGCTTGTTCTTCCCGTCGCCGAACCCGAGATCGACGGCGATCGGGCACCGTGGATCGACCGTGGCGTGCCGTACCTGCTTCAACTCCACCGCGAGGTAGGAGTCCATTCCCGTGCCGGGATGCCGGCCGCATAGCACGAGGTCGACCGCACAGTTGGTGTGTGGCAGGTCGACCTCGACCTGCACCATCACTGCGCCGAGCCCACAGTCCAGCAGAGCCCCGACCACTATGGGGATGCTGTTGTTCCACGCGGCGATGTCGCCCTTGCCGGCCGGCCGCTCCTTGACCTCGGAATGCCGGCGCATCAATCGCTCGGTAAGCGGAAGATCCGTCGATCCGGCCGAGGCGACGACGAGTCGACCGAGTTCGGCGGCGGACAGTTGCAGGAGCACGAAGGATCCCCAGGCACGAGATGACTCGTGCGGGTGGGGGCATGTCCTTCGTGGCTCCGCCGAAGCGGAGCGGAAGCCCGTCGGGCCGCATTGACAGGCCGTAGCCTAACCCGCGCCGTGGCTGGGCGAGGGCGGGATGAGGGCGGGTCCCGGAGACCCGCCCTCCGCCCGGCTCAGCCGAGGCGGTGCACCACGATCTGCGCCAGCATCCATGCCAGGTTCGAGCCGAAGCCCGCCATGACGCCCACCAGGACGTCACGGACCCAGATGCGGTGCTTGCGCGGGTACTCGACGGCAGCCATGGGAATCCGTCCCCTTCGGTTGTGACCGATGACGGATGCCGGATGGCTCCCGCCGGGAACACACCGTGAAATCACGCCACCGAACCGAACGGCCCATCAACCCGCAGACCACGTCGCGTACTTCCGCCGGGAAGGACACGTAGTGCGCGGCCACGCTAACTCACGACCGGGCGCCGTGGTCAAGCCGTTTCCGCCACAAGGCGGGTAGCGCACGGGGAGTGGTGGGGCCGGGTGGGGGGGTTGGTTCGTAGCCTCGCGGCGCTGCCGTACCCGCCGCACCGGGTCGGGCTGGTGTGCGGCGGGCCTCGGCGGCAGAGCGGGACGTATTGCAGAACGCGCAGCGGCGGTGGCCGGCGGTAGGGGCGCCATCGCCCCCGAGGCCGGCGGCTTCATCAAGGCCGAGGTGATCGGCTTCGCCGACCTGGTCGAATCCGGCGGTCGCACCGAAGGGGTCAGGGGTCGGAGGTGCGGAGGCGGGTCAGGGATGTGGTCAGGGCTTTGTCGAGGGTCTTGGACATCGGGCGTTCGGCCAGGCGGTGGAGGAGCCAGGCGGATATGAGCATCGTGACCGTCACCGCGGCGAGGACGGCCCAGGCGGGGCGGCCCGGGCGGTAAAGGGCGTGGATCAGGGTCCAGCCGAGGTTTTCGTGGAGCAGGTAGAGCGGGTAGGTCAGGGCGCCCAGGGTGGTCAGGCCGGACCAGGAGACACGGTCCAGCTTGCCGAGGGCGAGGGCGATCATCAGCGCGTAGAACACGGTGACCAGGGCCATACAGATCGTCGCGGACAGGTGTGGCGGGTTCGCGTCCACCCGGCGGGGCATCTCCTCGACCGTGGAGTTCTGGGCCAGCAGCCAGGACATGCCGACGATGCCCCACAGCAGCGGGTCGGGGCCGAATCGGCGGACCAGGTACAGCGCGACGCCGCCGATGAAGAACGGGGCGTACCTCGGCTCGGTGACGGCCCGGAGCAGGTCGTCGTGCGCGCCGGCGGCGGAGACGGTGACCACCGTCCATGCCACGCAGAACAGGACCGTACGCCGGTAGGTGACCCCGCGACCGAACCCCACCACCAGGGCGAACAGCAGGTAGAAGCGCAGTTCGGCCCACAGGGTCCAGTACACGCCGTCGACGTGCGGGACGCCCAGCGGCTGTTGCAGCATGGTCAGGTTGGTCAGCACGTCGCTCGGCGTGGGCGCGTGCCGCACCGTCGGCCACAGCCGCAACACCACGGCGCTCAGCACTACCGCCACCCAGTAGGCCGGGTAGAGCCGGACCACACGGGAGCGGAAGAAGTCGCCGAGCGTACGCCCCCAACTGCTCATGCAGATCACGAACCCGCTGATCAGGAAGAACAGTTCGACCCCGAGCCAGCCGTAGGCGGCGAACCGGGACAGGCCCGGCAGCAGTTCAGCCGCGGACCGACCGTCCCAGGCCCGGGTCTCGTCGCCGCTCTCGTAGCCGACGTAGTGGTACAGCATGACCATGACCGCGGCGAGGAAACGAAGCCCGTCCAGAGCGGCCAGCCGGACCCTGGGCGGCTTGCCCACGTGCGCGACGGGTGGGGCCTCGACCGATCCGAGTCTCACGGGTCTCATAACTGCATAAATGCACGACGCTCTCGTTTCGTTGTGTCGATCGGCGCGTGGTGTCGCTCGGTGCGCCGTGCCGGCCGGCGCATCGGGGTGCGTGGAGACCGGGCGGATAACCTCTGGGGATGGCTCTCACGACGTCCGCCGAAGCGCCCCTGCCCGTGGCCGAGATCTCTCGGTTGATCGGGGGGTGGATCGATCGGCTCGGGGCGGTGTGGGTCGAGGGGCAGATCACGCAGCTCAGTCGGCGGCCGGGGGCCGGGGTGGTCTTTTTGACCCTGCGCGACGCCGAGCAGGACGTGTCGATTTCGGTGACCTGCTATCGGAAGGTCTTCGACGCGGTCGGGGACATCGTGGCCGAGGGGTCGCGGGTGGTCGTGCACGCGAAGGCGGACTGGTATCGGGCGCGCGGGACGTTGTCGTTGCGGGCGGCGGAGATTCGGCCGGTGGGCATCGGGGAGTTGTTGGCCCGGCTGGAGCAGTTGAAACGATCGCTCACCGCGGAGGGGTTGTTCGATCCTCGGCACAAGCGGCCATTGCCGTTTTTGCCGCATCGGGTGGGGTTGGTTTGCGGGCGGGCCTCGGCGGCCGAGCGGGACGTGTTGGAGAACGCACGGCGGCGGTGGCCGGCGGTGCGGTTCGCGGTGCGGAACGTGGCGGTGCAGGGGGTGAGCGCGGTGCCGCAGGTGGTGTCGGCGGTCCGGGAGTTGGACGCGGATCCGGATGTGGATCTGATCGTGGTGGCTCGTGGGGGTGGCAGCGTCGAGGACCTGCTGCCGTTCTCGAGCGAGGAATTGGTGCGGGCGGTCTTCGCCTGTACGACGCCGGTGGTGAGTGCGATCGGGCATGAGCCGGACTCGCCGTTGCTGGATCTGGTGGCGGACTTTCGGGCTTCGACGCCCACGGATGCGGCGAAGCGGATCGTGCCGGACATCCGCGAGGAGTTGCACAAGGTGCACCAGGTCCGCGATCGGGGGCGGCTCGCGCTCCGGGCCCGGTTGGATCGGGAGTATCAGGGTCTGCGGGCCGCGCGTTCGCGGCCGGTGCTGGCCGACCCGCACCGGATGGTGGACCTGCGCGCGGAGGAGGTGGCCGCCCTGGTGGACCGCTCGCGGCGTACCCTGCGGCACCTGTTGGACCGGGCCGAGAGCGACCTCGCGCACACCCGCGCTCGGGTGGTCGCGCTGTCCCCGGCGGCCACCCTGGAGCGCGGCTACGCGGTGCTGCAACGCGCGGACGGCCACGCGGTCCGGGACCCGGCCGAGGTGGCGGCGGGCGAGAAGCTGACCGCGCGGGTGTCCACGGGGCGCTTCGACGTGGTGGTGGCGGACGGCCCACCGGCGTCGGGCGACTGACGGGGGCTCGCGACATCCGGGCCGCGCTCATCCGGGTCTCGCTCATCCGAGTCCCGCACGTTCGGGTTTCGCTCGACGCGTCTCACTCGTTCGGGTGTGGCGGGCGGGTCGGCTTGGCCCATTCGTAGGACAAGACGTCCTACCTCACCCGATCAGCTGTCGAAGCGGCTTATTTTGCGCATGTGTTGCGTCATCTGCTCGCCGCGTCCGCGTTGTTGCTCACCGGCGTCGCCACGTCCTCCGTGGCCGCCGCCGACGACTCGCCCGCGCGGTGGAATCCGTCAGCCGCCGACTCCTACGTCAACTACGTCGCGCCGAGGGACCCGTTGCCGCCCGACGGACCACCGGGCGCCTCCCCCGAGGTCCGCGCACGCGCCCTGGCGGCCGATCGGCGCGCCCGGCAGTACGACCGCAAGTTCGCCGCCGGGAATCCCGTCGCCGCGCGCCGGCTTGCCCGGGCCGAGGCGGTCGCCGCTCGGACCGGGGTCAGTCCTCGGGCCCAGGAGGGGGCGCCGCACCGCGAGGCGCGGCTGCTGACCGTCCTGGTCGAGTTCGACGATCACGCCGACGACGACTTCTCCGGGTTCCGCCGGCCCACGAGCGTGGCCGATCCGACCTGTGTGACCGAGCCGCCGGGCACCGTCAAGAACGGTCCCCGGCACAATCTGCTGCCGGATCCGGCGGTCGGCGGCGGGGACAACAACACGCTGTGGGTCGCGGACTTCGGCAAGGATCACTACGAGCGGATGCTCTACTCCGATCGGGGCATCACCGAGCGCGTCCGGCCCGACCTGACCGGCCCCGACGGCAAGCCGGGCATCGACCTGACCGGCCTGACCATGCGCTCGATGTACCGGGAGATGTCGCACGGCTCCTACTCGATCGGCGGCGAGGCGGCCGGCTGGGTGACCGTCCCGCACTCCGAGGCCTGGTACGCCGCCGGCCACTGCGGCGCGATCCGCCAGGACAACGGCGGCAGCCCGCAGAACCCGCGCGGGGTACGGCAGTTCGTCACCGACGCAGTGGACGCCCTGGCCACCGCCCGGCCCGACTTCCCGTGGGCGGATTACGACAAGGAAGACCCGGGCGACGCCGACCACGACGGCAACACCCAGGAGCCGGACGGCGTGGTGGACCACCTGGTCCTGGTCCACGCCGGCAAGGACAAGTCCGCCGGCGGCGGCGCCGAGGGCACCTACGCCATCTGGGCACACGCCTCCACCGTGCTCTTCGGACACCAGGTCCCCGGCAGCAACATCAAGATCGCCAACTACATCGTCCAGCCCGAGGACTCCGGAGTGGGCGTCTTCGCCCACGAGTTCGGCCACGACCTCGGACTCCCCGACCTGTACGACAACTTCAGCGGCGGGGACACCGACGTCGACTTCTGGGACCTGATGTCCTCCGGATCGCACGCCGGCCCGCTGTTCCAGACCATGCCCGCGCACATGGGCGCGTGGTCGAAGTACGTGCTGGGCTGGATCGATCCCCAGGTCGTCCCGGTCGGCGGCGCGCCCTCCACCGTGCTGCTCGGCGCCGCCGCCGCTCCGCCGCCCGGCACCCGCGACGCGGTCCGGGTGAACCTGCCCGACGAACGTGTCCGGATCGGCACCCCGCACAGCGGCACCCACATGTGGTACTCGGAGCGGGACCAGGAGTGGTCCGACGCCCGCCTCGTCCGCGACCTCACGATCCCCACCGGCGGCCCCGCGACCTTCTCCATGTGGAACGACTACACCATCGAACAGGACTGGGACTTCGGCTTCGTCGAGGCCTCCACCGACAACGGCGCCGGCTGGACCCAGCTCGCGGTCAGGGACGAGGCCGGCAACCCGGTGAGCACCCCGCCCGACTATCCCGACCCGAACCACAACCTCGCCGAGTTGCGCAAGACCAACGGCCTGACCGGCACCACCAACGGCTGGCGGCACGACCACGTCGACCTGACCCCGTACGCGGGCCGAAACATCAAGCTGCGCCTGACCTACAACACCGACGCCGCCTTCATGGAGAAGGGCTGGTTCGCCGACGACTTCACGCTCACCGGCGGCGCCGACGGCGGCACGGTGTGGTCCGACGACGTGGAGCGGGGCGACAACGGCTGGATCGCGACCAAGGGCAGCACCACGGTCACCCGCGGGGCGGGCTGGGGGCAGACCTCCGGCGAGGTCGAGCGCGAGCAGTACTACCTCCTGGAATGGCGCGCGCCCGTCGGCTTCGACCGCGGCCTGAGCCACGCCTACACCGCCGGGCACAACGACGAACGGGGCGTACAGGTCCGCCGGTTGGCCTACAACGTGCCCGGCATGCTGGTCTGGCTGCGCGACGCCGAGTACCAGAACAACGGCGTGAACTTCAATCTGGGCGCACCGCCCAGCTACGGCGCAAAGGGCCAGACCCTGCTCGTGGACGCCCATCCCGACCCGCGTCGCTGGACGGGCGAGGCGGCCGCGCACTACACGGTGAAGAGCAACCCGCGGAAGAACCTGGACAGCCGGGCCCAGTCCGCCGATGCCGCGTTCGGCTTCGCCCCCACCCCGACGTTCGTCGCGTGCCACTCCAACGGCGCGTGGTGCCAGGATTTCGCCGCCCGCGAACCGGTCCGCGCGTTCTCCGACGCGCGCGGCTGGGCGCCGGGCGTGGAGTACGTCGACGGCACGCCCGTGGACCGCTTCACCGACGGGTCGACCGTGGTGCCCGCGCGCGGGCCGTACAGCACCCGGGTGGTCCTTCCGGACGGCTCGCCCGATCCCGAGCACTACGGCGTGCCGTACCAGGGTTCCGTGCTGGGCAGTGGCGATCCCGGCCCCACCCTCGCCTACGGCGCCTCGGCCGCGCTGGTGAGCCCGGCCGGACGCGACCCCCACCGCGGCGCCGCCGTGCGGGTCACCTCCGCCCGCCGATGACCCCGACACCCACGAACTAGGCTGGCGCCATGAGCGAGCAGCAGACCGCATCCGTGCCGGAGGACGAGGCGCCGGCCTACGAGCAGGCCCGTGACGAGCTGATCGAGGTCGTGCGCCGCCTGGAGACCGGCGGTATCACCCTGGAGGAGTCGTTGGCCCTGTGGGAGCGCGGCGAGCGGCTCGCCGTGGTCTGCGAGCAGTGGCTCGACGGCGCCCGGGCCCGCCTGGACGCGGCGGTCCGCGCCGAGCGCGCGGGCGCGGACAACGGCGCGCCGGACGAGTCGGCCGAGCGGGACGACTGACCCGCCGACCGACCCGAGGCACCAACGGCACGGCAAAAGGGGCGCCCCCACTCGGGAGCGCCCCTTTCGTCCTACGAATCCCACGGATCCACCGGATCCAACGGATCCACCGGACCTACCGGTTCCACCGCCGCGCGACCGTCACGCGCGGAGGAACCTACTTCTGCGCGGGCAGGATCCAGACCACCGCACCGGAGCCGCCCGGAAGCGGGACGACGGGCAGCACGGTCACGCCGTAGCCCTTGTCGAAGCCCGGGTTGCCCGTGCCCAACTCGGAGCCGTGGAACAGCTTGCCGAACGCGTCCTTGTCCGGCGTGCCGTCCGCCTTGGTGACCTTGGTCGTGTACGGCGCCTTCGCCGGGACCACGGCCGAGCCGTAGCGGTCCTTGGGCAGCGCGCGACCCTTGTACATCTCGGTGCCCGGCGCCCAGCCGACCGTGTCGGTGAACAGCGTCACCGGCTTCTGCGCCTCGAACGAGGTGCAGTACTTGGTGCCGGGGATGCAGTCCGTGAACGGCGTGGTCTTGGTGAAGCCGAACGCCGCGTTGGCCGACTGCGACCGGGAGCCGAGGTTGCCGAACACGTTCTTCGACTCGATGCCCGGGGTGTTCGGGTCGGGCTTGGGGAACTGCGCCGCGGCGTCGCCGGAGAAGCGCAGCGGGTCCGGGTGCGAGTCGACGATCAACAGCTCACCCTTCGGACCCCACGAGGGCCCGTTGTTGATGTTGAAGTTGACGCCGTTGTTCTGGTACTCGTTGTCGCGCAGCCACACCAGCATGCCCGGCGCGTTGTACGGGACCCGGTTGGTCTTGCCGTTCTCGCCGGCGGTGTACGCGTACTTCAGGCCCTCGTCGAAGCCGGACAGGTTGCGCCACTCCAGCAGGTAGTACTGCTCCCGCTCGAAGGTGCCGTTGGTCCGGCCCCAGCCCTCGCCCTTGGTGATGGCGTTGGTGCCCTTGATCGCGGTCCAGCCGTTGTCGCCCTGCTCCACGTCGTCGGACCACACGGTGGTGCCGCCGTTGGTGAGCGAGAAGTCGTCGGCGAACCAACCCTTCTCCATGAAGGCGGCGTCGGTGTTGAGGTCGAGCCGCAGCTTGATGTTCTGGCCCGCGTACGGGGTCAGGTCGACGTTGTCGTGCCGCCACCCGTTGCTGGAACCGGTCAGACCGCTGGTCTTGCGGAACGTGGCCAGGTTCTTCTGCGGGTCCGGGTAGTCCGCCGGCGTGCTGACCAGCGCGCCCGCCTCGTCCTTGACCGCGAGCTGCTTCCAGGTGGCGCCGTTGTCGGTGGACACCTCGACGAAGCCGAAGTCCCAGTCCTGCTCGATGACGTAGTCGTTCCACATCCAGAACTTCACGTCGGAGCCGGCCGGCACCGCGATGTTGCGCTCGATCCGGACGTCGGACCAGGCCTGGTCCTGACCGGAGTACCACATGCCGTTGCCGCCGTGCGGCTTGCCGACCGCGACCTGCTTGTTCGGCAGGTTGACCCGGATGCCCCGCGAGGTGCCCTTGGGCGTCTTCGCGGCCTGACCCAGGGTGGCGACCTTGGGCCGGTCACCGACCTTGACCAGGTCCGGGGTCAGCCAACCGAGCGCGTATTTGTCCCAGATGCCCATGTGCGCGGGCTGCGACTGGAACAGCGGGCCGGTGTGCGAACCGGCCGACATCAGGTCCCAGAAGTTCAGGTCCGTCTGCCCGCCGCTGAAGTTGTCGTACAGGTCGGGGAGTCCGAGGTCGTGGCCGAACTCGTGGGCGAAGACGCCCACTCCGGAGTCCTCGGGCTGGACGATGTAGTTGGCGATCTTGATGTTGCTGCCGGGGACCTGGTGTCCGAAGAGCACGGTGGAGGCGTGTGCCCAGATGGCGTAGGTGCCCTCGGCGCCGCCGCCGGCGGACTTGTCCTTGCCGGCGTGGACCAGGACCAGGTGGTCCACCACGCCGTCCGGCTCCTGGGTGTTGCCGTCGTGGTCGGCGTCGCCCGGGTCTTCCTTGTCGTAATCCGCCCACGGGAAGCTCGGCTGCGACTTGGCCAGCTGGTCCACCGCGTCGATGGCGAGCTGCTGCGCGCCGAGCGGGTTCTGCGGGCTGCCGCTGTTGTCCTGCTGCGCGTTGCCGCAGGCGCCCGCGCCGTACCAGGCCTCGGAGTGCGGCACCTTGATCCAGGAGGTGGCCTCGCCGGAGACGGAGTACTTTCCGGCCGACATCTCCTCGTACATGTTGCGCATGGTCTGGCCCGCGAGGCTGATGCCCGGCTTGCCGTCCGGCCCCTTGAGGTCGGTGCGCATGCGCTCGGTGATGCCCTCCTTGGAGTAGAGCATCTTGTTGTAGTGGGCCTGGTCGAAGTTCGGCACCCACTGCGTGTTGTTGTCGTTCGGGTTCAGCGCCGGGTTGGGCAGCTGGTTGTGCAGCGGCCCGTTCTTCACCGTGCCGGGGGGCTCGGTGACACAGGTCGGGTCCGACACGCTGGTCGGGCGCTTGTACCCGGAGAAGTCGTCGTTGGCCTGGTCGTTGAACTCGACCAGGACGGTGAGCAGCTTCGCGTTCTGCGTGGCGTCGGCGGGCTTGCCGCTGCGCTCGGCCTTGATCTCGGCCGGGCTCTTGCCCGTGCGACCCGCCTCGGCCTCGAGCTCCTTGAGCTGGGCGGCGGCGCGCGGGTTGCCGTCCGAATTCTTGCGCTTGGTCGCGGCGTTGCGCTCGTTCTGCGCCTTGAGCGCCGCCGCCTTGGCCGGATCGTCCGGCAGCGCGCTGGTGTCGATCGCCGCATCGACGGAGTTGACGTAGTGGTCCTCGGGGCCCGGGTTCCACACCGCCTTTGTGGTGTCCACGCGCGTAGGCGTGGCGGATGTCGAGGGCGCGGTCGTGGCCGCGAGGCCGGTGATCGCCAGCGCGGACACGGACAGCAGTGCCACGCGGCGCTTCACCCGCCGGACGCCTTGGGGCGGCGTCGCACCCCTCCCGGGTATCAATGGACTCAACGTGCTCCCCTTTCCGACCGGGGGGCCATCCCCCGGACGCAAAGCGACGCCGCGCGGGATCTGATCAAGCGCACACGGCGTCGGGACGGCTCGGAAAGCCCGGCGGACCTGTGCCGGCAACCATCGGGTCACGACGGCGCCGACGCATGTTCGACCGGGCTTCCGGACCCTAGGGGCGGGAGCAACGAACGGGGCAGGGGAGGACGTTGGGTCTTTACAAAACCTTTACAAGCACCTGCGCAACATGTGCACTGGGCCGCCCGAATCGCCCCGATACGTCGGACGGATCTCGCGTATATCGGCTCAGGCGCCGGCCGGACGCAGAGATGCGGCGAGAACGGTCAAATCCTCGAAAGTCGCGTTGCCCGTGACCATCGTGGTGACACCGTCGCGCACCCGGACCAGCGAGCGGTACTTGGGGCCGTCGTACGCCTTCCACTGCTCGCCGGCCACGTCCCGATCGCCGATCGGCTGGCCGCGCTTGCCCTTGTCCCGGACCAGTTCGTCGCTGAAGCCGTTGCTCTGCTCCACCGCGGCGTACTTCTCGGCGGGGTTGATGAACCCGATGTGCCACTTGGTCTGGTTGCGGTCGAGGCCCTGGTAGTCCACCGAGGTCGCCCGCCAGCGCTCGTCCAGGCCCTGCGGGGCGAGCAGCGGGTACGGGGCCACCCGGGCCGCCTGTCGGAACGACGTCTCGTAGGCGACCCGCCGCACGGGATCGCTCTCGTTGTGCGGAGCCACCAGGAACAGCGCACCGACCACAAGGCCGCACGCGCCCAGGGAAAGAACCATGTCTCGAACGGTCTCGCGACCCGACTTCCTCGCCACCCGAACATGGTCGCATTGCCCGCCGGCCGGTTCCGCACGGCCTACCCGCACCGATACCACCGCCCACCGATAACATCGGGGCAATCCCGTTGGAACCAGTCCGGACCCGGGCCGCGCGATCGCCGTGCCACCCGCACCCGATGGCGCACACGGCTCCGGGGGATCAGGGCACCCCTCGTGGTCACGGATCGGTTCCCCTACAGGAAGGCCCGCCGCATGACGGACCAATCTGTACCCCCGCAACTCGAAGTCGCTCCGGAAGCTCCGGATCGCAACCTCGCGCTGGAACTCGTCCGGGTCACCGAGGCCGCCGCGATGGCGGCCGGCCGGTGGGTCGGTCGGGGCGACAAGAACGGCGCGGACGGCGCCGCGGTGAAGGCGATGCGCAGCCTGATCCACACCGTGTCGATGAACGGCGTGGTGGTGATCGGCGAGGGCGAGAAGGACGACGCCCCGATGTTGTTCAACGGCGAGCGCGTCGGCGACGGCCACGGGCCCGAGTGCGACGTCGCGGTCGACCCCGTGGACGGCACCACGCTGACCGCGAAGGGGATGAACAACGCGGTCGCGGTGATGGCGGTGTCCGAGCGCGGCAGCATGTACGACCCCTCGGCCGTGTTCTACATGGAGAAGCTGGTCACCGGCCCCGAGGCGGCCGACGTGGTGGACCTGACCGCGCCGATCGCGGAGAACATCCGCCGGGTGGCCAAGGCCAAGCACAGCGCCGTCGAGGACGTCACGGTCTGCATCCTGGACCGCCCGCGGCACGACTCGATGGTCAAGGAGATCCGCGAGGCGGGCGCCCGGATCAAGTTCATCACCGACGGCGACGTGGCCGGCGCGATCATGGCGGCCAAGGACGGCACCGGCGTCGACCTGCTGCTCGGCATCGGCGGCACGCCCGAGGGCATCATCGCCGCCGCCGCGATCAAGTGCATGGGCGGTGTGATCCAGGGTCGGCTGTGGCCCAAGGACGCGGCGGAGCGGGCGAAGGCGATCGACGCGGGGCACGACCTCTCGCGCGTCCTGCTGACCGACGATCTGGTGCGCGGCGACAACGTCTTCTTCGTCGCCACGGGGATCACGGACGGCGAACTCCTGCGCGGGGTGCGGTATCGGGCGAGCACGGCGCTGACCTCGTCGCTGGTGATGCGGTCGAAGTCCGGGACGATTCGGCAGATCGACAGCCAGCATCGGCTGGCGAAGCTGCGGGCGTACAGCGCGATCGACTTCGACCACGCGCGATAGGCCTTTGCGGCCGGTGAATTGACCCCGGCCTTCGGCCGAGGGTGGCCTCGAACGCCGGCCGGGCCGGATTTTGGCTCGGTCGGCGTTTGGCGCGGAGGCTTGGGTGATTGCGAGGCCGCGCGATTGCGAGGCTTCGTGATTGCGAGGCTGCGGTCGGGCTTTCGGTCGGGCCTCGCCCCTTGTCCCACTAATAGGCGCGGATTTTGTACCTGTTTGTGGGGATCCTCCTTGAGCGTCGATCGAGGAGGCCACCGGATGAGCGCGCCACAGCGCAGGCATGGCAGCAGTCCGGCCGGGGTGGAGGCCGCGCCCCGACTCGGGTTGGTGTTGACCGGGCTGATGCTCGGGATGTTGGTGGCCGCGCTCGATCAGACCATCGTCTCGACCGCGCTGCCGACCATCGTCGGCGACCTCGGCGGGCTCAATCACCTGTCGTGGGTGGTCACCGCGTATCTGCTCGCGTCGACCGTGAGCACGCCGCTGTGGGGCAAGCTGGGCGACCTGTTCGGGCGCAAGAAGCTCTACCAGGCGTCGATCGTGATCTTCCTGATCGGCTCGGTGCTGTGCGGCATCGCCCAGGGCATGACCGAGTTGATCGCCTTCCGCGCGATCCAGGGGCTCGGCGGCGGCGGGCTGATGGTGTTGTCCCAGGCGATCATCGGCGACGTGGTGCCGCCCCGCGAGCGCGGGCGCTACCAGGGCCTGTTCGGCGCGGTGTTCGGGGTGACCTCGGTGGCCGGGCCGCTGCTCGGCGGGTTCTTCGTGGACCACCTCACCTGGCGCTGGGTGTTCTACATCAACCTCCCGATCGGCGCGATCGCGCTCGCGGTGATCGCCGCCGCGCTGCACACCAAGGAGGTACACACCCGGCCGAGCATCGACTACCTCGGCATCACCCTCCTGGCCACCGGCACCACCTGCCTGATCCTGCTCAGCACCTTCGGCGGCACCACCTATCCGTGGGGCTCCGCACAGATCGTCGGACTGGGCGTCGCGGCCGTGGTGTTGCTCGTCGCCTTCGTCGTGGTCGAGCGGCGCGCGGCCGAGCCGGTGCTCCCGATGACCCTGTTCCGCAACCGGATCTTCTCGGTGACCGCGGGCATCGGCTTCATCGTCGGCTTCGCGATGATGGGCGGACTGAGCTTCCTGCCGCTGTTCATGCAGGTCGTCAACGGCGCCTCGCCGACCGAGTCGGGCCTGCGGTTGCTGCCGATGATGGGCGGACTCCTGGTCACCTCGATCGTCAGCGGTCGACTGATCAGCCGGACCGGCCGGTACAAGATCTACCCGATCCTGGGCACCGCCGTGATGGCGGTCGGCATGTTCCTGATGTCGCGGATGGACGAGTTCACCACCACCGCCGCCTCCTCGCTGTACATGCTCGTCTTCGGCGTCGGCTTGGGCCTGGTCATGCAGGTCATCGTGCTCGCCGTGCAAAACGCCGTGCCCTACGCCGAACTCGGCGTGGCCACCGCCGGCGCGACCTTCTTCCGCTCCATCGGCGGCTCGTTCGGCGCGGCCATCTTCGGCACCATCTTCAACAACCGCCTGGCGGTCCATCTGCGCGAGGCCGCCGCGCGCGGCGAGGGCCTGCCGCCCGGCACCGCGCCGGGATCCTCGTCCGCGATCAACCCGGCCGAATTGAACCGGCTGCCGCCCGCGGCCAAGACCGGATTCATCCACGCGTACGCGCAGTCGCTGCAAACCGTCTTCCTGGCCGCCTCCTGCATCGTGTTGGTCGCGTTCGTGCTGTCGTTCCTGCTCCGCGAGGTGCCGCTGCGCGAGGCCACCCGCGAGACCGAGCAGACCCCGTTGATGTCGCCCACCGCGCGCAGTTCCGTCGACGAGATCGAGCGGGCGATGGCACAGATGGTGCACCGGGAGAACGGCTGGTCACGCTACGAGCGCATGATCGGCCGCTCGGGCGTGGAGTTGTCGGTGCCGTGCGCGTACGGGCTGGTGCAACTCGACCTGCTCGGACCGATCTCGATCCCCGACCTCGCCGTCCGCATCCACGAGCCCGAGGCCAGGGTCCGCCGCTACGCCGACGAACTGACCTTCTCCGGGCACGTCGAGCGGCTCGGCGAGGGCACGATGGTGCTCACCGCCAAGGGCCACGAGACGCTGGAGGCGCTGGTCGAGGCCCGTCGGCAGATGCTCACCGAGGTGATGGCGGACTGGTCCCCCGAACAGTCCGAGGAACTGAGCGCGCTGCTGCGCAAGTTGGCCCGGCTGACCACGGACACCCCGCACGACCACATCGTCGGCGAGGCGGACCGGCACCCGGGGTGACGGCGCGTCAGTGATAGGCGCGCCGGCGGCGCACCGCCCCACGCTCGTTCGGCGTCAGGCCGCCGCGGACCCCGACCGGGTTGGTCTCGGCCAGGGCGCTTTCCCGGCATTCCAACAGGACCGAGCAGCGTGCGCAGACGCGTTTGGCGTCCTCCTCGCGGGCGAGCCGGGCGACCACGGGTTCCCCGGGGTAGCCGAGAAAGATCTGCCGGTCCACGCTCGCACACGCGCCGGCCGGCGGCGGTGTCCAGGTGGCGCGGGCGCTGCGGATGATGTCGATCCGTTCCGTCACGCTGTGCTCCTCACGTCGGCTGGTGGGCTCGGTGGGTGTCGCCTACCCGACGAATTCCCAGGCATGCGTGCCGGCGTGACAAGGCGACGACAAGTAACCACAAGGAAACGTCAAGGAAACCGAGGGCCCACGGCCCCACTTTCCGAACCGCGGAAAACAGCGTCCATGTATTTGATAGCCATGTACTGTTTTCGCCATGAGCACGACGACCGAAGGGGCGACGCCCGGCTTTCTGGTGTGGCGTCTGTCGATGAAGTGGCGGGTGGCGGTGGATCGGGCCGTCGGGCCGGTGGGGCTGACCCACGCGCAATACTCGCTGCTGGCCTCGCTGTACGGCATGGCGCGCTCCGGCCGACAGCCCAGTCAGCGCGAACTCGCCGACCACACCGGTCTGGAGGCGCTCTACGTCTCGAAGCTGGCGCGCACCCTGGAGGGCTCGGGCCTGATCGAGCGCACCCGCGACGCGGCCGACAGCCGGGCGATACGGCTCTCCCTCACCGAGCACGGACACGAGGTCACCGGCCGCGCAATCGGCATCGTCCGAGAGCTGCACGAACGTTTCCTGGCCCCGCTCGGCGGCCCCGGCAGCCCCCGCACCGCGGCCTTCACCGCCGAGTTGGCCGCGCTGCTCGACACCCCGCTCGACCCCGACCCCGCCGAGGGATCCGGCGGGGCCTGACGACGGCCGCGGCCCGGGTGTCGAACCTGCTCGACACCCGGGCCGCGACGAAGCCGACCGGTCTCACGGCCGCCGGTTGATTTGGAACGTCGGCGTGGTGACGTCGGCGAAGAAGTCCTCGCCCTTGTCGTCGACCACGATGAAGGCGGGGAAGTCCTCGACCTCGATCTTCCAGACCGCCTCCATGCCCAGCTCCGGATACTCCAGGACCTCCACCTTCTTGATGCAGTCCTGGGCCAGGCGCGCGGCCGGGCCGCCGATCGAGCCGAGGTAGAAGCCGCCGTATGTCTTGCACGCGTCGGTGACCTGCTTGCTCCGGTTGCCCTTGGCCAGCATCACGAACGAGCCGCCCGCGGCCTGGAACTGCTCCACGTAGGAGTCCATCCGCCCGGCGGTGGTCGGGCCGAACGAGCCCGACGCGTAGCCCTCGGGAGTCTTCGCCGGGCCCGCGTAGTAGACCGCGTGGTCGCGCAGGTATTGCGGCATCGGCTTGCCCGCGTCGAGCAGTTCCTTGATCTTGGCGTGCGCGATGTCGCGCGCGACCACGACCGGGCCGGTCAGCGACAGCCGGGTCTTGACCGGGTACTTGGACAGCTCGGCGCGGATCTCGCTCATCGGCCGGTTGAGGTCGATCTGTACGACGGCGTCGTCGAGGTCGTCGTGCGTGGTCTCCGGGAGGTACTTGGCCGGGTCGGTCTCCAGCTCCTCCAGGAACACCCCCTCGGCGGTGATCTTGGCCAGCGCCTGCCGGTCGGCCGAGCAGGACACCGCGATCGCCACCGGACACGACGCGCCGTGCCGGGGCAGCCGGATCACCCGCACGTCGTGGCAGAAGTACTTGCCGCCGAACTGCGCGCCGATGCCCATCTGCTGGGTCAGCTTCAGCACCTCGGCCTCGAACTCCACGTCGCGGAAGCCGTGCCCCAGCGGCGAACCCTGACCGGGCAGCGTGTCCAGGTAGCGGGTGGAGGCGTACTTCGCGGTCTTGAGCGCGTGCTCCGCGCTGGTGCCGCCGACCACGATCGCCAGGTGGTACGGCGGGCAGGCGGCGGTGCCGAGCGAGCGGATCTTCTCGTCCAGGAAGCGCAGCATGCTCTGCGGGTTCAGGACCGCCTTGGTCTCCTGGTACAGGTACGACTTGTTGGCGCTGCCGCCGCCCTTGGCCATGAACAGGAACTTGTACGCCTCGCCCGGGGTCGCGTAGAGCTCGATCTGGGCGGGCAGGTTGTTGCCGGTGTTCTTCTCGTCCCACATGGTCAGCGGGGCCATCTGCGAGTAGCGCAGGTTCAGCTCGGTATAGGCGTTGGCGATGCCGCGCGACAGGTGCTCCTCGTCCCGCCCGTCGGTGAGCACGTGCTGCCCGCGCTTGCCCATCACGATCGCCGTACCGGTGTCCTGGCACATCGGCAGCACGCCGCCGGCCGCGATGTTGGCGTTCTTGAGCAGGTCGAGCGCGACGAAGCGGTCGTTGGCCGACGCCTCGGGGTCGTCCAGGATCCGCGCGACCTGGGCCAGGTGCCCGGGGCGCAGCAAGTGCGAGATGTCGCGCATCGCGGTGCGCGCGAGCAGTCGCATCGCCTCGGGATCGACATTGAGGAACCGGCGTCCGCCCGCCTCGAACGTGGACACGCCGTCGGCGGTCAGCAGCCGGTAGGGCGTGGTGTCCTCCCCGAGCGGCAGCAGATCCGTGTAGGCGCTGAAGGAGTTCTCAGGGGCGGACATCGTGATCCTCACTCATGCGGTAACGGGGCCTCGTCCAGAGTAGAGCGGCCCCGGATCGCTCACGGCTTCGAGGTCACCGCCGGGGTCGGGTAGTACGCACCCGGCGAGTACGGACGGTCGTCCTCGTGCTGCGACGGCGGCACGTAGCCGGGCCTGGGTTCGAGTTCGCACGGCCCCACCGGACCGGTGGCGAGGGCGTAGGACCCGATGGATCCGGAACGGTCGGAGTCGCCGTAGTAACCCTCGGTGAGCACGAGTGTGGTGCCGGGCGGGATCAACCCGGGCACCAGTTCGTGCCACCTCTGCTTCATCTCCTCGAGCGCGGCATCGTCGAGCCCGTCGCCGGTCGCGACCGGAACCTCCTTCCAGTGGTAGATCGCGGTGAGGTCGTCGCCCGACATCGGGTATTCGACGAAGCGCGGCTCCCGGCATCGCTTGCTCGCCGGCACGTAGTCCACGACCACCGCGACGCCCAGCTCGCGCAGTCGTTGTTCGAGCGCCTTGGGGTTGCGGAACTCGACCACACGGAACAGGATCCGCCCGTCGTCCTTCCGGATCACTTTGAAGGGTCGGGCATCGGCCGAGGAGCCCTCGCCCAGCAGGGGCGCGCCGACCGCGATGCCGGTCGCGAGCAGCACCGAGGCGGCCAGACCGAACACCGTCCGCCGATTTCGCCCGAACCGCCGGCCGGGCTCGACCGGCGGCGGCACCGTCTCGTCGGCCGCGGCCACCTTCCGCAATTCGTCCAGCAGTCGTTCCTCGAAGGTGCTCATGCCTTCGCCTCCGCTCGCAAAGCCGTGCCGGGGGTGCCCTTCGGGTGGGTCGCAACGCGTGCGCCGCCGATGCGCCAACCCTCGGGCGGCACCGGACGGGTCGGCTCCCGGTCCCGCGCCGGCTCCTCCTGCGGCTCCCCCTTCAACTCCTCGGTCAGCCGCCGTCGGGCCCGGTGCAGCCGCACGCGCGCCGACACCGGTCGGATCCCGAGCACCGCCGCCGCCTCGGTCACGTCCAACCCGTCGACGCTGACCAGTTCGAGCACCGCGCGATCGGCCTCGGACAGCCGCTCGATCGCCCGATAGGTGCGCCGAGCCGCCGCCTCGGCGTCCAGCCGCTCCTCGATCCGCACCAAGTCGTCGTCGTCGACCAGACGCCGGCCGGCTATCCGCCGCGACGCCTGCTCCTCCCGTGCGGCCCGCCGCCGCTCGCTCGCGACCACGTTGCGAGCCACCCCGTACAACCAGGCCCGCTCGCCACCCGGGCCGCCGCGATAGCTCGCCCGTGTCCAGCACGGCGAGGAAGACCTCCGCGGTCAGATCGGCGGCCGCGTGCGGATCGCCGACCCGGCGGGCCACGAAGCGATTCACCGCGTCGATGTTTCTCCGATAGAACGCCTCCAGCAGGGCCGGGTCGCGAGCGATCCCGGTCACCTCCCGAATGCCCTGTTCGGCCAAGACGCCCTCCACGGTTCGCTGAACCTCGATGAACACTGTCATCGGTTTGTGGGCGGCAGCTCCGCGGTTGTTGCGGCCGGCGCGGAGATTTCCTCGACCGATTGCCCGGCCGGCTCCACGTTCGGCGCGTCCGGCTCACCCTCCTCCGCACGCAGCCCGAGGACCACGCCCACGCCGACCAGGAGGGCGCCGGCGAATTGGCCGATCGTGGGTGTACCGGTGCCGAGCACCAGGCCGGACAGCGCGGCCGTGACCGGCACCAGACCCATGAACAGCCCGGCGCGCTCCGGCTCGACCCGGGCCAGCGCCGAGTACCAGAGCAGGAACGCCCCGGCGGTGAGCGGCAACGCCAGGTAGAGCAGCGCGACCAGCTCGGTGCCCGACGGCGTCCGGATCAGGTCCGCGCCATCGGTGAACACCCCCACCACCAACATCTGCGGAATCGCCATCGCCGTCGCGTACGCCGCGATCCGCCAGGCACCCAACCGCGGCAGCAGCGGCACCGCGATCAGCGTGAAGCCCATCTCGCACAGCGCCACCCCGCACGCGAACACCAACCCGACCGCCGTCCCGCCGCCGAGCCCCTGCACCACCGCCGCCCCCGCCACCACGAGTACCGCGGCGGCGAACACCGACCGACTCGGCCGGCGCCCGCCGAGCAGCGGCGCCACCAGCACGAGCAGCAGCGGCGTCGCGCCCAGGATGCTGCCGACCGTGGCCGGGTCGGCCCGATCGAGCGCGGCGAACAGGCACAGGTTGAACACCGTCTGCCCGGACAGCGAGAGCAGCCCGAGCCGGACCAGCTCGCGCCGGGTCGGCCGCAGCAGCGGGATCCGACGCACCCGCAACACCCCGAACAACACGAGCGCGGCCAGCGTGTAGCGAAGCATCTGGCCGCCGGTCACCGGATAGTCGCGCAGCACCGCAGAGACACCGGCGGCGGCGCCGATCAGCCCCTGCGCGGAGGCCGCGCACAGCAGACCGATCGAGCGGGGGGACATCGAGGAGGGCGTCATGTGCCGTAACGTTAGGAAGCCGGTGGAGCCCTCGGCAGAGCCACTTCCGCCCCGAAAAACCGGACCACTTCGGGGCGGTGGGCCCACCGCCCTCCCGTCCTCCGGGGCGGGCGCACGAACCCCGGCCACCCCAGGGCAGGCACCCATGCGCGAACTCCTCGTCCACCTCGACCGATCCGCGGGCCGCCTCGGCGCCCAGGTGCAGTCGGGTCTGCGCGAGTCGATCCGCTCGGGCCGGCTGCCCGCCGGATTCCGGATGCCGTCCACCCGTGCGCTCGCGGAGAGCCTGGACGTCTCCCGGGGCATGGTCGTCGACGCCTACGAGCAACTGGTCGCCGAGGGCTACCTGGTCTCGCGGCACGGCTCCGGCACCCAGGTCACCGCCGCCTGCACCGCGCCCCAGCCGGCCGCCGCGCCCGATCCCGACGCGGCCGTCCCGATCACCCACGACCTCAAGCCCGGGGTGCCCGACCTGTCCGCGTTCCCGCGCTCCGCGTGGCTGGCCGCGACCCGGCACGTGCTGAACACCGCCCCGCACCGCGCGCTCGGCTACCCCGGCCCGTCCGGCGCGGGCGAGTTGCGCGCCGCGCTGGCCGACTACCTGGGCCGGGTCCGCGCCGCCCAGGCCCGGCCCGAGCACATCGTGGTGGTCAACGGCGTCGCCCAGGGCCTGTCCCTGGTCTCCCAGGCGCTGCGCCGCCTCGGCCGGGACGTACTCGCGGTGGAGGACCCCTCCAGCGACCGGCAGCGCGGCATCTTCACCACCCACGGCCTGGCCGTCGCCTACGCCCCCACCGACGCCGAGGGTCTCGACGTCGCGGCGCTGGCCCGCACCGGCGCCCGGGCGGTGCTGGTCACCCCGGCGCACCAGTACCCCACCGGCGTGGTCCTGTCCCCCCGCCGCCGCGCGGCCCTGGTCGCCTGGGCCCGCACGCACGACGGATTGATCGTCGAGGACGACTACGACGCCGAGTTCCGCTACGACCGCGACCCCGTCGGCTGCCTCCAGGGCCTGGCGCCGGACCGGGTGGTGCACCTGGGCTCGACCAGCAAGGCGCTCGCGCCCGGGATGCGCCTGGGCTGGGCCGTACTGCCCGCACCGCTGATCGAGCAGATCCACGACCTGAAGACCAACGCCGACCTCGGCTCGGCCACCCTCCCCCAGCTGACCCTGGTCCGGATGCTGGCCACCGGCGCGTACGAGCGGCACCTGCGGGCGATGCGCGCGCACTACCGCGCCCGCCGCGACGCGGTGGTCGAGGCGCTGTCCGAACACCTGCCGGCCGCCCGGGTGCACGGCGTCGCCGCGGGCATCCACCTCTACGTCGAACTGCCGCCCGGCTCCGACGAGTCGGCCACGGTACGCCGGGCCGCGGCGCTCGGCGTGCGAGTCGAGCCGATGGCCGACCTGCGCGCGTTCGCGACCGGCCCGCCGGCGGTGATCATCGGTTACGCCGGGTTGTCCCCCGACCGACTGCGCGAGGCCGTGCGCCTGCTCGCGCGGTCCGTACTCCCGGCGGATGCACCCCCGGGCTAGATTTGACCTCGTGGACACCAGCCCAGAGCGTCGATCGCAACCGCCCATACCCGAGCTGCGGGCGTCCGACGCGGACCGCGACCGCTACGTCAACGTATTGCGCGACGCGCTCGCGGAGGGCCGCCTGACCGCCGACGAACACGCCGAACGGGTGGACGCGGCACTGGCCGCGAGGACGGTGAGCCAACTCGAACCGCTGATTGCCGACCTGCCGGCACCGGCCCCGATCGGCTACGAGCCGGCCGCGGCCACGTCGGTGTCACCGACTCCGGCCCGGTCGAACATGTTCGCGTTCTGGAGCGGCTCCACCCGCAAGGGCCGCTGGCGCGCGGGCGGGAAGCTGAACGCCGTCGCGATCATGGGCGGGGTGGACATCGACCTCACCGACGCGGTGTTCGACGAACCCGAGCTGGTGATCCGGGTGTTCACCATCTGGGGCGGGATCGACATCAAGATCCCGGAGGGCGTCACCGTGCGCGACCACGGGTTCGGCTTCATGGGCAGCTTCGACGTGCACGAGCAGTACACCGACGACCCGCGCGCACCCGTCGTGGTGGTCAAGGGCCTCGCCGTGATGGGCGGCGTCTCGGTGCGGGTCAAGCGGCGCAAGGAACAACGCGAGCGCAAGCGCGAGATGGACATGGAGCGCGTCCGCGAAATGAAGGCGGACCGCTTCCGCGAGATGGAGGCGGACCGCGTGCGCGAGCTGCCCCCGGAGAGCGAGTACCGCCCCGAACTCGACCGGGGCCGCGAGCGCGACATGTTCCGCAAGGACGAGCCCGTCCGCCGTGACGACCCCGTCCGGGAGGACCCCCTCCGCAAGGACCCCGACCGTGACTGAGCCGCGGCCCGGGATCGACCGCGGCCACGGCCCCCGTCCCGGCATCCGGACGGGGGCCGCGTGGTGCGTGCGCGCTCAGTACGCGTCGTACGGAATCACCGAGTAGGGCAGGGCCACCGAGGCCCCCGCCGTCCACGTCTGCGCCGGCGACGCGCCCACCGGCTGCTGGGTGACCGCGCCGTTGCCCGCCGGGGCGGTGACCGCCAGGCCGGAGACCCGGCTGACCAGGCGGCCGGCCGCGTCCGTGTCGAAGCGCAGGTTGTTCAGGTACGCCCCGTGCGCGTCGTCACACCGCCAGATGCCCAGGCCCGCGCCCGCCGCCGTGGCGCCGCGGTTGTCCAGGCAGTACGCCGGGTCCTTCAGACTGTGCACCTGGCCGGTGGCCGGGTTGCGCCACCACTTCTGGTTGGTGTTGCCGGTGCAGTCCCAGGCCAGTACGGCCCGCCCGGACGACATCGTGCCGCCGTCCACGTCCAGGCACTTGGCGCCGGAGACGAGTTCGGCGAACCGTACCGGCGCGGCGGGCTCCTTCACCCACCGCTGCCCCGCCGAGCCGTCACACCCGGCGAGCACCAGCTTCGCGCCGAGCGTCGCGTCGGCCGCCGGCGCCGCCACGCACAGGGTCTGCGTGTCGGCCGGCCGCAGGGTGCCCGCAACCTCGACGAAGCGCTGGTTGGTACCGCCGTTGCAGTTCCACAACACCAGCGCGGTGCCCGAGGCGCGCCCGCCGCCGAGCGGATCCACACACCGGTCCTCACTGAGTTCGGTGTGCAGCGACTGGTTCGCGGCGTCGTACCGGAAACCCTGGTTGCGCCCGCCGTGGCAGGGCCACAGGTCCACCGGGGTCTGGTTGCGCGAGGAGAAGCCGTACGCGTCGGCGCACAACCCGGTTCCCTCGTTGCGCAGTTGCCGGAAGTCGGCACTGAGCACACCCTGATACAACTTGGCCTGTCCGGTGCTTGCCGGGTCCGCGCAGCCGGCCTGGCTCCAGCCCGAGGTGTACAGCTGGGTCAGGCAGGACGCGAACGCCAGGTGGCCGCGCGCGTTGGGGTGGAAACTCTGCCGGGTCGTGTTCGGGTCGAACACGTTCGGATTGGCGAACCACAGGCCGCGTGCCCAGGTGTTGTCGGTACAGACCTCGTGGCCGTGGAAGAGCCGCGAGTTGTCCAGGTAGGTGACACCGGTGTTCGCCGCGGCCTGGCGCTCGGCCCGCTCGAAGATCGGCACCGCCTCGTTGCGCCCCCACGCCGCATCGCGCAGGTAGCCCACGCAGCCGCCAGCGTACCAGCCGGGGAAGTCGGGGTTGTCCTCCACGTCCGGGGCGATCGGCGACGGGTAGCCCATCAGCACGAGTTTGTAGTCGCCGCTCGCGTAGCCCGCGTCGGCCATGACGGTCTTCAGATCACGCACGGTCTGCTCGACCTTGGGCCGCATCGCGTCCGCGCGCGCCTGCCAGCCGGGCTGGTACGTGCCGTAGCACTCGCCCTGGAAGAACACCCGCCTGGTCACGCAGTCGGTCATGGTCGGGCCGAACTGGATGTCGTCGTTGGCCCCGGCTACCAGCAGGATCAGCTGTACGCGGGTGTTGCGCGCCTTGATCGCCAGGCTGTCCGACTGCACCAGCTCGTCGGCGTACTGCTTGCTGCCGCCGATCCTGATGTTGACCGTGGACGCCCCGGAGCAGGCCACGTTGTACGTCAGGTCGGTCGGGATCCCGGTCTTGTGGATCGCCGCCTCGGGCGACCGGTGGCACCAGTTGTCCGGGCCGTCGGTGCCGGGTTCGTACACGCCGACGCCCTCGCCGGCGATCTCGCTGTCGCCGAGCGAGATCAGCGACGTCTTGCGCTCGGTGATCGGCTTGATCCCGGTACTCCCGTAGAGCGCCTGGGCCTCGGCCTGCCGGATCGCCTCCAGTTGGGGGGACAGCGCGGTGGCCGCGGCCGGGGCCGCACCGGCCGACCCGGTCGCCGTCAGACCGCCGGTGAGACCCATCAGGGTCGCCATCAGCGCCACCGGCAACACCTTGCCGCGCACCCGTCCCAGCGTCCGCACCCGCTCGAATCTGGACATGCACCCTCGCCTTCGTGGCATGGAAGGAACACGCACGAGCCGCCCAAAGGGGACTTGGGCACAGTGGAGCGAGAGCAAGCTACCGGTGGGTACACCGGAAGAGAAGTGACTTGCGGCACAAAGGGTCGGCCGGCACCCGACCGGACCGCCGGGCCGCGTGCGCGGCGCGGGGGCGGTCCGGGCGGTTGCCCTATCGTGGAGAAGCCGGGGGATCGGCCGCCCACACGCACCCGACAGGTGGTTCCCATCAGTACTCGCACGCCGACGTTGTCGCAGCTCAGAGCCTTCGCCGCGGTGGCCGACTACCTGCACTTCCGGGACGCGGCGGCGGCGGTGGGCACCAGTCAGCCCGCACTGTCCGGGGCGATCGCCGCCCTGGAGGACGCCCTGGGCACCCAGCTGGTGGAGCGCACCACGCGGCGGGTCCTGCTCACCCCGGCCGGCGAGCGGGTCGCGCGGCACACCCGCCGCGTGCTCGACGCGCTCGCCGACCTGGTGGACGAGGCCGAATCGGCCCGGCGCCCGTTCACCGGGCCGCTGCACCTGGGGGTGATCCCGACGGTGGCGCCGTATGTGCTGCCGGCGCTGCTGCGGCTGGCCCGCGAGGAATACCCGGACCTCCAGCTCTACGTCCACGAGGAGCAGACCGGCTCGCTGATGGACGGCCTCACCGGCGGCCGGCTGGACCTGCTCCTGCTCGCGCTGCCCTCCCCCGGGCTCGGCGGGGTCGAGGAGATCCCGCTGTACGAGGAGGACTTCACCCTGATCGTGCCCGAGGGCCACGAGCTGGCGGGCCGCCGGAACCTGCCCCGCGACGCGCTGCGCGGCCTCGACGTACTGCTCCTGGACGAGGGCCACTGTCTGCGCGACCAGGCGCTGGACGTGTGCCGCGAGGTCGGCGCGTCCGAGGCGGGCGCGACCCGGGCGGCGAGCCTGCCCACCCTGGTCCAGCTGGTCGCCGGCGGCCTGGGCGTGACCCTGCTCCCGCAGACCGCGATCGACGTGGAGACCCGCCCGGGTTCACAGCTGGCGGTGTCCCGCTTCGCCGCGCCCGCCCCGTACCGACGCATCGGCCTGGTGATGCGCTCCAGTACGGGGCGGGGCGCGGAGTTCGCCGACCTGGCGGTCGCGCTGCGACGCGCGGTGGGCGATCTGCCGGTGCGGGTGGTGCGGTGAGGGCCGGCGCCGGGTCGTGACGGCGCCGTTCGGGTCGGCCCTCAGCGGCCGATCCGGTTGTCCCGCCAGAAGTCGACCAGCTCCAGGAACGTCGGGTCGGTGACCACCTTGGCCAGTTGCTCGTTGCCGACCGCCGGCGCCGTATTGGTCTTCACGTCGGCGAACAGCGCGAGCATGACGTCGGCCCCGCGGTAGCTGAACACGGCCATCGGCACGGGCGGGCTCATCACCGTGCCCGCGCGCGCCGCGGGCCGGCTCGTGATCGAGATCGCCGTGCCGTCGGGCAGCTTGGCGTCGGTGCAGGAGACCTCCGTGGTCTTGCTCTGACGCAGCACGGCGGTCTCGGCGCACGTGCCGTTCACCGACGAGGGCGGCGCCGCCCCGCCTGCGTCGGCCCCGCCGGCCGGGGTGGGCGCGATGCTCGCGGGGCCGCCGCCGGACACGTCGACGCGGAACGTGATGTCGTACGTCTTGTCGCCCGACACCAGTCGATAGCTCTGCGCGCCGTTGTCCGGAATCCGCATCTCGCCCACGTCGGGCGGCAGCAGTCTGGTCAGCACGTCGGCGGCCTTCTGCTTGAACGCGTACCGGAGTTCGGTCTCCTCCCTGGTCAGTCGCGGCCTCGGCCCGGACTCGCCCGTCTGCTCGACGTGCACTGTCGGATATGCCTTGGTCGGCACGGCGAGCGGCTGACCCGTCGGCCAGTTCGCCGGGGCCAACGGCAGTTCCCCGCCGCTTCGCGAGGCGCCCGCCCGGGCGGTGTCCTTCCCGGCCAACGGCCCGAGCAGCAGGGTCGGCGCGGCGACGGCCGCCACCGCGCCGACCACCACCGCGCTCAGCACCGCCCGCGAACGCACCCGGCGGCGGCGCCCGTCCCGGATCGCGTCGGCCACCAGGTCCGGCAGCGGGGGCAGTTCGACCGTGGCCCGGTCCATCACCATGCGCAGATCCCGACCCGTGTGCTCTTCGTACCCGTCGTCGTGCATGACACCGCCTCAGCTTTCCGTCGCGTACAGGTGGAGGTCTCCGAGTTCGGCCCGGAGCTTGGCCATCGAACGGGCGCACTGGCTCTTCACGTTGCCGGTGCTGCAGCGCAGGAGGGCGGCGACGTTGTCCACGCTCAGGTCCTCCCAGTAGCGCAGGATGACCATCACGCGCGGCTTGGGCGGCAGCGTCGCCAGCGCGGCGAGCAGGGTCAGTCGCAGGTCCGGGTGCCGCGCGGACGGCGGTCCCGCGGCCCCGAGTTCGTGCGCCGCGTACTCGCGTCGGCGACCGCGCTGCTCGCTCAGGAACGTGCGGCTGAGCACGGTCTTCGCGTACGCGTCCAGGTTCTCCGCCCGGCTCGCCCGCTTCCAGTGCTGGAACAGCTTGGCCAGCGTGGTCTGGGCCAGGTCCTGCGCCCGATCCGCGTCGCCGCACAGCAGGTACGCGGTGCGATAGAGCTGATGTTGGCGCGCCCGCGCGTACTCCTCGAAATCTCGCCGTCCGGCTGTCGGCATCTCGGCCCCCTTCGGTTCACCCCGTTCAGAGCGGCCGAGGGGCGAAAGGGTTGCACCCGACGACGAACCGATCCGCACACGCGTCGGGCCCGACCGAAGTCGGGCCCGGAAATGGAGACTCGCCCCGGCGGTCGCCAGGCCCTGTCCGGCGGATCTTGGTCTAGGCGATGCGGGCGTTGTCCGCCCAGTCGTCGGGGAGTTGCGGCAGCGGCCAGGCCGGGTCGGGACGCCAGTTCTCCCACCCCTGGTCGAACGGGGCGCCCCACGCCTCGATCGCCGCGACGGCGGCCCGGCCCTCGGCCTCGATCGCCTCGACCTGGCGATCGGTGAGCCGGCCCGCCTCGCGGGAGGCGGCGAGTTCGTCCTCGTCCTTGTACTCCCAGCGGCGATCCGGGGTGACCCACACGTCCAGCACGTGGTCCTCGGTGTCCACGCCGCCCGCCCAACGGGTGCGCGGGCGTTCGAGGTTGACGTACCAGCCGGAGAACCGCCAGCCGGGCTGCCAGAACAGCCAGACCGACCACGGCTCGCCCGGCCGGGCCAGCATCAACACGCCGGTCCCGTGCCACTCGACGACCGAGGGGATCCGGCCGAGCCTGAATCTGCGTTCGATCGGCGCGGTCCGGATGTCCGATCCGTCCGGCAACATCGGCTTGACCCGTGAGGTACCGCCGGCGAGCCAGACCGCGAGTTGGTCCGGCTCGTCGCGAACCACGGTCACCGGCCGACAGTCCAGGACCTGACCTCCGCGCAGATAACGCCAGAGCACCTGGTCGCCGGAAGACCAGGTACCGGCCGCGGAACGGGGATCCTCGAAGTGCTCGTGCATGCGCAGGATGTTAGACATGAGCTTGGTGTACCCAGCGCCCGTGACACCTGACCGTGAGTCATGTTACGGGTGGGTCATCATGCGAAGAACATCCGGGTACGGGCACCCCCGCACGGACACAGCCAGTTCCTGCCCCATCGAAGCCCGCCGGCCCCAACATCCCCGGCGTCTTCGCGCATCATTGACACCACTACAGATACAGTACTACGTTCAAACCACTTCACTCATAGTTCTGTGATCGGGGTCTCCGGAGTGCGAAAGCTCGTCTACTACATCGCCGTCACCATCGACGGATACATCGCCGGTCCCGACGGAGAGGTCGACTTCTACCCGCAGGGCGACGAGGAGCAAGCCGCCGCCTATGCCGAGTGGGTCAATGCCCGCTACCCGGAGACGGTCCCGACCCTCATACGCGCCGCGCACGGCTTGGCTGACACCCCCAACCGGCGCTTCGACACCGTCCTGATGGGGCTCGGCACCTACGGCCCCGGCCTGCGAGCAGGCTTTCCCAGCCCCTACGCCCACCTGCGCCAGTACGTCGTGTCCAGCACCCTCACCTCGACCCCCGACCCGGCGGTCACAGTGGTCGACGACGACCCGCTCGCCGTGGTCCGCGACCTCAAGCAGCAGGACGGCCTGGACATCTGGCTCTGCGGCGGCGGCCTCCTCGCCGGCACCCTGCTGCCGGAAATCGACGAACTGATCATCAAGAGCTACCCCGTGGTCGCCGGATCCGGAATCCCGGCATTCAACGGAAAGTTCACCCCGACCTCCTTCACATCAACCACCCGCACCACCTTCCCCAACGACGTCACAATCACCACCTTCACCCGCCACTGACGCACCAGGAACGAGCCGGCACCCGATCACGAAGGCCAACGCATCGGGCCCACTCACACGTCCGCGTCGGCACCCGAGTCCGAGACGAACGGTGGGTCGTCCCAACCGGCAACAGCACCAGTCGGGAGGTCGCGTTCGAGGTCGGCCATCAGCGCGAACCACGCGGGCCCGGTGGGTGGTTGCACGCTCGCGAGCGTCCCCCCGTCAACCGCCCACATCTCCGCGATGTATCCGGCCGGCCGGTCAGCCGAATCCTCCCTCCCCACATACCGAACCCGCCGGTACAACCGAGGAGGCGGCAACCGCACCACCATCAACGCCGGTAGCCGGCAGGTCAACTCGCCCCCGTCCACCCCACGCAGATACACCCGACGTCCACTCACCTCCACGAGTTCCCCTTCCCGCCCGCTCCGCCCGTCCCGACACCAGGCACCCCGATACCGCTCGACAAACCCGGCGGCCTGGTTGACCTCCTCCCCGGTGACCCACCCGGCCACCCGCCGAGCCGGCCCCACCTCCCGAGCCACCACAAGGCGCCTTCGCCCCCGATCGAGCGGCACGGACGAAACAAGCCGAACAAAGGCAGACGAGGCCCCAAGCGCCCGCCAAGTCCCCGCTCTTTCAGGTGACTTGGCGTGTCCCTCACCCGCCTTCGGAATCGGCAACCGCATAGCCTCATCCGGCACCCGCTCAAGCGCCGAGCCATCGTCCCGCCTGTCGCGAACCTCATCGCGATCATCTGTCATCTCGGAGCCGCGTCCTTTCTTCACAGGACCGAGTCACCGCACGTTCCGCGCAATGGACCTCCTCGGCCAACCCCGCGCGCACCGCCGGATCGGGTCTTTCAAGAGAGCGACTGCCTTCCGCCCCGACTGTCGGGGTAGCGGTGGCGCTGGTCGCTGCCATGAGAGTCGTCCGGCGTGATGCCAAGTTGCGCCATCTCGACTCGACAGAGCGAGACGGCGAACCACACGTGCTTTCCGTCCTTCTGGACGACGTATCCACAGGCATCGGACAGGGCTTCCACGATGCGCCACCCGCGCCCGCTCTCGTCTTCGACGTCGTTCCCGAAGCGACGGATGGGCGTGGCCAGGCTGTTGTCGCCCACTGCGACGAGCGCTCGACGCGTGGCCGGCAGGTGCCACACCTGGACGGACGTAGGGCCGTACTCGGTGTGCCGTACCGCGTTGCCGTGGATTTCCGCCGCACATCGAAGCGCATCATCGATCGCGGTGGGTGTGGCGGCCAACAGGCCCATCGCGCCCGCAACGAGCAAGCGGGTGGGTCGTGGGTCGATTCGTTGGTAGAGCCCGGCAACCAGCTCTGGGATTGGTCTTCGACTTGCCACGCGGTCGGGCATCAAGCGTGATGAGCCGGATCTGGTCGTGACCATGCGTCGCTCCTGATGGGAAGCACGACAGCCTCGGCGCACAGCGTGAACAGGTTCACACAGTGCGTAAGCAGCTGTTGCAGTGAGCATGGCTCAGGCAACTCGTGATGTGCAAGTCGCAACTTGAAGTTGATGCTCACGCCGATGTGACACTTCGACGCCACAGCGACCACACTGCTGCTCGCTGCCGGAAGAAGGGGAAGACATGGCTGAGGCACCGACGGTGCGACGTCGCCAGCTTGCGAAGAAACTGCTCGCCTTGCGCCTGGCCGCCGGTCTGGATCAGGAAGACGTCGCAAGGGTGTTGGAGTGCGACGACTCGAAGATCAGTCGCATCGAGACCGGGCGGTCAGGCGTCCGCCCCATGGACCTTCGCGCACTGCTCGCGCTCTACGGCGTGACCGACGCGGCCGAGATCGAGGAGATGGTCCAAGCTGCCCGCCAGTCGAGGCGGCGTGGATGGTGGGTGCAGTACTCCCTGGGCAAGAGCTTCGCGTCGTTCGTGGCACTGGAGGAGGAAGCCTCCAGAATCCGCGCCTTCGAGAACCAACTCGTCCCCGGACTGCTCCAGACCGAAGCCTATGCTCGGGCCGTCTACAAGGAAACGGGTCGGGTGACCGACCCGCGGCAGGTGGACGCCTTCGTGAAGGTTCGACAAGAGCGACAAGCGATCGTGGCCAGGCGAGGAAGCAGCGGTCACGAGGGGGATGTCGAGCTGTGGTTCATCGTGGGTGAAGCCGTTCTGCGACACGAGATCGGCGAACCGCATGTCCGCATCGAGCAGTTGCAGCGTTTGATCGAGGTCTCGGAACTCCCTCGCGTCGAACTCCAGGTTCTCCCGATCGCAAGCGGTCTTTATGCTGCCGTAGGAGGCTCGTTCAACCTGCTCAGCTTCCAGGCGGGGGAACCTGACGTGGCGTACGAAGATACTGGCACAAGCGGCATTTTCGTAGAGGACGCCGAGCAAGTCGCCCACTACGACCGAGCTTTCCGGCGACTTACCGCAGGGGCCATGCCAGTGCTGGAGTCCCGCAGGTTCATCGAAAGCATAGTGAAGGAACTGAGGACCTGAGATGCACGTAGTGGATGCCGGCGTTGTCGCGGCCGAGTGGCGGAAGTCGACGTACAGCGGAGGGGTGGAGAACTCCTGTGTCGAAGCGGCGCCCATTGGACGACTCACGGGCGTGCGTGACTCCAAGATCCCGACCGGCCCGGCGCACCTGTTCACCCCGACCGCCTGGGCTTCGCTCGTGGACGCCATCAAAAAGTAGCCCGCTCCGCACGATGGGCCTCCCCACCGGGAGGCCCATCGTCATTCCTGCTACAAGTCGCGAGTCCACTCTCACCAGCGGCTCCGTATATGCAATTTGCGAATCGCACCACACTCCTTGTGATCACAGCCCTGCCAGGTGCAGACTCTCTGTAAGCACATGACTGCCTTATGGAGTCATCTGTCGGCCACCATGCCGATGCCGGCCGACACGGCTTCGGCCGACTCACCTTGACTCGTTCCGCGTACAGGAGGAAGCAGGATGACGGAGACGTCGACCGGAACATGCGTGGAAGCCGAGTTCATCGAGAAGCCTCCAACGCCTTGGGGGGTTCGTCGGATGGAACCCTTCCCTCCCGCAGAGGTCGTCCCCTATACCCGGGTCGTGCTGGACGCGGATACCCAGACGGGTCGGTGGCTTACAGCGGAAGGTGCCGAAGTCCCACTGATGGATCGCCACAAGAGGACCGAGACGTCTCGCGAGACCAAGACCAAGACCAGCCTCGACGGCAACTCGGACCAGGGTAGCGATCAGGAAGGGGACACTGATTGATGCGTAGCGCAAGTCCCGGTTCGCCGGTGCTCGTTGTTACACGCCTCGACGATGTCACCGGGGATCTGGTCGTCATGGAACTCGGCAAGCGGGGAGTACCCGTTGTACGCCTCGATCCCGGAGATTTCCCTGGTGCGGTCACCGTGAGCGCGACTTTCGGTGGTCGCGGAATGGCGGGCACCCTCCGAACGGCCAGTCGCAACATCGCGTTGCATGAAATTCGTTCCGTCTACTGGCGTCGACCGGGTGCATACGATGCTCCGGGTCTCGAAGCCCAGGATGCGCGGTGGTGCGTCGAGCAGGCTCGCTTTGGACTCGGCGGGATCCTGGCGTCACTCCCGGGGGCGCACTATGTCAATCATCCTCACCGAAACCGCGACGCGGAGTACAAGCCGATTCAGTTGTCGACGGCCGCACAGTGCGGTCTCACCGTGCCGGCGACCTTGGTGACGAACGACCCTGTCGAGGCCCGCCGGTTCGCGTCACGAGCCGAACCGGTGATCTACAAGCCGCTGTGGAACGGGGACTATTTCGGAGCGGACGGGCGTGCGCAGACGGTATGGGTGGAGGAGGTAGACCCTTCCACCCTCGACGGCGGGATCTCGGTCACCACACACCTCTTTCAGGAGCGGGTGAAGAAGGTCGCCGACGTTCGGGTGACTGCCGTGGGCCGTGAGCTGTTCGCAGTGCGCATCGACGGTGCCCGAGGGCTGGACTGGCGCCGCGAATACGACGCGCTTTCCTACATGTTGGTGGCCGTTCCGTCCGAGGTCATCCAAGGCATCGGTCGATATCTCGACACCTTCGGCCTGGTGTTCGACGCATTCGATTTCGGGCTGGATGTCGACGGGCAGTGGTGGTTCTACGAATGCAACCCCAACGGCCAGTGGGCGTGGTTCCCCGATCGCATCACAGACTGCATTACGGTCGCCTTGGCCGACCAACTTCAGTTCGGAGGTCGAGATGACCGATGATCCCGTTTCCCTGCGTGTGAGCCTTGCCCAGCGGGTTGCCGAGAAGAACGTGTCCTTCGATTCCGTTTGGCGCAGGGCGGTGGAGGGGGTGGCTCGGGAGGGGTTTTTGGGGGATGCCGTGTTTCGGTCGGATGGGATTCGTTGGGAGTCCGTTCGGCGGGCGGAGGTTGGTGAGGATGCCTGGTTGCGGCTCGTGTACTCGGACGAGACGTGGGTGACCCGGGTCGACGGGGTCCATGCCGCCGATGTCGAAGGGCCGGTGGTGGGCAGCCCCACGTCCTCGTCGACGTTGCCGTCGTTGGTGGTGCGGATGTTGGAGGTGGCCGGCATTCGGGACGGCGATCGGGTGTTGGAGATCGGCACCGGGACCGGTTACTCCACCGCGATCCTGTGCCATCGGCTCGGCGACGCGAACGTCACGTCGATCGAGTACGACCCCGGCGTCGCGCGGCAGGCGGCCGAGAACCTGCGTGCGGCGGGATACACGCCGAATCTCGTCGTGGGCGACGGGCTGCTCGGGTACCGGGCCGGAGGCGAGTACGACGCGGTCGTCGCCACGTGCTCCGTGCGGCACATCCCGGTTCCGTGGTTGTGGCAGGTGACCGACACCGGCAGTATCACCACCACCCTCGGCGGCTGGTTGCCCGCCTCGGGTCTGGTGCGACTCACCCTCGGCGACAACGACATCGCGTCGGGTCGGTTCCTTGGGGACACGGTCTCCTACATGCTCGCGCGTCCGCACGAGCGGCCGCCTCGTCCCGTCTTCCAGCGGTACGCGGGCACGGTTCGCGAGTGCCGGGTCGACCCCGACCTGATCGAGGGATGGACCGGCGCCTTCGTCGCCCAACTGGCCGCGCCCTCGGCCGAGTTGATGACGGCGAGCGACGGCCTGATCCTTCGGGACGTGGCCACGGGATCGCAGGCGTGGACCGAGGCGAACGGAGCCGGCCGAGTCGTCCATCAACATGGCCCGCTCCGGCTGTGGGACCAGGTGGAAGACGCGCTGATCGCCTGGCAAGGCGTCGGTTCACCGGACCAGTCCGCGTTCGGGCTCACCGTCGCCGCCGACCTCACCCAGACCGTCTGGATCGGCGGCCCCGAAGGCCCGTCCTGGCAACTTCCGGTCTGACCCCGGCAGCGCCCCGTCGCCGCGCCGGGCACGCCAACGGTTTCCGCACGCACAACCGCCGGCCGCGAACGGCGCCACCGCAGGCCGAGTCGAGGGATGCGGTTGTGATCACGGGAGCCTTGGGAGCAAAATCACCAACGGTGCACGCGTAGCTGCCATGAGTGACCAGAGAGCTGGGCAACGACCGACCCTTCCCGAGCAGTCCGACCCCCCGATCCCGATCCAGCCTGCCGAACCCCACACCCCCGTCGAGAGGTATTCATGCGCCCCATGCGGTTCGAACCCTGGTTGGCCGAACTGCTCAGGCAGTCTGGTGCGGTCACCGACGTTGCGGTTCGCACCGAGGCCGGCGAGCAGAAGGCTCCTCGGCCGGGGCCCTACGGCGTTTCACTCCGCCTGCGCAACGGGGCCACGGTCGATCTGGGCATCACGGCGGAGTCGGCGGCGGGCGACCAGTACGCCCAGCCGGAAACCGAGGTGCGGGGCGAGCCGCCGACGCGCCTGGAGTCGGTGCCTGCCATCGATGGGGCCAAGGTCCGGGTTGCCGACATCGAGGAATGGTTGGCCGCGCTGGTGGTCAACAGCGGCAGTCCCGAACTGCGGAAAGTGAGCACGCGCTACTCGCAGGAGGACCCACCGGGCGCGATCCCGTTCGGCCTCGAACTCCGTTGGCACAGCGGAGCGAAGATCCGCGTGAACTTCCAGCACGCCTACAGCTCCGGCGCCCGCCCCGAGGCGCCCTACCAGTGCTCGGAAGCCATCTGAATCACCGAGGAACGGCGCCGCCGAGTGAGGGTGCAGGTGGACTGGGAAACCCATGCCGGACGGCTCGCGGTCGAGGTGGTGCCGCCCGCCTCCCGGCGGCGGGCTGCAGCAGGTGGGAACCGGTGCGGGATGGCACCTGGCGGTTCCGTGACGGGTCTGTCGACACGGGGAGGTGGACTGCGGCATACGGCTGACCGGCCCCGCCGGCTCGGCGATCGCGGTCGATGGCCAGGCCCCTACGGGCTCACCTGGATCAGGGCATGTGTGCCCGTGGTGCGCCATGGGGTCGTGCCTGCTTCGAGGGTGGTCAGGGTCGGTGTGGTGAGGCCGATCACCACGTCGGACTTGAGGGTGCGCAGGGCGGCCACCGGGCTCGGGAAGTGGGTGACGCGGTCGGCGAAGGGGGTGGTGGGGGGCCAGTGGTGATCGCCCACCAGGCGGCGGTAGTTGAGGTCGCCCTTGAGGATCGTCAGCGTCGCCGTCGACAGGTCCCGGCGCAGGTCGTCGGGCATTGCCTCGTAGGGCGACGGGGCGCAGAAGAACGGGTGGACACCCACCCCGAGCCGGCCTGCGGACAGCGCCGACCACAGGCGGGCGCCGACGGCGGCGGCCCGCCCCGGCGCGGCACGCAACCGGTCCAGCGCGGCCAGGAAGTCGGCCGTGACCGCGTCGGAGACGAAGTACGGGTACGGCTTGAGGTGGAGCACGGCCCGCGCGGCCCGGCCCGTGTGCAGCAGGTGGTCGAGCAGTACCAGGTCCGGGATCAATTCGCGCCCGGCGTTGTCCGCGATCAGGTGCACCTCGGCCGCGCCGTCGACCGGGAGCCGCGACCCCAACCGGGCGCTATCGTCCGCGACCAGGTGCGAAGCCGCCGGCTCGCCACTCGACGCGGACATCCGAAAGCCCAGGTCCGCCCGATTGCCCCACAGCGCGCCCCGCAGGAGCGCATCACCCGACGATGCCCCGACGTCGTCGAGCGCCGCCAACTCCTCGTCCACCACCGCGCCGCGCAACTCGTCCCGCTTGAACGGCCCGAAGGGGTCGACCCCCCGCCACGGACCGGGTTCGAAGTAGCCGGTGGCCGCGAGCAGCCGACGGTAGAAGTAGCTCTCCGCCCACAAAAACGGCACCTCGAACCACGAACGCCCTACATGGGAGCCCCACCCGCCAGCGTCGGGCACATCCGCCGGCAGCGGCGCGATCACCCCGCCGGAGACCTCGCCGAGCAGGTCGTCCAGCGCCCGCCGCCGCTCCGGCGGCCACGGAAACGCCGCCGACACCCGCTCCAACAACGCCGGATGCCGCTCCGCGAGCACCGACCGCGCGAACGACCCCGGCTCGGCGCCCGTGACCACCGGGGCCGCGTCGGGGCTCACGAGACGATGTCCTTGCGGCCGAAGTGGCGGAACGCCAGGGCCAGGAAGACCACCGCGTACGAGACCGACACCGCCGAGCCCTTGATCATGCCGTCCCACTGCGGGTCGGTCTGGAGGACGTCGACCCACGCGAACTGCCAGTGCGTGGGCAGGTAGTCCCGCCACGACCCGAGCGCCGTCACCGCGTCCACGATGTTGGAGACCACCACCAGGCCGACCGCGCCGCCCACCGCGCCCAGCGGGGCGTCGGTGACCGTGGACAGCCAGAACGCGATGCCCATCACCACCAGTTGCGCCACCACGCCGTACGCGACCACCACCGACATCCGCCCCAGCGCCTCGCCCGTGGGGAGCGATGCCCCCACCGGCAGGTCCAACGGCCCCCATCCGAAGGCGATCGCACCCGCGATCATCGCCATCAGCGGGAGCAACACCAGGGCCAGCACGCTGTAGCCGAGCGCCACCACGAGCTTGACCCACAACAGCCGGGCACGCGGCACCGGAGCGGCCAGCAGATACCGCAGCGAGGACCAACTCGCTTCGCCGGCCACGGTGTCGCCGCAGAACAGCGCGACCGCCACCACCAGCAGGAACCCGGTCGAGACGAACAGGGTGAACGCGGTGAAGTTCAGCGCACTCCTGGTCGCGACGTCCACCAGCGTGGGCACCGAGTCCGCCGACGGATCGCCGCCGATCTTGAACGCGGCGACCAGGATCCACGGCAGCGCGAGCAGCAGCCCGATCATGAACAGCGTGCGCCGGCGCCGGAATTGGCGCACCGTCTCGACCCAGATCGGCAAGGTGTGCCGGGGGCGATAGCCGTGCGCGTGTGCCGCGCCCGGGATCGGGTGCGCGCCCTCGTCGGTCGGCAACTCGGGGAGCGTACGGGTCATCAGGACTCCCCAATGAGCGTCAGGAACGCGTCTTCCAACCGGCGGCGCGCGGTCACCCGGTCCACCGCGACGCCGGCGCCGACGAGTTCGGCCACCAGGGCGGAGGTCTGCGCGCCCGCCAGGTGCACGAGTACGCCGCCCTCCTCGGGCTCCACCGAGCCGACGCCCGGCAGGTCCTTCAGGGTCGCGATCGCCAGGTCCGGTACGGGTGTTCCGATCACCAGCGTGTTGCCGTTGCCGACGATCTCGCCGACCGGACCGGACGCGATCAGCCGGCCCCGGTGCATCACCACGACGTGCGTACAGGTCTGTTCGACCTCGGCCAGCAGGTGGCTGGAGACCACCACGGTGCGACCGGTGGCCGCGTAGCCGATCAGCACGTCGCGCATCGCCCGGATCTGCGGCGGGTCGAGCCCGTTGGTCGGCTCGTCCAACACCAGCAGGTCCGGCAGGCCGAGCATGGCCTGGGCGATGGCCAGCCGCTGGCGCATGCCCTGCGAGTAGGTGCGTACGTTACGGTCCAGCGCCTCGCCGAGCCCGGCGATCTCCAGCGCCTCGTCGAAGTGCGCGTCCTCGTGCGGCCGGCCGGTGGCGCGCCAGTACAGCGACAGGTTCTCCCGCCCGGACAGGTGCGGCAGGAAACCCGGGCCCTCGACGAACGAGCCGAGCCGGGACAACACCGGCGCGCCGGGCCCGACCACCCGGCCGAAGATCCTTATCTCGCCGTCGTCCGGCAGGATCAGGCCCATCAACATCCGCAGCGTGGTGGTCTTGCCCGCGCCGTTGGGGCCGAGCAGACCGAGCACTTGGCCCGCCTCGACCCCGAAGGACAGGTCGTCGACGGCGAGCTTGCCGCCCTTGTACCGCTTGGTCAGGCCGCGGATCTGCAGCGGGACGTCGGCCAGATCCGGGTCCGGCGCGGTCGCCGCCGCCCGGCGCCGCCCGGTGAGCAGCAGGGCCGCCGCGACCACGACCGCGATCAGCGGCAGGCCCCACGTCCACCAGGGGTAGCCGGTCGAGCCCACGTGCAACCCCGGCACCGACGGCAGCGTCAGCGGCCCCGCCGGCGCGACCCGGTAGCTCGCGGGCGTGTTCGGCGACGCGAACCCCAGGTCGGTCGCGGTCAACACGAGCCGCAACCGGTGGCCCGAGTCCACCTCGTGGTCGATCGCCGGCAGCCGGATCTCCACGTCCCGCCCGCCCTGCGCCCCGCTCACCCGGATCGGCGCGGCCAACTGATGCGGCAGCACACTCGCCCCACCCGGCGCGATGTCGTACAACTTCGCGAACAACACGATGTCGTCGGCGCCCGAGACCCGCACCCGCGCGGTCGGCGAACCGGTGATGTGCACGCTCCGATCGATCCGGTCGCTCTGGAAGAACGCGCTCTGCCCGGGGAGGTCGAAGGCGATCCCGCCGAGGTCGCCCGCGCCGGCGGCCAGCGCGGCCGGCCCACCCGAGCCGGCCAACAGGCCGAGCCCTGGCAGCCCGGACACCGACGTCGGCGCGCCCCCCGGCGGATTGGCCACGGTCTGCTCCGGCCCCGCGAGCGTCACCTCGCGCTGCCGGGTTCCGCCCAGGCCCGGGTAGTGGTCGGTGTCGGCGATCCGCAGCCGCTGCTCCCGGGTCGCACTGTCCACCCCGCCGGAGCGGGTCACCCGGAACGACCCGGCGGCGGCCGGCGCACCCGCCTTGGGCGCGGGCCCGCTCGGCTTGAGCCACCGGTCGAACCACCCCGTGACCCGGTCGCGCACCATCGCGCTCTGCGGTCGCCCGCCGTCGTGCCCGCCCGCCGTCCACACCATCTCCACCGGCGCGCCGTTGCGGGCGATCGCCGCCGCGTTGCGGTCGGCCTGGTCGAGCGGGAACAGCGAGTCGTTCTGGCCCTGGATCAGCAGCGTCGGCACCGCGATCCGGTCCGCCACCGAGACCGGACTGGCCCGCCGCAGCAGATCGACCGCCTGCGGCGTGGACTTCCCCGACACCGCCACCTCGCGGTAGATCGCGCAGACCCGGTCGTCGAACCGACCGCACCCGGTCTTCGCGTCTATCGGCGCGAGCCCGCCCAGCGGGCTGGTCCCGGAGGAGAAGAACAACCCGGCCCACATCTTCTTGAACACACCCTCGGCCGGCCCGCCGCCCGCCGCGTTCGGCAGCAGCGCGTCGGCGAGGTCGTGCCAGGTGATCTGCGGCGCGATGGCGTCCACGCGCGGGTCGTAGGCGGCGGTCAGCAGCGAGAGCGCGCCGCCGTACGAGGCGCCCGCCACGCCCACCCGCGGATCGCCGGGACCGTCCAGACGCACCTCGGGCCGCGCGGCCAGCCAGTCGATCAGCGCCCGCGCGTCGGCCACCTCGTAGTCCGGCTGGTCCAGCATGATCTGCCCCGCCGAGCCGCCGAAGCCGCGCGCCGAATAGGTCAGCACCACATACCCCGAACGGGCCAGCGACTCCGCGTCCCGGCGCAACTCGGCCTTGCTGCCGCCGAATCCGTGCGCGAGCAGCACCGCGGGCGCGGACCCCCGCACACCGGGCGGCACGAACAGCGTGGTGTCGATGCCGATCCGGGCCGGATCGCCCGGCCCCGCGGCCACATCCACACGCTGTTCGGTGGCGCGTACCGGCGTCGCGGCGTCGTCCCCGACGAGCACGCCGACCCCGAGGACCGCGATCACGACCACCACGAGGGCGAGGACACCGGCCACGACCCGCGACCGACGCGTGGTCAGTCGCGTGCGCACGGCGGCGAAGGGGCGGCCGAATGCCGTCCGGAGGCTCATGCGCAGACCCTACGTGGCAACCACGCAGGTCGGAGACCGGCCCCGATCCCGACGCCCCGCCGCGGCCCCCGTCACACGACCGGACGCGCCCGGCGGGTCTGGCCGGGCGGGCGTCACGGGACGTCCGTACAGTCGATCGCGGAGGTAAATCGTGCGTCTTGCCCTTTTCATCACGTGCTTCAACGACACGCTCTTCCCCCAGACCGGCGCGTCCGTGGTCCGGGTGCTGCGGCGCCTCGGACACGAGGTGGAGTTCCCGTACGGCCAGGTGTGCTGCGGCCAGATGCACTTCAACTCCGGCTACCGGCGCGACGCGGTACCGCTGGTCCGGTCCTTCGTCGAGGCGTTCGAGGGCTACGACGCGGTGATCGTGCCGTCCGGGTCGTGTACCGCGATGGTGCGCGAGTATCACGCCACGGTGGCCCGCACGGCCGGCGGCACGCTGCCGGAGGCCGTCGCGCGGGTCGCGCCGAAGGTGTACGAACTCAGCGAGTTCCTGGTCGACGTGCTCGGGGTGACCGACGTGGGCGCCTACTTCCCGCACAGCGTCGCGTACCACCCCACCTGCCACTCGCTGCGCATGTTGCGGGTGGGCGATCGACCGACCCGGCTGCTGCGCGCGGTGCGCGGACTGACCCTGGTCGACCTGCCGCGCGCCGACGAATGTTGCGGCTTCGGCGGTACGTTCGCGGTGAAGAACGCGCCGACGTCGGCGGCGATGGGCGGCGACAAGGTGACCGCCGCGCTGGAATCCGGCGCGCAGGTGGTGTGCGCCGGGGACAACTCGTGCCTGACCCACATCGGCGGACTGATCTCCCGACAACACGCGGGCATCCGGGTACTGCACCTGGCGGACATCCTGGCCCGCACCGACGCGCTGCCGGACGTGCCGGTGTACCGACCGGGCCTGCCCGACGCGTCGGGCCTCGTCGTGGGACACGCCCCGGGACCGGAGGCGACACGATGACCGCGGCGGTACACAGGGAACCCACCTTCGTCGGCATGCCGCCCTTCCCCGAGGCGGCCGAGGCCGAGCTGGCGAACCCCGTCCAGCGGGCCAATCTGCGGGCGGCCACGCACACCATCCGGGCCAAGCGCGACGCGGTGGTCGCGGAGCTGCCCGACTGGGAGCTGCTGCGCCGCGCCGGCGAGGCGATCAAGGACGACGTGCTGGCCCGGCTGCCCGGCCTCCTGGAACACCTGGAGGCGGCGGTACGCGCGGCCGGGGGCGTGGTGCACTGGGCCCGGGACGCGGCCGAGGCGAACACGATCGTGGTCGACATCGCCCGAGCCAAGGGTGTGGACGAGGTGGTCAAGGTCAAGTCCATGGCCACCGAGGAGATCGGGCTGAACAACGCGCTGGCCGCGGCCGGGATCCACGCGTGGGAGACCGACCTCGCGCAGCTGATCGTGCAGCTCGGCGACGACCTGCCGTCGCACATCGTGGTGCCGGCGATCCACCGCAACCGGGCACAGATCCGAGAGATCTTCATCCGCGAGATGGGCCGCGTGGGCCGGCCGGCACCCGAACGGCTCAGCGACGAGCCGGCCGCGCTCGCCGCCGCGGCGCGGCTGCACCTGCGGCAGAAGTTCCTGCGCGCGAAGGTCGCGGTCTCCGGCGCCAACTTCGCCATCGCCGACACCGGCACGGTGTGCGTGGTCGAGTCGGAGGGCAACGGGCGCATGTGTCTGACCCTGCCCGAGACGCTGATCACCGTCCTGGGCGTGGAGAAGCTGCTGCCCACGTGGGGCGACCTGGAGGTGTTCCTGCAACTGCTCCCGCGCAGTGCCACCGGGGAGCGGATGAACCCCTACACGTCGATGTGGACGGGGGTCACCCCCGGGGACGGGCCGCGGGAGTTCCATCTGATTCTGCTCGACAACGGCCGCTCCGACGTGTTGTCCGACCCGGTGGGCCGCCAGGCGCTGCGCTGCATCCGGTGTGCGGCCTGTCTGAACGTGTGCCCGGTGTACGAGCGCACCGGCGGGCATGCGTACGGGTCGGTGTACCCCGGGCCGATCGGCGCGATCCTGACGCCGCAACTGCGCGGCATCGCCCGGCATCCGGTGGACGCGCAGACCGCGTCGTTGCCGTTCGCGTCGACGCTGTGCGGGGCGTGCTTCGACGCGTGCCCGGTGCGGATCGACATCCCCGAGGTGCTGGTGCACCTTCGTGCACAGGTTGTGGACGGCGGGCGCGGGCCGCACGACCGGGGCGAGGACGCCGGGATGAAGACGCTGCGGTGGACGTTCGAGAAGCCGTGGCGGATCGGCTTCGCCCAACATGTGGCCGGGGTCGGCGCGCACTTCGTGCGCCACGGCGTGATCGGTCGGGTCCCGCTGCCGAAGCGCATGTCCGGGCCGGTCGGCGCGTGGTTCGCCGACCGGGACGCGCCGGCGCCCCCGACGGAGTCGTTCCGGTCCTGGTACAAGCGCACCGAAGGGGGTCGGGAGCTGTGACGGTGGAGCGCTACGAGGCGGACCGCGAGGCGCGGACGGTGGTCCTGGACCGGCTCCGCGCCGCCCTCGACGACCGGCCCAAGCCGCCGCCGGTACGCCGGGCGTATCGGCGCGAGCGCCCGGCGGGCCTCGACCCGGTCGCCCGGTTCGCCGCGCGGCTGGCCGACTACGACGCGACCGTGCTGCGCGTACACGACACCCGGGACCTGCTGCTCGGCGCGAGCGATCTGCTGCGCCAGGCCGGGGTCACCCGCCTGGTGGTGCCGCGCGGGAACAAGCTGGCCTGGCTGAGTCGGCTCGGCGCGGAGTTGGTGGTGGACACGCCCGAGCTGAGCCGGGACGAGATCGGCGCGATCGACGCGGTGGTCACCGGGTGCGCGCTCGCCGTCGCCGAGACCGGCACGATCGTCCTGGACACCGGCCTCGACCAGGGCCGCCGGGTGCTCACCCTGCTGCCGGACTACCACCTGTGCGTGGTGCGCGCCGACCAGGTCGTGGGCACCGTGCCGGAGGCGGTGGGCCGGCTCGACCCGCGCCGCCCGCAGACCTGGATCTCCGGCCCGTCGGCGACCAGCGACATCGAACTGGAGCGGGTGGCGGGGGTGCACGGGCCGCGGACGCTGCACGTGTTGCTGATCGGCTAGCCGGTTCGGGACCGCCCGGGGCCACTCCCGAGCGCCCGGGCCACCCGAGACCGTCCGGCCCGGCCCGGCGCCGGCCCGCAGGAACAGGCCGGGCCGAGAAGCCGTTGTCGCCAGGGAACGCTTTCTAGGAGGCCACAGCGATGTCCGAGGCAGCAGCGAGCGCGGAGCCCACCGCAGAGCCGGCCGCGGGTCCGGGTGCGGACCCGTCCGGCGAGTTTCGCGTCGAGCACGACTCGATGGGGGAGGTCCGGGTGCCGGCCGCCGCCAAGTGGCGGGCGCAGACCCAGCGCGCGGTGGCGAACTTCCCGATCTCCGGGCAGCACCTGGAACCGGCGCACGTGGAGGCCCTGGCCCGGATCAAGGGCGCGGCGGCCCGGGTGAACGCCGAACTGGGCGTGCTGGACAAGGAGACGGCGGAGGCGATCGAGCAGGCCGCGGTCGAGGTGGTCGGCGGTCGCTGGGCGGACCAGTTCCCGGTGGACGTGTTCCAGACCGGGTCCGGCACCTCGTCGAACATGAACATGAACGAGGTCCTGGCCACTTTGGCGACGGAGCGACTGGGCCGGGACGTACATCCCAACGACCACGTCAACGCGTCCCAGTCGTCCAACGACGTCTTCCCCTCCTCGATCCACATCGCGGCGGCGCTCGCGGTCACCCACCGGCTGATCCCCTCGCTCGACCACCTCGCGTCCTCCCTGGAGTCGAAGGCGACCGAGTTCGCCGACGTGGTGAAGTCCGGCCGCACCCACCTGATGGACGCCACGCCCGTGACCCTGGGGCAGGAGTTCGGCGGCTACGCGGCGCAGGTGCGCCATGGCGTGGAACGACTGCACGCGACGCTGCCGCGCGTGGTCGAACTGCCGCTGGGCGGCACCGCGGTGGGCACCGGGATCAACACCCCGCCCGGCTTCTCGGCCCGGGTGATCGCGGAGATCGCGGCGGCCACCGGGCTGCCGTTCGTCGAGGCGCGCGACCACTTCGAGGCACAGGGCGCGCGGGACGGACTGGTCGAACTGTCCGGCCAGTTGCGCACCGTCGCGGTCGGCCTGAACAAGATCGTCAACGACCTGCGCTGGATGGGCTCGGGGCCGCGCACGGGTCTGGCCGAGATCCGGCTGCCGGACCTGCAGCCGGGCAGCTCGATCATGCCGGGCAAGGTCAACCCGGTGATCCCGGAGGCGGTCGGCCAGGTCGTCGCGCAGGTGATCGGCAACGACGCGGCGGTGGCCTTCGGCGGCGCGGCGGGCAACTTCGAACTCAACGTGATGTTGCCGGTGATCGCCCGCAACCTGCTCGAATCGATCCGCCTCCTGGCCAACGTCACGCGGGTGCTGGCGGATCGTACGGTGGCCGGCATCGAGGCCGACGTCGAGCGGATGCGCGAATACGCAGAGTCCTCCCCGTCGGTGGTCACGCCGCTGAACCGCTTCCTGGGCTACGAGGAGGCGGCGAAGATCGCCAAGCAGTCGCTGGCCGAACGCAAGACGATCCGCCAGGTGGTCATCGAACGCGGCCACATCGCGGCCGGCCGCCTCACCGAGGCCGAACTCGACACGGCGCTGGACGTTTTGGGGATGACTCGGCCGTAACCGAGGGCCCCAATACGGCGCCGGCCCTCACGCGTGCCGCGTGGCCTGGCTCGTGGCGTTCTCCGGGGTCCGAAACGCTCGGCGGTATGCGCCCGGGGTGGTGCCCACCCTGGTGCGGAAGCGGCGGCGGAGGTTGACCGCGGAGGTGAGGCCGACTCGGGTGGCGATGGCCTCGATCGGCAGGTCCGTCTCCTCCAGCAGGGTGCGGGCCGCGGCCACGCGGCGGGACAGGAGCCAGGCGCCGGGGCTGGTGCCGAGGCGGTCGGCGAAGCGTCTGGCCAGCGTGCGAGGCGAGACGCCGAGGTGGGCGGCCAGGTCGTGCACGGTCAGTGGGGTGCCGACGCGCTCGTCCGCCCACGCGAACAGGTCGTCGAGGCCGTCCTCGGGCGCCGGCGCCAACCGCACCCGGCCGTCCTCGCGATGCGGTGGCAGCACCATGTCCCGCGCGAGGAGGGCGGCGTGCGCGGCCCCGTGGTCGCGCCGGACCAGGTGCAGGCACAGATCGAGGCCCGCGCCCGCGCCGGCGCTGGTGGCGACGTCGCCGTGGTCCACGTACAGCCGGTCCGGCTCCACCCGCACCCGGGGGAACTCCCGGCGCAACTGCTCGGCGCGCGCCCGGTGCGTGGTGGCCGTGCGGCCGTCCAGGAGCCCGGTGCGGGCCAGCGCGAACACCCCCGAGCAGATGCTCACCAGCCGGGCCCCACGCGCGTGCGCTCGCAGCAACGCGCGGCGCACGTCGGCGGAAAGCGGCGTCTCCACCGGCAACCACCCCGGCACGATCACGGTGTCGGCGCGGTCGAGCGCCGCCAGGTCCCGCGGCACGTGCATCGTGTATCCGCCGGTGGTCGGCACCGGCCCCGGCGTCTCGGTGCACGTTTCGAACGTGTAGTGCCGCGGCACCCCGGCCCGCTCGGTACCGAAGACCTCGACCGCGCAGCCGAGTTCGAACGTCGACTGCACCGGCCGCACCAGGGCCACCACACGATGCATGGCAGGAACGTACCCCATGGTGTCCGCTCGGACCCTGTCCCGCCGCGGCCCACCCACGGCACCGTGAAGGGCATGCATCCCGAGATCCTCGCCCAGCCGGGCTACGTGTCCGCGTCCGTCGACGAAGCCCCGATCCGCACGCTCTTCCCCGGGGTTCGGTTCCGCCCGCTGTGGAAGGCGCCGACCGGTGCGCACGCCGGCGTGTTGGAGATGGACCCGAACTCCGCCTGGCCCCGCCGCGACGTACACGAGCCCGGCCCGGAGGAGGTCTACGTGGTCGCCGGCACCTTCAACGACGGCGCACGCGACTACCCGGCCGGCACCTTCCTGCACGCCCCCGCCGGGTCGTGGCACCTCCCCTCGACCACCACCGGCTGCACGCTGTTCCTCTTCTACCCGGCGGGCTAGACGGGCCGGGCGCCCGCCCGCGTGCCAGGCGGGCAGGCGCCCGGGTCGGCCACATTCCGTGACCGACCCCGCCCATCCATCCATTCGGTCGTGATGCGCTCCGGCCACCCCCCGACCACCCCCGTCCCGCCCGCTCGGCACCCGGGCGGGACGCCCTCCGAAATAGGCCGATTCGGCACTCGCGCGAGTGACGCGTATGCTCCTTCCGGCCCCCTCCACCAGCCATCGAACATCCGCGCGCGTCGATTGAGCTGGCCGTTTGCCACCTCCCCCGCACTGATAAGTGATCACGATCAATAGATGAAGCGTTGCTTATTTCATCTATCAATTTGGCTGTGACATCGTGATCCACGTACGTCCGACCGGGGTGGTGAACCTGCCTCCCCGGCCCCCTTGCGGAGGAGATCCAGTGCTTACTGTCGGTAACCAGTTCCCCGAGTACGACCTCACCGGCGTCGTGTCGCTGGAGGCGGACAAGGCCTTCGAGCAGATCACCAACAAGTCGTACGACGGCAAGTGGCGTGTGGTGTTCTTCTGGCCGAAGGACTTCACGTTCGTGTGCCCGACCGAGATCGCCGCGTTCGGCCGCCTCAACGAGGACTTCCAGGACCGTGACGCGCAGCTGCTCGGCGTGTCCGTGGACTCCGAGTTCGTGCACCTGGCCTGGCGCAAGGACCACCCGGACCTGACCGACCTGCCGTTCCCGATGTTGTCCGACCTCAAGCGCGAGCTGTCCTCGGCCGCCGGCGTGCTCAACGCCGACGGTGTCGCCGACCGCGCGGTCTTCATCATCGACCCGAACAACGAGATCCAGTTCGTGATGGTCACCGCCGGCTCGGTGGGCCGCAACCCCGACGAGGTCCTGCGGGTCCTCGACGCGCTGCAGACCGACGAGCTGTGCCCGTGCAACTGGCAGAAGGGCGGCGAGACCCTCGACGCCGCCAAGCTGATGGACGCCTGATCCATGGGTCTCGACGTCCTGAAGGCCGCACTGCCCGAATACGCCAAGGACCTCAAGCTCAACCTGGGCTCGGTCGTCGGCAACTCCAAGCTCCAGGAGCAGACGCTCTGGGGCACGGTGTTGGTGTCCGCCATCGCCACGCGCAGCCCGAAGGTGCTCGCCGAGCTGGAGCCCGAGGCCAAGAGCCGGCTGTCCGAGGAGGCGTACAACGCCGCCAAGGCCGCCGCCGCGGTGATGGCGATGAACAACATCTACTACCGGTCGATGCACCTCATCGGCGACCCGGAGTACAGCAACCTGCGGGCCGGGCTGCGGATGAACATCATGGCCAACCCGGGTGCCCCGAAGGCCGACTTCGAACTGTGGTCGCTCGCCGTCTCGGCGATCAACGGCTGCGGTCGGTGCCTGGAGTCGCACGAGCAGGTCCTGCGCAAGGAGAACATGCCGCGCGAGACGATCCAGGAGGCGATCAAGATCGCCGCCGTGATCCACGCGGTCGGCGTGACGCTGGAGTCCGAGCAGGGCTGACCCGCCGGAGTCCGGGCCGGGCCGAGCACGCCCCAAGCCCGAACACCCGTGCACAGCACGCGAGAACGACGCCGGAGAGCCCGTCCCCACCCGGGGGCGGGCTCTCCGGCGTCGCGCCGCTCATCACCCCCGACCACCCCTCACCGCCCCGCGCGCGACCATCCCACCGGCCGGGACCGAATCGTCCACCGCACCCGAACCGCCCCGCGCACCCAGGTCGCCCGCCACCACCGGGCCGTCCACCGCAGCCGCGCCGACACCGGCCGCGCACCGGTCCCGATCCCCGCCCTCACGACGCCGCCATCCCCGCCAACGCGACCTCCCGATACAGCCCGACCGCGTCCCGCACGCCCATCCCCCGATAGATCCGGCTCCCGGTCGAGATCGCCGTGCGCAGCACCCGCTGGGTGAACACCGGGTCCAGGTCCGGGTGGAAGTCGCCCGAGCGGATGCCGGCGACCAGTGCCCGGGTCCACGTCTCGGAGACCTTGGCGCGCTGCGCGGACAGCCGGCTCGCGGGCAGTTCGTCGCCGCGCACCTCGTTTATCGCCAGCACCGTCGACACGCCGTGGCACGCATGCGCCTCCACGGTGTGTCCGATCAGACCGGCCAGTCGCTGGACCGGTTCCGGCCGATCCGCGGCGTCCTTGTCGAAGGCGGTGCGCAGATCGCCGAGGAATTCGCCGAGGAGTTCGCCGAGCAACTGCTCCTTGGAGCCGATGTGATGGGCGAGGCTGCCGACCGGGACACCGGCCAGATCAGCGATCCGGCGCACCGTGGTGCCCGCGTACCCGTCCTGTTCGAAGAGCAGGTTGGAGGCGATCCGGATCCGGGTGCGCGCGTCGGTGCGGCGCGGCACCCGGGCCATGCGCCGCTCGGCCTCGACCCGCACGTCGTCGCCGGAGCCGATCCGGCGCAGCGTGGGCATCGTGTGGCGGGCCGGTCCGAGCAGGGTGCAGATGCGCTGCGACGCGTAGCGTCCGGGCCGGACGATGCCGCGCACGAACACGTCGACGAGCCGACCGGCGGCGGCGTCGGGGTCGTAGCGCCCGCTCGGGCGGTACCACTGGGCCATTCCCCACACCGCCGACTGGAGCATCAGCGACAGCAGTACGGGATGCAGGTCGCGGCGCAGGCTGCCCTCCTCGACGCCGCGCCGCAACACCCGTCCCCACAGCGCGGATGCCTCGACGGTGCGATCGGACAGCCACACGAAACTGTCACTCCCGGAGAGCCGGCGCGACTCGCCGACCACCACGATCGCCGCGTCGGGGCTGTTGCCGATCACTTCGAGGCTGTCCCGCAACAGCCCGCGCAGGGTTTCGACAGGGGCGTCGCCGCGCTCGACGGTGGCGCGCTGCCGGCTCATGATGTCGGCGAAGAAGGAGTCGAGCACCTCGAGCAACATCGCTTCCTTGGACGGGAAGTGGTGGTACAGGCTGCCCGAGAGCATGTCGGCGGACTCGGCGATCTGACGAACCGTCGTGGCACCGTAGCCGCGCTTGGCGAACAGCGCGCAGGCGTGTCTGATGATCTCCGCGCGTCGATCCGCTCGCGGCTTGATGTGACGCTCCGCACCCGCTCGATCGCTCAACACGAGGCAAGCGTAGTACGCCTGGGATTCCCATGCGGAGTCTCACGTTCCGGTAGTCCCCGCCCGCCCCATCCGCCCCATCATCGACCACTTCGGCCCCCCGCCGAACTCGTCCGACGCCCCCATATCCTTGACTTAGTCATACACCTGGTGCAGGGTGAGATCAGGCTGGTCGGCTCGGGCCGGCAACCCGTCGCCACCGTGGCCCGGCCCCCGGGACCGGCCACTCAGGACTCGCTAGGAGCGACCCATGGGCAACCCCGTCATCGTCGAAGCCGTGCGCACCCCGATCGGCAAGCGCAACGGCCGGCTCGCCGGGCTGCACCCGGTGCAGCTGCTCGCGGCCGTACAGCGCGGACTGATCGAGCGGGCCGGGATCGACCCCGAGCTGATCGACCAGGTGATCGGCGGCTGCGTCACCCAGGCGGGCGAGCAGTCCGGCGACATCGTCAAGCACGCCTGGCTCTACGCCGGACTGCCGCACCGCACCGGCGGCACCACGATCGACTGCCAGTGCGGATCGGCCCAGCAGTCCGTGCACCTGATCGCCGGGCTGATCGCGACCGGCGCCATCGATGCGGGAGTTGCATGCGGCATCGAGTCGATGAGCCGCAACCCGCTCGGCCACACCGCCAAACCCGGCCAGAAGTCGAAGCCGGAGGACTGGGCGATCGACCTGCCCGACCAGTTCACCGCCGCCGAGCGGATCGCCCGCAACCGGGGCATCACCCGCGCCGACGTGGACGCGCTCGGCGTGCGCTCGCAGGCCAACGCCAAACGCGCCTGGGACGAGGGCCGCTTCACCTCACAGGTGGTCCCGGTCCAGGCCCCGATCCTGGACGCCGAGGGCAACCCCACCGGTGAGACCGCCGTGGTCGACCGCGACCAGGGCCTGCGCGACACCACGATCGAGAGCCTGACCCGGCTCAAGCCGGTCCTGCCCGACGGCATCCACACCGCGGGCAACTCGTCGCAGATCTCCGACGGCGCCGCGGCACTGCTGATCATGGACGAGGACCGGGCCCGCGCGCTGGGCCTGCGCCCGCGCGCGCGGATCGTCGCGCAGGCGATGGTCGGCGCCGACCCGCACTACCACCTCGACGGCCCGAACGACGCGACCGAGCGGCTGTTCGCCCGCTCGGGGATGACCATGTCCGACATCGACCTGTTCGAGGTCAACGAGGCGTTCGCGTCCGTCGTGCTGTCCTGGGCCCAGGTGCAAAAGGCCGACCTGGACAAGGTCAACGTCAACGGCGGCGCGATCGCGCTCGGCCACCCGGTCGGCTCCACCGGTGGCCGACTGCTGACCACCGCGCTGTACGAACTCGAACGCACCGACAAGCAGTTCGCGCTGGTGACGATGTGCGCCGGCGGCGCCAACGCATCGGGCACCATCATCGAACGCATCTGAGACACCTGTCGCCCACGACCGAGCCCCGCGCGCCGAAAGGCGGGCGGGGCTCGGTCGTGGGCGACGGGGCGGGTCGAAGACCCGCGGCCGGCTCAGTACCAGTTGTGGCTCTGCCAGAACGTCCACGCCTGGCACGGGCTGCCGTAGCGCTCGTTCATGTAGCTCAGGCCCCACTTGATCTGCGTCGCGGGGTTGGTCCGCCAGTCGGCGCCGGCGGAGGCGTACTTGCTCGCGGGCAGGGCCTGCATCAGACCGTACGCGCCGGAGGAGGAGTTGGTGGCGTTGACCCGCCAGCCGCTCTCCTTCTGGACGATGTTGCTGAAGCACGTGTACGAACTCGCGCTCATCATCGACTTGGCGATCGCCTGGGCGTCGGCGGCGGACGCCGACACCTTCTCCACCGCGCCGCGGTTGTCGGATCGCGCCGCGCGCTCGGCGGCCGCCTTGCGGTCGGCCTCCTTCTGGGCGGCTTCCTTCTCGGCGGCTTCCTTTTCCGCGGCGGCCTTGTCGGCCGCGGCCTTCTCCGCCGCCGCCTTCTCGGCCGCGTCGCGCTCGGCCTTGACCCGGGCGGCCTCTTCGGCCTGCACCCGCTGCGCCTCGTCGTAGGCGGCGGTCTGCGCGTCGGCCTGGTGGGTGATACCGGTGCTCAACTGCTGCGCCGCGGGGGCCGCGGGAACCTCGAGAAGCTTCGTGGTGCTCGCTTCGTCTGCCGTCTGGGCGTCGGCGGACGCGGAAACGCCCGTGCCACTGAATCCGACCACGGCGCCAACGGCCGTGACAGCGGTGGCTGACGCCACGGCTATCCCCCGAACCGAGATCCGGCTCACACACGTTCCTTCCGGCAGGCGTGCACCGCGATCCAAGCGGCGAACGGGTCCAACCTCCGGTCTCCCCCGCCCCCTCGGGGGGCGTTTCGGCCTGCGCGCCCGATCGTTCGCCGGGCGCGTGCCGTGGGTGGCGTACAGCAGGTCATGTGTTGAGTTTTCGGGGCCGAGCTGTACGCGGAGGTCTTACAAGTCCAGCAGCCTGCCTCAGCCAAACATCGGGAAGCAAATTTCCCGAGACGTGGCGAACATCACAACTCCCGGAATCATCAAGCCTTTTCCATTTCGCCGCAGACCGTTTCCACCCGGAATATGCGGACACGTCGAAGCCCCGCCGCCGACGTCTCGAAGCAGTCGAGACGTCGCCGACGGGGCCGGTCGAAGCACTCCCGCAGGTCGTTCACCAGGCATCCGTCAGCCCGGCAGGTCCTCCAGCATCTCGGTCACCAGGGCCGCGATCGGCGAGCGCTCCGATCGGGTCAACGTCACGTGCGCGAACAGCGGATGCCCCTTCAACTTCTCCACCACCGCGACCACTCCGTCGTGCCGACCCACCCGCAGGTTGTCCCGCTGGGCGACGTCGTGGGTGAGCACCACCCGCGAATTGCTGCCGATCCGCGACAGCACGGTCAGCAGCACATTGCGCTCCAGGGACTGCGCCTCGTCGACGATCACGAACGCGTCGTGCAGCGAACGCCCGCGGATGTGGGTGAGCGGCAGGACCTCCAACATCCCGCGCGCGACGACCTCCTCGATCACATCCGACGTGGTCACCGCCGACAACGTGTCGAAGACCGCCTGGGCCCAGGGGCTCATCTTCTCGTTCTCGGTGCCCGGCAGATAGCCGAGTTCCTGACCACCCACCGCGTACAGCGGCCGGAAGACCATCACCTTCCGGTGCTGATTGCGCTCCAGGACCGCCTCCAGGCCCGCGCACATCGCCAGCGCCGACTTGCCGGTGCCGGCCCGACCGCCCATGGACACGATGCCGATGTCGGGGTCGAGCAACAGATCCAGCGCTATCCGCTGCTCGGCACTGCGCCCGTGCAGGCCGAACACGTCGCGGTCACCGCGCACCAGTCGGACCTGCTTGTCGGCGGTGACCCGGCCGAGCGCCTTGCCGCGCTCGGAGACCAGCACGAGACCGGTGTGACAGGGCAGGTCGGCGGCCTGTTCGATGTGTGTGCGGTCGTGCTCGAACAGGGCGTCGATGTCGGCGGAGTCGACCTGGAGTTCGGCCATCCCCGTCCAACCCGAGGTGTTCACCAGTTCGGCGCGGTACTCCTCCGCGCTCAGCCCCACGGCGGAGGCCTTGACCCGCATCGGGACGTCCTTGGACACCAGCGTCACATCGTGCCCCTCGGCCATGAGGTGCCTGGCCACCGCCAGGATCCGCGAGTCGTTGTCACCCAACCGGAAGCCGGGCGGCAACACCGTCGCGTCGATGTGATTGAGCTCCACCCGCAGGGTGCCGCCGGACTCGCCGATCGGCACCGGCGCGTCGAGCCGCCCGTACTGCGTACGGAGCTCGTCGAGCATCCGCAGCGCGTGCCGGGCGAAGTAGCCCAGCTCCGGGTGGTGCCGCTTGGCCTCCAACTCGGTGATCACGACGACGGGCAGAACCACCTCGTGCTCGTCGAACTTCAAGAGCGCCGACGGATCGGCAAGGAGCACGCTGGTGTCGAGGACATACGTCCGGTGCTGCGGAGCACGGCGTTGGATCGTGGCCACGGAGTGCCTCGCCCCCTCTCAGGGCACGCGCACCGTGCGCCCTGATCGCTCGGAGTCCGGGCCCCGGCCCGAAGGCCGGGTGCCCGACCCTCCTGTCGCCGTGAACAGTGGAGCTTGAAGTGCACGGAAGGGCCTCCCGGGCAGGTGACGGGGTGTCACCCACATATCGCACCGGCCCACATGATGTGCGCCGGCCCGACGGGGTTATGCCCGGCCGCGGGGGGTCCAACACAAACCGGATGATCACACACCGGTGGAACCCCTGGCTCCGACAAGCCCGGTGACGAGGCGTCAGGCCCCGTAGCGGCGATGGCGGGCGGAGTAGTCGCGCAACGCCCGGAGAAAGTCGACTTTTCGGAAGTCCGGCCAGAAGGCCTCGCAGAAGTAGAACTCCGAATGCGCACTCTGCCACAACAGGAAGCCGGACAACCGCTGTTCACCCGAGGTTCGGATGACCAGGTCCGGATCGGGCTGCCCGCGCGTGTACAGGTGCTCCGCGATGTGCTCGACGTCGAGCACCTCGGCCAACTCCTCGATCGAGGTGCCCTTGCCGGCGTGCTCGACCAGCAGCGAGCGCACCGCGTCGGCGATCTCGTGGCGACCGCCGTAGCCGACCGCGACGTTGACGAAGACGCCGGTCAGGTCGGCGGTCTCGGCCTCGGATCGTTTCAGCACATCGCGCGTGTGTTCGGGCAGCAGGTCGAGCGCGCCCACCGGGTGCACCCGCCAGCGCCGCGCGGCGGCCAGGTCGGTGACCGCGTTCTCGATGATCACCATCAGGTCGGCCAGCTCGTCGGGCGGCCGGTTGAGGTTGTCGGTGGACAGCAGCCACAGAGTGACCACCTCGACGCCGACCTCTTCGCACCAGGTGAGCAGCTCGTGGATCTTGTCGGCGCCCTTGCGGTGCCCCTCGGCTACCTGCTCGCCGTACGCCTTCGCCCAACGGCGGTTGCCGTCGAGGATGACGCCGACGTGACGCGGTATCACCGTACGGTCGAGCGACGCCTCGATGCGCTTGCCGTACGCGCCGTATGCGAGGTCCCGCAGGCCCATGTCCACCTGCTCCTCCGTCCGTGATCACCCGCGCCGAAAACCCTACTCCCGTCCGACGCCCGCTCGATCTCACGCAGCGGAGGACAGGCGTGAAGATGCGGTGAAGGTCGGCCCGCGATCGGCGTGTCGCGCCACGACACGCGCTTCGGGGCCGACCGGGTCCCGGCCGGGGAAGGAACCGGTCGAAACGCCGAGGGCCCGGCGGGAGGAGATCCCGCCGGGCCCGGAGCGTACCGGTATTTTGACGTCGAGTCAGCTCAACCGTCGGCGTACCGTCCGCTCGATGTCGGCGCAGGGACGGCTCAGCCGTCGAGTCGCGCGACCAGCTTGTTGTACTCGTCCCACAGACCCTGCGGGGTGTGGGTGCCGAACTTCTCCAGGTGCTCGGGGACCAGTGCGGCCTCCTGCTTCCAGATCTCCCGGTCCACGCTCAGCAGCAGGTCCAGCTCCGCGTCGCTCAGGTCCAGACCCTTGAGGTCCAGCGATTCGCGCGTGGGCAGTACGCCGATCGGGGTGTCCACGCCGCCGGCGATCCCTTCCAGGCGCTCGACGATCCACTTGAGCACCCGGCTGTTCTCGCCGAAGCCCGGCCACACGAACTTGCCGTCCGCGTCCTTGCGGAACCAGTTCACGTAGTAGATCTTCGGCAGCTTGTCGGCCGAGGTGGCCTGGCCTATGTCCAGCCAGTGCGCCATGTAGTCGCCCATGTTGTAGCCGCAGAACGGCAACATCGCGAACGGGTCGCGGCGCAGCTCGCCGACCGTGCCCTCGGCGGCGGCGGTCTTCTCCGAGGCGACGTTCGCGCCGAGGAAGACGCCGTGCTGCCAGTCGAAGGACTCGGTCACCAGCGGCACCGCGCTGGCCCGGCGGCCACCGAAGAGGATCGCCGAGATCGGCACGCCCTTCGGGTCCTCCCACTCCGGCGCGATCGTCGGGCACTGGGCGGCCGGGACGGTGAAGCGCGCGTTGGGGTGGGCGGCGGGGGTGTCCGACTCGGGCGTCCAGTCGTTGCCCTTCCAGTCGATCAGGTGGGCCGGCGGCTCCTCCGTCATACCCTCCCACCAGACGTCGTTGTCGTCGGTGAGCGCGACGTTGGTGAAGACCGAGTTGCCCCACATGGTCTTCATCGCGTTGGCGTTGGTGTGCTCGCCGGTGCCCGGCGCGACCCCGAAGAAGCCCGCCTCGGGGTTGATCGCGTAGAGCCGGCCGTCCTCGCCGAACCGCATCCACGCGATGTCGTCGCCGACGGTCTCCACGGTCCAGCCCGGAATGGTCGGCTGGAGCATCGCGAGGTTGGTCTTGCCACACGCCGAGGGGAAGGCCGCGGCGATGAACTTCGGCTCGGCGCCCGAGGGAGGCGTGAGCTTCAGGATCAGCATGTGCTCGGCCATCCAGCCCTCGTCGCGCGCCATGACCGACGCGATCCGGAGCGCGTAGCACTTCTTGCCGAGCAGGGCGTTGCCACCGTAGCCCGAGCCGAAGGACCAGATCTCCCGGTCCTCGGGGAAGTGCGTGATGTACTTCTCGGTGTTGCACGGCCACGGCACGTCCGCCTCGCCCTCGGCGAGCGGTGCCCCGACGGTGTGCACGGCCTTGACGAACTCGCCGTCGGTACCCAGGTAGTCCAGGACCGCCTGCCCCATGCGAGTCATCGTGCGCATCGACACCGCGACGTAGGCGGAGTCGGTGATCTCGACGCCGTAGGCGGCCAGTGGCGAGCCGACCGGACCCATGCAGAAGGGCACCACGTACATCGTGCGACCACGCATCGAACCGGCGAACAGCCCGTCGAGCTTGGTGCGCATCTCGGCCGGGGCTATCCAGTTGTTGGTCGGACCCGCGTCCTCCTCCTTTTCGGAGCAGATGAAGGTCCGGTCCTCGACACGCGCGACGTCCCGAGGGTCGGACGTCGCGTAGTAGCTGTTGGGGCGCTTGTTCTCGTCGAGCTTGCGGAAGGTGCCCTTCTCGACGAGGAGGTCGGCGAGGCGCTGGTACTCCTCTTCCGAACCGTCACACCATTCGATTCGGTCGGGCTGGGTCAGCCGGGCGATCTCGCTCACCCAGTCGAGCAGCTGCCTGTGTTTCGTCGGGACCTCGTTGGCCACGATCGCTCCATTTCGCGCCCGGGACGGCGAGTCCCAGGCGTCGGGTTGAGGGTTGCGGGGATTTTATCCGGTCGGTCGAACACGGAACCGTCCGGGATCGGGCCCCCACCTGGAAGTTGTGCCCCGTCCCGGACCGAAAACCCCAAAGACGTGCGCTTTCGCGCCCCTCCGGGACAAGATCTCCCGTGATGCGTCTCACTCCGTACTTACCGGTAACCTACGTCGCCGTAAGTACACTCGGGCCATGAGTGTGGACGCACATGGCTTCACGGCGCCCTTGTCGCCCATCAAACCCAGGCTCCGCGGATGGATCCACGCGGGCACCTTTCCGCTGGCGGTGGCCGCGGGCATAGTCCTGGTCGCACTGGCCGACGACGCCAAATCCCGCGTCGCGTGCGGCGTGTTCGCACTGACCGCGGCGATGCTCTTCGGCACCTCCGGGGTGTACCACCGCGGCAACTGGGGACCGCGCGGCGAGGCGGTGTTGCGGCGGCTCGACCACGCCAACATCTTCTTGATCATCGCGGGCACCTACACCCCGTTGACCATCCTATTGCTGGGCAAAAGCGACCAAATACTGCTCTGGGCGGTGTGGATCGGGGCACTCGCCGGCATTGGTTTCCGGGTCTTTTGGATCGGCGCGCCCCGCTGGCTCTACACCCCGATCTATGTCGTGCTGGGCTGGGCGGCGGTGTTCTACCTGCCCGAGTTCATGCGCGAGGGCGGCGTCGCGGTGGTGGTCCTGGTGATCGTCGGCGGTGTGCTCTACAGCCTCGGCGCGGTGGTCTACGGGATCAAGCGGCCCAACCCGTCGCCGCAGTGGTTCGGCTTCCACGAGGTCTTCCACGCCTTCACACTGCTCGCGTTCGCGAGCCACTTCATCGCCGTCGCGCTGGTCGCGCTGCGCTGACCCGACCCACACCCGTCGGCCCGAAGGCCCGCAACTCCCCCGGGAGTTGCGGGCCTTCGGGCTTTTCCGGATTTTCCCCCGAGCTTGGGCTGCCCTTTGCCGAGGAAAGTGACTGCCACTGACTTTTGAGAGCTACTGTCATAAAGTAGAAACACTCAATAGGAGGTAGCTGTCATGGAAGCGACGACCGGTGAGTCGACCCGCACGACCGAGGCCGAGGGGCCGCCGGATCCCAGGCGGTGGTGGGCGTTGGGGGCGCTGGTGGTCGGCCTTCTGGTGGTCGGCCTGGACACCACGATCATCAACGTGGCGATGCCGACGATGAGCGATCGATTGGGCGCGAGCACGGGCGACCTCCAGTGGATCGCCGACTCCTACATCGTGGTGTTCGCGGCGCTGATGCTCCCGGCCGGGCTGATCGGCGACCGCTACGGCCGGCGACGCTTCCTGCTGGTCGGGCTCGCCGTGTTCGGCGTCGGCTCGGTGGTCGGCGCGCTCGTCGGCTCGGTCGAGGGGGTGATCGCGGCCCGCGCGCTGATGGGCGTCGGCGGGGCGTTCATCATGCCGCTGTCGTTGTCCATCCTGCCCTCGCTCTTCCCCGCCGCCGAGCGTGGCCGGGCGATCTCGATCTGGGCCGCGAGCACCGCGCTGGGCATCCCGCTCGGACCGATCCTGGGCGGGCTGCTCCTGGAGCACTTCTGGTGGGGCTCGGTGTTCCTGATCAACATCCCGATGGTCGGGCTCGCCCTGCTGGTCTGCGGGTTCCTGTTGCCGGTCTCGCGCTCCGCCGACGCGCCCCGGGTGGACGTCGCGGTCACGGTCCTGGTGACCGCCACGCTGACCACGCTGATCTTCGCGGTGATCGAGGCACCCGAGTGGGGCTGGGGCGACGCGCGGGTGCTCACCCTGTTCGGCGCGGCGGCCCTGCTCGCGGCGAGCGTGGCGGTGCGCGAGAGCCGGGCCCGGCGGCCGATGATCGACTTCGGGCTCTTCCGCGACCGCAACTTCCTGTGGGCCACGATCTCCGCGCTGGTGCCGTCCTTCGCCATGTCGGGGGTGTTGTTCCTGGTCCCGCAGCGGTTCCAGGGCGTCGACGGAAGCAGTGCGCTGGGCACCGGTCTGCGGCTGTTGCCGCTGCTCGGCGGGCTGTTCGTGACCGCGCTGGCGAGCGACAAGGTCGCGCCGCGCCTCGGCTACAAGGTGGTCATCCCCGGCGGGATGTTCCTGCTCGGCTGCGGACTGCTGCTGGGCGCGACCGGCTCGGCCGACGACGGCTACGGGTGGACGGCATGCTGGCTGGTGTTGACGGGGATGGGCCTGGGGTTGTCCCTGGTGCCCGCGATGGACGCGGTGATGGCGGGCGTCGCGCCGGAGCGGGCCGGGATGGGGTCGGCCCTGGTGCAGACGCTGCGCCAGGTCGCGGGCGCGCTCGGGGTGGCCATCCTGGGCAGCGTGCTCGCGTCGACCTACGTGGACCGGATCGACACGGGCGGGCGTGCCGACCCGGTCGCCGACACCGCGCGCGAGTCGATCGGCGGCGCGGCGAAGGTGGCCGGCCACGGCGCCGACCCGGCGCTGCTCGACTCGGCCCGCGACGCGTTCGTGCACGGCATGGACCTGAGCCTGCTGATCTGCGGCGTCACCGCCCTGGTCCTGGCCGCGGCGGTGGCGGTCTTCCTGCCCCGCCGCGCCGCGACGCCCCCGGCGCCGACGGACGGCGCGGGCGGACCGGGAGCAGACGGTGCGGCCGGACCGGGAGAATCGGAGCATGACCGCGAAGGAGTCCTCCATCCCTGACCTGCCCGTCGCTCCTGCGGGGCTGCGCGAGCGCAAGAAGATCAAGACCCGGCGGGCGATCCGTCGCGAGGCCTATCGGCTCTTTCGCGAGCACGGCTACGACGCGACCACCGTGGACCAGATCGCCGAGGCCGCGGAGATCTCGCCGAGCACCTTCTTCCGCTACTTCCCGAGCAAGGAAGACGTCGTGCTCACCGACGAGTACGACCCGATGCTCGTGGAGATCCTGCGCAGCGCCCCCGAGGGCACCAGCCTGATCCGGATCGTGCGCACCGGCGTGGTGGACGCGCTGCAGCGGATCATGCGCGAGGAGGGCGAGGAGATGATCACCCGGATGTCGCTCGTGGTCGGCGTGCCGGCGCTGCGGCGGCGCAGCTACGAACAGCAGATCGAGACGTGGCGGCTGATGGCCGAGACGTACGCCGCCCGGACCGGGCGCTCGGCGCAGGACTTCGACCTCCGGGTGGCCGTCTCCTCGATCAACGCGGCGATGGCGGACGCGATCTTGACCTGGGCGGAGGGCGGCTGCGTCGGGGATCCGGCGGTGCTGGTGGACCGGGCGCTGGGGATCCTGGAGGCGGGGTTGCGGGAGGGGCCGTGACGGGGCGGACCCGGGCCCGGGCCCGGTGGTCGGGCCCGGACGGGTGGGTTCAGGCGGGTGCGTTCAGGCTCGGGCGACCGCCTTGGCCAGGATCTGTTCGGCCAGCTGCTCCGGGTCGGTCACCGGGGCGTCGCAGGTGAAGTGCCGGCACACGTACGCCGCCGGCCTGCCGCCCACCGGCGTGCGGTCGCGCAGCAGCGGCACCGGCGGGTCCTCGGCCGGGTCGCCCATCGCGACCACGGCGCCGGGCGCGGTGGTCATCAGCGCGGTCAGGTAGAGCGCCCAGGTCGCGTCGTCGTCGCGCGGGCCGACCACGGCGATCTCGCGCGGGCCGTCCAGCCACGCCTCGGCGACCGCCAGGCCCCAGCCGATCCCGCGCGGCGTCTGGGTCGCCAGCACCCGGACCACGCCGAGCGCGCGTCCGGCGGCCTCGCGGTGTTCGGCCGAGCCCAGATACGCCGCGTAGCCGAGCAGGGCGCCGGCCGCGCCGGTCCAGCCCGAGGGGGTGACCCCGTCGGTGGGGTCCTGCGGGCGGCGGAACAGCTCCTCCGCGTCGTCGGCGGTGTCGTACAGCGCGCCGTCCTCGTCCACGAAGTGCCCCAGTATCACGTCCACGAGCACCCCGGCGAAGGTCAGCCACGCGTCGTCGGCGGTCACCGCGTACAGCGCCAGGAACCCCTCGGCCACGTCCGCGTAGTCCTCCAGGACCCCGGCGTTCGGCCCGGGCCGGCCGTCGCGCGAGGTGCGTACCAGCCGGTCGCCCAGCTCGTCGTCCTCGTCGCCGCCCAGGTGCACCGCGACCAGCAGGTCGGCCGCCGCGAGCGCGGCGTCGAGCAGGTCCGGGCGGGAGAACAGGGTGCCGGCCTCGGCCAGCGCGGCGATGGTGAGCCCGTTCCACGCGGCCACGACCTTGTCGTCGCGCCCCGGCCGCTCCCGCTTCCCGCGCGCGGCCAGCAACCTCGCCCGCACGTCGGTCAGCCGCTCGAAGTCCTCGGGGTCGTCGGCCAGTCGCAGCACCGACCGCCCGTGCTCGAAGGTGCCCTCCTCGGTCACCCCGAACACGTCGGCGGCCCACGCGCCGTCCTCGGCGCCCAGCACCTCGACCAGCTCGGCCGGAGTCCACACGTAGAACGCGCCCTCCACGGAGTGGCCCTCGGCATCCGCGCTGTCCGCGTCCAGCGCGGAGGCGAACGCGCCCTCGGGAGTGCGCAGTTCGCGCACCACGAAGTCGGCGGTCTGCAACGCGATCCGGCGGGCGAACTCGCTGCCCGTGGCCCGCCACAGGTGGGTGTAGACCCGAATCAACTGGGCGTTGTCGTAGAGCATCTTCTCGAAGTGCGGCACCACCCACGCCTCGTCCACCGAGTAGCGCGCGAAGCCGCCGCCGAGCTGGTCGTAGAGGCCGCCGCGAGCCATCGCCTCGCAGGTCTCCTGGACGATGCCCAGGGCCGCCTCGGACTCGGTCCTGGCGTGGTGGCGCAGCAGGAATTCGAGCACCATCGACGGCGGGAACTTGGGCGCGTGGCCGAAGCCGCCGTGCGCGGTGTCGTAGTCGTGCGCGAGCAGGGTCAGCGCCGCGTCCAACTCCTCGGCGGTCGGCGCCGCGCCGTCGGTGTACAACGCGCGGGGGGCGGCCAGGGAGGCGGCGATCTGGGTGCCGGTGCGGCGCACCTCGTCGTTGCGGTCCTTCCAGGCGACCTTGACCGCGTGCAGCAGTTGGCGGAACGAGGGCATGCCGTGGCGGGCCGCGTTCGGGTAGTAGGTGCCGCAGTGGAACGGCTCGCCGTCGGGGGTGGCGAACACCGTCATCGGCCAGCCGCCCTGGCCGCCGTTCAACGCGACCGTGGCCTCCATGTAGACCGCGTCCACGTCCGGGCGTTCCTCGCGGTCGACCTTGATCGCCACGAAGTCGGCGTTGACGATCGCGGCGGTGGCCTCGTCCTCGAACGACTCGTGGGCCATCACATGACACCAGTGGCAGGCGCTGTACCCGACGCTGAGCAGGATCGGCACATCCCGGCGACGCGCCTCCGCGAACGCCTCCTCACCCCACGGCCACCAGTCGACGGGATTGTCGGCGTGCTGCAACAGGTAGGGCGACGTGGACCCGACGAGACGATTCGGCATGGCGCCATCCTCGCAGGGCCGCCGCGCGGGGGACCGCTCAGGCGACGGGCGCGCCGTTGTCTTCCTTCTTCTGCGCCGCGTCGGTCGGCTGTGCCGCGTCCGCTTCGGCGGGCTCGCGGCTCTCGGCCGGCTTGCCGCTCTCGTCGAAGTCCACCCGCTTGAGCCGCGTGTTCATCGACTTCAGCAGCAGCCACGTGGCGACCGCCAGGAACGCGACCACGACGAATCCGAGCAGGCCGGGCGTGACCTTGCTTTCCTCGACCGCGAGCTGGACCGCGAGCGACATGACGAACTACCTCCTGGATCGGAACCCCTCGGTGTCAAGAGTGACATCCGATCGCCGGAACGTATGCACCGAGGGCCCGGAAAGTCGCTCCCGGGCCCTCGCGCGTATCGATCGCCGCCGCCTACCGGCGCACACCCACCCGCACACCAGCGAACAGGTCGTCCTCGGGCAGGTCGGTGTCCACCAGCGACCGCACCAGCTCGTAGTCCTCCGTAGGCCACACCTCGCGCTGCACCGAGATCGGCACGCGGAACCAGAAGCCGTCCGGGTCCACCTGGGTGGCGTGCGCGATCAGCGCCCGGTCCCGGGTCTCGAACCAGTCGGCGCACGGCACGCGCGTGGTGATGTCGCGCTCGTCCCGGTCGCCCCAGCGCTCCAGCCATTCGCCGTAGGGGGACTCCAGGCCGCGCTTTTGCATGCCCTCGTGCAGCGCCTCGATCCGCGCCCGGGAGATGCCCTGGTTGTAGTACAGCTTCAGCGGCTGCCACGGCTCGCCGGCGCCCGGGTAGGCGTCCGGGTCGCCTGCGGCGTCGAACGCCACCATGGTGATCTTGTGCGTCTGGATGTGGTCCGGGTGCGGGTAGCCGCCGTTCTCGTCGTACGTGGTGATCACGTGCGGGCGGAACTCGCGGATCAGCCGGACCAGCGGCTCGGCCGCCTTGTCCACGTCGAGGAGCGCGAAGCAGCCCTCCGGGAGCGGCGGCAGCGGGTCGCCCTCGGGCAGTCCCGAGTCCTCCCAGCCCAGCCAGGCCTGCTCCACGCCCAGGATCTCGCGGGCCGCGTCCATCTCCTTGCGGCGCACCTCGTGGATGTTCGCCTCGATCTCCGGGTCGCCCTGGAGGGCGGGGTTCAGTACCGAGCCGCGTTCGCCGCCGGTACAGGTCGCGACGAGGACCTCGGCCCCCTCGGCGACATAGCGAGCCATCGTGGCCGCGCCCTTGCTCGACTCGTCGTCGGGGTGCGCGTGCACCGCCATCAGCCTCAGTCGATCGTCACTCACCGGAACGTCGCTCCTCATCCGTGCCCCGTGTCCCAGCCGCCGGGTGAACCGCCGGGACCTGTAGAGGGCCGCTCTTGCACCCGACATATAGTGGCCGATAGATCTCGCCCGGGCGCAAACCCGGGCCCGTCCCGCAGGAGACCCGGTGAGCGCAACGCCCGTCACCCGTTACGGCAAGGGCGCCACCCGAAGCGATCGCAAACTGCGGATCGCGTTCGCGGTCTTCATGGTCGTGCTCGTGGCCGGGACGGTGTGGATCGGCCTCGATGTGGCGAACCCCGGCGTGCGCGGGTCTATTCCGAGCTTTCGGGTGACCTCGGATTCCTCGGTGGAGGCCCGGGTCGAGATCCGCAAGGACGCCGACAAGGAAGCCGTCTGCGTATTGCGCTCGCGCGATCGCGACGGCGCCGAGGTCGGTCGCCGCGAACTGCGGTTCGCCAAGGGCGAGAAGCACATCGAGCGCACCGAGACGTTGCAGACGGCGGGCAAGCCGAACACCGCCGAGCTGGAGAACTGTCACACCGTCGGTTGATTGACGCGGCCCCCGCCGCACCGTACCGCGGCCAACGGCGTTGCCGCCGCACCCGCCGGTGTCGCATGTCACCCGGACTCGGGTGACTGCCCCGGACGGCGGGAGATTGTTACTCTCGAAGCTTCGTCCCCTCACGACCCGAGGTGTTCACACCGCGGACGGTGAGGGGGCGCTGGTATATGTGACCCCCTCCGCCGCCGGGGCCCGCCCGGGCGGCGCGGGGGTCGCGTGTACCTCTTTCGTACGCACCGTGTATTTCGTACGCACCGTGTACGCACCCCCGTCGCAAACCTACGAGGAGCACCCCGTGACCCAGACCAGCGAAAGCGTCACCTGGCTCACCCAGGAGGCGTACGACCGGCTGAAGGCCGAGCTGGAAGACCTGTCGGGTCCCGGCCGTGCCGAGATCGCCGTGAAGATCGAAGAGGCCCGCCAGGAAGGCGACCTCAAGGAGAACGCGGGCTACCACGCGGCCAAGGAGGAGCAGGGCAAGCAGGAGTTGCGCATTCGCCAGCTCATCGGCCTGCTCCAGAACGCCAAGGTCGGCGAGGCGCCCGCGGACGACGGCGTCGTCGAGCCCGGCATGGTCGTGACCGTCGTCTTCGACGGCGACAAGGACGACCCCACCACCTTCCTGCTCGGCTCGCGCGAGGACGCCGTGACCGACATCGAGGTCTACTCGCCCCAGTCCCCGCTGGGCAAGGCGATCAATGGCAAGACCATCGGCCACCAGGCCACCTTCGCGCTGCCGAACGGCAAGACCACCAGTGTCGAGGTCGTGGACGCCAAGCCCTACCGGGGCTGAGCACCGACGCGACACGGCCCGGCCCCCCGCGCGGGGGGCCGGGCCGGCCGTGTTTTTCGAGGATGTGCGGTGCGCGGCCCTCGGGTCAGGAGACCGCGGACCGGTACTTGCGCACCGCCAGCGTGCGAAACAGCGCGACGATCACCACGGACCACAGCAGCGAGGCCCACACCGGGTGCTGCATCGGCCAGGCGTCGGACTGCACGACACCCGGCGAGCCGAACAACACCCGCGCGGCCTGCACCGTGGCGCTGAACGGGTTCCAGTCGGCGATGTGTCGCACCCAGGGCGTCATCTGCGACGAATCCACGAAGGCGTTCGAGATGAACGTGACCGGGAACAGCCAGATGATCCCGCCCGAGGTCGCCGCCTCCGGGGTACGCACCGACAGACCGATCAGCGCGCCGATCCAGGTGAACGCGTAGCCCAGAAGGAGCAGCAGGCCGAAACCCGCCAGGATGCGCGCGGCGTTGGTCGACTCGGCCGTGCCGGTCCGCCAACCCACGAGCAGTGCGACGGCCGCGAGGATGACCAGCGTCAGGGCCGTCTGCACGAGGTCGGCGACGGTGCGGCCGGTCAGTACGGCACCACGCGCCATCGGCAACGACCGGAACCGGTCCATCAGCCCCTTCTGCGCGTCGTCCGCGATGCCGGCCGCGGATCCCGCCGTGGCGAAGGTGACGGTCTGCGCAAAGATGCCCGGCATCAGGAAGTCCTTGTAGACGTCCGGGTCGGTGGTATCGCCGATCTTCATCGAGCCGCCGAAGACGTACGTGAACAACACCACGAACATCACCGGTTGGATGATCCCGAACAGGACCATCTCGGGAATCCGGGTCATCCGGATCAGATTCCTGCGCGCGATGACCCAGGAATCGGCCACCATGCTCATGCGACGCACCCCTCTCCGAACGCCTTGGTCGGCCCGGCCATCAGCTCTTCACCGCCTTGCCGCGACCGCGCTGCGGACCGGCCTCGTTCTCGTCCGTGTCCGCCTCGCCGTCTGCGTCGTCGGTGTTGCCGTCCTCGGTTTCCATCGCGTGTCCCGTGAGGGTGATGAACACGTCGTCGAGGGTGGGTCGACGCAGCCCGATGTCGTCGATCTCGATGCCGCGCGCGTCCAGTTCGCGGATGACCTCGGCGAGCAGTTTGGCGCCGCCTATGACCGGGACGGTGATCCTGCGCTGGAGCTTGACCACACCCAGCTCGCCCTTGCCGAACCCGGCCAGCATCTCGGTGGCTTCGGTCAGTCGTTCCTCGTCGTGCACGACCACCTCAACCCGCTCGCCGCCGACCCTGGCCTTGAGCTCGTCGGCCGTGCCGCGCGCGATCACCTTGCCGTGGTCGACCACCGCGATGTCGTGCGCGAGGTGGTCGGCCTCCTCCAGATACTGCGTGGTCAGCAGCAGCGTGGTGCCGTCGGAGACCAGGTTCTCGATCACCCGCCACAGCGCCATGCGGTTGCGCGGGTCGAGGCCGGTGGTCGGCTCGTCCATGAACATCACCGGCGGGCTGACCACCAGGGCCGCCGCCAGGTCGAGCCTGCGGCGCATCCCGCCGGAATAGGTCTTGGCGGGCCGATCGCCCGCGTCGGCCAGGTCGAACTGGGCCAACAACTCGTCGGCGCGACGCTTGGCCTCGCGCCCGCTCAGCTGGTACAACTCGCCGACCATCCGCAGGTTCTCCCGGCCGGTCAGGTATTCGTCCACGGCGGCGAACTGCCCGGACAAACCGATCGAGCGGCGGACCTCGTTGGGGTTCTTGAGCACGTCGTGACCGGCCACCACGGCTCGCCCCGAGTCGGGTTTGAGCAGTGTGGTCAGTACGCGTACGCATGTCGTCTTGCCTGCGCCGTTCGGGCCGAGCAGACCGAGGACGGTGCCGGTGGGCACACTCACGTCCACGCCGTCGAGTGCTCGGACCGAGCCGAAGGTCTTCACGAGACCTTCGGCGACGATCGCTTCCTGCATGTCGGTGGATCACTCCTCGTGCGGGTGGGGCAGGGGGTGGGGCCGCGGTCGGATGGATCGATTGGGATCTCCACCATGCGCCCGGACGCGGTGAGTGTGCGACCGCATTTCACCGGCGGCGCGACTCCGTGCGGCCGACCCGGTCCCGCACGGCCGCGTCCTCCGTGGGCGGGCATGGCTCGTGCGTCGAGCCAAGCACATGGCACCGACAATCGCCGCGCCCGCACGCCGGGAGGGGGCGCGGGCATGCCGGTTCGGCCGTCGGGGGCGTCGTGCCCGGAGGCGGCTTCGGCCTGTCCCTACCCAGCGGTCAGCTCTTGCTGACCGTGTACCCCGCGCCGTACAGCGCCTCCACCACGGCCGCGCAGTGGCTGCGGCCCTTGGTCTCCAGTTGCAGGTCCACGTCCGCCTCGCCGACGCGCAGCGTGGCGTCGGTGCGTACGTGCGACACCGCCGCAATGTTGGCGTCGGTCTCCGCCAACCGGCCGAGCAGGGTGGCCAGCGCGCCCGGGCTGTCGGGGATCCGCACGCGCAGCGAGAGGTAGCGGCCGGCCGAGGCCAGGCCGTGCCGCAATACCCGCAACATCAGCAGCGGGTCCACGTTGCCCCCGGACAACACCGCGACCACCGGGCCCTCGATCGGCTCGCCGACCTCGAGCAGCGCCGCCACCGACGCGGCGCCGGCCGGTTCGACCACCAGCTTGGCCCGCTCCATGCACAGCAGCAGCGCCTGGGACAGGGACTCCTCGCCGACGGTCCGGATCGCGTCGGTGTACTCGCGGATCAGCGCGAAGGGCACCTCGCCGGGGCGGCCGACCGCGATCCCGTCGGCCATCGTGCCGAACGAGGGCAGCGACACGGGGGCGCCGGCGGCGAGCGAGGGCGGATAGGCGGCGGCGGAGGCGGCCTGTACGCCGATCACCTTGACGTCGGGGCGAAGTGCCTTGACGGCCACGGAGATTCCGGCCAGCAGGCCGCCGCCGCCGGTGCCCACGAGGATGGTCTTGACCTCGGGGCACTGCTCCAGGATCTCCAGGCCCACGGTGCCCTGGCCGGCCACCACGTCGCGGTGGTCGAACGGGTGGATGAACACCGCGCCGGTCTCGTCCGCGTGGGCGCGCGCGGCGGCCAGCGCGTGTTCGACGTTGTCCCCGCCGAGGATCACCTCGGCGCCGTAGGAGCGGGTCGCGGCGACCTTGGGCAGCGGCGCGCCGGCCGGCATGAACACGGTGGACGCGACACCGAGGGTGCGGGCCGCGAGCGCGACGCCCTGCGCGTGGTTGCCGGCGCTGGCGGCGACCACGCCCCGGGCCCGCTCGGCCTCGGACAGTCCCGCGATCCGCACGTAGGCGCCGCGAATCTTGAACGACCCGGTGCGCTGGAGGTTCTCGCACTTGAGATGGACGGGTGTGCCGACACGATCGGTCAGCGCCCGACAGGACCGCATCGGCGTCTCGCGGACGACACTTTCCAACATCTTCCGCGCAAGGCGGATGTCGTGGAGATTCACCACGTCCGAGGCAGGGCTGCTCATACGCCGAGTGTCGCACCAACCACCCCCGCCCCCGCGCCGGGTGCCGTGTTGCCCGACAGGCGCAGGGCCACTCGCGGCCCCGCCGCCCACGGTGACCGCGTCGGTGGCTGATCGGCCGACGGGATTCCCCGTAGTGCCTTACAGGGCCGTGAGATCGATCTTCATGGAGAAGGGCGCAGTGGCCTTGACCGTACGGCTCCTGAGGCGCCCGCCTTCGGGAAGGCCCGGTCCCGGACTTCGCCCGCCGCCGGGCCGATGGCCGGCTCGGTCGACGTGGCCGCCGGCCGGCTCTCGGCCGGCATGTCCCGCGTCACGAGGGCACGGTCATCGCGTCGAGGCCGCGTGGAGGGCGCGGTCACGACTCCGATGTGGTGCGGGATTGGCGGCGTTCCATGGAGGCGTTGAATCTGGTGAGGAGGGTGGTGAAGCGTTCGCGGTCGTCCAGGCTCCAGCCTTCGCAGATTTCGGCCATCAGGCGTTGGCGGGCGTTGCGGACCTGGTGGAGGCGGTCGCGGCCCTCGGTGGAGAGTTCGAGGAGGACCGCGCGGCCGTCGTCCGGGTTGGGGACCCGGTCGACCAGGCCCTGTTCGACCAGCGGGGTGACCTGGCGGGTCACCGTGGACGAGTCGATCGTCATCGCCTGCGCGAGGGCCTTGACGCCCATCGGGCCGCCCGCCTCCAACCGGCCGAGCAGTAGGTAGGCCGCGCGGTCCATCGAGTTGCGCAGTTCGCCGACGGCGCCGAGACGGGTCTGTTCGGCGCGCCGCGCGAAGAGGGCCACCTCGTGCTGCAGGCGGTCGTAGAGCGGGTCCGCAGAGCCGGTGGGGTCGATCGGGTCCTGTTCCGGTGTCATCGCCGCTCGTTCGTCGATCCGATGTGATGCCCCCGAGGATATTGCGCGGACCGGGATCACCGGGCCCCGACCGGACGATTCCACCCCGCAATGCCGCCGAGGGTTTTACCGTGGCCACAACGGGGTGTTTTGCCGCCGTTGCCGGAGTGCGGGCCCGGTGACGGGGATGCGGTATCGAGGGGCGATATGTCGCGGCCCGCGACTACCCGGACAGGTGTGGGGCAGCAGCACAGACAGAGCGGCGACGGCACCGAGCCGGGCCCGAGGGCATCCGCTCGGCAGACCTGCGGGAGGCACCGTGCACAAGCGCGACGCTCGCGAGTTCGAGGTTTTCGTCCATACGGTCGGCACGCAGTTGCTGCACGCCGCGGATCTGCTCACCGGTGACCAACAACGTGCGGAACGCCGGGTCGAGCGGGCGCTGGCGCATACCTGTCTGAAGTGGAGCCGACTGCCGAGCCAGGATCCGGTACGCACCGCGTGGCGGGCGCTGATGGCCGGCTACCTGGATCCGTGGCGTCCGGGGCCGCGCGGGCACGACCACGAACTCCCGGACGCGGGCGAGCCGTTCACGACGCTGGACCGGCTCGGCCGGATGGAGCGGGCCGCGGTGGTGTTGCGGCTTTACGCGCGGTTGGACGAGTACGACGCGGCCGAGGCGATGGGGCTGCCGGTGGAGACGGTGTCCGGGGCGTGGCGACGCGGGATGGCGCAGGTCCTGGCCGGCGGCGGGCTGGTCCGCGCGGCGCGGGTCGGGGTGCGGGAGGCGACGGATCTCGCCGCGGGCTCGGAGGCGTACCGATGAGCGTGACCGTGTCGCCGCCGGGCGCGGCGGACGCGGAGGAGGTGCCCGAGCCGCCGGAGTTCCCGTATCGGCCGCTGCCGCCGAACCTGGCCCGGCGGGTGCGGCGACGGGCGGCGCTGCGCAGGCTGCGCCACGTGTTCGGCTCGGTCGTACTGGCCGGCGCGGCGGCCGGCGGTCTGTGGCTGGCCGTCCCGGGCAGCGGCGGCGGGGGCGGCCTGCCGCCGGCGCCGCCGGATCCCACACCGCTGTGGCCGGTGGACCGGAGCGAGTCGTCGGATCTGCGTACCGACGTCGGCTTCGGCGCGTCGGCGTGGATCGGCGACAGCGGCCCCGAGGGCGAGTCGTCCTGGTGCCTGGGCGGCGCGGCCGAGCCGGAGGAGGCGCGGTGTCGCTTCCTGCCCACCCCGGGGCGGCTGGACACGGCGATCATGCCTTCGGGCCGGTACGCGCCCGCCGGACAGCGGTTGGTGGTCGCCGTCCTGATCGGGCGCGGTACGACCGCCCCGGCGCTGCGGGGCGAACTCCACGACGCCGCGGGTGCCCGACGGATGCGCCTGGAGCGCCCTGCGGACCTGCCCGGGGTGGCCTACCTGTGGGCCTTCACCGGCGGGACCCCGGTCTCGATCACCGTCTACGACGAGGCGGGCAACCTGGTCGCGGCCTGCGCGGGTTGTACGGACGGGGCGCGATAGGGCCGGTGCCGGCGGAAGTCGGCGGGTCCCGAGCGCCGGGTGGGCCGACCGGCCCCCGGCGCTCGGGACCCGGCACCGACGCCGGGCACCGGGCCTCAGCCGAGGGCGCGTTCCAGGTCGGCCAGCAGGTCGTCGGCGGATTCGATGCCCACCGACAACCGCACCAGGTCGCCCGGGACCTCCAGCGGTGAGCCCGCCGCCGAGGCGTGCGTCATCCGGCCCGGGTGCTCGATCAACGACTCGACGCCGCCGAGGGATTCGCCCAGGATGAAGAGTTCGGTCCGGTTGCACACCTTGACCGCGGCCTCCTCGCCGCCGTTCACCCGGAACGACACCATGCCGCCGAACGCCTTCATCTGCTTGACCGCGACATCGTGGCCCGGGTGTCCCGGCAGCCCGGGATACATCACCTCGGCCACGCGCGGGTGCCGCGAGAGCAGGTCCACGACCCGCTCCGCGTTGGCGCAGTGCCGGTCCATCCGCACGCCCAGCGTCTTGAGCCCGCGCAGCGTCAGCCATGCGTCGAACGGCGCGGGCACGGCGCCCATCGCGTTCTGGTGGAACGCCAACTCGGCGGCCAGGCCGGCGTCCTTGACCACGAGCGCGCCGCCGATCACGTCGGAGTGGCCGCCCATGTACTTCGTCGTGGAGTGCACCACGATGTCCGCGCCCAGGGTCAGCGGCTGCTGGAGGTAGGGCGAGGCGAAGGTGTTGTCGACCACCAACAGCGCGCCCGCGTCGTGCGCGACGGCCGCGAGGGCGGCGATGTCGGCGACGCCGAGCAGCGGGTTGCTCGGCGTCTCGCACCACACGATCCGGGTGACGCCGGGCCGGATGGCGGCCCGTACCGCGTCGAGGTCGCCGGCGTGCGCGGGGGTGTACTCGATTCCCCAGCGCGAGGCCACCTTCGCGAACAGTCGGAAGGTGCCGCCGTAGGCGTCGTCCGGGATCACCGCGTGGTCGCCCGGCGCGCACAGGGCGCGCAGCAGGCAGTCCTCGGCGGCCAGTCCGGAGGCGAAGGTCAGCGCCCTGGTGCCGTCCTCCAGGGCCGCGACGCACTCTTCGAGCGCGGTGCGGGTCGGGTTGCCGGAACGGCTGTACTCGTAGCCGCCGCGCAGCCCGCCGACGCCGTCCTGCTTGTAGGTGGACACCTGGTAGATCGGCGGAACCACGGCCCCGGTCAACGGGTCGGGTTCCTGCCCGGCATGGATCGCCAGGGTCTCAAAGCCGTGCGATTGGGTCATGACCGGAAACGTTAGTCGCCCCGACGCACTCCGGCGCGCATCCGGTCGATCCGACGGGACCGGGGACGGGCGCTGGGCCCTGGCCGGCCTAGGAGCGCAGCAGGCGGTCCAGCATCAGCCGGGCGGCCTGGGTCGCGCGGGTGCGCACATCGGCCATGTGCTCGGGGCCGGGGGCGCTGAAGTATGCGGACATCGCCACGGTGTCCTTCCGCAGGGTCACCACGACGTACGCGTACGGACTGCCGCCCGACTTCAGGTACATCAGGCCCTCCTCGGCGAACACCTCGTCGGCCTCGGCGAACGGGGGCTGCGGGGCGCCGGGGGTGTCCTTGGCCTGGGTGCCGTCGGTGTAGGTGCGGGTCGGGCAGCGGTCCTTGACCTGGCGCGCGTTCTGGACCTGATCGCGCGCGCCGCGCACGTCCTTGTGCACGATCGCGCTGGTGCTGCCGCTGGAGAGCGTGTTCGGCTGCGCGGCGTCGGACTGTTGGACCTGGCGCACCCACTGGCCGATGATGCTCGACGGCAGCGGCACGGTCTGCTGCGTACAGTCGGCGGCGTAGTCGGTCCAGGTCTCGCCGGCGAACTCGTAGGTGCTCTGCTTGACGAAGCCGCCGCCCCAGTCCTCGGGGGTCAGCGCCAGCGAACGGGCGAGCGTCTGCGCCTGCTCGGGGCTGCGGCTCGGCGGCGCGGTGGTGGCGGACGGCCGGGAGGTCGCGATGGTGGAGGCGGTCGTGCCCGGGCTCGCGCCCGGCCCCTTGGCCACGGGACTCGCATTGGTGGACGTCGCGTTCGGGACGACCGCGAACGGCCCGTCGCCGCTGTCGGCGCAACCCGCCAGCAGCAAAGCGCCCAGGAGCGGGCCGATCGCGCGGAGCATCGTTCGTCTCGTGCCGGATCCCGCGCGGATTGTGCCGGATCCCGCGCGGACTCTCGTGCCGTTCATCCGATGACTCCCCCGTGAGCGTGAACCCACATGATATTCACCGTGCTCGCGCGAGGTCGGCGCGATCGCGTCGGGTCAGCGCAGGTACACGGTGGTGCGGGCGACCATCTTGGCCAGCGCGTCGATCGCCTGGTTCTTGGCCGACTCGTAGGTCTTGTCGCCCCGGTCGACGACCGCCGCGGTGAGCACCATCTGGCCCTGCCGAGCCGTCACCCACACGTACTGGAACGGCGCGCCGCCGTGGCCGGAGATCCACTGGGCGCGGGCGACGTGTACCTCGTCGATGCCCTCCACGGTCAGGTCCAGGACCTGGATGCCGTTCAGCTTCTCGTCGCCGCCGAGCACCTGGTTCGGGCAGCGCCGGGCGTCGGCGAGGCCGGTCTGCATGTCGGTACGGGCCGCGAGGGTGGTGGAGTACACGGTCGCTGAGGACGTGGCGAGCGTCTTGCTGAGGTTGTCCACGCTCGGCTTGCCGTCGGGGATGTACACGTAGCGATCCATGGTCGCGAGCGCCCCGGGGGTGGTGCCCTGGAGCGCCTGCTTGCAGTCGGTGCCGGTGATCACCCGGTCCAGCGCGGTGTGTTCGTAGTTCTGCTCCTGGGGGACGTAGGCGTCGCCCCAGTCCTTGGGGACGAGCGCGACGGCGGAGACCACGGTCCGCGCCCGCTCGGTGGTCAGCGTGACATCGGCGCGGGGAGTCGTGGTGGGGCGCGGCGTGGCACTCGTGGTGTCCGGCTCCGGGGTGACCGGATCCGGCGAAGGCGGCGGTGGCGGTTCCGGGGTCCGCGTCGAACTCTGGCTCGCGGTGGGTGAATCGCTCACCCCGAGGCCGAACGGTCCGCCCTTGGACGACCCACCCGAACACCCTGCCACAAGCATCCCGCTCACGAGCAGGGCTGCCGCCATCCCCACCTTGCGCATCATGGAACGCCCCGCCTCCCGAAACCCCAGCGTCGAGGTCCATTCAAGCGGGTGGCGCTAGCTCCCACACACGAACCCGAAGGATTGCGCGATTCCCGGGAAAGTCACGGGGAGTTCCCCAGACCTGGAGGGTGTGTTCGGCGGCCCGACGGGCCCACGCGGGCGGCCGTGCTCTTGTTCCGGGGCGGGGGACTGTGTCATATATGTCTAGACCAATTGCTCCTCGGTGATGATCGGTGGAGAGAGGCGTTGTGGCGCGACGGGTGGCACGGATCGGCTTGGCCGGCTTGGTCGTTGCGCTGGCGATGACCGGGTGTTCGGACGACGGGCGGGATACCACGCCGCCGCCGGTGCCGGTCGAGGTGAGCGCGCTCGCGTCGAGTTCGGTGTCGGTGCACGTGATGTGGCGGGCCGATCCGAGCGTGGCGGTGTTCGAGGTGTATCGCGGCGACGCCAAGGTGCTGGACGTCACCGGCGGGCGGCACATGGTGGACGTGGGCGGGCTGACGCCGGGGACCGCGTACACGTTCTCCGTGCGGGCCCGGGACCGGGCCGGGAACGTGTCGGCGGCGAGCCCGCAGGTGCCGGCCACGACGCCGTCCGTGGTCCAGGGCGAGCGGGTGCCGCCGACCGCGCCCGGGAACCTGCGCGGCCAGGCCCGGGGCAAGGACGGGGCGACACTGACGTGGGAGGCGGCCACGGACGACGTGGGGGTGACCGCGTACGACGTGTGGCAGGCCGGCGTACGGGTGCACAGCGTCGCCGCGGATCGCACCACGGCGGTGGTCACCGGCTTGCGCCCGGGCACCGAGTACGTGTTCACCGTCACCGCGCGCGACGCCGCCGACAACAAGTCGCCGGCGAGCAGCCCCGTCACGGTGGTCACCGAACAGGGCGCCGGCAACGGTCGCAACACCGCGCCGACCGACCTGCGCGCGATCCCCCGCACCGCGGCGGACGGCACCTACGTCGACCTGACCTGGACCCCGCCGGACGTGGACGGGGTGGTCGCGAGCTACGAGGTGTACCTGGACGGGCGGTTCCTGACCACGGTCCAGTGGGGCGCGGCGCCGCCGACGGAGACGGCGCGGTACAGCCTGCCGCTGGGCGATCGGCCGGCGGTCGGACACGTGCTGAAGATCCGGGGGCAGCTGCCGGACGGGACGTGGGGCGAGTTCTCGGCCGACCTGACCGTCACCGACGCACCGCCCGGCGCCGCGACGCCGGGCGGGCCGTGAGCGCCGCTCGGGCCGGGCATCGGCGGGTGCGGCGCGGCGGGTGCTCGGCTCAGCGGGACTTGGACGCCCGCAGACCGCGACCCGTCCTCGGCGCGCCCGTCGGGTTCTCCGGAACGGCCGGCATCGCCGAGCGCGGCGGGCGATTCGCGCGGGTCTTCGCGACCGGGCCGATCTCCCGGGTCAGCCAGCCGCATACGAGGTTGACTGCGTAGTTGAGCTCTGCCTTGTCGAGCGGGCGGCCCTGGGGGATGCCGTGCACTTCCTCCAGGCAGCCGCGGCAGCAGGTGGCCGTGGCGTGCTGCGCGACGAAGACCGGGTGGCCCCGGTACGGGGTCTGTCGGCCGTCCTTGCTCGGCTTGGCGGGGCCGAGGCGCCGGGCGATCACGTCGTACGCGTACCAGCGCACGCCGGACTCGCCCAGGGTCACGGCGACGGTGCGTTCCCGGCCGGGAAGATGGAACCGGGAACGGGAGGGAAGTTTGCCGATCGCGTCCAGGCGGGCATCGAGCGGCTCGGGCCTGGCGCCCTTGGAGGTCTTGGTCGTCATATCGCCTCCAACGGTAACCCGTTCGGCCCGGGCCGGGTGCTCGTCCGGCTCAGGCCAGGTGCTTGTGGAAGATCGTGGTGGAGCGCAGCACACCCGAGGCGTCCGCAGCGTAGGACGGGATGGCGCCCGACTCGATCCACCCGGCGCGCTTGTACAGCCGCTCCGCGCCGCTGCCGGTCTGGGTGTCCAGGGTGAGCAGACTGCGGCCGGACGCGGCGGCGAACTGCTCGGCGGTGGACAGGAGTTCGCGGGCGATGCCGTTGCCCCTGGCGCGTCGGTGCACCAGCAGCTTGGAGATCGCGGCGCGGTGCCGACTGTTCGGCATGCCGGCGAAGCGGAGCTGGATGGTCCCGGTGACGCCTTCGTGGTCCGAGGTCGCCCACACGATGATCCGGTTGTTGCGTATCTCGGCCGCCTGCGTCGCCCACCACTCGGCGGCCGCGTCGATCGGCAGCGGGGCGAGGAAGCCGACTCCGGCCCCGTCGTCCACCGCGTCCACGAGCAGCGCGGCCAGACCGGGGGTGTACGTGACGAGATCGATCGCGGAGAGCCGGACGGGCGTTGTCATACAACCATTCTCCCGCGCCGTTCGATCGACCCCCGACCAACCCCGCGCCCGATCGCCGGCGGTGGGCGGGGGTGTGGCGGGTGAGGCCCGGGTGGCGCGAGCCGGCCGGTGCGGTCAGCGGGCCCGGTCGTACGTCTCCCGGTTGGCAAGCACCTCGTCCACGTGCGCCTCGGCCCAGTCCTGGACCGCCCGGTAGGTGTCGATCAGGCTTTCGCCGAGGCGGGTCAGCGTGTATTCGGTGCGCGGCGGGACCTCGGCGAAGACCTCGCGGCGGATCAGCCCGTCGCGTTCGAGGTCGCGCAGGTTGGTGGTGAGCACCTTCGGGGTAATGCCCCGGACCCGAAGGCGCAGCTCGGTGAAGCGCAGCGTGCCGGCGGCCAGGTTGAGGATGATCAGCACGCTCCACCGCGAGCCGAGGCGGTCCAGGACGTGCCGGCTGCGGCAGTCCGGCGAGTCGGTCAGCAATCTCGCCGCGAGACCGGCCGCGCCATTGGTATCCATAAGGAAACAATAGCACTTCAAGGTGCTCGGTATCCGGTGGTAACAAATGGCTTGAGCTGCGGTGTTGGATGGTGTCGTAGCTCTTCCGCTTCCCGAGAACACGAGGACTTCATCATGGCCAGGATCGCCCTGTTCGGCGCCAACGGCGGTATCGGTGTGCACATCCTTCGCGAGGCCCTGGGCCGCGGGCACCACGTCACCGCGGTGGTGCGCGATCCGGCCCGGCTCGCCGGCGAGGAGCACGAGCGGCTCACGGTCGTCACCGGCGACGCCACCGACCCGGCGTCCGCGGCCTCGGTCGCGGCCGGGCACGACGCGCTGGTGAGCGCGATCGGCGGCGGGTACGTGGACGGCGTCGCGCACGCCGTGCTCGTGGTGGCCGCGGCGAAGGCGCTGACCGAGGGGCTGCGCTCGCTCGGCGACGCGGCGCCCGCGCGCGGCCTGTTCGTGGTCGGCGGCGCCGGCTCGCTGCGCACCCCCGGTGGCGACCGGGTGTGGGACGCGGAGGGCGTCCCCGAGTTGGCGGTACAGATCATGCGCGGGCAGGGCGCGGCCCTGGACCACTACCGCACGGTGACCGACGTGACCTGGACCTACCTCTCCCCCGCCGCCGACATCGGCCCCGGCGAGCGCACCGGCGTCTACCGCACCGGCCGCGACGATTTGGTCGTGGACGCGGACGGGGTGAGCCGCATCTCGGTCGCCGACTACGCGGTCGCCCTCCTCGACGAGATCGAGGCCCCGAAGCACACGGGCGAGCGCTTCACGGTGGCGTACTGACCCACGGCGCAGGCGGGGCCATCGGTCGACCGGTGGCCCCGCCGTCCCGAGACCCGGCCCGAGGCCCGGCCCGAGGCCCGGCCCGAGACCCGGCCCGAGACCCGGCCTGAGACCCGTCCCGAGGCCCGGCCCGCCCCGGTGTCAGCCGTTCGGTGGACAGGCGGTGTACGTCGGTCGGTCGTCCTGTCCACCGACCCCCGGGCGGCAGGCTGATGCATGTCAGCGAGCGGGCCGGAACGGGCCGAAATCGGGGAGCCGGGAACCATGAGCATCGCCACCATCGCCTTCACGAAGAACACCAACACCACCACGGCCGGCACCTCCGCCCCCGCTCCGGTCGTCGAGGCCCCCAGGGGCCTGCCCGCCTGGTACTTCGCGATGGTGGGCGTGTCGGTCGGCGGCTGCGACGTGGCGCAGGGCTACCCGTCGCTGTGGGCGTATCTGATCCCGCTCGCGGTGGTGAACGTCGTCGTCTCGTTCACCGTGATGCGGGCGCGGATGAAGTTCTTCAAGGCGATGATGCGCAACAGCCACACCCGGATGCTCGCCTTGGCCCTGGTCGCCATCCGCTTCGGCCTGCGCCTGCTGATCCACCTGGTCGGCTTCGAACTCGCCGCGCAGACCGGCCACGTGGTCGTCGGCGTCGTGATGGGCCTGTTCGCCACGTTCGGCGCGATGATCGACCAGTGGCTGATCATCCGCGCCCTGAACCGCGCGAACACGAAGGCCGCTGCGCGGGTCGCGGGCTGACCTCAGTCCCGCTCCAGGAACCGCAACACCGCCGGCACGCCTCGGGGCCTGCGAAAGTCCGGCCGGCCCGAATCCGGGCGAGCAAACTGGATAGTTTTATGTACAGTTTCTCCATGGCTCTCATGCACTCACCGCAGGAAATATCGGTCACCGATGCGACCCGGCGCGGTGTGGCCGGACTCGTGGCCGACGCGGAGCAGGGGTCCGAACTCGTCGTGACCCGCCATCACCGCCCCGTGGCGGCGGTCGTGAGCATCGGCCGACTCACCGAGTTGGAAACGGCCGAGGCGGACCTGCGTGATCTCGCGCTCGTGCTCGCCCGCGCCGCGACCGACAGCGGTCGGCGCACGTCCCTCGACGAGGTCCTGGCCGCATACGGACACACGCGCGAATCACTGGCCGCCCTCCCCGACGCGGACGAGTGATCGATGCCCGACATCGTCTTCACCGACTCCGCCATCGACGATCTGCGCCGCATCGGTCCGGAAGCCGCGCCCAAGGTGCTGCGCAAGGTTCTCCTCCTGCTCACCGACCCGAAGGCCGGCTATCCGCTGGGGGGCGAACTCACCGGATATCGAAAGCTCGTGGTCGGCCGCAACACCTGGCGCATCGTGTATCGCATCACCGAGAACGGCGTGCTGGAGGTCTGTGAAATCTGGGCCATCGGTGCCCGAGCCGACGCCGAGGTGTACACCGAGGCCGCCGCCCGGGTCGCCGCCGCCGACTCCACTCGTCCGGAAATGGTTCGGCTGGGCGAGATCGTCGAGCGGCTGGGGCGCCTGATCGGCGCGGTGGCGGTCGATCCGACGCCGGCACGGGAACCCGTGCCGGACTGGCTGGCCGAGCGGTTGATCCACACCGTAGGCCTGGCCCCCGCAGAGGTCGCGGCACTGGAACTGCCGGAAGCCGTGGATCGGTGGACCGAGTTCTGTACCCGACTCCGCGAAGCGTGATCGCGACAGACATGCCGGCGCCCGGCGCGGGCTCCCTTACGGGGCTCGGGCCGGGCGGCGGTGGGATGGGGAGCCGGCTTCAGACCAGGGCCGGTTCGCGGATTTCGGTGGGGGTTTCCGGGGTGGGCTCGGGAAGCTGGTTCTCCCTGGCCCGCTTCGGGAGGAGGAAGCCCAGGGCGAAGGCGACCGCGGTCAGGGCGAGGGCCAGGAGGGTGGTGCGGCGGATCGCATCGAGCGAGGAGCGGATGTGGGTGTCCGCGCTCGCCTCGGCGACCGCGGCGGTCGCGGCCGGCGGCACCTGCAGGGTGCGGCAGCTCGCCGGGACGGTGTCCGGGTCGGTGGCGTTCTCCCGGTCGTCCAGGCAGGCCCGCAGGCCGGCCACGATCGACTCCTGCGTCCCGGTCGGCACGCCCGCCGCGCTCATTTCCGCGCGCAGCCTCGGCGCCGCCGACGTGTCGAAGTTGTGCGTGGCCTGGGCCCCGATCACCCCGAAGAACACTGTGCCCAGGACCGCGATGCCCAGCGAGGCGCCGAGCTGCTGCAGGGATTCCAACGCACCGGACGCCGAGCCGACCTCGTGGTCCTCGACCTCGCCCATGATGATGTCGAAGACCGGGACGAAGATCATCCCCATCCCGAGGCCGAACACCGCCAGCGGGCCGAGCAGGTCGCCGCTGCCCAGATCCGTCTCGGCCTGCCTGAAGACCAGGTAGAGCCAGCCCGTCCCCGCCGCCATCACGGTCAGCCCGATGTGCAGGATGCGCCGACCCAGCTTGCCCATCACCGCACCGCTGAACCCGGACCCGAAGAACGCGCCGAGCGCCCACGCGCCCATGGTCAGGCTCGCCCGGGTCGGCGTGTACCCGAGGCTCATCTGCAGGAACAGCCCGATCGCCATCGAGATGCCGACGATCGCCCCGAAGAACACCATCACGAACCCGACGCCCGAGGCGTACGACCGGCGCCGGAACACCCCGAGCCGAATCAGCGGCACCCGACCGGCCGCCTGCCGCCGCAGCTGGTACACCGCGAACCCGGCGAGCACCGGCAACGACGCGCCGCACTCGATCAACGACCAGAGCGGCCAGCCCAGTTCGCGCCCCTGCACCAGCGGGTGCACCAGCATGAAGGTGCCGACCCCGGCGAACACCATGCCGATCACGTCCAGCCGCCCGCCGGTCTCGCTCGGCGCCCGCTTCGGCAACATCCGCCCGCCGACGAGCAGCACGAAGGCGCCCAGCGGGAGGTTGATCAGAAAGATCATCCGCCACCCGGTGCCGAACACGTCGCCGTCCACGAGCACACCCGCGACGATCGGCCCGAGCACCGTGGACAACCCGATCGCCGGGCCGAACACCGCGAACGCCCTGCCGAGTTCGGCCGGCGGGAACAGGTCCCGGAGCAGCCCGAACGTCTGCGGAATCATCAGCGCCCCGAACAACCCCTGGAGCACCCGCGCCACGATCAGCGTCTCCGGCGACCATGCGGCGGCGCAGGCCACCGACAGGGCGACGAAGCCGACCACGCCGACCATCAGCATGAACTTGCGGCCGTACATGTCGCCGAGCCGCGCGCCGGTGAGCAGGCCCACCGCGAGAGCCAGCGTGTAGCCGGCCGCGATCCACTGAAGGCTGGAGTAGCCGCCGCCCAGGTCCCGGCGGATCGCCGGTGCCGCGACGCCCACCACGCTGGAGTCGAGCAGGTTCATCAAGGTGGCGGCCAACACCGCCAGCAGTCCGAGCCAACGCTGCCGGGTGCCGACGACGGGCCGGGAGGACGGGGACGACGGGGTGGCGAGGGTCTGCTCGCCGCTGATTTCCGGGCTCTTTTCCACGCCTCCGACACTAGGAGTCAAACAGGCAAGGTTCGTTCCTGTTTATCCCGCGCGGAGCCGGCAGACTTCGGCTCATGTTGGAAACCTCCGCGCGCCTGTTGCGCATGCTCTCGCTGATGCAGACGCGGCCCGACTGGACCGGCCCCGAACTCGCCGAACGGCTCGGCGTGAGCGGCCGCACGGTCCGCTACGACATCGAACGTCTGCGCAGTCTGGGCTATCCGGTCGACGCACGTCGAGGGGTGGTCGGCGGCTACCGGCTCGGCGCGGGCAAGGCGCTGCCGCCCCTGCTGCTCGACGACGAGGAGGCGGTCAGCGTCGTGGTCGGGCTGCGGATCGCCGCGGGCAGCGTGGTGGACGGCATGGACGAGGCGATGTTGCGCGCGCTCGGCAAACTCGACCAGGTGCTCCCGTCCCGGCTGCACCGCCGGGTCAAGGCGCTGCAGAAGTACACCGTGCCGGTGCGCGCGACCGGCCCGGCGGTGGACATGGACGTGATGACCGTACTCGCCGGCGCCTGCCGCGACCACGAGCAACTGCGCTTCCGCTACAGCTCGCACGACGGCAAGGAGTCCTCGCGCCGGGTCGAGCCCTATCGCCTCGTGCACCGAATGGGCCGCTGGTACCTGGTCGCGTGGGATCTGGAGCGCGCGGACTGGCGCACCTTCCGGCTGGACCGGATCACCCCGCGCCCGCCGCACGGACCGCGCTTCACCCCGCGCGAGTTGCCCGCCGACGGGGACGTGGCCGCCTTCGTCAACCAGGGCGTGCAGAACGCGCGCGGGCAGTACCGGGCCCGGGTCCTGGTGCACGCCCCGATCGGCGCGGTCGCCGACCGGGTGCCCCCCGCCTTCGGCTCGTTCGCGGTGATCGACGACGAGACCTGCGTCTTCGAGACCAGCGCCCCCAGCATCGAGAGCCTGGCCGTCTACATCGGCCTGCTCGACGCCGACTTCGAAATCGAGGACCCGCCCGAACTGGTCGACCACATCCGAACCCTGGCCCGCCGCTACACGGCGGCCACCCCGACCGCCGAGCCCGAGCCCGAGTCCGAGCGGGCCGAGGAAGCGCCCCGGGGCTGACCCGACGCGGACACGACAACGCCCCCGATCCCTTCGGCACGAGGGGATCGGGGGCGTCGGTTCGGGGTGCGTCAGACGGAGACCGGTTCGCGGTCCGGCGTCTTCTGGAGCGGGACGTGCGGCTTGGCCGGCTCGTCGGGGGCTTCCAGGTCACGCGGGTTGTTGTACATCTCCAGGTCGAGCGTCTTCTCCCGAGCGGAGACCAGGATCGGCACGACCACCTGACCGGCGACGTTCGTCGCGGTGCGCATCATGTCCAGGATCGGGTCGATCGCCAGGAGCAGGGCGACGCCGGCCAGCGGCAGGTTCACCGTGCTGAGCGTGAGGGTCAGCATGATGATCGCGCCGGTGAGACCGGCGGTGGCCGCCGAGCCGATCACCGAGACGAACGCGATCAGCAGGTATTCCTTGATGCCCAGGTTCACGCCGTAGACCTCGGCCACGAAGATCGCGGCGATTGCCGGGTAGATCGCGGCGCAACCGTCCATCTTGGTGGTGGCGCCGAACGGCACCGCGAAGGACGCGTAGTCCTTCGGCACGCCCAGGCGCTCGGTGACCTTCTGGGTGACCGGCATGGTGCCGACCGAGGAGCGGGAGACGAAGGCGAGCTGGATGGCCGGCCACGCGCCCTTGAAGTAGTTGAGCGGGTTGACCTTGCCGACCAGCCAGAGCAGCAGGGGGTAGACCACGAACATCACCAGCGCGCAACCGATGTAGATGTCGGCGGTGAACGTGCCCAGCGGCTTGATCAGGTCCCAGCCGTAGGTGGCGACCGAGGTGCCGATCAGGCCGAGCGTGCCCAGCGGGGACAGCTTGATGACCCACCACAGCGCCTTCTGGATGATCTCCAGGACCAGTTCGGCGCCCTTGACCAGCGGCTCGGCCTTCGCGCCGACCGACAGGATCGCGGAACCGAGCACGACCGCGAGGAACACGATCTGCAGGACCTTGACCTCGGAGAACGCGGTGACGATGTTGGTCGGGATGATGCCGGTGAGGAAGTCGAGCCAGTCGCCGTTGGTCTTCGGCGCCTTGCCCGGGTTGGTCGGCAGCTTGAAGCCGTCACCCGGGTTGGTGACCAGGCCGATGGTCAGGCCGATGGCAACCGCGATCAGCGACGTGATCAGGAACCACATCAGCGTGCGGGCGGCGAGCCTGGCCGCGTTGTTCACGTTGCGCAGGTTCACCACGCTGACCAGGATCGCGGTGAACACCAGCGGCGGTACGGCCAGCTTGAGCAGCTGGACGAAGATCGTGCCGATCTGGTCGAGCGTCTGGGTCAGCCACGAGACGCTGTACTCCTTGGCGATGAAGCCGAGGACCACACCGAGCACGAGGCCGGCGGCTATCTGCGCCCAAAAGGGCGTTCGCTTCAATGTCTTGAGGGAATCGACTGCTGATGACAAGGCAGGGCTCCTGAACGGGCACCGTGGGGGACGGAGGGTGGCGGTACGGAGCGGCCGTGAACCTGCGCATCAAAAGGCACCCGAGTGCCCGCAGGAAGAACTACGAGGAAGCGTTACTTCGCGCAGAACGGCCGCAAAAGGCCGACGTGCGGGCGGTCGGGACGACGAGCGTGAAGGCGTCGACCCGACAGGGGCACGGCAGCGGTCAGCCGCAACACAGCGCGGTGGCGCAACGGCCCAGGTCGACATGACGACGTGACACGAGCGGGAAACCCACCGCACCGTGCGTCATCTGCGTGTCGCCTGCACCGATCATGTGGCGAGGATAGCGACAGCAAACCGATAAACGCAAAGAATTACGGAACGGACACCGGTGGACACCGAGGGACACCGCCGGCCACACCTCGCTTACCCGACGTCCCAGGGCACGACGCGCCCGACCCGTCCCGGGCGCCCGGCACCCGGCGCCTCGACTAGGAAGCCTCCCGAGCACGCGGGGAGATCGCGCCCGTCGCCTCGTCCTCGGCGCGGTTGTCCTCGGCGATCCGGGCCTTGGCCGCCTGCACCCGGTTGTACAGGGCCTCGGACATGGCCTCGCGCTGCGCGTTGAGGAACCGGTAGCTGATCACCGCCGAAAGCCCCGCGGCGATGGCGATCGCGATGAAGACGTTGCCGCCGCCTTCCATGTCGAACAGGCTGAACACGCCCATGGCCGCCGCGAACAGCGCGGCGAAGATGCCGAGCCGGTAGAGCGAGTAACGCAGCGCGGGATTCGACATGGTCACCTTCGGTTCCACTGGCGGACGCGGTACGAGAGGCCGCGGGCGCGAGCCCGGGCCGCCACTACCAGTCAAGCATCCCCCATTTCGGACTCGGATCCCGACCCCGAATCGGCGATCCGTTCCGGCTCAGGGACCCAGCCCATTGATGCCGTCCAGGATCATGCCCTCCCAATAGCTGCCCGGCTCGGCCCAGGCGAGCGGGTCCACCGACGACAGCAGGTCGACCGCGATCGACTCCCACACGTCGTGGATGCCGATCCCGAACCGCTCGCCCTGCCGGTGCATCCGGCCGATCACCCACATCGTGAAGGCGAGCGTGGACAGGTCGGTGTCGAGCGTGTCCAGGAACGGCTCGTCGCCACCGGTGTTCCAGCGCCGGACCACGCCGGTACGGCCGTCCACGAGCAGATCGCCGTCCTCGCTGACATAACCGAGCACCACCAAGTGCTCCGCGTCGGCCGGCGGCTCCGGCTCGTCGTCCCAGTCCGCCCGGCGCTCGGCGGCCAGCTCCGCGAGGGTCGGCAGCGGCTTGCCGTCGCTGCGCATGTCCAGATACGCCCACGCGTCGATCAGCCCGACGTCGAGCAGGAACCGTCGGGTCGGCTCGTGCGTGATCGCGGCCGGCAGCTGCCGCTCCTCGTAGCCGGAGAACTCGTTCTCGTAGACCAGGTCGAGCATCGCGGGCGTGATCCGCACCGCCAGGCCCTCCCCGGGCAGCGCCGCGCGGCGCAGTTGCCACAGCGCGAAGGAGGTGTGCCAGAACGAGTGCCCCGGGTTCAGCTCGGGTTCGGTCTCGCCGAGCAGGTCGATCAGTTCCTCGGCGGTGCGCACCGGGCCACGGCCGGGGCGGATCGCCTCGACCAGGGCACAGTTGCGCACCAGCGTGGACACGTCGAGGGACATCAGGGCCGGATCGCCGTACCGCTCCTCGGCGAACACCCGGCCGGTCGCGCCGTCGAGCAGCACCGCCTGGTCGGCCGTGCGCAGCGAGCCGTAGGCGCCGAGCACGATGCGCCCGTCCCGGCCGGGGTCGGGCGCGGCGTCGGGCGCGAAGGTGATCAGCGCCGCCCGGCGGGGCAGGCCGACCTCGGCCAGGAAGCGCCGGGTGGGCTCGTGGGCGATCCGGGGCAGGTCGCATCGGAGCACCTCGTCGGGCCCGAACCACTCCTCGACGTCGCGCCGGGTGATCGCGATCCGCAACGCGTCAGCCATACAGCAGTCCTCCCGCCTCGTCGTCGAACACGTTCGGCCAGTACGCGGCCGGCCCGCGGACCGCGATCGGGTCCACGGTGCCCAGCACGGCGGTCAGGATCGCGGCCAGGCCGTCGTAGTCGTGGGTGATCGCGAACTCGCGGTCGTACGCCCGCACCCGCGCGATCAGCCACTGGGCGAAGGCGAGCGTGGACAGGTCCGCGGCGATCGGGAACAGTTCCGGTTCGTCGTCGCGATACCAGCCGTGCACCCGGCCGTCGTCGGCGTCCAGAAGCAGGTCGACGCGCGAGCCGACCACGTCCACGCCGCCGAGCCGCACCAGCCGCGCCGCGTTCGGCGGATCCCGATAGCCGTGGGGGTCGAAGGCATCGAGCGCCGCGACCGACAGCGGGCGATCCGGGTCCGGGCGCACCGGCGGCGCGTCGACCAACCCGACGTCGCGGAGAAAGCGCCGGGACGGCGCGTGGGAGTCGAGCACGTCGGGGATGTTCCCCGAGGGGATCCGCACCACCCGCTCCGGCCCGAGGTCGGTGGCCAACCTCTCGTGCGTGAGCCCGAGCCGCAGCCCGCCTCGACCCGGCCCGGGCGCGTGCAGCAGCGGCCACACCAGCAGCGCCGCCCGCCAGAAGGCACACACGTCGGGATCGCTCGTCAGGACCCCGGGCTCGTACTCACGCACCCGCCCGAGCGCCGCACGCGCGGCCCGCTCCGGATCCCACGGGCCACCGGCATGGGCACGCAACGCCCGGACCTCGCCCAGCAGTCGCCCGAACGTGTCCAGGCCGCCGGCCAACAGCTCCGAGTCGCCCAGGTGCGAGTACACCCGCCCGGTCGCCGGGTCGAGCAGGATCACCCTCGGGGCGAGCCACCCGAATTCGCCCAGCACGAGCATCCCGTCACCGTGCTCGCGCGGCTCGGGATACAGCCGCAGCAGCGCGGCCTCGGCGACGGGGCCGAACCCGCGCACGAACGCCGCAGCGTCCGTGCGCGCACCGTCCCGCATCGCCCCGGCTCCCCCGTCGCCGATCGTCCTCGACCGCGTCGGATCAGAGCTTCATCGGCTGCGGCGTGTCGCGCCGGGCCGGGTCCGGGCCCTCGTACTCGCGCAGCGTCTCGTAGCGCGTGTTGCGCTCCACCGGGCGAAAGCCCGCGTCCCGGATCAGTTCGAGCAGGTCGTCGCGGGTCATCTTGTTCGGCGTGCCGAAGTCGTCGGCGTCGTGGGTGATCTTGTACTCCACCACCGAGCCGTCGAGGTCGTCCGCGCCGTGGTTGAGCGCGAGTTGCGCGGTGGCCAGGCCGTGCATCACCCAGAAGCACTTCACGTGCGGGACGTTGTCGAACATCAGCCGCGAGACCGCGAACACCTTCAGCGCCTCGGCGCCGGTGGCCATCGTGGTCCGGGCCTGGAGCCGGTTGCGGACGATGCCGTCCTTGCTGTCGTGGAAGTCGTGCTGGTAGCGCAGCGGGATGAAGACCTGGAACCCGCCGGTCTCGTCCTGGAGTTCGCGCAGCCGGATCACGTGGTCGACCCGGTGCCTCGGCTCCTCGATGTGGCCGTAGAGCATCGTGCAGGGGGTCTTGAGGCCCTTCGAGTGGGCGAGTCGGTGGATCCGCGACCAGTCCTCCCAGTGGGTGTCGTGGTCGACGATGTGCTGCCGGACCTCCCAGTCGAAGATCTCCGCGCCGCCGCCGGTCAGCGACTCCAGGCCCGCGTCCATCAGCTCGTCGAGGATGTCCGAGGCGGACAGGCCGGAGATCTTCTCGAACCAGTGGATCTCGGTCGCGGTGAACGCCTTGAGCGCGACGTTCGGCAGCACCTCCTTGAGCGCGCTGAGCGACCTCGGGTAGTAGCGCCACGGCAGGGTCGGGTGCAGGCCGTTGACGATGTGCAGTTCGGTGATCCCGTCCGGCTCCATCTCCTTCGCGAGCCGCACGGCCTCCTCGATGCGCATCGTGTACGCGTCCTTTTCGCCCGGCTTGCGCTGGAACGAGCAGTAGGCGCACGACGCGTTGCACACGTTGGTCATGTTGAGGTGGCGGTTGACGTTGAAGTGCACCTTGTCGGCGTTCTTCACCGTGCGCACGTGGTGCGCGAGCCCGCCGAGCCACGCCAGGTCGTCGCTCGCGTAGAGCGCGATGCCGTCCTCACGGCTCAGGCGCTCCCCGGCGAAAACCTTGTCCTCGATCTCCCTGCGCAGGCCCGCGTCCATGCGTGAGTACTCCCTCTTGGTCTTCTTGTCCGCCGCTGCGCGGCTTGTACGAGGTTACGCCCGGCACCGGAGGTGCCCACTCAGGCCATCACCTCGGCGTAGAGCGCGGGGTCGACGTTGCCGCCGCTGACCACAGCGACGTGTTCGCGTCCGGCCGGGAGCACGTCCTTGCGGAAGAGGTAGCCCGCGGTGGCCACCGCGCCGGCGGGTTCGGCGACCAGGCGGGCGCGCAGGCCCAGGAAGCGCATCGCCTCGCGGATCTGGTCCTCGGTGACGGTGACGATGTCGTCCACGTACGCCTGGATGTGCACGAACGGCAGCACGCCGACGGACGTGGTGCGCAGGCCGTCGGCGATGGTGCGGTAGGTCTGCGTGGTGGACCACGTGGTGCGCACGCCGGTACGGAAGGACTCGGCGGCGTCGGCGGCCAGTTCGGGCTCGACGCCGATCACCTTGGTGTGCGGGCTGGTCAGCTTGACCGCGGCGGCGATGCCGGAGATCAGGCCGCCGCCGCTGACCGGGACGAGCACGGTGTCGACGGTGGGCAGGTCCTCGGTGATCTCCAGGCCGGTGGTGCCCTGGCCGGCGATGATCCGCGCGTCGTCGTAGGGCGGTACGAACGCGTAGCCGTGCTCCTCGGCCAGCTCCCCGGCGGCGGTGTCGCGCCGCTCCGGGGTGACGATCACCACCTCGGCGCCCAGCGCGTGGGTGGCGTCGATCTTGACCTGCGGGGTGGTGTCCGGCATCACGATCACCGCCTTGGCGCCGAACAGGCGGGCCGCGTAGGCCACCGCCTGCGCGTGGTTGCCGCTGGAGTGTGCGACGACCCCGCGCGAGCGTTCGGCGTCGGTCAGCGCCGCGATCGCGTTGTACGCGCCGCGGATCTTGAACGCGCCGATCGGCTGCAGGCTCTCCGGCTTGAGCCACAGCGGCCGGTCGGCGTCGCCGTGCAGGGACGGCAGCAGGGGGGTGCGTACGGCCGTGCCCGCGATGCGCTTCCGTGCGGCCCGGAGGTCTTCGAGTGTCACCGGATTCGTCATGTCCGCCACCCTACGAGGGCACGTCGACGACCACTCGGATGCCGGTCGGGGTGCGCCTATTCGCTGGGTTCGGGCAGTTCGGCGGCGCGGTACTCCCATTTGGTGGAGAGCACCACGGTGGTTCGGGTGCGGGCCACGCCGCGCGTGCCGGACAGGCGCCGGACCACGTTCTCCAGGCCCTCCATGTCCGAGACCCGGACCTTGAGCATGAAGGAGTCGTCGCCGGCGATGAACCAGCAGTCCTCGATCTCGTCCAGGTCGCGCAGTCGGCGGCTGACGTCGTCGTGGTCGGCCGCGTCGGAGAGCTGGATCCCGATCAGCGCGGTCACGCCCAGGCCGAGCGAGACCGGGTCGACCGAGGCGCGGTAGCCGGTGATCACGCCGGCTTGTTCGAGGCGGTTGATGCGATCGGTGACGCTCGGTCCGGACAGGCCCACCAGTCGGCCCAGTTCGGCGTACGAGGCCCGTCCGTTGCCGCGCAGCGCCTGGATCAGCTTGCGGTCGACGGCATCCATGTCCGTTTCCTCCAGGTATTCGATGGTGTCCACCGGGGGTCCGCCAGGGGACTACGACATGACGCAGGCACAAACCCCCGTCATGCCTGTAATTCATTGGACGTCTTCGATTCTAACCCTTAGAATCAAAGGCATCAGAAGCCACAAGCCTCTGATGACGATTCGTTGGGAGACGACACCGTGTACACCCTGGAGATGGCCCGCGCCCATATGCAGGAACTGCATGAGATCGCGGAACGCTCACGAGCCACCCAGCCGTCGAGCACGCTCAAGCGTGTGAAGCGTCTGGTCGGCCGCCGCAAGACCGGTCGCTGATCACCTCGGCAGATCCGGCACGACCCGCCAAGGCTCCCGTTCTCACGGGGGCCTTTTTGGTTGTGGGAAGGGCTGTGGTTGTGGGAAGGGCTGTGGTTGTGGGAAGGGCTGTGGTTGTGGGAAGGGCTGTGGTTGTCGGAAGAGCTGTGGATGTCGGAAGAGCCGTGGTTGCGGGGTCGGGCTCATCCGGTCGCCTCGCGTCTGGCGCCGCCGAGTTCGCCGTCCCAGCGCCGGTACAGGTCGTGGTGGACGCCGAGCACGTCCAGCACCTTGCCCGCGACGAAGTCGACCAGGCGCTGGACGTCCTGCGCACCCGCGTAGAAGGCCGGCGAGGCCGGCAGGATCACCGCGCCGGCGTCGTCGAGGCGGACCAGGTGGCGCAGCGTGGTACCGGTCAGCGGGGTCTCACGCGGCACCACCACGAGCGGACGGCGCTCCTTGAGCGTGACGTCGGCGGCGCGCTGGAGCAGGTCCTTGGACAGGCCGATGGCGATGCCCGCGACCGAGGCGGTGCTGGCCGGGACCACGACCATGCCCTTGGCCGGGTACGAACCGCTCGCCGGTCCCGCGCCCAGGTCGCCGGCCGACCAGTAGCGGACCCGGTCGAGCGCGGCCTCGTCGAGCTTGGTCCACGCGGTGAGGTCGTCGCGCCAGTGCGCGTCCCGGAACGCGATGCCGGTCTCGTCGAGCAGGGTCAACCGGGCGGCCCGGCTGACCACGAGGTCCACCGCCTCCCCGGCGTCGAGCAGCGCGCGCAACACCGCGGCGGCGTACGGCGTACCCGAGGCTCCCGACACACCGACGAGCCACGGACGTCGTTCTCCCCTATTGCTGTGCTCCGCGTCCATGCCCCCATTGTCGCGTCGCGGGGTCGGCGACTCCCGCAGGGGAGGGGTGTGGCTCGCGCCGTTCGGCCCCGACGCGCCACCCGTGGCGCAATCGGGTGGACAACGCTGCCTACCATGCGGGTAGGCATCCTTCGTGATGCCATCGATCGTTCCTCGACCGGGAGTTCAACTGTGCGTCCGATCCGGATATCCGCCGCGGCCCTGACCGTTCCGCTTGTCCTGCTCGCCGCCGGTTGTGGCGAGTCGTCCTCGGGAGACCCCTTCGACTCCGTTGCCGCCGGCGGCAACGCCCTCGATCCGAAGGGTCCCTCGAACGAGGGCCTGAGCGTGGAAGCGTTGTCCAAGCAGGCCGAGGACGGCTACAAGGACCTCACGAACCTGCACATCGAGGGAACCGGGAAGATCTACGACGCGCCGGTCGGCGTGGACCTGCGCATCGGTACCGAGAACCGGGCCGAGGGCAAGGTGACCATCCAGGGCAAGGCGCTCGACCTGATCGCGGTCGACAAGGCCTTCTACGTCCGGCTCGCGCCCGGCACCATCCAGACCGTCGTCGACCTGGGCAAGCGGGCCGAGGCGGCATCCCCGTCCGGCAAGTCGGGTTCCTCCTCCCGTGGCGACAAGGACCTGGGGGGACAATTCGACACGATGTTCACCGAGGCCGCCAAGCTCGTCGAGGGCAAATATGTCAAGTTCGGCGACACCGACGCGAGCAAGTTCGGCCAGGACCTGCTGAAGGGCGGCGGCACTCCGTCGCTCGACAACCTCTTCGGCTCGAAGCCGGGCTCCGGTTCGCTGTTCGGCTCGGACTCCGATTCGGATTCCGACTCGTCCGACCCGACCGACAAGCCCAAGCTGACCAAGGGCCCGATCACCGACATCAACGGGGTCAAGACGATCCCGCTGATCGCGAAGGACGCGGACGGCGCGGTCACCACGATCTACGTGGCGGCCAACGGCACGCCGTTCCCGGTGCGGGTGACCGCCGACGACAAGGGCGACGGCACCAACGAGGTGACCATCGACCTCAAGTACTCCAAGCTCTCCGGCGGCGTCTCGCCCAAGGCGCCCCCGGCCGGTGAGACGATCGACCTGAACGGCCTGCTGAAGTCCTTCGGCGGTGGCCTGTTCGGCGACGACAAGGCCGCCTGAACCCCGGCCCGTTCGATCCCGCGCGATCCCGGCGCGAACGCACTTCCTCGGCCGTCCCGCATCGTGCGGGGCGGCCGAGTCGCGTTCGGGGTCGGGAGTCGTACGCCGGCGCCCGTATGCCGGGCACAGGTGCGCGGGAATCGGTCGGATCGAAGGTCCACCATTCGATGGTCCGGCGGCCGATATTTGATCTCCATTCGCGATCTTGGCCGCCGGTCCATTTGCCTTCACCCGGTCGGGTGCTAATCGCTCGGCGCTCTCGCATGATCTTGCCGGAGTGGTTGACATTCGCCCTCCGACCTCACCATGCTGACAAGCGCGGCCGAATGTTCATGGGTCGGATGCAGGGGCGAGCCGCTCGAGTCGAGCCGCGAAATGTCCGGCAAAATCGAGGAAAGAAGAATCGCCGGTGCCGAATACGAACGTCGAAGAGACCGTTTTCGATCGCCTGGGGGATCTGCCGCAGGTCGCCGCTCTCGTCGACTGGACACTGCTCGAACTCGACAAGAAATCGGATTCGATCCACCTTTCCTTCACCGCACTGCCCGAGTTCACCAACCCGGCCGGCAACGTGCACGGTGGATTCATTGTCGCCATGCTCGACGAGTGCATGGGCTCGGCCATCGTCGGCCTCACCGATGCGGAATTCATGCCGGTTACCGTCTCCATGTCCACCGACTTCGTGAAACCGATTTCCGTGGGCCGGATCCTGGGTACGGGACAGATCACCTCGCGGGGCAACAGCTCGGCCTTTCTGGAGGCGAGGCTGACCGATACGGAAGGCCGGATCCTGGCCCGGGCGATCGGCACCTACCGGCTGCTCCCCTTCCCGAAGCCGCCGACGAAAACCCGTTAGTTCCCGTCTTCGTTCCCGTCTCCTTTTCCGTTTCCCTTCCCGCTCTCGGTTCCCGCTCCCGGTTCCGCTTTTCGTCATCGCTCTCGCACCGCGGCCGAACCCCACCTCGGCCGGATTGTCGCCACCACCGTCCGCCGGCACGCCGGAACGAATGGAGCACCGATCATGAGCAACTTCGACGACCTGCTTGCCGCCACGGAAGAGGACTACAAAGCCTCGATCGAAAAGAACGGGCTGATCGAGCTCGTGCTCGGGGGCGGGATGAAACGCGAACATTACGTGAGCTACCTGCGTGAGACATACCACATGGTGCGACACACTTCACGGATGTTGTCACTGGCCGGCGCGCGGCTCGGCGACGACTACCGGGACTTGCGCGACTGGTTCTTCGAGCAGGTCCAGGAAGAGAACAATCACGACCAATTCTGTATGAACGACCTGCGGAACCTCGGCGAGGACGTGGCGCAGGTGCTCGCCGTGCCGCCGAAACCCGGGTCCTGGGGACTGGTCTCGCAGAACTACTACATGGCCACGTACGGCAACCCCGTGGGCATCCTCGGCGTGGCCAGTCTGACCGAGGGCCTCGGCGCGGAACTGGGCAAGGCCATGGCACAGGTGCTCCGGGACCGGTACGGCCTCGAACGTAATCAGGTGACATTCATCAAGAGCCACGGCGGATTCGACGCCAAGCACATCGAAGACGTGAAGCGCGCGGTGAACGAGTTGTTGGTGAAGGATTCCGACATGGCCGACGTCATCCAGGGAAGGAGGATGACGATCCACTACTACAGTCGGATGTTCGACGATGTGCTGACCACTCCCATCGCGTCCTAGAGCCGAGGATTCGACGGGATGAGGAGCACACGGGAAGAGCGGCGGCCCGAGGAAGACGGAATTCCGACCGACCATGCGATGGCGACCTCACCGGTGGCGTTCGTGGCCGCACCGAAGGACGAATCCGTCCTGGCCGAGGTGCGGAAGTACCAGACCTGCATGATCACCGATACCCAGGAACGCGAAGAATATCGCGAATTCTTGGAGAAGGCGCTCAAGCCGCTCGGCATCTATCGGGATAAATTCCTTCCCGGCGTGGCGTCGAGTTGTTACAAGGTCACCTTCGACGGCCGCATGGCGGCCATCTTCAGGTTGACCCCGGCCGCGCCGGACTCGATCTATCACGAGGTGATACCGGGAGCCGCGGGCCGGCGGGTCATCGAGGTCAACAATGTCGCGATCGAACATTCCTTCAAGGGCGACCTCCTGCTCGGCATCATCATGCGCAACTGTGCGCTGCTTTCCCATGCCAAGGGCTTCGACTACGTCGCCGGGCTGATTCGGCACGAAATCCTGCCCATGTTCGTGGACTTCGGGACGATTCCGGTGCGTCACGCGCCCCTGCATCTCCTGGGCGACGAGACCATCTGCGACTACGTCACCTACTTCATGACCGACCGGAAAGAACACGTCGATTATGCGGTCTCCCGGAGCTACCACTATTTCCATCGGAAGGTCACCATGAAGAGAATCGCCGCCGACGTGGCCGAATCGACGTTGTGCCCGACCGATGCGCTCGGAGGCTGACGCCGTGCGCGAAGGCGAGCGGAAACCGCCGCCCCCGGCCCGGCTCACCGCGATGATCGTGCAGGTGCTGGCCGGAAAGGCGGTCCACGCGGCGGCCGAGTTGGGCATCCCCGACCTGCTCGCAGGGGGGCCGCGGAGCAGTGCCGAGTTGGCCGAACGCATCGGCGCGCACGGTCCGTCCCTGCACCGCCTGCTGCTGGCCCTGGCCGGGGTGGGGGTGCTGACCCCGGTCGGCGCGGACCGCTTCGAGCTGGCCGAGCTGGGGCAACCGCTGCGCACCGACGCGCCGGACTCGATCCGCGGGCTGATGCGGATGATGTGCGGCCCCGAAGTCTGGCGCAGTTGGGGCGAGTTGGTCGCCGGCGTGCGTACCGGCGAGCCGCCGTGGGAGCTGGCCCACGGCATGGGGTGGACCGAGTACTACGCGGCCCATCCCGACGCCGCCGAGACGTTCAACCTGGCCATGGCCGAGCACACCCGCGACGTGGCGCCCGAGGCGATCGCCGCCGCGGACCTGGGGCGGTTTCGTACCGTGGCCGACCTCGGCGGCGGCGACGGTACCCTCGTCGCGCACGTGTTGCGGGCCCATCCCGAGGTCGAGGGTGTGGTGTTCGACGTGCCCACCGGTCTGGCCGCCACCGCCGACACGCTCGCCGCCGCCGGGGTGGCGGCCCGGGCGCGGGTGGTGAGCGGGGACTTCTTCGACGCGGTGCCCTCGGGCTGCGACGCCTATCTGCTCAAGCAGATCCTGCACGACTGGGACGACAAGGAAGCCGGCGCCATCCTGCGCAACATCCGCGCGGTGATCCCCCCGGCGGGCCGGGTGTTCCTGCTGGAGCGCGCGCTGCCCGAGACGGTCACCCCCGGCAGCCGGTCCGAGGCCGCCGCGCTCCTGCTGGACCTGCACATGCTGGTCGCCACCGGTGGTCGCGAGCGTACCGAGGAGGAGTTTCGGCGCCTGTTGCACACCACGGGCTTCGCGACGACCCGGATCACCACACTCCCCCGCTTCGACTTCCGGGTGATCGAAGCGACTCCGGCCCGAGACTGAGAAGGGGGATCGATCATGTCCCGCACGACCGACCCGACCGGGCTCGACGGCGGCTCCGTCGACGGCAGGCTTGTCGACGGTGCCACGATCCTGGCCAACGCCCGGGCCGTGGCCCCGGTGCTGCGCGAGGAGGCCGACGCGAACGAGCGGGGACGCCGGCTCACCCCGCGGGCCGTCGACGCGCTGCGCTCGACCGGGGTGTTCCGCATGCCGATGCCCCGGGTCTGGGGCGGGCCCGAGGTGGACATCCGTACCCAGACCCGGATCGTGGAGGAGTTGTCCGCGGCCGACGGGGCGGCCGGGTGGTGCGCCATGATCGGCTCGGACGGCGGCTACTACAGCTCCGCGCTGGACGACGCCGTGGGCCGCAAGCTCTACCCCGACCTGGACACGATCACCGCGGGCTGGATCGTGCCGGCCGGTCGGCTCCACCGCGTCGACGGCGGCTATCGCCTGACCGGCCGCTGGCAGTTCGGCAGCGGCTGCACCCACGCCGATGTGATCATCGGCGGCGCGATCGTGTACGAGAACGGCGCTCCCGCGCACACCGACGACGGCCGGCCCGAGGCCCGGGTCGCCCTGCTGCGCGCCGAGCAGTTCGAGATCCTGGACACCTGGTACACCACCGGCCTGGCAGGCAGCGGCAGCCACGACTACCGGATCGACGACGTCTTCGTCCCGGCCGAGCAGACCTTCCGCTTCCGCGACCTGCGCGAACGCCGCCGCGAGGGGGTCCTGTACGCCTGGCCCGGCATGTTCTTCGCCAACCTCCCCGGGGTGCCGCTCGGCATCGCCCGGGCGGCGCTCGAGGCGGCCGAGGACCTGCTGGCCGACAAGATCGCGGTGCCCGAGATGCGCCCGGCCCGGGAGGACCCCCGGGTCCGGACCGGCATCGCCCAGGCGCACGCCATGGTCGGCGCGGCGCGCAGCCACCTGTACGACGTACTGGGCGAGCTGTGGTCGGCGCTGGAGCAGGGCACCGAACCGTCCTTGCGGCTGCGCGCGGCCCTGGTCGGCGGCTACATGCACACCATCCGGACCTGCCGCGACGCCGCCGGCGTGTTGTCCGACGTGGTCGGCAGCGCCTCGATCTACCGTGGTTGCCCGATCGAGCGCCACACGCGCGACCTCACCACGATCAGCCGGCACCTGATGGGCCAGCCCAAGATCATGGAGATGGCGGGCGCGATGTGGCTGGGCGTCGAGCGGGCCCTGACCAGGAACCCCCTGGCGGCCGAGGGGTTGATCTGACCGTGGACCCGACCACCGATCCGACCACGAAGGGACTGTCGTGACGTCGTTCCCGCTCTACTCCACCCCGGTGTCCACCGACACCTGGAACGTGCCGATGGCCGGGTCCGCCCGCTTCTCCTGGGAATACGACGGGGGTCGGGAGCGGCTGCTCGCGCTGTACCAAAAGGGCAAGGACAAGCAGTGGGACGCCCGGGACCGAATCGACTGGGACCTGGAGATCGACCCGATCAACGTGGCCGGCCTGCCCGACGAGTTCAACCCGCTGCACGGCTCCGACCTGTGGGGCCGGATGTCGCAGCGCGACCGCGACGAGGTGGACCGGCACCAGGGCTCCTGGCTGTTCAGCCAGTTCCTGCACGGCGAGCAGGGGGCGCTGACCGTCTCCGCGCGGATCGTGCAGTCGGTCCCGGACATGGACTCCAAGTTCTACGCCGCGACGCAGACCATGGACGAGGCGCGGCACGTGGAGCTGTTCGCCCGGTTCGTGCACGAGAAGATCGGCATGTACTACCCGGTCAACCAGGACCTGGCCAAGCTGCTGGCCGAGTCGCTGGAGGACAGCCGCTGGGACCTGCCCTACCTCGGCATGCAGGTACTGATCGAGGGCCTCGCACTCGCGGCCTTCGGCCTGTACCGGGACCTGGCCACCGCGCCGCTGGTCAAGCACCTGCTCGCCTACGTGATGCAGGACGAGGCCCGGCACGTGGCGTTCGGCCGCCTCGCGCTCAAGGACTACTACCGCGAACTGACCGACCGCGAGCGGGCCGAGCGTGAGGAGTTCGTGATCGAGGGCAGCCTGCTGATGCGCGACCGCTTCACCGGCCGCGAGGTGTTCGAAACGCTGGACATGCCGGTCGACGAGTGCATGGAGTGCGTCGAGTCGTCGGAGATGTTCCACCTCTACCGCTCGCACCTGTTCAGCCGCATCGTGCCGGTGGTCCGCGACATCGGCCTGTGGGGCGACGGCGTCCGCTCCGCCTACGAATCCATGGGCGTCCTGGACCACGCCAAGTCCGACCTCCTGGCCCTGATGCGCCAGGACGAGGAAATCGCCGACCAGTACGACGCGGCCCGAGCCGCCACCGACCTCGCCACCCGCAAGGCAGAGGTCGACGCGGCAATGGAACTGGGCGCGGAATAGCGGCGCGGGCGCGGCGTCCGCCGGTTCTCGCCGGGCCCACCGCCTCCGGCTACGGGCGCAGGCCGCGCTCGGGCCGGCCCGTCGGCCCGTCACGTCGTTCCGCGCCAACGCGTGCATCGGTGGTAGCCGGCCGGAAAGCCATGCCCGCTGTGTCTTGAATCGCTACCGTGAGTCCGGGATCCGACAGACCTCGGGAGTCCTCATGCAGCGTTCGAAGCCCCCACCCGCCAACCCTGCCCTGGTCAGTGCCCGCAAGCTCATGGGGCTCAACTCTCAACAACGATTCGCCGACGCCTTCGAGGCCAAAGCGTTGGAGTTCGGGTACCGACTCGGCGTCAGTGTCCGGCAGATTCGCCGTTGGGAGTCGGCGGAACCACCGTGGCCCACACCCGCCTGGAGCGCGCCAGGCGTCTTCTGGCGCTCGATCGCCCGACCTGCTTCGTCATCCCGGAGTCGGCGCTGCAACGTGCGGTCGGCGGATTGGCCACGCTCGCCGAGCAACTCGAACACCTCCTCGACCTCGCCGCGCGCTTCGAGTCGATGCGGATCCAGGTCCTGCCATCCAGTTCTCCCGTAGCGTCTTCGATTCCGCTTTATCTGTTGGAATCCTCGCCCGGCAAGATGGTGGCCTGGATCGACATGCGATCACGGTCGGCCCTGGTGACCGGCCCCGACGATACGGCCGAACTGCGGGTGCTGTTCGAGCGCTTGGAGGGGGCGGCGCTCGATCCGGCTGCCTCGCTCGAGTTGATCGACAGGAAAAGGCGGGAAGCATGCACGGCGATCGAGACCAACCTGTGAAGTGGCGGAAGTCCTCCTACACCAAGGAGGAGAACTGCGTCGAGGTGGCCACCTTCGGCGACCGGGCGATGGGCGTACGCGACAGCAAGCTCGCGGCTTCGCCGGTGGTTCCCCTCGGCACGGGGGCATGGGCATCGCTCGTGGCAGGGTTGCGCGCGCGGTAGCGGTCGAAACGACGGTGCGGGTCGGTGATCCGCACCGTCGTTCGCGTGTTCCACACGGTGGCCCGCCGGGTGTGGGTCAGCGGGCGCCGCGGATCAGGCGGCCCGGGCGGGCGCCGGTGTCTTGGCCGTTGCGGCGGGTCACCTCGCCGGCGACGATCGTGGCTATGTAGCCGGTGGCCTTTTGGAGCATGCGCCCGCCGCCGGCCGGGAGGTCGTGGACCATGCGGGGGCGGTGCAGGGTGAGGGTGTCCGGGTCGATCACGTTCAGGTCGGCGCGTTTGCCCTCGGCGATCACGCCCCGGTCGGTCAGGCCGTACAGCGCGGCGGTGTCCATCGTCTGCTTGCGGATCAGGAACTCCAGCGGCAGCCGCTCGCCGCGGATGCGGTCCCGGGCCCAGTGGGTGAGCAGGAACGTGGGCTGGGACGCGTCGCAGATCATCGAGCAGTGCGCGCCGCCGTCGGCCAGGCCGAACACGCTCGCCGGGTGGGTCAACATCTCCCGGATCGCCTCGTGGTCGCCGTCGGAGTAGTTGAACATCGGCACCATCAGCGTGGTCCGCGCGTCGTCGGCCAGTTGCAGGTCGTACAGCGTCGCCAACGGCTCCTCGCCGCGGGCCCGCGCGATCGCGACCACGGTGCGGTCCGGCAGCGGCTCGTAGTCCGGGACCGGGTCCATCGGATACATCCGGTCCAGCATGTACTGCATCGCCAGGTTGACCGAGTCGCCGGGGATGTTCGGGTCGCTCGGCAGGTCCGTCTCGGCCAGGATCGCCGCCTTGACCTCGGGCCGAGCCAGTTCGGCCGCGAACGCCGCGTCGTCCAGCTCGCCCGCCAGGCGGCGGTCGTCCAGCGCCCGGAAGGTCGGTCGTTTGCTGAACGCGTTGCGCGTGCCGAACCCGGTCAGCATCCCGAACGGGCGCCCCGCGATCTGCGGATGCAGTTGCGCGCCCGCCTCGTTCGCCGCCTGTGACTCGGCCATCAGCTCGCGCCACAACTGCGGCGCAGCGTTCACCTGGAGCAGCGCGAACGACACCGGCATGCCGATCTCGGCGGCGAGTCGGCGCATCCAGGCCACCTCGGAGGCGGGCTTGACGATGTCCTCGCCGGACGAGCCGGTCGGCGCCAGTTCGAACACGGCCCGCCCGCCCGCGGCCATCGCCCGGCCCAGGCCGAAGAGTTCGTCCTCCGTGGCGAAGGTGCCCGGCACCGGTTCGCCGCCCATCGCCTTGTGCGCGACGGTGCGCGAGGTGGAAAAGCCCAGCGCGCCGGCCTCGATCGCCTCGGTGACGATCGCCGCCATCGCGGCGATGTCCTCGGCCGTGGCCGGCTCGTTGCGCGCGCCCCGCTCGCCCATCGCGTACGCCCGGACCGCGCCGTGCGCGACCTGGACGCCGATGTCGGCGGCGAAGGTACGCCGCTCCAGCACGTCCAGGTATTCGGGGAAGGTCTCCCAGCCCCACGTCATGCCCTCGGCCAGCGCGGTGCCGGGGATGTCCTCGACGCCCTCCATCAACCGGATCAGCCAGTCCTCGCGACCCGGCCGCACCGGGGCGAAGCCGACCCCGCAGTTCCCGGACACCACCGTGGTCACCCCGTGCGAGGTGGACGGGTCGAGCACCTCGTCCCAGGTGGCCTGGCCGTCGTAGTGGGTGTGGATGTCCACGAAGCCCGGCGTGACCAGCCGGCCGGCCGCGTCGATCGTCTCGGTCGCGGCGCCGTCCAGGGCCGGATCGGGGCCGTCGTACCGACGCACCGCGACGATCAGGCCGTCCCGGATCCCGATGTCGCCGGCGAACCGATCCGCGCCGGTGCCGTCGACGATCGTGGCGTTGACGATCTTGAGGTCGTAGACGGGGGTCCCGACGTCGTGCACAGGAGTTTCGAGGTCGTTCACAGCAGCCTCCCCGGTAAGGTGGCCAGACCGTACGGCTGCGCATTGTGCGAGTCAAGATGCGCACTATGCGAAAAGATCACGGATTCCATCCGGTATGGTCCCGCCATGGCCCCACGCCCCTCGCCACAGACCGACCGACTCGTCTCGCTGATCGACGCGATCGCCGAACGGCCCGCCGAGGGGCTGACCCTGTCCGAGATCGCCCGGCACCTCGCGGTGACGCCCGCGACCTGCCATCCGATGCTGGCGAGCCTGACCTCACTGGGCTGGCTGATCCGCCACCCCACCCGGCGCACCTACCGGCTCGGCCCGGCCCTGGTCGCGGTCGGGCGCGCCGCCGCGCGCGGACTCGGCGTGCTCGACGTGGCCCGGCCGGTGATGCGCCGGCTGCGCGACGAGACCGGACTGACCTGCTTCGCGATGACCCCGGGGGAGCGGCACGTGGCCATCGCGGAGGTGGTGCGCGCACCGGGCGCGGAACCGCACCGGCCGCACATCGGCGCCCAGGCCCCGATCACCCCGCCGCTGGGCATCGGCTACGTGCCCTGGGCCGACGAGCAGACGGTCCGCCGCTGGCTGGACGAGGCCGACGGTCCCACCGCGCGGGCCCGGATGGAGCACGCCATCGACAACGCGCGGCGCGCCGGGTTCGCGATCGAGCTGGTCACCGACGTGGAGACCCGACTGGGCGAGACGCTGGGCGAGTTGGACGAGCACCTGGAGGGCCTGGATACGCTCGGCGCGGGCGCGTCGGCGGCCCGGCTGCGCACCCTGCTCGAGGAGATCGCGGCCGAGATCGGCGGCTCCGACGGCGGACAGATCGACGAGCTGGAGGCCGACCGGGACTACCGGGTGGGCGCGATCAGCGCGCCGGTGCACGCCCCGGACGGCGACCTCGTACTGATCCTGAGCCTGCGCGGCTTCGCGCCGCGCACCGACGGCCGCACCTTGGAACGCACCGGCCGACTGCTCGCGGAGGCGTCGGCCGAGGTGGCCGCCGCGCTGTGAAAACGCGAGCGCCGACCGCATCACGGTCGGCGCTCGCATCGCATGGCGCGGGTCAGTCCTTGTCCTTCGCGCGCCCTTCCGGGTTGTCCTGGTCGGGGCTGCGCAGGTCGTCCTCGCGGCGCTTGAGGTCTTCCTCCCAGCGCCGCAACATCTCGTCCTCGTCGGTGCCGGGCTTGGGCGCGTCGGCCGCCTTGCGGTCGCCCTTGGACAACGACGCCAGGAACTCGGGGTCGTCGTCGGGGGCCGTCTGCGGACCCCGGCCCCGGCCCGCGAACCGGCCGCCCCCGGAGCCGGAGACGTACTCGCTCCTGGGTCGGCCGGCGAAGAACCAGCCGATCGGACCGATGAAGACAGGCCAGAAGAGCAACAGGATGAAGACCCATGCGATCTTGGGCAGGCTGCGGACCTTGCGTTCATCGGTGGTCAGACAGTCGATGAACGCGTAGATCCCGACGGCCAGGGGCAGCAGCAACAGCAGAACCCTGATCATGTGGCGGTCTCCCAGGCAGGTACTCGGCGCTCGGTACTCGGACGCGTCTCCCATCCAGCGTAAACGGTCGACCCCATGAACACCGGATCGCTCACAACCCGGTGACCTTGCCCGACGCGTGCAGCTCGTACACCAGCGTCAACCGCCGCCGTTCGCCGGCCGACAGCGCCACGTCGTAGCGCACGATCCCCTGGTCGTCGACCGCGTCCGGGGCAGGCTCCGACAGGTCGCGGCGCACCTTGACCTCGACCGCCGACACCTCCGACACCGGCACCCGCTCGCGCAGCACCACCGTCCCGGGCGCCTCGGCACCCGGCGCCGCGATGTGCGAGACGAAGACCGTCACGGTACGGGTGATCACCGTGCGCCCGGTGAGCGCCGCCGTGCTGCGCGATTCGGTGACCTCGCGGACCACCCGGAAGTCGTCCTCGCTCCCGAACGGCAACCGCACCTCCTCGCCCGGCGCGGCGAAGTCGAGCTGCCCGCGTCCGACGTAGCCGCTGCCGCGCACCAGCTCCACCGGACCCGCGAGCAGCACGTGCCCCGCGTCGTTGGCGAACCGCACGACCTGGCTCACGTACTCCGACAACTCCGGCGCGCACGCGGCCTCGGGCGTGCAGTCGGCGGAGAACGTGGTCAGCCGGACCCGGTGCGGCCGGCCGTCGCCGGGCACCTCCACCGGTCCGGGCGCGGCCAGTACCCGGACCTCGCCGCCGTCGTCCACGCCGGGCAACTCGGCGGTGCCCGAGGAGCCGGCCGCGACCTTGCCGACCGCGGCGATGTCCTCCTCGCGCAGGTCCACCTCGACCTGCTTCTTCTCCTCCTGGGTGCGCTCGCGCAGGGTGAGCCGGTCCTCGACCAGGCTCGGCGGTCGCGCGGCCAGGGTCGGCCGCGCGGTGGACAGGGACAGCGCGACCCCGGACCAGTCCTCGCCGGTGCGCTGCCAGACCATGGCGTCGCACTCCAGCTCGATCGAGCCACGGTCGGGAGCCAGCGTCGCGCGGTAGGCCGGCCGCCACAGCGCGCAGGGCACCAGGTGCGTCACGCGCAGTTCGGCCGAACCCGCCCGATCCGCGTCGATGACCACCTCGACGGTCGCGGTCAACTCCTCCGGCGCCCGCTCGGCGAGGTCGAGGGCCGCTTGCGCGTCGCGCGACCGGCGGGTCAGCGCGCTCTTCTCCTCGGTCAGCGCGTGCAGGTCGGCGAACCGCTGCTCGGCCTCGGCGGAGAGCCGGTCGAGTTCGCCGGCCCAGCGCTGCGGATCGGTGGTCCCGTAGCCGGTGTGCTCGACGATCTCCCGGCGCAACTCGTGCTCGGCCTGCGTGATCAGCGCGAGTCGGCCGCGCAACCGCTCCTCGCGCCGCGTCAGTTCGGTGTCCTTGGTGCTCAACTCGTGGACGAGTCGGCGCAGGTCGGAGGCGTCCGGGCCCGGGCCATTCGCGGGTTCGGGGGTGTACGTGCGCCGCACCCGTGCGTCGATCGCGGTCGCGGTGCCGTCGTCGGCGACCACCTCGGCGCGCAGCGACCGGTCCACCGCGAGGGGGGTCACCGGCCCGATCAGGACCCGCTGTACCCCCTCGGTCAGGCCGATCCGGCCGGAGCGGGTCACCTGGGCCCGGTCCTCCAGGCAGGTCACCGCGGTGATCGGCAACGTCTCCGGCTTGGGCTCCGCCGGCGTGCCCTGCGTACGTGTGGGTCGAGCCGTCGGTTGCGTCGTCGGCCGAGCCATCGGCTGCGTCATCTCAAACCCTCCTGTTGCCGCCGACCACGGCCTTCGCCGCCGGGATCCGGATCTCGTAGCCGCCGGTCAGGTTCCTACGCTCGCCCGGGGCGAGTTCGACGTGCCACACCCGCGCGCCGGCGACGTGTCGTCCGTCGCGCAGCTCGGTGTCCTCGACCCAGCGCGGGGCGCCGTCGTGCTCCTCGATCCGCACGTCCTTGTCGTCGGTGACCGGGACCCGCTCCAGGATGTCGAGCCGGATCGGCCGGGCGAGGTGGTTGACCGCCTCCACCTCGATGCGGTGGTCGAGCACGACGGTGCCGCCGCGCAGGCCCGCGGTCGACTCGCGCATGTGCGCGTTGCGCGAGACCTGCACGCTCTCCACCACGCCCACCCCGACCCGCTCGCGCGCACCCGGCGCCAGCGTCGGCAGCGGCACGGTCATCAGGAACTCGCCCGCCACCGACACGTCGGCCGGCCCCGCGAGCAGCGCGTGGGGGGAGGCGTTGGCGAGTACGACGGTGCCGAACACCGCGTCGTCCAGGGCGGGTACACAGACGAACTCGGGGTCGAGGCCGATCTCGATCTCGCACACCGGGATGGTGTGCCACGCGCCGTCCGCCGCCACCTCGGCCGGGGCCGCCGTGTCGAAGCGGTAGTCGAACGACCCGGCCGCGTCGCGCGGCGCGAGCGCATGCTCGGGCAGCGTGAGCCGGGTGACCTCGTCGGCGCGCCGGCGGTACTCCGCAGCCACGCCGCCCGGTCCGGACGCCGCGGCGCGCAACCGGCCCCGGTCCTGCGGTTCGTCGTCGGCGCCGCGCAGTTCGAGCGCGGCGTAGTCGAGCAGGTCGGCGTCCGGCTCGGTCGGGGCAGGCGGGGCTTCGTCGGCGTCGACGAAGCGCGCGTCGACCTCGGCCATGGGCGCGAAACCGGACTCCTGGAACGCGGCGAAACCGGCGCCCCCATACGCGTCGCCCTCGGCCGCCGCGGCGGAGGCACCGCGGCGGAAGCGGCTGCGCGTGGCGGAGCGGGCGGCGGCCGGCGGGGGCGGGCCGCCGTAACCGCCGGGCGCGATCGGCGCGGCCACGGGCGTGGGGGTCGGGGCGGGCGGCGGCGCGGCCCGGTACACGATCGGGTCCTCGTCCTCCATGAGTTCGCTCGGCACGGCCCCTCCGGCCGCCGCCGCGGGTACGCCGTACGTCGGCCGCGGCCGCTCGGCCCGACTCGCGTCGTAGCCCGCGAACAGGTCGGCCAGGCCGGTCGGCGGCTCGCGCCACCCCGCGTGCGCGGGCGCGCTCTGCCGCCGGCCCAGCCGCAGCGACTTGAGCTCGGGCAGGTCGGAACCGCGGGCCAGGTCGGCGGTGGACAGCCCGAGCCGCACGTCGGACCAGTCCTCGCCGGTGCGCTGCGCGACGCAGGCCCGCATCACCAGCGTGCCGCCGGTCATCGCCTCGTCCAGGCGCAGTTGGTACATCGGCGCCCAGCGCGCGCCGGGCACGTGGTACTCCACCGCGAGTTCGACCGGGCCGGCCCCGCCGGTGTGCTCCAGGGTGACCACGGCGGTCCCGGACGCCTGGGCCCGCTCGGTCCGCGCGGCGCCGGACCCGGCGTTGAGCCGGAAGCGGTACACGTCCACGTCGCGCATCGCCTCGCGGATCTCCGCGTCGCAGGCGGTGATCCGCTCGTGCAGTGCCGCCGACCGCTCGTCGGCGAAAGCGGCCAGCTCCAACAGCGCGGACACCGGCGCGGTGCGCGGCGGGTCGCCGCGACGCACGGGCGGCGACACCGGCTCCAGGCCGGCGATCCGGCCCAGTTCGGCGTCCAGCCGGGCCCGCCGCTCGCGCACCGCCCGCAGCCGCGACTCCGCGGCCTCCAGGTCGCGCAGTACGTCCGGCAGATCCGCGTCGTCGACCACCTCGACGTCGACCACCGGCCGCACGTCGGTGACCCTTACGCCCGCACCGCCCCCGACCACGCGCGCCCGCAACCGGTCGCCGTACGCGGTCAACGGGAAGCCGGTCACCCGCACCCGTACCGGCCCCGATGCCTCCGCCGGCAGGTCCACCTCGCAATTTCGTACGCATACCGCCCCGACGGCGTGAACGACCACCGAACGCAATTCCGAAGCGACCGTGAGCATGTACCCCTCCCTGCCCGTCCCTGCCCGGCACGAAGGCACCAACGTAGCCCGAGCGGGCGGGTGCGCGTGCGGGTCCGGCGAGTCCGTATCGGATACTGGCACGCATGGCATACGGGACCTTGCGCGCTTTCCTGAAGGCACTGGAGAAGCGCGGTGACCTCAAGCGCGTGCGCGCCGAGGTCGATCCACATCTCGAGGTCGGCGAGATCACCGATCGGGTGAACAAGGCCAAGGGCCCGGCGCTGCTCTTCGAGAACGTCAAGGGCAGTTCGATGCCGCTGGCGATGAACGTCTACGGCACCGACGAGCGCATGCTGATGGCGCTCGGGCTGAAGAGCTACGACGAGTTGTCGGAGAAGATCGGCGGCCTGCTCAAGCCGGAACTGCCGCAGGGTTTCGGCGGGATCCGCGAGGCGTTCGGCAAACTCGGCGCGGTCGCGCACATCCCGCCGAAGAAGATCAAGGACGCGCCGTGTCAGCAGGTGGTGTACAAGGGCGACGAGGTCGACCTGGACACCATCCCGGCGCTGTTCACCTGGCCCGAGGACGGCGGTTCGTTCTACAACCTGGGCCTGACCCACACCAAGGACCCCGACACGGGCGTGCGCAACCTGGGGCTGTACCGCCTCCAGCGGCACGACAAGCGCACCATCGGGATGCACTGGCAGATCCACAAGGACAGCCGCAATCACTACCAGGTGGCCGCCAAGCGCGGTGAGCGACTGCCGGTGGCGATCGCATTCGGGTGTCCGCCGGCGGTGACGTACGCGTCCACCGCGCCGCTGCCCGGAGACATCGACGAGTACCTGTTCGCCGGCTTCATCGGCGGCAAGCGGATCGAGATGGTCGACTGCGTGAGCGTGCCGCTCCAGGTCCCGGCCGAGGCCGAGGTGGTGCTCGAAGGCTGGTTGACCCCGGGCGAGATGTTGCCCGAGGGCCCGTTCGGCGACCACACCGGCTTCTACACCCCGCAGGAGCCGTTCCCGGCGCTGACCATCGACTGCGTGACGATGCGCGAAAAGCCCCTGCTCCAGTCGATCGTGGTGGGCCGGCCGCCGACCGAGGACGGGCCGCTGGGCAAGGCGACCGAGCGGTTCTTCCTGCCGCTGCTCAAGATCATCGTGCCGGACATCGTGGACTACGACCTGCCCGAGACGGGCGGCTTCCACAACTGCGCGATCGTCTCGATCGACAAGAAGTACCCCAAGCACGCGCAGAAGGTGATGAGCGCCATCTGGGGCGCGCACATGATGTCGCTGACCAAGCTGATCGTGGTGGTGGACGCCGACTGCGACGTGCACGACTACCACGAGGTCGCGTGGCGGGCGTTCGGCAACACCGACTACGCGCGCGACCTGATGCTGGTCGAGGGGCCCGTGGACCACCTCGACCACGCGTCCTACCAACAGTTCTGGGGCGGCAAGGCGGGGATCGATGCGACCCGCAAGCTGCCCGAGGAGGGCTACACCCGCGACGGCGGCTGGCCGGAGATGGTCGTGTCGGATCCGGAGACCGCCGCCAAGGTGACCCGCCGATGGAAGGAATACGGGCTGTGACGTCCGCTGCTCTACCCGCTCCCGGAGCACCGTCGGAGGTCGGCCGGGTCAAGGCGTTCCTGCGTCTGGTGCTGATCGAGCACTCGGTGTTCGCGTTGCCGTTCGCCTACATCGCGGCCTTCACCGCGATGTACGAGACCGACGAACGCCTGCACTACTGGGAGCTGTTCCTGGTCACCGTGGCGATGGTCGGGCTGCGCACGTTCGCGATGGCCTGCAACCGGATCATCGACCGGGAGATCGACGCGCGCAATCCGCGCACCGCCACGCGGGAGTTGGTCACCGGCGCGGTCTCGGTACGCACCGCGTGGGTCGGCGCGCTGGTCGCGCTGTTCTTCTACCTGCTGGCCGCCGCGCTGCTGAACCCGCTGTGCCTGGCGCTCGCGCCGGTGGCGGTGATCCCGATGGTGATCTATCCGTACGGCAAACGCTTCACCAACGTCCCGCACGCGATCCTGGGCATCGCGCAGGCGATCGGTCCGGTCGGCGCGTGGTTGGCGATCACCGGCTCGTGGTCGTGGGAGGCGGTGGTCCTGGGCCTGGCGGTGGGCACCTGGATCGGCGGCTTCGACCTGATCTTCGGCTGCCAGGACGTCGCCGCCGACCGCGCGCACGGCGTCAAGAGTGTGCCGGCCAAGTGGGGCATCGCCGCCGCGCTGAACGCCTCCAAGATCAGCCACGTGGTGACCACGCTGCTGTTCGTCTGGTTCGGCGCCCTCACCGGCGCGGGCTTCTTCTGGTGGCTGGGCCTGCTGATCGTGGCGGCGGCCTTCGTCTACGAACACAGCCTGCTCAAGCCGAACGACCTGAGCAAACTCAACCGAGCCTTCTTCACCACGAACGGCTTCATCGGCATCGCCCTGTTCGTCTGCGCCCTACTGGACCTGGGCGTCCGGGGCCTGCGCCCGTAGCCCGAGGCGGCGACGACAGCCGCCTCGGCTCGCGGAGAGCTGCTCGCGTCGGCAGCGCCGGTCAAATGGTCGGCAAGCCGGCGAGCGAAGGTTGCGACGGGTCGCGGGGGTCGGTGGGGCGGCGGCGGCGTAGCGTCACTGCGGCGACCACTCCGCCGATCAGGCCGAACAGGTGACCCTGCCACGAGACACCCTCCGCGAGCGGGAGGAGTCCGATCGCGAACGAGCTGCCGTACAGGGCCACTACCGCGAAGCCGATCAGCACGTCGAGCACGCGTCGATCGGCGAAGCCGCGCACGACCAGGTACCCGAACAGGCCGAAGACCAGGATGCTCGCGCCCGCCGAGTTCGACCCCGACGGCGAGGTGAGCCACACCCCCAGCCCGCCGACCACCGTGATCACGAGGAGCACGGTCAGGAACCGGGCGACTCCCCGCAGCGCGGCCAGGAAGCCGAGCAGCATCAGCGGAAACGTATTGGACACGATGTGCCCGGTCCCGAAGTGCAGGAACGGCGCGGTGAGGATGTCGGGCAGTTCGTCCGCCCGCCGCGGTGTCACCCCGTGTGTCAGCAGCGAGTCGTCGGTCGCGTAGTTGATCACCTGGACCACCCAGATGGCGCCGATCAGCACGCCGGTGATCAGGACCGCGTCGCGAACTCCCGATATGGATATGCGCGATGACATGCTCCACCCTCCCCGGCGGTGAGTGATACCGCCACCGGGTCAGGATAGGAGGCACGCGCGACGAGCGGAGTGGTGGGCGGCCCGGCCGCCAGCGTCAGTTCGGCTTGCGGACCACGAAGACGAAGTAGCCCATGTATTCGTTGATCAACTCGCGGAGCTTCGGCATCGCCGCGTCCATGTTCGCCGTCGTCTCCGCGCCGTATCGGGCCAGGATCCGCTCGTGGTGCTCGCGGTAGAAGATGTCCATCAGGTCGCCGGTGACCACGAAGCTGTCGGTGTGGTTCTCGAGGCGTTCGAGATGGAATCCGGCCTCGGTGGTGACGCGTTCGAGCAGAGCGGCGGGTGTCTGGGGCGGCGGGGACGTCCACACCGCGCGCCATACGGCCAGGTGTTCCGGGGTCGGCTCGGCGCGCTTGGTGAACTCGGTGAACAGCAGCCGGCCGCCGGGACGCAGTACGCGCCACGCCTGGCGCAGCACGGCGAGGCGATTGTCCATGTGGGCGAACGAGTCGATGGCCCAGGCGGCGTCGTACGACTCGTCCTCGTACTCCTTGCCGAGATCCATCGCGTCGGCGAGGGCGAAGTCCACCCGGTCGGCGAGTCCCGCCTCGTCGGCGCGGGCCCGGCACAGTTCCACCTGGGAGCCGCTGACGGTGATGCCGGTGACCCGGGCCCCCGTCGCGCGCGCGGCCCGCAGGGCCGGGCCGCCGGTGCCGCAGCCGATGTCGAGCAGGTGATCGTCCGGCCCGAGGTGCAGGGCGGCGATGTAGTGGTCGGTCTGCCGATCCATGGCGAGGTTGGCCAGGTCGGTCAAGCCGGCGGCGCGAGTCCGTGCGCCCGGCGTCACCCACATGCCCACGTGGATGGCGGCGTCGCCGAGGATGAGTCCGTACAGGTCGCCGAACTCGTCGTAGGAGGCGCCGACTTCCTCGGGAGTGGGAGCGGCTTGGGCACTTTCCGAGTATTCGTCCACTGCCATGGTCGCCACCATAGCGCTGTGTGACCACCCGGACACCGACGAAATCGGCCAGTTCCGAAGGTGCGAGAGGTCGAGCAAACGCCGAGACGGGTCCGCCCCGTCACCCCGACCGGGGCAACGGGGCGGACCCGACATGGAATTCGCGAATCACACACCCGCGTACGAGTGCAGCCCGTTCACGAAGATGTTGACCCCGTAGTAGTTGAACAGGAAGCACGAGAAGGCCACCAGCGAGACCACCGCCGCCTTCGAGCCCTTCCAGCCGGCCGTGGCGCGCGCGTGCAGGTAGGCCGCGTAGGCCACCCACGTGATGAAGGACCAGACCTCCTTGGGGTCCCAGCCCCAGTAGCGGCCCCACGCGTTCTCCGCCCAGATCGCGCCGCACACGATCGCGAACGTCCACAGCGGGAAGATGATCGCGTTGACCCGGTAGGCGGTCTTGTCCAGCGACGACGCGCTGGGCAAGCGGGCCAGTTGGTCGTCGAAGCGACCCCGCTTGGTGTCGGCCGGGTCGGCCTGCCGGCGCTCGTAGCGCTGCTTGAACAGGAACAGGATCGAGGCGAGCGCGCCGATGTGGAAGGCGCCGAACGACACGATCGCGGACGCGACGTGGATCCACAGCCAGTACGAGTCCAGCGCCGGCACCAGCTGCTCGGAGTCGGTGTACAGGACCGTCACCGCCACGCCCAGCGTGGTGAGCACCGGCAGCGTGACGAACAGGCCCAGCCAGCGCACCGGGTACTTCCACAGCAGCGCCAGGAAGGCCGTGACCACCATCAGCGCGACCGACGTGGAGAACTCGTACATGTTGCCCCACGGCGCCCGCTCCACCGAGATGCCGCGCGTCAGCACGGACCCCGCGTGCAGCAGGAAGGCCAGTACGGTCAGCGAGACCGCGACCCGGCCGATGCGGTCGGCACGTTCGCTGCCACCCGCCACGTTGCCCTCGTCGTCGCCGGCACCGGCGTCCGCGCCGTCGCGCAGCACCACCACCGGCCGCTCGGCCAGCGCGACCCCGCCGCCCGCACCCGCGGCAGCGGCCGGTTCGAGCACCTCGACGGTCAGGTCGGCGGAGCGTTTGGCCACCGTCCCGCTGCTGCCGAAGGTCCATTCCATGCAATAGGCGAAGAACGCCATCAGGTAGACGGCGATCGCCGAATACATCAGCACATTGCTGAATTGGGCGAGGTTCTCGTTGACGCCCACGCTCACTCCTTGACCTTGGTGCCGGGAGAGTTCGCCGGCGCGGCCTCGCGCAACGCGTCCACGAACTCCTGTACCTCATCGCCGAGGCCCCCACCCTCGGTGCGGGCGAGCCCGCCGACCTCGACGACCGTGTGGCCGTCGGGGCCCTTTGCCGCGCGCACCCACATCCGGCGGCGGCGTACGAACAGTGACAATACGAGACCCACGATCGCGGCGATCGTGCTGATCAGCGCGAGCCCCTTGCCGGGCTCGCTGGCGACCTGGAAGTTGGCCCAGGTCTTGACGCCGTCGAAGGTGATCGTGCCGGCGCCGTTGGGCAGGTCGACCGTGTCGCCGACCTTGAGCGCCTTGCGCCAGATGTCGTTGCCGTCCATGAACTTCGACATCTTGTTCGCCTTGAGCGCGTAGATGTTCTGCGGCACGCCCGAGTCCATGCCCAGGTCGCCCTCGTAACCGCTGATCATCAACCGGGGGTTGAGCAGCGAGGGGAAGACCGAGATCGGACCGCGCTTGGGGTCCACCAGGAGGTTGCCCTCCTGGTCCATCGGCGCGCTGGGCAGGAACTGCGCGTCGAAGCCGAGCTGCTTGAGGCCGGCGCTGACGTCCGGGACCTTGATCACGCCGGTCGAGGTGCGGTTGCCGTCCTGCGGCAGGAACACGGTCGGGCCCTTGTAGGCGATCTTGCCCTTGGCGTCGCGCACGGTCACCTCGGGTGCGTAGCCCGTGGCGATCATGAAGACCTTGGTGTCGCCCACTTCGAGCGGGTGGTTGACCCGGATCGTGCCCGACTTGTCCTTGCCCTCGTGCCCGTACCAGGACTCGATGTGCGCGGTGAACGAGCGCGGCTCGCCGCGCTTGGCGCCGGTCGGCTGGAAGGTCTGGTCGACCGACTTCAGCCGGAATCCGAACGCCTCCAGGTTGTCCTCGTCGACCAGCGCGCCGAACTGGCGGTCGTCGTACTGGGTGAGCACGTTGGCGAAGCTGCCACCCTCGACCACGATCTTGCCGCCCTTGACGCTGTACAGACTGCCCAGGGCGAACGCGACCAGGATGCCGAACAGCGCGATGTGGAAGAGCAGGTTGCCGCTCTCGCGCGCGTAGCCCTTCTCCGCCGCGATCGTGTCGCTGCCCGGGTTGAGCCGAAAGCGCCGCTTCTTCAGCGTGGCGCGCGCCGCGGCCAGCACCGCGTCCGGGTCCGCCGAGGTCTCCCACCGGGCGTACGCGGGCATCCGGGTGAGGTTGCGCGGCGCCTCCGGGGGCTTGGCCCGCAGCGTCTTCGCGTGCGCCCAGCAGCGCGGCACGATGCAGCCCAGGAGCGAGACGAACAGCAGGATGTAGATCGAGGCGAACCACCACGACGAGAACACGTCGAAGAGCTGGAACTTGTCCATGATCTTCGCGCGGGTGGGGTGGTCGCGGAAGTACTGGCTGACCTTGATCGGGCTGACCGGCCGCTGCGGGACCAGCGTCGGCGGCGTCGCCGCGATCGACAGCAGGAACAGCAGGATCAGCGCGACGCGCATCGAGGTCAGCTGCCGCCAGAGCCAGCGCAGCCAGCCGACCACGCCCAACTGCGGTTGGCGGATCTCCCCGTCGCCGTCGTCCTGCGCGGGCGCCGTGGACATCCCGGCACCGGCTCGCGCCTCGCTCGCCGCGACCCGCTCGGGGTCGTCGTCCGGTCCGGGGTCGGCCCGGACGACGTCGTCGGGATGGGTCTCGATGCTCATCAGAATCCGATCGTGTATTGCTGGGCCCACGACTGCATCTCGCGCATCATGTGGTCCCACGCCCCGCTGAGCATGAGCACCCCGAGCAGCACGAGCATGCCGCCGCCCAGGCGCATCACCCAGACGTAGTGCTTCTTGACCCACCCGAACGCACCGAGTGCCTTACGGAACGCGACCGCGGTGAGCAGGAACGGAACGCCGAGGCCCAGGCAATACGCGACCGTGAGCAGCGCTCCCCGATTGGCACTCGCCTCACTGGTGGACAGGGTGAGCACGGCCGACAACGTCGGGCCGATGCACGGGGTCCAGCCGAGGCCGAACACCACGCCCAGGAGGGGTGCCCCGACCAGACCTATGGTCGGTCGTTTGTGCACGCGAAACTCGCGCTGGAGCCCGGGCAGTACGCCCATGAACGACAGGCCCAGCACGACGGTGACGCCGCCGAAGACTTTGGTGAGCGTCGACTGGTGTTCGGTCAGGGTCTGGCCGAAGTAGCCGAAGGCGGCGCCCATGGAGACGAAGACGGCGGTGAAGCCGAGCACGAACAACAACACGCCGAGGAAGAGCCGACCGCGTCGGGCGTCCTTGAGGTCGGCGCCGGAGACTCCGGTGACGTAGCTGAGGTAGCCCGGCACCAGGGGGAGCACGCACGGCGAGAAGAACGAGATCAACCCCGCGAGCAGGGCGATCGGCATCGCCGCGAGCAGCGACCCCGTGTAGACCGTGTTGTTCATCCCCTGGGCTGCGAGAAGCACCGCGATCAGACCTTCTCGTTCAGCACGGGGTCGATCATCGAGCGCAGTTCGTCGATGTCGATCGCACGCAGCACCCGGGCCGCGATCCGACCCTCACGGTCGATGATCAGCGTGCTGGGGATCGCGTTGGGGTTCAGGTTGCCGGTGAACTTCAGGATCTCGCGCGCGTCCGGATCCCACAGGCTCGGATAGGTGATGCCCTTGCTGCCCACGAAGGCGAGCGCGTTCTCCTGGCTGCCGTCGCGAGTGTTGATCCCGAGGAACTGCACGCCCTTGTCCGCGTTCTCGACGTGCGCCCGCTGGAAGTCGGCGGCCTCGGCCCGACACGGATTGCACCACGAACCCCACACGTTCAGGACCACGACCTTGCCCTTGAAGTCGGCGAGGGTGATGTCCTTGCCCTCCAGCGTCTTGCCGGAGACGTTCGGGGCCGCCTTGCGGTCGGCCGGCTTGGCCCGCACGATGCCGGTCTTGTCGCTGTCGACATAACCCTTGCCGTCACCGCTGCTCTTGCCGCCGGCGCTCATCCCGCCGCAACCGGTGAGGGCGAGCAGAGCCGCGGCGGTGAGCAGTGCGGCACGACGAGGGAGGCGGCGTGTGAGCATGTGAAAAGTTTCGCATGCCCTCACGGCCGCTCCACTCGGGGTCCGTCGTGCCGCCGACACCGCTTTAAATCATCCCGATTCGCCCCAAATAAATAGGGGGCTATGCCCCGAAACTCTTGTTTTGCTTCTTGCCTGCGAGCTTGGCCGGCAGCAGGTCCCGAGCGGGCTCGCTGTAGCCGACGGAGACGATCTTGTCGCCCTCGTAGGTGAACGTGGTGAGCGAGGCCAGCGAGCACTGCCGGTTGCGCGGGTCGTGCCACAGGCGCCGCCGCTCGACGAACGAGCGGGTCACCCAGATCGGCAACTGGTGGCTCACACACACCGCCTCGTGCCCGCGCGCGGCGTCCCGGGCCGCGCCGAGCGCGCCCATCATCCGCACCACCTGCTCGATGTACGGCTCGCCCCACGAGGGCTTGAACGGGTTGGTGAGGTGCTTCCAGTGCCCGGGGTTGCGCAGCGAACCGTCGCCGACCCCGAAGGTCTTGCCCTGGAAGATGTTCTCCGCCTCGATCAGGCGATCGTCGGTGGCGATCTCCAGCGAGTGCCGTCCGGCGATCGGCGCGGCGGTCTCCTGGGCGCGCTCCAGCGGCGAGGACACCACGTGCGTGATGTCGCGCCCGGCCAGGTGGTCGGCCACCCGCTCGGCCATCTTCAGGCCCAGCTCCGACAGGTGGTAGTCGGGCAGGCGGCCGTACAGGATGCCGTGCGGATTGTGCACCTCGCCGTGGCGCATGAGGTGGACGATCGTCACGTCGCGGTTGGTCTGCGGCTTCTGAGCCATCGTCAGTTCTCCTGGGCACTCGCTGCGGCGCGGGCTGCGGCCGGCAGCGCGTCGAGGATACGGTTCACGGCCGCGTCGTCGTGGGCGGCCGAGAGGAACCACGCCTCGAAGGCGCTGGGCGGCAGGTACACGCCCGCGTCCAGCATCGCGTGGAAGAACGGGCCGAAGCGGAACGACTCCTGGGTGCGCGCCTGGTCGTAGTCGTGCACCGGCACGTCGGTGAAGAAGATCGAGAACATGTTCCCGGCGGTGGAGACCGTGTGCGCGACGCCCTCCTTGGCCAGCGCCGCCGACACCTCGGTGCGCAGCGCGAGCGAGACCCGGTCCAGGTGCTTGTACACCGCGTCGGTGCAGTGCCGCAGCGTGGTCACGCCGGCGGCGGTGGCCACCGGGTTCCCCGACAGCGTGCCCGCTTGGTACACCGGGCCCAGCGGGGCCAGCTGGGACATCACGTCGGAGCGCCCGCCGAAGGCCGCCGCCGGGAAGCCGCCGCCCATCACCTTGCCGAAGGTGATCAGGTCCGGGACCACACCCTCCAGACCGAACCAGCCGGCCTTGGACACCCGGAAGCCGGTCATCACCTCGTCGGAGACGAACAGCGCGCCGTGCCGCTCGCACAGCGCCTTGATCCCGGCGTTGAAGCCCGGACGCGGGGTGACCACGCCCATGTTGCCCGGCGCGGCCTCGGTGATCACGCAGGCGATCTCGGTGCCGTGCGCGGCGAAGGCCGACTCGACCGCGGTGAGGTCGTTGTACGGCAGCACGATCGTGTCGGCGGCCGAGGCGCCGGTGACCCCGGGCGTGTCGGGCAGCGCGAAGGTGGCCAGGCCGGAGCCCGCCGCGGCGAGCAGCGCGTCGACGTGACCGTGGTAACACCCGGCGAACTTCACCACCTTGGCCCGGCCGGTGAAGCCACGCGCCAGCCGGATCGCGGACATGGTCGCCTCGGTACCGGAGCTGACCAGGCGGACCTGCTCGACCGGGGCGATCCGGGAGACGATCTCCTCGGCGAGTTCGACCTCGCCGGCCCCGGGGGTGCCGAAGGACGTGCCGCGCGCGACCGCCTCGCGGACGGCCTCCTGGACGGCGGGGTGCGCGTGGCCCAGGATCATCGGGCCCCACGAGCAGACCAGGTCCACGTACTCGCGGCCGTCCGCGTCGGTCAGGTACGGACCGGTGCCGGAGACCATGAAGCGGGGTGTGCCGCCGACCGCGCGGAAGGCGCGCACCGGCGAGTTGACACCGCCGGGGGTGACGGCCCGGGCGCGTGCGAACAGGGCGGCGGAGGCGGGTGCGGGGTTCTCGTTGGCAGAGCTCACCCGGCCATGCTCTCAAACAAATCCGGACCCGCTCGGCTCCCCACCGCGGCGCCGGGCGCAGCGGGTCGACGGCGACCGGAGCGGGTGTGCGCGGATTCGCGTTGGTTCCCGGGGATCCGGGAAGCGAAACCGGGGGTATGGCGCAGTATGATCGGACCACCCGGACTCGTGCCCACGGGTGAGGCATGTCCGGTGGGGTGCAGCACGACGATCGGGGTGCGCGCGTGGCGGCGAGAACACGTCGGAGTGGGCGGTCCGGGCGACGCGGGCGGATAGCCGGCGGCCTCGTTCCGACACTGGCGACGCTGCTGATGCTGGCCGGGACGGCGGCGTGCGGCGGCGGCTCCCACGACGCCGGGTCCACGGGCCTGCGCGGTGCGCTGGACGGGGTGCGCGACGACGCGTCGACCCGGGGCTGGTTCGAATACGGCGACACCGCTGCGATCGCCAAGGCCAACGGCGGCACTGCCACGACCGGACCGTACGGCGCGCTGCTCGGCACCGGTTATCCCGATCTGGCCGCGATGGGGCCCCAGGTGGCGCCGGCGCTCGGCTTCGATCCGGCGAAGACGAACGAGGCGTGGTCGGCGGGTCGGCCGCCGCAGCAGGGCGGGGTGATCGCCGGCGGCTTCGACAAGGGCGCGGTGATCGGCAAGCTGAAGGAGTTGGGCGGCAAGCCGGACCCGACCGCGGCGAGCGTGTACCGCCTGCGCGCCGACAACGAGTTGTCCGTCGACGACGCGCTGGCACAGAAACTGCCGTCGGTGGTCGACCACTTCAACGCGGTGCGGGTCGCCGACCGGCAGATCGGCTACGGCTCGACCCTGCTCGGCGCCGACCTGTCCCGGGGCGGCGCCCGACTCGGCGCCGACCCGACCACCCGCGCGCTGGCCGACTGTCTGGATCGGCCGCTGGCCGCGGTGCTCACCGACCGCGCCGGCGGTGGCGAGCAGCCGAGCGGGCCCCGGATCGCGGTGGGTGTGACGGGCAAGGCCGGGGTGCCCGGCACGAACGTGCTGTGCGTGTCCCGGGAGTCGGAACAGGCCGCCCGGACCGAGGCCGACCGGCTGCGCGGGGTGTTCACCGGGGGCGAGCCGACCGCGCAGGGTGTGCCGTGGAACGCGATGCTCACCGACGTCCGGGCCGAGGTGGTCGGGACGAACGTGGTGAAGATCACCGCGCGTTCGGCGGGTTCGGTGCGAACAGGGGTTTTCGTCAAGGCGTTGAACGACATGTCGCTCGCGCGGATCTTCGCGGGCGGGCCGCCTGGCCGGGAGTCCTGACGCATGCCGGCGCGGCACCGGTTCCGAGTGGTGCACACCTGTTACCCAACCGCGGTATGGGAAGCCCGCGCGACCTGCGACGATCTTCAACGAGTCCCCCCGATCCCCCTCGGATCGAAACAAGCGAGCAGACCGAGACAAGCGAGCAGGGAGCGATGGCGTCGGGCGCCACGGGTGTGCGCACGTGTCACGGAACCGGCCATGGTCGGGAGGTGCACACGTGGGCGTGACATATGAGTACTTCGGCGCACCCGATCGCGCGACCGCCGCGCGGGTGCCACCGCTGATCGATCCGACCGACACGGTCGAACGCCCCACCAATTCCTACGTGTCGATCGTGAAGCCGGAGACGGTCAGCGCGATGGTGTTGTCGCTGCTCGGGGACACCCCGCCCGACGCGACGCCACCGCTCGAGCTGGTCGTGCTGCATCCCGCGCACGCGGTGATGCAGTTGCCGCCGATGCTGATGGACGTGCTGCGCAACGCGACCGAGGAGGAGTTGGGCGCGGCGGCCTTCATCTGGTCGACGTTCCCGGATCGCCGGGTGCCGCGTGACGCGTATCTGCTGTATCGGATGTTGCACGACTGGACCAAGTTCGCCCGCGATCTGCACCACGCGGGGCACCAGTTGTACTGCCTGATGCACTCCTGAGCGCCCGCCGCCGGGGTGCGGCGGGCCCGGTTCGACGGGCTGATCCGACGGGGGATCCGGCGAGCGGGTTCGATTAACCCACTTGAGTTATCAACCCACGCGGTTTAACGTGCGGCCATGACAGGGACGCACGGCGCTTCGGCGTCGGACCGCGGCGCCGGCGCACGCCTTTTGATGATCGAGGCGGCGGAGCGGCTGTTCGCCGAACGCGGCATCAACGGGGTCTCGCTGCGCGAGATCGGCGCCCAGGCCGGGCAGCGCAACACCGCCGCCGCGCGCTATCACTTCGGGTCGAAGGAAGCCCTGGTGGACGCCGTCTTCCGGCATCGGATGGAGCCGGTGAACGCGCGCCGCCTGGCAATGCTGGACGAACTCGACGCCACCGGACGCGGATACGACGCCCGGGGCCTGGTCGAGGCGTTCCTGTACCCGCTCGCCGACACCCTCGGCGAGGTCGGCAAACCCAGTTGGTATCTGCGCTTTTGCGTGCACGCGGCCTTCCTGGAGGGCACCGCCATCCGCGATCTCGCCCGAGAGGAGTGGACCCGCGGCATCCACACCGTGCGCGAGCGCTTGCGCGGCCTGCTCGCCGATGTGCCCCCGCAACTGGGCGACGACCGCTGGCTGTTGATGTCGTCCTACCTCACCCACGCCCTCGCCGACCGCGAGATGGCGCTGCACCACCCCGGCCGGCACACCCCGACCGCTCGGGAGCTCTTCCTGGCGGGTTTGACCGACACCGCCGTCGCGCTCTATCTGGCCCCGGTCTCCGCCCGGACCGCGGCCGCGCTCGACCCATCCGCATAGCGGTCCCGCCACGGGACCTCGCTTCGGCTCAGGAGGTTCGGCCATGACGAGCATCATCGACCAGCCCACGTACGAGGACCCCACCCCCGCCGCGGCCGCCGCGCTCGGCCTGGAAGTGCGGCCGATGGCCGGGCACATCGGCGCCGAGATCTTCGGCGTCGACCTGTCCCGGCCGCTGAGCGCCGAGTCGGTCGCCGAGATCCGGGCGATCTGGCTGAAGTGGAAGGTGGTGTTCTTCCGCGACCAGCACCTGACCCAGGAACAGCACAAGGCGTTCGGCCGCGCCTTCGGCGAACTCGCCCCCGGACACCCGACGTTGCCCGCCGCCTTCCCCGAACACCCGGAGATCCTGCTGCTGGACAACCAGCAGTTGGGCATGGGTGGCGGCGGCGGTTTCGTGGAGAGCCGCTGGCACACCGACGTGACGTTCATCCCCGACCCGCCGACCGCGTCGATCCTGCGCGGGGTGATCGTGCCGCCGTACGGCGGCGACACCCAGTGGGCCAACCTGGCCCTGGCCTACGAGCGACTGTCCGACCCACTCAAGGAGTTGGTCGACGGGTTGCACGCGGTGCACCACAACGCGCTGCCGATCAAGCGCGGCGAAATGCAGAGCAAGCTGGGCAGGCAGTTCCTGGGCGACGGGCTGCGCGCGGTGCACCCGGTCGTGCGGGTGCACCCGGAGACCGGCGAGAAGGTGTTGTTCGTCAACCCGAACTTCACCAGCCACATCCGGGAGTTGACCCGCCAGGAGAGCGCCCACGTCCTGGAGATGCTCTACGCGCACATCGCCGACGCGGAGTTCAGCGTGCGCTTCCGGTGGCAGCCGGGCAGCATCGCGTTCTGGGACAACCGCGCGACGGTACACCTCGTACCCACCGACGTGCCGCCGGGCATGCGCCGTTCCATGCAGCGGGTAACCCTCCAGGGCTCGAAGCCGGTCGGCCCCGACGGCGCCGAGTCCTTCGCGCTGGAAGGCTGATCGCCCCCGCGGGCCCCGCTCGACCCCCTTGCGCGAACATCCCCCGGATCCGGCGCCGCGTCGACCGACCAGGCGCCGGATCCGCACGCTTCGGACCTCGGTGAGGGCTTGTCGCGTCGGCCGATTCGACGCGATGCTGTTCTCCGGGTGGCATTTGTGCACCACCCGTTCTGCGCCCTCGCTGGATGCGAGATCGCTGCCGACAACCTTTGGGGGGCGGCCGATGGGTACACGGGACCCGATGTTCCAGGGACGCAGGCTCCGCGCCCTGCTTCGGCAGACGCGCGAGGCCTGCGGTTTCATCCAACGGGACGTTGCGCTGGAGATGGATTGGTCGCTCTCCAAGCTGATCCGGATCGAAACCGGTCAGGTCAACATCTCGACCACCGACCTCAAGGCCCTGCTCCAGCACTACGGCGTGGTGGAGCCGGCCCGGGTCGCCGAGTTCATCGACATGGCCAGGGCGTCGAAGCAGCGCAGTTGGTGGTACGCCTACCGGAACATCCTCACCGCGGAGGCGAAGGTCTTCCTCGGCTACGAGTCCTCGGCCACGGTCATCCGCAACTTCGAACCGATCCTGGTCCCCGGCCTGTTACAGACCGAGGAATACTCGCGCGAGGTGCTCCGGGTGATGACGCCGGCCGGGCCCGCGCTGGACGAGAACGTCGCCCTGCGGATGGACCGGCAGGAGCGGCTGATGCGCCCCGACGGGCCCACACTGCACTTCATCGTCGACGAGAGCGTGATGCATCGCGCGGTCGGCGGTCCGGCGGTCATGCGCAACCAGATCCGCCGCATCCGCAAGTACGCGGAGTGGCCCAACATCACGATCCGGGTGGTGCCGTTCGAGTCCGGGTTGTACCACCGGGCCCGCATCGCCTACCAGCTCATGGAGTTTCCCGACCTCGAGGACGAGGCGGTGCTGTTCATCGAGACCCCCTCCGGCAACATCGTCATCCGCGAGGGCAACCCGGAGGACCCGCCGACCGTTTCCCCGCTCTCCTACCTGGAGACGTTCTGGGGCCTGGAACAACTCGCGTCACGAGAGCACGCGCCGGTGATGCTGGACGCCGCGCTCGAACGCTTCGCACCGGGCTCGACTCCGCCACCCACCGGCATCGATCCCCCGGATTAGCACGCGCTGGGGAGGGTCTACCGGGCGTTGTGGCAGCAGGCCGGCCGACAGCACGCGCGGAGCCACGACGCGAGTTGATTACATGCCAAGAGCCACTTGGCTGATTGCACATCCCTGCGCATAATGACAGGTACGTATCCGTTGCTCGATGTCGATGAGCAGCACGGTTTCGCAGCGGCCACTGCGAGGCTTCGAACGAGTTGTCCCGAGGTCAGTTTTTATGACTTATCGGGACAACTCGTTCTTTTTTGCGTGGGACCACGCATAGCAGACTCGACTCACTCTGGCGAAAGCGGACATCCGCATGCACAATCACAGATGAGGGCAACAACGCCGTCCTCCCCGCCCTTGCACGGTACACACCGTCTACATGAAAGGACGCCTGATCGGGGAAAGGAGGTGAACTCGTGCAGGACGACTTCGAGAGGATGCTCCGCGTGATCTTTCTGCTGGTAGCCGTGGCCGCGGTGACAGCGGGAGCGCTTTATTACACGCTCCGGGCCGCCGGACTGCTCACCCTCATCGGGTAACGGATACCAAACCCGTCCTCGGGCCCTGCGCCCATATCAATCGCGGCCTGCCGAACGGCAGGCCGCCTCACGTATCGGCGTGCAAAGTCGCCGGGAGCGACCGGATCAGTTCGCCGAACGACCGGTTGCATGGAGAAACGAACCCCAGGACCCGGCCCCGAAAGCCAGCCGCGACACCGGCGCCTTCGAGTCCCTGACCTCGACCTCGTCCTGGTGCCTGGCCTCGACACAGTTCACGTCCGCGCTCTTGGTGCTCTTGCGCCATGCGCTTCCCAGCGGCTCGAACTCCGCCATGCATTGCCTCCGAAAAGAGCCGATGAGAATAGGTGAGCCGGCAGCCGGATGATTCCGTGCAGGGTGATTCCATGCAGGGTGGACACCTCTGCGGGTTGACCGACTTCGAGGGCGCGCGCACAGCTTAGCGCCTGTTGTCGGCCACGGCGTTGCATACACCCTGGGCCGTACGCGTGAAATCCGGCCGGCTCGCCCGAGTGGCGAATAGCCAGGTGTCGGATTGCCGCGTCGCTCACCTGTTCGCAGCATTCGACGACCCGGGTCGCCTATTGCCCGCGGTATTGCCCGACGAAAAGCTGGAATTCGGAACATCAGGGGCCGGACCCGGGCTTTCCCAGTCGTTTCCGGAGGGTGTCGACCAACCGGAGGAACCCATCCGTGGGCGGCGCCTTCACCGGACCGATGGTCGTTTCCTGCACCACCGCCACCACCGGGCCGTTGCGCACGACGCCGAAGTCCGCGTACTGGTCCTCGCCACTGACCAGGCCCTGGATCCGCCAGGCGGAGCCCTCCGCGTTCAGCGCCGTGATCCGCAACGAGCCGTCGGCCATCGCGTTGGGTCGGTTGCTCGCCGGGCAGGGGCCGGCGAGTCCGCCGGTGAAGTCGGCCACCGCCACCACGGCGGTGCGCTCGTCCGGGTAGCGGACCAGCCGCACCAGGCCGCCGCCCTGTCCGTCGTGCCGGTACAGCCGTTCCTCGGTCTGTACCGCGCCGAGGCCGGCGATCGTGTCGGAGGCACACGGACCCAGCTCCTCACCCATCGCCTCGCGGGTCTCCACCACCTGCCAGTTGTCGTAGATCCCGGCCACCGCCGGGAACTCCTGGGCGGTCGGGTAGAAGGTCTCGCTCAACGCCGTGGGCGGGCCGACCGACGTCACCGCCGGGGACGGGGGCACGCTCGGGGTCACGGCCGCCTGTTCCCGGTGCGTCGGCTTCGCGTCGTCACCGCCGAATCCGGTGCTCGCCAGGGTCACCCCACCCGCGACGACCACCAGCGAGGCCGCTGTGGCCAGGACCCGGTTGCGCAGCCGCCGACGGCGCACCACCCGGCGGATCCCCGCGACGGGCGGCAGCGGCACCTGCGGGGCGAGTTCGACCACGAGTTCGCGAAAACGCTCGTCGAGCACGTCGGCGCCGTGCTCGTCGTCCGCGTTCTCAGGGCTGTGCCGCATGTCCGAACTCGCCATCCCCCACTCGACCGGGCATTACCGGCCCGACGGCCGTTCCGCATTCGCCAGGTGTCCAGTTTGACGCATGGGTCGGGAACGATGGTTCCCGGCCGGGGTCAGCCCTTCTTCGTCAGTTGTCCCCTGGAGGTCGAGGTCCATGGGCTGTCGCCCGGCGACTCGTAGGACATCGTGGTCGGCGTCAGCTGTTTGACGAAGACCCGGCCGTCCACACAGCCCTGGTTGCGGGTCAGATGGCTGGTCAGTTCGACGCCCTTGTCCGCGGACACCGACAGCAGTTCCAGGTCGGCGTCGCAGTCGGCCGAGATACCGGTCAGCTTGGTGACGCCGACCTTCCCGTCCCTCACCTTGCCGCCGGTCAGCGTGACGGTGACCTGCGTGACAGTGCCGTAGTCCGAGGTCGTGCTGCCGGTCCAGGTGCCGCGGTAGGACTGCGGGAGGGTGTCCGTCGCGGAGCCGGGGGACACCTTGCCGGGGGAGGTCGGGTCCGGGGACGAATCCGTCGAGGACGACGGTCCCGAGGTGCCGTCGTGTGCGGCCGTCGGCTTGTCCTTCTCGTCACCCCCCTGCCACAGCAGCGCCGCCGTGATGCCGCCGGCGACCAGCAGCACGGCGACGAGCGCGTACACCCACGGGGCGATCCGGCGCGCGTGCTTCGGGGGCGGCGGGTGGTCCGCCCCGTACGTCTCGGGCGCCCCGGGGAACGCGGACGCACCCGGCGCCTGCGGGATCGCGGACTGCGGGGCCGCGGACGGCGGAGGAGGCCCCGGCGGGGCGTACGCCGCACCGACCGACTCCGCCGGGCCATGCGTCGGCCCGGTCGGCTCCGTCGGCGCCCCCGCCGGCCGGTCGTCCCACGTGGGCGATCCGCTGCCGGTCGCCACGAACCCGCGCGCATCCTGCGGTCCGTCCTCGTCCAGTTCCAGGAGTTCGACCGCGCGGCGGGACAGCGCGGCGGTCAGGTCCGCCGGCAGCCAGTTCCCCGCGACCAGGTCGCCCGTACCCTGCGGCGCCAGCGCCGCCAGCACCTCGGCCGGGCTCGGCCGGGATCCGGCGTGTTTGGTCAGGCACGCCACGACCACCTCGCGCAACCACTCCGGCAGGCCGTCCAGGCGCGGCTCCTGGGCCACGATCCGATACATCAGCGCCTGGCCGCTGCCCTCGCCGAACGGCCCGGTACCGGTCGCCGCGAACACCAGGACCGAGCCGAGCGAGAACACGTCGCTCGCCGGGCCGATGTCGCGCCCGTCGACCTGCTCGGGCGACATGAAGCCCGGCGAGCCGACGGTGTGCCCGGTCCGGGTGAGCACCGAGGCGTCCATCGCGCGCGAGATGCCGAAGTCGATCACACGCGGCCCGTCCAGGGACAGCAGCACGTTCGACGGTTTGATGTCGCGGTGCACCAGGCCCGCCGCGTGGATCGCGGTCAGCGCCTCGGCCAGGCCCGCGCCCAGCGTGCGTACGGTCTCCTCGGGCAGCGGACCGCGGCCCGACACCGCCTCGTACACGCTGGGTCCGGCCACGTAGCCGGTGACCACCCAGGGCGTGTCCGCCTCGGTGTCCGCGTCCAGGACCGGCGCGGTCCACGCGCCGCCGACCCGCCGTGCGGCGTCCACCTCGCGCCGGAACCGCTCGCGAAATCCCGGGTCGTCCGCCCATTCGGAGCGCACCACCTTGATCGCGACCACCCGACCGCCAGGGTTGCGGCCGAGGTAGACCCGGCCCATCCCGCCGGCCCCCAGCACGCGAAGCACCCGGTATCCGCCGATCCGCCGCGGATCCGCGGGTTCGAGCGGTTTCACGGCGCCCCCCTCGTCGTCCGGCAGTTGGCCCGAGAATACGCGGGTGTCCACTTTGCGCGGGCGGATCACGAGCGGTTCGACCCTGATCCGAGGTGCTTCCCTCGCACCGGGACCCGGACCGGACCCGGGCCGAAGTCGGGGCGGAAGGCGGGGCGGAGGACGGGGCCAAAGGCGGGACGACGGCCGGGCCGGGGAGGCGGGCCGCCGCCGGCTCAGTACTCCACGTGCAGTTCGACCAGCCCCCGGATGAACGACGACGGCCCGTGCGCGAGCGTGGCGCCGGGCGCCAACCGCAGGTCCGGCAGGCGGCGCAGCAGTTCCTCGAAGGCCACCCGGATCTCCAGCCTGGCCAGCGAGGACCCGAGGCAGAAGTGCGGTCCGCTCCCGAACGCGATGTGCGGGTTGGGCGAGCGGAAGGCGTCGAAGCGCTCCGGGTCGGCGAACACCTCGGCGTCCCGGTTGGCCGCCCCGTAGAGCATCATCACCGTCGAATCGGCCGGGATCACCGTCCCGTGCAGCTCCACGTCACGTGTCGTGTGCCGGGCCATGTTGACCACCGGCGACACCCAGCGCAGCGACTCCTCCACGGCGCTCGGGATCAGCGTCGGGTCCTCGCGCAATCGGGACAGTTGCCCGGGGTCGGCGAGCAGTGCGGCGATGCCGCCGGATATCACGTTGCGGGTGGTCTCGTTGCCGCCGACGAGCAGCAGCAGGGACTCGCCGATCAGCTCCTCGAAGGACAACTTCCCGCCGTCGATCTCGGCGTCGACCAGGATCCCGATCAGGTCGTCGGAGGGGGTCTTGCGCCGGTCCTCGATCACCTGCGTCGTGTAGGCGACGTATTCGGTGAACGCCTCGCCGGCCTTGTGGCTGAGTTCGCCGCCGTCGGAGAGCATCACCATCACGTCGGCCCAGTGCTGGAGTTGGTCGCGGTGTTCGGCGCCGACCCCGAGCAGTTCGCCGATCAGCGTCATCGGCAGCGGCGCGGAGAAGGCGCGGACCAGCTCGGCGCTGCGCCCGCCGGCGAGCATCGCGTCGATCAGCGAGGTCACGATGTCCCGGACGTGGTCCTCCATCGAGGCGATCTGCCGGGGCGTGAAGCCCTTCGAGACCAGCTTGCGGCGGCGGTAGTGCAGCGGGTCGTCGGAGTCGATCATCGACGGTTGCGGATAGCCGAGCGGGCGCGAGCCCTTGGCAGAGGAGAACAGTTCCGGGTTGCGCTCGGCCCAGGACAGGTCGGCGTGCCGGGTCAGTCCCCAGACGCCGGCGCGTTCGCTGTAGTACACCGGCGCGTGCTCGCGCAGCCAGGCGTAGTCGGCGTACGGGTCACCGGCGTACCAGTCCCGATCGAGCAGATGGATGTCGCGGATCGCGGGAGTCGTCACGGCAGGCCTCCGGGGTGATCACGTGTCGAGCGGTACGAACAGGCGGACGGCGGTGCGCATCAGGTCCTGGACCTCGTCGAGTGCGCGACCGCGGGCGGTGAGGCTGACCAGGCCGGAGAGCAGGACGTGGCCGAGCACCGTCTCGATGTCGTGCCGTCGGGCCGCCGCGGCGCCGTCCGCGTCCGCACCGGGCTCGCCGAAGGCGAGGCCGGTGATCCGGTGGATGCTCTGGTGGAAGTTCTCCTGGGACTGTCCGGCGGACGGGTCCGGCGCGGTCGCGGCCTGCACCACCGCCTCGGTCAACAGGCGGTTCTCCGCGCTCACCTCGACGATCCGGCACAGCAGCGCGGCCAGTCGCCCGGCCGGGTCGGCGGGCAGCGGCCGACGGGCGAGTTCGTCGGACAACTCGCCGATCCACAGCGCCGAGACCTCGCTGAGCAGGTGGTTCTTCGAGGTGAAGTAGCGGTACACGGTGGCCCGGGCCACGCCCGCGCGGTCGGCGACATCGTGCATCGTGACGGCGGCGTAGCCCCCTTCCAGGGCGAGATCGCACGCGGCGCGCACCAGCCGCTCGCGCCGCGCCTGCTGGTCGCGGGTGAGCGATCTGGTGAGGGTGATCGTCGATTCGGTACGGGGTTCGGCCACCGGTGAGCCTGTCCTGTGGGGGTCGTGCACGCGGGTCGGGCGGGATGTTCGCGGGCGGTCGGATCGGGCGCCGACTCGTTCCGCGGCGATCTTGCCCACGGATGAGACGGAAGTCTAGTCTGACGTCTCGTCAGATCTGCTGAGAACGTGTTCCAGTAATTTCCGGGCCCGTTTCGGACCCGCTTCCGCACCCGATCGACGCCGGAGCCGCCGTGACCGCCACCGCAGGACCGCTCGCGGGAATCCGCGTCGTGGAGTTCGTCGGCCTCGGGCCGGGCCCGTTCTGCGGCATGTTGCTCGCCGATCTCGGCGCCGACGTGTTGCGGATCGACCGCGCCGCCGAGGCCCGCAAGGGCTACGCCAAGCCGCCGCGCAACCCGATGAACCGGGGCAAACACTCGATCGCGCTCGACCTCAAGCACCCGGACGGCGTCGCCTTGGCGCTGCGGTTGTGCGCGGACGCCGACGCGCTGATCGAGCCGTTCCGGCCGGGCGTGATGGAGCGCCTGGGCCTGGGACCGGACGTGGTCGCCGCGCACAATCCGCGGCTGGTGTACGGCCGGCTCACCGGCTGGGGGCAGACCGGTCCGCTCGCGGCCGCCGCCGGGCACGACATCGACTACATCGCGCTGGCCGGGATGCTGGAGCCGATCGGCCGGGCCGGGCAACCGCCGAGCATTCCGCTCAACCTGGTCGGCGACTTCGGCGGCGGCGGTCTGCTGCTCGCGTTCGGCCTGGTCGCCGCGCTGGTGGAGGCCGGCCGTTCGGGACTGGGGCAGGTGGTGGACGCGGCGATGATCGACGGCGCCGCGACGCTCGGCGCGACCTGGTTCACCATGGGCGCCGCCGGCATGCTCGGCCCGCGCGGCACCAACATGCTCGACGGCGGCGCGCCGTTCTACGACGTGTACGCGACCGAGGACGGCGCCTATGTCGCGGTCGGCGCGATCGAGCCGAGGTTTTGGGCCGAGTTGATCCACCGGCTCGGGCTGGCCGAGGATCCGGTGTTCGCCGACCTCGCCCGGCAACACGACCCGGCGCACTGGCCCGCGATGAAGGCCCGGCTCGCCGAGGTGTTCGCGACCCGCACCCGGGACGCGTGGTGCGCGCTCCTGGAGGGGACCGAGACCTGCTTCGCGCCCGTGCTCTCGCCCGGCGAGGCACCGGCCCACCCGCACCACGTGGCCCGCGGCACGTTCCTGCACGCCGACGGTCTGCCCGAACCGGCTCCCGCGCCGAGGTTCTCCCGCACCGTCGCCGCCGTACCCACCCGCCCGGTGCACCCGGGCCCGGCCGCCGGCGGCGGCGACACCGATGCCGCGCTCGCCGCGTGGGGCCTGTCCCCGGCCGAGGTCGAGCACTTCCGGGATGCCGGCGCGGTCGTCTGACGCCGCATCACCACCCAGTACAGGTAAGGGATTCCATGGAACTACACGAGGCGCTGTACAGCACTCGCGCGATGCGCCGGGTGGCCCCGGACGCGATCCCGGCAACGGTCCAGGCCCGGATCCTGGACGCGGCCGTGCGCGCGCCCAGCGGCGGCAACGCCCAGGCCTGGCGCTTCCTCCTGGTGGACGACCCGGGCGTCAAGGGCCGACTCGGGCCGCTGTACCGGGAGGCGATGGACGCGCTGTGGACGACCGTGTACGCGTCGCGCGTGGCCGCCGCCGAGGCGGATCCGGACAGTGCGGAGAGCCGGTCGTTCGTCCGGATGCGCCGCTCCTCGCAGTGGCTCGCGGACAATTTCGAGCAGGTACCGCTGTTCCTGTTCGGCTTCGCCCGGCACGACCCCACCGGCGGCTCGATCTTCCCGGCGGTGTGGAGCGCGATGCTGGCCGCGCGCGCCGAGGGGGTGGGTGGCGCGCTGACCGCGGTGCTCGGGATCGCGCACCGCGACGCGGTGGCGGACGTCCTGGGCGTGCCGGCCGGCGAGGGCTGGCACATGGCGTGCTGTGTGTCGTTCGGCTACCCGACCGGCACGTGGGGCATCGCACCGCGAACCCCGGCGCACGAGGTGGCCTACCGCAACACCTGGGGCGAGCCGGTCGGCTTCGAGGTGCCGGCACCGCTGTGGCCCGCGGGGGGCGCGGCGTACACCCCCACCGATGTGGAAGGAGCCGGGCGATGAGCGCGGAGCACGTGGCGAGCGCCGAGAGCGCGGCGGGCACGGCGGGCGCGGTGACACGTGGCGAGCCGCCGCTGCGGGGTTCGGTGGCGCTGGTGACCGGCGGGGGCAGCGGGATCGGGCTCGGCTGCGCGCTGCGGTTCGCCGCCGACGGGGCGCATGTGCTGATCGCCGGCCGCAGCGAGGACCGGCTGCGCGGCGCGGTGGCCGAATTGGAGAAGGTGGCCGCGGCCGGCGTGCGCGTCGGGTACGCGGTGACCGATGTGACCGACGAGGCGCAGGTCGAGGCCGCGGTGGCGGCGGCTGCCGAACTCGGCCCGGTACGCGCGGTGTTGGCCTCCGCCGGGGGCAACTCGACGATGGGCCCGCTGACCCGGATCGACACCGCCAAGTGGCGCGAGACGGTCGAGTTGAACCTGACCGGCACGATGCTCGTGCTCAAGCACACGGCCCGGCTGATGGCGGCGGGCGGCGGCGGCTCGTTCGTGGCCATCTCCTCGATCGCCTCCGCCGTCACGCACCGCTGGTTCGGCGCGTACGGGGTGAGCAAGGCCGGCATCGACCACTTGGTCCGGCTCGCCGCCGACGAACTCGGCGCGAGCGGCGTGCGGGTGAACGGCATCCTGCCCGGCCTGGTGGCCACCGACATGGTCGGCGCGGTCACCGCCGGCGGCCCGGTGCTGGAGGACTACCTGGCCTGCACCCCGCTGGAGCGGGTCGGCCGGGTCGAGGACATCGCCGCGCTCGCGGCGTTCCTGGTGGGCCCCGAGTCGACCTGGATCACCGGCCAGAACATCAACGTGGACGGCGGCCACCACCTGCGCCGCGGGCCCGACTTCCGGGCCTTCCTGGAGCCGGTCTTCGGCGCGGACGGCCTGCGCGGCATCGTCGCGGAAGGGAACTGACAATGACCCAGCGGGTGTTCAACCTGGCCGACCTCTTCGAGGTGGTGGTCGACGCATGTCCGGACCGGCTCGCGCTGGTCGCGGGCGAGGTACGGCTGACCTATCGCGAACTGGACGAGCGGGCCAACCGGGCCGCACACGCCTTCGCCTCGGCGGGTCTGCCGGTGGGCGCGCACATCGGCATCTACTCGCGCAACCGCGCCGAGTGGATGGAGGCGATGATCGGCGCGTTCAAGGCGCGGATGGTGCCGATCAACATCAACTTCCGCTACGTGGAAGAGGAACTGCGCTACATCGTGGACAACGCCGACTTGGCGGCCCTGGTCGTCGAGCGCGGCTATCTGCCCAAGGTCGCCGCGGTGCGGGCCGACGCGCCCGCGCTCGGGCCGGTGTTCGTGCTGGCCGACGAGAACGACGACACGCTCGACGCCACGATCGACTACGAGGCGGCGCTCGCGGCCGAGAGCGCCGACCGCGACTTCGGGCCGCGCTCCCCCGACGACCGCTACATGGTCTACACCGGCGGAACCACCGGCTTTCCCAAGGGCGTCGAATGGCGCGCGCACGACATCTTCTGCTCGGCGATGGGCGGCGGGAACTTCGGCGGCGAGCCGATCGCCGACCCCGAACTGCTCGCCGAGAAGGCCAAGGGCGCGCCGCTGGTGCAGATGTTGACCACGCCGCTGATGCACGGCAACGGCCAGTGGATCACCTGGATCACCCTGTTCGGCGCGGGCACCGCGGTGTTGTGGACCGGTCCGCGCTACGACCCGGCCGAGATCCTGCGCACCGTCGCCCGTGAGGGCTGCGTAACGATGATGCTGGTCGGCGACGCGATGGCCCGCCCGATCGCGGACGAGTTGGAGAGCGGCGCGTACGCCGTCGACACGCTCAAGGTGATCGGCTCCGGCGGCGCCCTGCTCTCCCCCACGGTCAAGGCCCAACTCACCCGGCTGATCCCCGGCCTGTACATCGCCGACAGCTTCGGCGCCTCGGAGTTCGGCGCGGGCAGCTCGCAGACCGCCGGCGGCCGGTTCCCGATGAAGCCGAAGACCGCGATCCTGGGCGAGGACCTGCGCCCGGTGGGAGTGGGCGAGACCGGACGGATGGCCCGCACCGGCCACATCCCGCTCGGCTACTACAAGGACCCGGTCAAGACCGCCGACACCTTCCACGTCGACCCGGACGGCGTGCGCTGGGTGATCCCCGGCGACTACGCCCGCGTCGAGGACGACGGCGACGTAACCCTGCTCGGCCGCGGCTCGGTCTGCATCAACACCGGCGGCGAAAAGGTCTTCCCCGAAGAGGTAGAGGGCATCCTCAAGGCCCACCCGGCAATCTACGACGCGGTAGTGGTCGGCCTCCCCGACCCAAGATTCGGCGAACGAGTCACCGCAGTGGTCTCCCTACGCCCGGCCCACACCATAACCCTGCCGGAACTCACCAATCACACCCAAACCCACCTGGCCGGCTACAAAACCCCCCGCAATCTGGTGATAGTCCCGGAAATCCCCCGCACCCCAGCCGGCAAACCCGACTACCGCTGGGCCAAATCAACAGCCCAAACAACACCCACCCCCTGAACTGTCGGTGGCCGACTCGGATTTCCTGCTCGCGGCCAGTTGACGGGGAGTCATCTGCCCGCGGATGTCACGATGCGTAATCGCCAACGGGATGGCTGCTCGGGTCCGCTCGTCGGCCACTCGGCTTGCTACTGCGGAACTTCCACCGGGAAGTGAATCGGGCTGAGCAGGTATTGCGTCCGCTCGGGGCTGGGCGAGTTGGCCAGCCTTGGCGCGATGGCCGCGCGCAGCTCGCTGATCATCTCCGTCAGTTCCGTCGGGCTGAGCCAGAGGGCGTGCTGCCGGTAGCCCACCTGGTCGACCACGGGGTCTGCCTCTTCGCGGTCGAGGTAGGCGTTGAACTCGGCCAGCAGAGCGGTCATCGCCGTGGCGAATGCCTGCCGATGCTCGTCGAGGGTGAGCGCGCGGACCACCTCTACCCCGATGACAGCCCGCTCCCGGCACAGCCGGTAGTGCCGTTCCACCGCTCCGCGCACCCTGTGTTCCTCGGCCACCTCCAGGATCCCGCCGCCGACCAGCAGATCGATGTGCCGGTAGACGGTGGCTTTGGAGGCTTCCGGGACGCGCGCGCACAGCTGGGCGGTGGTCAGCAACCGTCCGCCGCCCATCGCATGCACGATCCGCAGCCGGATGGGATGGGCCAGCAGTTTCAGGGAGTCCATGCCCAAATTTTCTCACAACTGCTACCGTTCTCAATTATGCAAATGGGTGGGGATGGAGTACTGGAGGTGGCGGGCGGCTTCGCCGCGCTGCTGCGGGCGGAGTGTTTCGACCGGATCGTGGAGCTCTTCGCGCCCCCGCTGCGGGCCGCGGTCTCCACTGAGGCGCTGCGGCTGACCTGGGCGGCCGAGGCCGCCGGGCACGGCGGGATCCAGGCGGTCCACGAGCCGGAGATCGAGGCCGGCGGGACGGACCCGGTCCGGGTACGCATCGCGATCACCTGCGTCGACGGGAGCTTCACCGTGGTCACGTCGGTCGGTGGCGACGGTCTGCTGCACGGGCTGCGACTCGATCCGTACGGTGGCGCTGTGTGGCATCCGCCGCACTACGCGCAGGAGGACCGGTTCGCCGAGCGCGAAGTCCTGCTCGGGACCGGGCCGCGCGCGGTGCCCGGCACGCTCACCCTGCCCGCCGGCGACGGCCCGTGGCCCGCCGCGGTCCTGCTCGCCGGCGGCGGGCCGTTCGACCGGGACGAGAGCAGCGGCCCGAACAAGCCGCTCAAGGACCTCGCCTGGGGTCTCGCCTCACGCCAGGTGGCCGTGCTGCGCTTCGACAAGCCGACCTTCGCGCACCCCGGCCGCTTGCCCGCCGACTTCACCATGGCCGACGAGTACCTGCCTCCCGCCCTCGCCGCCGTCCAACTGCTGCGGCAGCAACCCGAGGTGGACCCCGACCGGATCCATCTGCTCGGCCACAGCATGGGCGGTAAGGCGGCACCTCGGATCGCGGCCGCCGATCCGTCGATCGCGGGCCTGGTGCTGCTCGCCGCAGACGCGCAGCCGATGCACCGGGCGGCCGTCCGGGTGGCCCGCTATCTCGCGGACCTCACTCCCGGCCCGAGCGCCCATCAGGCGGTGGCCGCGCTCGCCCGGCAGGCCGAGTTGGTGGCAGGCCCCGCACTCGCTCCCAACACAGCGCCGGAACTTCTGCCCCTGGGCTTCTCCGCCGCCTACTGGCTCGACCTGCGTGCCTACGACCCAGTGGCCACGGCGGCCGCACTGCCCTGCCCGATGCTGATCCTGCAGGGCGGGCGGGACTACCAGGTGACCGTCGCCGACGATCTGGAACTCTGGCAGCGCGCCCTGGCACATCGCCCCGAGGTGGCGATCCGGATCCACCAGGACGCCAACCACCTCTTCTTGCCCGGCAGTGGCCATCCGACCCCAGCCGAGTACGCCAGGCCGGGACACGTCGCCCCGGCGGTGGTCGACGAGATCGCGACCTGGCTGACACGACATTAGGGAAGGCCACGTCCAAGGCCGGCGGTCGAGCCACAGCGGTCACCGTCAGTCACACCCGCAACTGGCCGTCCGTGGGGAATTCCTGGTGGCCGCTGTCACTGAACCCACCCCCCTGCGACCCGCAGCCCAATACCTGAAAACAAGCAGACCGCAGGGCGACCCTGAAGCATCAGCCGCCACACAGCCCGCACCACAAGTACAACCGACCCAACCCAAATCCAGCCCGCCCACCGCTTGAGAACACACAGGCCGCAGTCCGGCGCGGAAGCACCGGGCACCACACAGCGCGCGCCACAAGTACAACCAACCCAACCCAAATCCAGCCTGTCCGGCGTTTGAGGACAAACAGGCCGACCCGGAGACACCAAAGTCGCCACGCGACCCGCACCGAGCCCCGACCCACCCCGCGCGTTTCGCGTATCGTGTGGCGATGACCGTCCCCCACCAGCGAACCGGCCCCCTGGCCACCGGCATCCACTGGCACGACGGCCGCGCCCACCTCGCCCTGACCGGCCCCGGCGACGAACAGTCCCGCCAACCGCTACCCCTCGGCGCCCCCATCGGCTGGCGCCTGACCGGCCCCCGCACCTGCGTCGGCATCCGCCGCAAGACCGGCCGCCGCACCCCCTGCCCCACCCTCGCCCCGCTGCCCGCGACCGCCCCCCGCTCGCAGTGCGAGGCATGCGCGCTCGCCGACCCCGGCCGCAAACTCGCCCGCGATCAGGCGATGGACGACCCACGCCCGTTCTCGCTCTACCTCGCCTGGTTCGGCCCCGGCCTGGTCAAGGTCGGCCTCACCGCCACCGAACGCCGCGCGGCCCGCCTCGCCGACCAGGGCGCGCCGATGTTCACCTGGCTCGGCCACGGCCCGCTGATCCCGGTCCGCGGCACCGAACGCCGATGCTCGGCCACGGGCACCGTCCGCGAACGTATCCCGCACCGGGCCAAGACCACCGCCTGGTGGCGCCCGCGCGAGCTGGATTCCCCGGCCGAACTGACCGCCGCACACGCCCGGTTGACCCCGCTGCTTCCGGACACGATGACCCCCGCACCGTGCGACGTCCAGGACCTGAGCCGCTTCTACGGCCTGACCGACGCCCCGCCGCCGACCCGGGACCAGGTCACCGGCCTCACCGAAAACGCGCTGCTGTACGGCGAGTTGACCTGCGTGGCGGGCCACGACGCACTGATCACCACGGACACCGGCCCGCTGTTCGTGGACCTGCGCCTGCTCACCGGTTGGCACCTGACCCCGGCCCGCGGCACCCCCTCCGGCCTCACCCTCAAGCCCCTGGACACCGGCCGCGCCCCGGACGGCTCGGTCCAGGAGGGCCTGTTCTAGCGCGTGCCTTCAAACCCCCGCCTCCCCACCACAGGGATCAAACCCGGCTCACCCGCTGACACTCCCCCGGCACCCCGTCCTCGATCGGCTTGCTGCGGTCGTACGGGTCGACCGTCTTCGGCGACCCCGACGGCGTCGTCGAGTCGTCGTCCGGGAACTCCGGCCGCACGAAGCCGTCCAGGCGTGTGCACGAGCTGTTCGCGGCGTCGAACCCGACCTGCGCCACCGCGATCCGGCCGCGCACCGTCGCCTGATAGCGGGGCCCGCGATAGACCTTCGTCTCCAGCACCCGACGCACCACCGAGCGGGTCACCGTCGCGTCCGCCCCGCTGCCGGCCTTGGCCACCGGATAGACGAACGAGTAGTCGGCGTGCACCGTCAAGGTGCCCTCGCCATCGACGTCGTAGCTCGTGATGCCGTTGACCTTGACCACCCGGCCCACCTGCTCGATCTCCTTGGGATCGAACCTGGTCACCCACGAGACGGGGTTGTCCGGCTCCCATCGGTTCGCCCGCAGCGCGTCCTCGATCCGTGCGACCTGGCCGTCGGCCGGATCCAGGAGCGCGAGGTAGCCTGCCGGACGCCCGCCCGCGAGCACGTCGCGGTCCAGGTTGCCGGCGATCAGCAGCCGCCGGGTCAGCTCCAGCGCCTCGGTGACCTCGGCCGCGCTGTACCCGGGCACCGTCTTGACCTCGGGCAGGGTCAGGCCCGCCTCGTTGTCCGCGTAGTTCACGGCCGGCGAGCCCGCGAACGGATTCTTCCGGGTGGGCCGGTCCGGATCGACTTCCCGGCGCTCCCCCGCCGAGGGCACCGAGGTGGCCACCCCAACGACCGGCGGCTGCACCATCGGATCGTCGGCCGCGGCCGTGTTCGACGTGCCGAACCAGCCGAACACCCGGTCCGGCGCGGCGGCGAAGGCCACCAGCGCGAGCACCGCGACGGTCACCAGGACGGTCCGCCACCGGCGCCGGCGCGGCGGCCGGCTCGGCCCGTCGGCCCGCCACGGGGCGTGCTGCGGCGGCTCGTTCGCCCATTTCCGGGCAAGCATGCGCGCCCGCGCGGACCCCTCGGTCGTGGTCGCGCCCCGGACGAAGTCCTCGTCGAACACGTACCCGGCGAACGGGTCGTTCGGGTCGGCCCCACCCGACCCGGCGCCCGCCGGTCCATCCATCCGGTCGCGGCCGTCGCCTGCGTCCCGGTTCCCCCTCTGATCAGACATCGGAGCAAGATAGCCGCGCCAACCGACAGGTCCGGGCGTATGTGACCCGGATCATGGTTTGCCGCCGAAACGGCATCTCGCGGACACGGATCATTGGCGGCACGGACACCGGAGTCGGACTCACACGCGCCTTGACTTTGAGTTCACTCCAACTCGTAGGCTCCCGATCATGAACAGCACGGGAAACACCACCACCCTCACCGGCACCAACGACCGCTACGAGCGCGGCCTGGCCGTCCTTCGACAGGTCGCCGGCCCCGAGCAGTCGACGGTGCTCGACGGCTTCGCCGAGATCGCGCCGGACCTGACCCGGTTCGTCGTCGAGTTCGGCTACGGCGACGTCTACGCACGGCCCGGACTGACGCTGCGCGAGCGGCAGTTGGCCACCGTCGCCGGGCTGGCCGCGCTCGGCAACGCGGCGCCGCAGTTGCGCTTCCACCTGGCCGGCGCGCTCAACGTCGGCTGCACGCGACGCGAGATCGTCGAGACGCTGATCCACGTGTCCGTCTACGCCGGTTTCCCGGCCGCGCTCAACGGACTGGGCGTGGCGCGCGAGGTGTTCGAGGCGTACCCGGACACCGCGTCCGAGGATGCCGAGGTCGCCGGCGAGGGCCCGGATGCCGCCGAGACCACCGCCGACCGCTACCGCCGCGGGCTGGCCGCGCTCACCGAGATCGACGGGCACGCCGGCGAGCAGGTGGTCGCCTCGCTCCGGGACATCGCCCCCGATCTGGGCCGCTACGTGATCGAGTTCGCCTTCGGCGACGTCTACTCGCGCACCGGCCTGGACCTGCGTACCCGCGAACTCGCCACGGTCGCGATGTGCACCGCGCTCGGCACGGTCGCGCCGCAACTCGCGGTGCACATCCACGGTCTGCTCAACGTCGGGGGCACCGAGGAGGACGTGGTCGAGACGATCACCCAGATGGTCGGCTACGCCGGCTTCCCCGCCGCGCTCAACGGCATCGCCGTCGCCCGCACGGTGTTCGCCGAGCGGGCCGCCGCCGGTCAGGCGTCGACCGCCTCCGCGACCGAGTCCTGAGGCAGCAGGTACACATCCCGGCCCTCCACGTCGACGAACGCGTCGCTCGGGCGGAAACCGACCCGGCGGGCCAGGGTCAGCGACGGCACGTTGTCCGCGTTGATCACCGCGAAGATCGGCATCGTCGGTAGCGTACGGCGGGCCAACGCGACGGTGACGTCGACCGCCTCCCGGGCCAGGCCCCGACCCCACGCGATGGGCGAGAAGCGGTAGTAGAGGTTGAACACCGGGACACCGTCGGGACGCAACCGCCGGGTCAACTGGGTCCCGGCGAAGCCGAACACCTCGGTGGGGCGCTCGCGCGGCGCGACCGCGCAGTAGCCGATCCCGTCCCGCTCCCAGTCCTCGATCATCGTCCGTAGGAACTCGACGCCCGCCTCGGCCGACGGCATCGGTCCCAGCGGGTTGTAGCGGTTGGTCTCGGGATCCCCGTGCACGGCGAACACCGCCGCCGCGTCGTCGGGGTGGGGCCTGGTCAGGACCAGCCGTTCGGTCTCGGCGACCGTGATGCGAGTCGTCACGCGCGTGCCGTTCGATTCGTTCGAGGTGCGACAGGGGGGTCTGTACCGCGGGTTTCGTGCCCGCCCAGCCTAATCACCCGATCACACGGTCCGATGATCGTCGGGGGTGATCGGCTCGTTCCCCTCGGCCCGCTGGTGGCGCGATCCGTCGATGCCCACACCCTCGCGGCGCAGGACCCGGGTGCGGTGTTCGCGCGGGCTCATCCCCCGGACCCGCTTGAACGCCGTACTGAGCGCGAACGCGTCGCCGTAGCCCACCTTTTCCGCGACCGCCCCGACCGTGGCCTCCGGTTGGCACAGCAGGTCCGCGGCCAGCGACAGCCGCCAGGCGGTGAGGAAGGCCATCGGCGGCTCGCCGATCAGTTCGCTGAACCGCCGCGCCAGCGCGGCCCGGGAGACCCCGGCCGAGGCGGCCAACGACGCGACCGTCCACGGTTGTTCGGGGTTGTTGTAGATCAGGCACAACACGTGGCCGATCACCGGGTCGCGGTAGCCGCGGTACCAACCTGGCGCGTCCGTTCCGGAACGGGCGAACCACGAGCGCAACATCGCGATCAGCAGCAGGTCGAGGAGGCGGTCCAGGACCGCCTCCTGGCCCGCCTCGTCCTTGACGATCTCGGTGGCCAGGAGCGGGATCACCGGGCAGTCCACCTCGTCCGCCCGGATCACCGCCAGGGCGGGCAGTGCCTCCAGGAGCGAACGGCTGACCTCGCCGGCCAGCTGGTAGGTCCCGGTCAGCATGATCGTCTCGGCTTCGGCGCTGTTGCCCCACGTGCGCACGCCGAGCGCCATCTCCTTGGCCAGGTCCCGCCCGTCGGGGGTGGAACAGCGCTGGCCGGGATGGATGATGATCTGCGGTTGCGTGTCCGGCTCGTCGCAGACCCGGTAGTGGTCGGGCCCGCGCACGATCGCCACGTCGCCGGCGGTCAGTCGCTCCGATTCGCCGCGATCCAGCGCGATCCACGCATGGCCGCGCACCACCGCCACGACGGTCAGCGGCGCCTCGTCGTGGATGCGCATGGCCCACGGCGCGCTGAGCATCGAACGCAGCAGGAAGGCGCCCTGCGCCCGGGGTCCGTTGAGCAGGCTCGCGAGAGCATCCATGCCCGAATCCTAGCGAAGATCGAGACGATCAAACATGTTATTGGGCGCTTCAGCGATGTTCACTCTCACCGCCAGGCCCTTGAATAGAGCCATGACGACGAACGAACAGCACCTCGCGAACACCGCCGGCACCGACTCCTCGACCACGCTGGTCGTGGGCGGAACCGGCAAGACCGGCCGCCGGATCGCCGCGAAACTGATCGAGCGGGGCCACACGGTCCGCCTCGGTTCGCGCTCCGCGCCGATCCCCTTCGACTGGACCGACCGCACCACGTGGGCCCCGGCGCTGCGCGACGTCGAGAAGGTGTACATCTCCTACCAGCCGGACATCGCCGCCCCCGGCGGCGCGGACACGGTCGGCGCGTTCGCCGACCTCGCGGCCGCGAGCGGCGTGCGGCACCTGGTCCTGCTGTCCGGCCGGGGCGAGCCCGAGGCGCAGGACGCCGAGGCCCGGGTGCGTGCCTCCGGCGCCCACTGGACCATCGTGCGGGCCTCCTTCTTCGCCCAGAACTTCGACGAGGGCGAGTTCCTCGGCCCGCTCCTGGAGGGCGAGTTGGCGCTGCCCGTTGGAGCGGTGGGCGAGCCGTTCATCGACGTGGAGGACATCGCCGACGTCGCGGTCGCCGCGCTCACCGAGGACGGGCACACCGGGCAGGTGTACGAGGTGACCGGGCCGCGGCTGCTGACCTTCGCCGACGCGGTGGCCGAGATCGCCCGCGCGTCGGGCCGCGAGATCGGCTACGTCCAGGTGCCCCTGGAGGCATACTCGGCGGCCCTGACCGGGCACGGGGTTCCCGCCGAGGTCGTGGACCTGCTGGCCTTCCTGTTCGGCGAGGTCCTCGACGGACGCAACGCGCACGTCGCCGACGGTGTGCGCCGCGCGCTCGGCCGGGACCCCCGCGACTTCTCCGACTACGCACGCGACGCCGCCGCCCGCGGTGTCTGGAAGGTGTGACCATGAGCGGCCCCCTGTTCGTCCTGACCCTGGTCACGGCCATCGGCTGCGCCACGATGGGCGGAGTCTTCTACGGCTTCTCCTCCTTCGTGATGGCCGGTCTGGGCCGGCTCCCGGCGAACCAGGGGGCCGCGGCCATGCGTGCGCTCAACGTCGAGGCCCCGAAGCCGCCCCTGATGATCGGCCTGCTGGGCACTTCCGTGCTCTGCGCGGGCCTGGGCGTGACCGCGCTGGTCTCCTGGGATGGGGCGTACTCCGGCTACCTCATCGCCGGCGCACTGAGCTACCTGATCGGCCCGCTCGGGCTGACCGCCGGCTACCACGTGCCGCGCAACAACGCGCTGGACCGGGTCGAGCCGAACTCGCAGGCGGAGGAGCGCCTCTGGGCCACGTTCCCCACCGAGTGGACCCGGGCGAACCACCTGCGCGCGCTGGGCGGCGTCGCCGCCGCGGTCTGCCTGACCCTCGCCCTCACCCGCTGACCTCTCCAGACCACCCATCCGAAAACGGGGACCCCGGCATGACTCGGCCATCCACACAGTCGTCCACACCACCGACCCGCACCGCCGCCATCGTGCTGGGCGCCGGCCTGGTCACCACCGGCCTCGTCGCCGGCGTCTACTTCTGCTTCGCGGTCGCGATCATGCCGGCCCTGGCCCACGTCGACGACCGCACCTTCATCGACTTCCTCCAGCAGGTCAACAGGAGCATCGAGAACCCGGTCTTCTTCTCCTGCTTCTTCGGCGCCCCGATCCTGGGCGTGATCTCCATCGTGCAGATCCGAAAGCTCGGCACCCCCGAGGCCGCCCGCTGGGTCGTCGCCGGCGTCGCCCTGGCCTTCGTCGGCATGCTGATCACCATGGGCGGCAACATCCCGCTCAACAACAAGATCGACGACGCCGGCGACCCCGCGAAGGTCGCCGACCCGGCCAAACTCCGCGAAGACGTCGAAAACACCTGGATAGCCTGGAACATAGCCCGCACCCTCTTCGCCACCGCCGCCCTGGCCACCCTCACCCGAGCCACCCACCTCTTCGCCCGAACCACCCGCGCCCACCGCGCCACCTGAGTCGCCCGAACCGCCCGAGCCCACCCACCACATGCCGAAGGCCCGCCCGATCCCGGGCGGGCCTTCGGCCGTATTGCGTCCCGTCCACCGGCTCGCGGCCGGCGGACCCGGGCCTCAGCCCTTGACGCAGACCACCTGACGCAGTTCCGCGACCACCTCGACCAGGTCCTGCTGCTGCCGCATGACCTGCTCGATCTTCTTGTACGCGCCCGGGATCTCGTCCACGACGCCGGAGTCCTTGCGGCACTCCACGCCCTCGGTCTGCGCGGCGAGGTCGGCAACGGTGAACCGCTTCTTGGCGGCGTTGCGGCTCATCCGGCGACCGGCGCCGTGCGACGCGGAGTTGAACGCGGCTTCGTTGCCCAGACCGCGGACGATGTAGGAGCGCGTGCCCATCGACCCCGGGATGATGCCGAGGTCGCCGGCCCCCGCGCGGATCGCGCCCTTGCGGGTCACCAGCAGGTCCACCCCGTCGTACGTCTCCTCCGAGACGTAGTTGTGGTGGCAGCTGATCGTCTCCTCGAAGGTCACCCGCGCCTTGCGGAACTCGCGCCGGATCACCTCCTGGTACAGGGCCATCATGATCGCCCGGTTCCGCGCCGCGTACTCCTGCGCCCAGTACAGGTCGGAGCGGTACGCCGCCATCTCGGGGGTGTCGCTCACGAACACCGCAAGGTCGCGGTCGACGATGCCCTGGTTGTGCGGCAGCGACCGGGCCACGGACATGTGGTGGTCCGCCAGTTCCTTGCCGATGTTGCGCGAGCCCGAGTGCAGCATGAGCCACACCGAATCGGACATATCCACACAAAGCTCAACAAAGTGGTTCCCACCGCCGAGCGAGCCCATCTGCTTCGCGGCCCGGTCCCGGCGGAACTTCACCGCGTCCGCAACGTCGTCGAAGCGCCCCCAGAAGTCGGCCCAGCCGGCCGACCCGAGGCCGTACAGCTTGCTCGGGTCCACCTCCTCGCCGTGCATGCCCATCCCGACCGGGATGGCCCGCTCGATCTCGGACCGCACCCGGGACAGGTCGTCGGGCAGGTCGGCGGCGGTGAGCGAGGTCTTCACCGCGCTCATCCCGCAGCCGATGTCCACGCCGACCGCCGCCGGGCAGACGGCGTCGCGCATGGCGATGACCGAGCCGACCGTGGCGCCGCGGCCGTAGTGCACGTCGGGCATCACGGCGAGGCCGTGCAGCCACGGCAGGGTGGTGATGTTGCGGAGCTGCTGCATGGCCTGGCCCTCGACCGCGGCCGGGTCGGTCCACATACGAATCGGTACCCGGGTGCCGGGGACCTCGGTGTACGACATGGGAGGGTCACTCTCCTGAGTGGATGGTGATCAAACGTGAGCACGGCGGCTCGAAGTCTTGGGTGGCCGCCCCGGCGCACCCCGGGTAGTGGGCCCGGGTGCGCCACGGGGCAGCCGATGGCGGGGACCGCAGGGTTGGCGACTGCGGGACCCGCGGAGCGGGAAACGAAGCAGGGGTTACACGCGGCGGGCCGAGGCACCCTTGACGGGGCGTCGGCCGAAGTCACGGAACCGCACCGGCTCGCTCCTCTCCCTACGGGACGGGACACACGGAGGCCCCGTCGTTGGCTCGGCCTCCATCAAGCCACGGCAACGCCGCACCTCGCAAAGGGTTTTCCGGTGCGCGCGACGAGCCCCGCGCACGCCCCCGGGACACACCGCGCGCCGCTGTGACACCCGACCCGGGCGGGCGTACATTCCCGATGCATGTTCGTCGTCGGGGTAGCCGCGTGGATCACCGCCGTCGCCTGTGTCGTGTTCGGGCGCGATCGGCATCGGCAGCGGGTGCCTCCGGTGGTCCGCGACTTCGACGGCGACGGGCCGCTGGAGCGCACCGAGTTCCCCCGACCCGCCCGGGCCGGGTGGATCGCCGGCGCCGCCGCGGCCCTGGTCGGCTCGGCGGCGTTCGTGCTCAGCGTCAGGTGAGGCGCCCGGGCGCGGGCCGGGTCAGGTGAAGACGACCGTGCGGGTCCCGTTGAGCAGGACGCGCCGCTCCGAGTGCCACTTGACCGCGCGCGCCAGCGCCTGACACTCCACGTCCCGACCGACCGCGACCAGCGCCGCCGGGGTGACCGCGTGATCCACCCGCTCGACCTCCTGCTCGATGATCGGGCCCTCGTCCAGGTCGCCGGTGACGTAGTGCGCGGTCGCGCCGATCAGCTTCACCCCGCGCGCGTGTGCCTGGTGGTACGGCTTCGCGCCCTTGAAGCTCGGCAGGAACGAGTGGTGGATGTTGATCGCGCGGCCCTCGAGCTGCTTGCACAGGTCGTTGGACAGGACCTGCATGTAGCGCGCCAGCACCACCAGTTCCACGTCGTGCTCGTGCACCAGCGCGAGCAGCCGCGCCTCCGCCTCGGGCTTGGTCTCGCGGGTGACCGGGATGTGGTGGAAGGGCACCCCGTACGAGCGGGACAGCTCCTCGAAGTCGCGGTGGTTGGACACCACGCCGACGATCTCGATCGGCAGCGCGCCGATGCTGCTGCGGAACAGCAGGTCGTTGAGGCAGTGCCCGAACTTGCTGACCATCACGAACACGCGCATCCGCGCGTCCCCGTCGTGGATCTGCCAGTCCATGTGGAAGGACGCGCCGACGGCGGTGAAGCCCGCCCGCAGCGCGTCCAACTCGACGCCCGGCTCGGCGGCGAAGTGCACGCGCATGAAGAACAACCCGGTGTCGCGGTCGCCGAACTGCTGGCTGTCCACGATGTTGCAGCCGGTCATCATCAGGAAGCTGGCCACCGCGTGCACGATGCCGCGCTTGTCCGGACAGGACAGCGTGAGCACGTACTGGCCGGCACCCGGCGACGCGTCGCCGGCGTCGGTGCCGTCGAGAGGCTGCTGGGTCTGCTCGGTCATGACGCGCCCTTCTTTCCGATGTCTGCCCGTGTCCACCCGCCATCCGCCGAGGTGCGCGGTGTCGACGTGGCGCGGCGGCCGGTCGTACAGGATCCCACGTCCGGTGCGGGCTCAGCGCCCACCGGTACGAATACGCAACACGTCGAGCGAGTCCGGCGGCGCGTCGGGGTCGTCCTCGTCCGCGCGGGCCAGCGCCACGTGCGCGGCACGCGAGGCGGTGACCACGTCGGGCCAGCGCGGGTGGGTGAGGTAGGCGGGCGCCGGGGCATCCTCGCCGACGTCGTGCAGCACGCCCAGGATCTCCCGCACCGCGGCGTCCACCAGGGCGGCCTCCTCGGCGTCGGTGACCAGGCAACCGATGTAGGTGGTCGCGGACCAGCGGTCCAGCCAGGAGTCGCCCACCAGGCGATAGACGGCGTCGGTGATCGAGCCGTACTCCGGGCGGCCGGCCAGCCAGGACTCGCGCTGGAACGTCGGGTCGCCGAACATGTGCAGCGCGGAGCGGACCTGGGCCCGCCAACGCCACCACGGAACGGTGCTCTGGCGCATACCTGCCATCGTGGCGCCTCCTCCCCTGTCCCCGCTTCGGTTTCACCGATCCGATCCGGTCGCGTTCCGGATCCGATCCCGACCGGATCCGGTCGGGATCGCCCGGATCGCCTCGAATCGCCACCGATCATGCCGCAGACCGGGTCGATCCCGCCGGCGGGGCGACGGCCCGGCCGGCGGGATCGACCCGGTCCCCGCGGTCCGGCGCGGTCAGTCCACCACCTTTATGGTGATCAGCCCGCGCTCGTCGTCGAACACCCGCAGCGCGGCCACCGCGAAGCCCGGGTGGTCGCGCATCCAGTTCTGCGCGGCGAGCAGGATCCGGGCCGCGCTGTTGAAGACCTGCGCGGCCTCCGTCGAATAGTCCCCCGGCAGGTGCGAGGACAGGTCGGTGTCGATCGCGACCTCGTACTTGCCCTTGTGGTCCAGCGTGAGCCGCACCTGCTGGAGGTGCGCGCCCTCCGCGGTGGTGTGCAGCGCCGCCAGCATCGTGGCCCCGTAGTCGTCCGCGGCCGGCTTGCGGTCGTCCCGTTCGGCGCCGAGCCGGAAGTCGATCGCGTCGCGGTCCGAGTCCAGGATCTCGATCCCGCCCACCCACAGCGCCGGATGGTCCTCGGCCCACTGCGCGGTCTCGGTCAGCAGCTTGCCCGCCCGGTCCCGGACCAGTTCCTCGGCCTGCGTGTTCGAGCCGTTGCCCCGGACCAGGTCGGTTTCGAGCGTGACCTTGTAGACCTTGTACGAGCTGACCACCCGGATCTTGGTGACGTGGCCCCCGTGCGCCGTGGTCCGCAGGTGGGTCAGCAACTCGCTCCCGTATGCCCCCGATTCGGGGGTGTCGCCGGCGGCGGCGGGCGGCACGACCGGCGGCACCGTGGCGGGTGTGCCGCCCGGCGGCACGGTCGCGGGTGCGCCGTCCGCCGCGACCGTCTTCGGCGCGGGCGTGCCGATCCGCGCCGCGCTCGGTCCCGCGGTGGCGACCGTGTCGGCGACCTTGCCGGCGTCCGGCGATCCGGTACACGCCGCGGCTCCCACCACGGTGGTGGCGAAAAGCACGACCGCGGACAGTCGTGTGCGCTTCCGTATGCGTATCAAGGTTCGTGTTCACCCCCTGTCACCCAGCCATGGTGCGGGTTGGTCCTCGGCTCCTACCAGGCGGGGGGTAGCGTGCGGAGGAAATATACCGCTTTGCCGGCGCCCCGACCGGCACCTTTCGCCCATGACGGGCGTCCGGGCCGGGCCGGGACGCCCGGCCGAGGCGGGGTCAGGGATCCACGGCCAGGCGGTAGCCGCGCTTGGTGACGGTGAGGACCAGGTCCGCGTACGGCCCGAGCGCGGCGCGCAGTCGGGCGATCGCCGCCTCGACGGCGTGCTCGTCGGTCCTGGGGTCCGCCCACACCCGGCGCAGCAGTTCGGCCCGGCCCAGCACCCAGCCCGGCTTCTCGGCGAGGGCGCGCAACACGGCGCCCGGGACCGGGGGCAGCCAGATGGTCCGCCCGTCGACCAGGACCGCGTTGCCCTGGACGACCAGCCGCCGGGTGCCGGTGTCCAGCTCCCGGCGGGCCCGCGCGGGCAGCGCCTCGGCGATCGTGCGCACCAGCGAGCCGATCCGCCCGCGCTCGGGCCACACCGACTCGACGCCCAGGTCGGCCAGCGGACGCGCGCACACCGGGCCGATGCACACCGGCAGTACGTCGGCGCGCAGCGCGGCCAGCACCTCGGCGCGCCGGCCGGCCGTCTGCGCGGTCTCCAGGAACGCGCCGATGGCGGGCGCGCTGGTGAAGGTGAGCGCGTGCACCTCGTGCCGGACGGTCTGCTCCACCAACCGGCGCACCGCGCCCGGATCGTCCGGCGGCCCCCAGCGGAACACCGGGATCTCCACCACCTCGGCGCCGCGTTCGCGCAGCCCCTCGGCGAAGCCCGGGGCCGGCGCGCCGTGCTCCTGGACGGCGATCCGCCGCCCGCGCAGATCGCGCGCGAGCAGCCAGGCCAGTACCTCGCCGCGCGAGTCCGAGCCGGGCGAGTACACCTCGCGCAGCCCGCTCGCGCGCACCGCCGTGGTCGCCTTGGGCCCGCACCCGACCACCGCCGCGGCCCGGCAGGCGCCGGCCAGTCGGGCGCCGCGCCCCCACCCCTCGGCGGCGCCGAACCAGCCGCGCCAGCCCACCCCGGTGGTGGCCACCACGTAGTCGAGGCGGCGGTCCAGGGCCCGTTCGGTGGCCCGGCGCAGGATCGGATCGTCGGCGGGCGACACGATCCGTACGGTGGGCGCGTCCACCACCTTGGCGCCCAGGTCCCGGAGCAGCGCGGCGAGTTCGTCGCGGCGCCGGGCCGCGGTGACGCCGATGGTGAACCCGACCAGCGGCGCGGCCCCCGTGCCTGTCTCCATGGGGTGAGACTCGCCGACGTGTGTTACGTCCCTGTTGCCGGACGGTCACGCGGGAGTTAGCGCGTGGGTCGATGGGCGGGTCGGCCGGGGCCTGCCCCGGTGCGCGCGGCCCACGCGGCTCGGGTCGGTTCGCGTCCGCGGCGCCCGGGTCGCCTGCGCGGCGCGGTGGGCGCTCGGAAGTCGCCTGCGCGGCGTGGCGGTGGCTCAGAAGTCGCCGGCGCTGCGCTTGCCGAGGTTGTTGTCGGCCGCGATCGGGTTCCACAGGCCGACCACCTTGTTCTTGGCGGTGGTGGCCCGGCCGCCCGCGCGGTCGGCGGCGCGCTTGTGGTCGGTGTACTCGGCCTTGTGGTCCTTGCAGCCGCCGCGGGCCATCTCGGTGCCCCAGGCCGCGAGTTCGCGGTCGGACTCGGCGGATGCGGTCCACGCCTCGCGCAGTCCGGCGACCAGGTCGGCGCCGCGGGTCAGCTTGTCGGTGGCCAGCTTGTCCAGGCCCGCGAGCTGCTCGTCGCGCTGCCGGGCCGCCTCGTTGAGCGACTGCGCGCCGGCCGCGGGGTCGTCGCACTTCTGGATCTTCTGCACGGCCTGCGACACGACCTGTCGGGAGCCGGCTCCCGACTGGAGGAGGCGGTCCACGGCGGACGCCTGCGCGGCGCTCTCGCTCGCCTTGGCGGGTGGCGCCGACGTCCCGGGCGCCGCGCTCCCGGACGTCTCCGGCTTCGGACCGGCCGTCGCGGCGGCGCCCTTGTCCGCCTTGTCGCCCTTGTCGTCGTCGCCGAACGCGCCGCTGGCGAACACCCCGATCGCGGCGACCACCACGAGCGCCCCGACGCCGGCGGCGATCAGCGGCGTGCGGTTCCGGCCCGGTCCCGGGTCGCCGTGCTCGACGGGCGGGACGGTACGCGGCCCGTACGGCGGGGCGGCCGGTTGCGGCGCGGCATACCCGGCGGACTGCGCGGCGGGATACCCGCCGGACGGCGGCGCGGGCTGCCCCGAGTAGGCCGGCCGGATCGGCGGCGCGGGAATGCCGACCGGCCCCGTGCCGGCGGACGGCGGGCCGGCCACCTCGTCCCGGAACAGGCTCACCTCGAACACCTGGGTGGGGTCGGCCGGCCCCGCCGGCTGCGGCCCGGTCCCGGGCGGCGCCAGGGGCGAGCCGGCCGCGGCCCCACCCGGCGGCGTATGCATCGGCCGCGGCGGCACCTGCCCGGGCGCGGCCGGCGGCTGCGGCTGCCCCGGGTAGCCCTGCTGCCCGGGAAACGACTGGTGCCCCGCATACGACTGCTGCCCGGGATACGCCTGCTGCTGCCCCGGATACGCCCCCTGCCCGTACTGCTCCGGCGGCCCCTGATCCGCGTAGTCGTCGAATCTCGGCAACACCTCGGTCTCGTCGCGCGGGAGTTCGAGCGGGCCGAAAGGCGACGGCCCCGGCTGCCCGCCGTTCGGACCGTGTCCGCCCGTGCCGCCGTCCGCTGCACCGGATCCCATGCCACCCACCCGTTCGTCGCCTCGAAGCCGTCGCACCGGGGCGTCGCGCGACCGGCCGAATCGTCCGGCGGCCGCTCCCCCGGTCCGCCCGACGGTAACTCAGTCGTTCGAGTGACGAACAGCGGCGCGTGCCGCGACCGGGCCCCGCCAAGGGTGTTCGGCGACCCCGGTGACACGACCCGCCGCAGGTGGGCGGCGGTGTCGGGCGATCAGACCGGGACCGCGTGCACCGCCTCGGCGAATTCCCGGACCAGGGGTTCGTCGCGATGCGGCTCCAGCCGGCGCTGGAAGTCCTTGAGGTATTCGAGCCCGCGCGCCGAGTGCAGCCGGCCCACCAGGTCCAGCGCCTCCGCGCCGACCGCGCACGCCTCGTCCAGCCGGTTCTGCTGCAGGTGCGCGGTGGCCAGCAGGAGCGTGTCGACCGCCCGCCGGCGCACCCGCGTGTCGGCGTGCCCTTCCAGCGCCGCCCGGGCCGCGGCCTCCGCCTGCCGGGGCCGGTCCAGGTCGCGATAGCAGTGCGCGAACTCGTCGGACAGGTACGCCTGCGAGAAGTGGCTTATCCACGCCGGGTCCTCGTCCGGCAGCGCCAGGTCCATCGCGGACTGGGCCCGGGCCAACGAGCCCTCGCATGCGCGCGCGTCGCCGAGCAGCGCGTGCCCGCGCGCCTCGGCGGCGTGGAACATCGCCTGGGTGGTCGGCGTGGCCTCGTGTTTGGCGCCCTCCTGCGCGGCGCGGGCGAGCTGGGTGATCTCGCGCGGATTGCCCAGGCTGCCCGCGAGATGGCTCATCCCGGCGGCCAACACGTAGCCCCCGTAGGCCCGGTCCCCCGCGGCCTGGGTCAACCGCAGCGCCTGGATGTAGTAGCGCTGGGCGAGTCCCGGCTGGCCGGTGTCCACGGCCATGTAGCCGGCCAGCTCGGTGAGCCGGGCCACGGCCGCGAAGAGGGCACGTCCCGTCTCGTCGGAATAGGTCCCGTTGAGCAGTTGCGTCACCACACTGCCCAGGTAGTGCACCACGACCGGGCGGATGTGCCCGGCGCCGAAGCGGTGGTCGAGCGCGGACAACATGTCCGTGGTCGCGCACACGGCCTCGATGTCCGAGACGCCCACGCGCGGCCCGCCGATCCGGGCCACCTGCGGATCCGGCTCGGTGATCAGCCAGTCCCGGCTGGGCGCGACCAGGGCGGCCACCGCGACCGAGGAGTTGAGCAGGAAGTCGCGCCGGTTGACGTCGCTGCGCCACAGCTCGGTGACCACCTCGACGGTGGCCGCGGGGGTGGCGGCGAACTGCAGGCCGACGTTGGTCGCCAGGCTGCGACCGTCGGCCATGCCGATCTCCTCGACGGTCACCGGCCGGCCGAGCTTGCGCCCGATCGCCTCGGCGATCAGGTTCGGCACCGCGCCGCGCGGCTGCTGCCCGCGCAGCCAACGGGCCACCGAGGTCTTGTCGTAGCGCAGGTCCATGCCGTGTTCGGCCCCGCACATGTTGACCCGTCGGGCCAGCCCCGCATTCGAGCAGCCGGCCTCCTGGATCAGTGCCGTCAATCTCTCGTTGGGCTGCCTTGTCGCCTGCGTTCGCGCGGCCATCGGTGTTCCCTCCCCGACCGTTGGTGCGGGTTTGCGACATGCGGGATCGGCGCGACGGGGGCTTGCCCGGTCCCGTCGGGTGCGCGCCCGATGCCTGGTGAGTCCGTTGTGCGAATCGAGCGGACGTCGTCCGTCCGCCGGGGCCCCTGGTACGGGGAATCGCCGTTGCCGCCCGGCAGTCGGACGAATGGTTCATCCGCGTACGGAGCGTAGTGACCCATATAGAGCAGCGGATAGGGCACCCTTCACTGCGCCCCCCGATCTGCACCCATGCGCCCCCCTTGCGCCGGATGGCCGGCGATGATCCCATCGCCCCTGATCACCCCGTTTCCGTCGGCCGGCGCGCGCCCGCGCGACGTGCGACCCGGTGCCGGTGCCGGTGCGCCGTGTGGGTGGCCGCGAGTGCGCCCTCGCCCGGCCGTAACCATCCCGTGGTCCCACAGTTGTGCAGCACGTGGAAGACACCCTGGGGGCCCGGCAGATCGCCCGCGACACGCTTGTTGAGACCGCAGTCCGCTACGCCGAGGACCGGCACTGGGACGTGGTTCCCGGCGCCTCGGTGGTCGAGCACAGCGCGGGGCGTCGGTGCAACTGCGGCCATCCCGGGTGCGCCACCCCCGGCGCGCATCCGATCCTGCGCGACTGGGCGGTACAGGCGGCCAGTTCGCCCGCGCTGGTGCGGCGCTGGTGGGGCGAGCACCCCGACGCGGCGATCCTGCTGCCCACCGGGCGCGGGTTCGACGTGATCGACGTCCCGGAGCAGGCCGGCTGTCTGGCGCTGGCCCGGTTGGAGCGGATGGGCCTGCCGCCGGGCCCGGTGATCGCCACCCCCACCCGGCGGCTGCAGTTCCTCGTACTGCCGGGTGCGCGGGACAAGATGGGCGAGATGTTGCGCCGGATCGGCTGGGGCGCCACTTCGATCGACCTGATCCCCAAGGGCGAGGGCGACTGGGTGGTGGCCCCGCCGTCGCGCATGGGCACCTCCGGCAGCGCCGCGTGGGCGCGCGAACCCACCGAGCTCAACCGCTGGCTCCCCGAGGCCCGCGAACTGGTCAGCCCGATCGCGTACGCGTGCGGCCGGGCAATGGCCGAGGCACGCTAGGCCGAGCGCACCGGACGTATGGCGAAGGGCCCTCCCCACCGAGACGACTCGGTGGGGAGGGCCCTCGCGCGAACCACGGCCGGCCGGCCGCGAGCGACGCGCGCCGCGGCCGGCGAGCCGCGCCTAGCGCGCCGCCACGAACACGTGCGAGGCGACCTCGGGGGGCAGCTCGGCGGCCTCGCCACCGCTGCCCGCCATCACGCCGCCCGCGGACTCGTGCACACTCACCACCGCACCGGGACGAATCCCGGCCCGGCGCAGCGTGTACATCAACTGCGCGTCGGTCTGCAGCGGCTCGCCGAGCCGCCGCACCACGACGTTCTTTCCTTCCGGCCCCGCCGACTCGAGGAGCGTGACGAGGCCGCCTTCCTTGAAGGAGTCGGCGTGCAGTTCCCGGTCCAGTTCCTCCAGGCCCGGGATCGGGTTGCCGTAGGGCGATTCCTTCGGATAGCGCAGCAGTTCGAGCAGGCGACGCTCCACCTGCTCGCTGATCACGTGCTCCCAACGGCACGCCTCGGCGTGCACCTGTTCCCAGGGCAGCCCGATGACGTCCACGAGCAGGCACTCGGCGAGTCGGTGCTTGCGCATGACCCGCGTCGCGATTCCCCGCCCCTCGGCCGTCAGTTCCAGATGACGGTCGCCCTCGACCGTCAACAACCCGTCCCGCTCCATTCGTGCCACGGTCTGGCTCACGGTCGGCCCGCTCTGCTCGAGCCGCTCCGCGATCCGCGCCCGCAGCGGGACCACACCCTCCTCCTCCAGCTCGAAAATCGTCCGGAGGTACATCTCCGTGGTGTCGATGAGTCCACTCACGACCAGCGGCTCCGTTCTTGGTGGTCCTGCCGTGCAATTCTGACGCACCTGGACCGCCGATGCGGACGTCCGGCCGATCGGGTCCCCGCGGCTTTTCCCGGCACACGCCGTCCCGTGCACTCCGCCGCGTCATCCGTACGTGTGCCCAGCCCCGGTGGGTACACGTTGTCGGGTGCGTACGGTCATAACGTTCCGATATGCCATTGCCATCCCGGAAGACCTCGCGTCGCGCGGAATCCACCGATCGAGTGCGCCGCGTCCATGTTCTCTGGTTGCGTCGCGATCTGCGGCTGTCCGATCACCCCGCGCTGCACGCCGCGGCCGGCACCGGCTTCCCCGGTACCGGGGACGGGGCGCCCGCCCGGGTGTTGCCGCTGTTCGTGCTCGACCCGGCGGTGTGGGACGCCGCGGGGCCGGCGCGCCGGGCGCACCTGGCCCGCTCGCTGCACGCCCTCGACGCCGATCTGCGCGAGGCGGGCGGGCGGCTGGTGGTCCGCGCGGGCGAGCCGGCCCGGGTACTGCCCGCACTGGTGCGCGAGAGCGGCGCCGCCGAGGTGCACGTCACGACGGACTTCGGTCCCTACGGCCGGTCCCGGGACGCGGCCGTGGCCGAGGCGCTGGACGTACCCTTGCGCGCCACCGGATCGCCGTACGCGGTCGCCCCGGGCCGGGTGCGCAAGGCGGACGGGACGCCGTATCGGGTGTTCACCCCCTTCCTGCGCGCGTGGGCCGAGCACGGGTGGCGCGAGCCGCTGCCGCGACCGAGCGACCTCGCCTGGGCACACGCCGACTCGGACGACCTACCCGCCGCCCCCGAGCCGGCCGGGGTGGACCTGCCCGAGGCGGGCGAGCGGGCGGCGCTGGCCGCCTGGCGGGGGTTTCGCGCGCGTGGCCTGGACCGCTACGCGGAGCTGCGGGACCGGCCCGACCTGCCCGGCACCTCGCGGTTGTCGGCGCACCTGAAGTTCGGCGAGATCCACCCGCGCACGCTGCTCGCCGACTGTCCCGACGCCACGTTCCGGTCCGAGTTGGCCTGGCGCGAGTTCTACGGCGACGTGCTCTGGCACCACCCCGAGACGATGCACGAATACCTGAACCGGGACCTGGCCGGCATGGCCTACGACACCGGCCCGGACGCCGACGTGCTCTTCGACGCGTGGCGCGCGGGCCGAACCGGCTTCCCGTTCGTGGACGCGGGCATGCGGCAGCTGCTCGCCGAGGGCTGGATGCACAACCGGGTGCGCATGGTCGTGGCGTCCTTCCTGGTCAAGGACCTGCATCAGGAGTGGACGCGCGGCGCGGCGCACTTCATGCGACACCTCGTGGACGGCGACCCCGCGTCCAACAGCCACGGCTGGCAGTGGACCGCGGGCTGCGGCACCGACGCGTCGCCGTGGTTTCGCGTGTTCAATCCGATTCAGCAGGGGCGCCGGTTCGATCCACAGGGCGACTACGTGCGCCGGTACGTGCCCGAGTTGCGGCACATCGCGGGCCGCGCGGTGCACGAGCCGTGGCGGATCGGGGTCGACGGCTATCCCGATCCGATCGTGGAGCACGCCGAGGAAAGACGCGTCGCACTCGACCGCTACCAGGCGATCCGGCGGTAGGGTGCCGGATCCGCGTTCGCACGGCGGATCCGTATACGAAGCTCCGAGGACGAAGTTCCTGACGAACGGGAGGACCGGGGATGGTCGAGCTGGGCGCACGCTACCTCGACGCGGCGATCGGGCTGCTGGAACGGCTGCGGGACGTCGAACTGCCCACGATCGACCGGGCCGCGGACCGGATCGCCGGTGCCCTGGCGGAGGGCGGCCGGCTGTTCGTGTTCGGCGGCGGGCACTCCGCGCTCGCCGCGCAGGACGTGGTCTACCGCGCGGGCGGCCTGATCCTGGCCAACCCGCTGATCGCCCCCGGCAACGAGCTGACCGTGCGTCCGATCACCGTCAGCAGCGCGGTGGAGAAGCTGGCCGAGCTGGCCGGTCCCGTGCTGGACGGCGCGGGGGTGCGCGAGGGCGACGCGCTCGTGGTGATCTCGCTGTCCGGGCGCAACGGGCTGCCGGTGGAGCTGGCCCGGCGGGCGCGCGAGCGCGGCGCGCTGGTGATCGGCCTGACCTCCGTCGAGGCCAGCGAGGCCGAGCCGGCGCGGCACCCGTCGGGCACCCGGGTCCTCGACAACTGCGACATCGTCCTGGACACCGCGATCGCGGTCGGCGACGCCGCGCTGGAGGTGGAGGGTGTGCCCCAGCGGATCGGCCCGACCTCGGGTGTGGTGTGCTCGGCGGTGATGCAGACACTCATGGTCGGCGTGATCGGCCACCTGGTCTCCCGGGGGATCGAACCCCCGGTGTTCATGTCCGCGAACATCGACGGCGGCAACGCGTGGAACGAGCGGTTGCTGGCCGAACACGCGGACCGGATCTTCTATCTGAGGTGAACCCGGCAGTGCATCCCAACGCACGGTCCCACTCCCCCGAGCAGACCTCGTCCGGCGCGGGCGACGCGGCCGACCCCCGCTGTGCCCCGCTGGTCGTCCCCGGCCGCTTCAACGGGCCGCCGGGCATGGGCAACGGCGGCTACCTGGCCGGCCTGCTGGCCACGCGCGCGGTCGGCGGGATCGCCTCGGGGGTGGCCGTGACGCTGCGCCGCGCGGTGCCGCTGGACCGTCCGCTGGCCCTCGCGCACGACGCCGCGAGCGGGACGCTGACCCTGGCGGAGGACGCGGGGGCGATCGCGGAGGCGATCCCGGTCGACCCCGCGCTGCCGCTGCCCACCCCGATCGACCCGGTCACCCCCGCCGAGGCGGCCGAGGCGAGCCGGTCCTACCCGGGCTTCGCGACGTGGAACCCGTACACCGACTGCTTCGTGTGCGGCCCGGATCGGGCCGAGGGCGACGGCCTGCGGCTGTTCCCGGGCATGCTCGCCGACCGCCCGGACACCAACGCGTGCGTGTGGACCCCACACGGCTCGCTGGTCGCGCCGGACACCGGCCAGGTGTCGCCGGAGTTCGTCTGGGCCGCGCTGGACTGCCCCGGCGGCTGGACCGGGATCGACCGCGACACCGCGCTCCTGCTCGGCCGGATGACCGCGCACGTGTACGCGCTGCCCTATCCGGACGAGCCATGCGTGGTGCTCGGCCGGCTTCTGGGCCGGGACGGGCGCAAGGTACGCACCGCCACCACGCTCTACGACGCCGAGGGCCGCCCGGCCGCACACGCCGAACAGGTGTGGATCGCGCCGCGCACCTGACCCGCCGCGCCGCCCGCGCTACGGCTTCGGGTCGCGCCCGTCGTAGCGCCAGAAGTCGCGCCACCGCAGCGACAGCACGATCACCAGCACCACACACGCGATCCCGCCGCTGACCACCGAGATGCGCTCGGTGGTCAGCGAGGCCACCGCCCCGGCCTCGAAGTCGCCCAGGCGCGGCCCGCCGGCGACCACCACGATGAACACGCCCGCCAGCCGCCCGCGCATCGCGTCCGGCGTGCCGACCTGCATGATCGTATTCCTGAACACCATGCCGACGGTGTCCGCGCAGCCCGCGCAGGCGAGCAGGATCAGCCCGAGCCACAGCGGTCCGCCGAGTCCGAACGCGGTGATGCACAACCCCCACGCGAGCACCGCGACGACCACCGCGCGTCCCTGGCGGTACACCCGACCCAGCCATCCGGAGAACAGCCCGCCGACGAGCGCGCCGACCGCCGGCGCCGCGACCAGCAGGCCGACCGTGCTCGCCCCGCCGCCGTACAGGCCCGCGGCCATCGCCGGGAACAGCGCGCGGGGCATGCCGAAGACCATCGCGACGATGTCGGTCAGGAACGTCATCCGGATGTTGGGCCGACTCCGCAGAAAGCGCAGCCCCTCGCGTACCGAGGCCCGTTTGGGCCCGCCCTCGGTACGGTCCGGCGCCATCGACGGCAGCCGCCACATCGCGTACAGCGCCGCGGAGAACGCGATCGCGTCGATCAGGTAGGCGGCCTGGAAGCTCCACAGGCCGATCACCAGACCGCCGAACATGGGCCCGACCGTCATCGCGAACGCCATGGCTATCGAGTTCAGCGCGTTGGCCGACGGCAGGCGGTCCGCGGGCAGCAGCTTGGGGATCATCGACGTGCGGGCCGGATTGTTCACCGCGTAGAAGCCGGACTGCACCGCGACCGCCGTATACAGCAGCCACACCTGGCCGAGGTCGAAGAAGGCCTGTAGGGCCAGCACGACCGACACCGCCGAGAGCCCGCCGGCGGTGACCAGGCCGACCAGGCGCCGGTCCAGGCTGTCCGCGATCGCCCCGCCGAGCAGGCCGAACACGATCAGCGGGACCACCGCGCACAGTCCCACCACGCCGACGGCGAAGTTGGAGCCGGTCAGGTCGTACACCTGGATCGCGACCGCGACGGCGGTCATCTGCTGCCCCAGCGAGGACACCGAGTGGCCGAACCACAGGCGGCGGAAGTCGGGGAACTCGCGCAGTGGACCCAGGTCCACGAGCACGGATCCGGCGCGGCGTCCGGAGGGCTTCCTCGCGGCGGGCCGCGATGCGTCCGGCGGCGGGTTCGGCGATGCGTTCCGCGCCGGGTTCTTCGAGGTGTCAGGGGCAGAGGGCATCCCCACATCCAAGTCCAGTGTGCCCTGCATCTATTCCTGGATTCGGTGTGGGATCGGGCACCCCGTAAATCCGTTGCACCCGCCCCGACGCCGATCTAATCTCACTGGCACACGGGAGAGGAGGTGGTCTGAAGTTGCATAGCATTCGGACGCGTGAGGTGGCTGCCCGCTAGCCGCCACTCCGGTTTACCGGCTCGGCAGGCCCCGTCGTGAGTGCACCGCGACGGACGCAGGCAGGCGGCCGGCAACACCAGGCAGACACCCGACCCGCAGGTCGCCGGGATCGTCCCCCGGCCTTCGTCCCACCTCACCGAGGTGGACGGAGAAGCGACCTGCGGGTCGCTGTCGTTTCCGGCCGGTTTTCAGGATCGGCCGGCAGGACCCGCTTACCGGGGCCTGCTCCGCAGAGCCCGCCTCACGGGCTGAGTCGCTCGACCCGCCACGACACGTCCCCGCCGCCGTCGCCCTCGCGCAGGTAGCGCAGCCGGTCGTGCATCCGGTTCTCCCGCCCCTGCCAGAACTCCACCGTCCCGGGCACCACCCGAAAGCCGCCCCAGAACTCCGGCACCGGGATGTCGTCGATGTCGGCGAACCCCGCCTCGGCCTCCGCGTACCGCTTCTCCAACTGCTCGCGCCCGGCGACCGGCCTCGACTGCTCGCTCGCCCAGGCGCCGATCCGCGAACCGCGAGGTCGGGAGCGGAAGTACTCGGTGGTCGCCTCTCGGGACACCCGTTCGGCGGAACCGGTGACGATCACCTGGCGGGCCAGCGCGTGCCACGGGAAGAGCAGGCTCACCGCCGGGTTGGCGCCGAGTTCGACGCCCTTGCGCGAGCCGTAGTTCGTATAGAAGACGAAGCCCCGCTCGTCGAACTCCTTGAGCAGGACCGTGCGGGTGCTCGGCCGCCCGTCCGGCGTCGCGGTCGCGACCACCATCGCGTTCGGCTCGGGCAGCTCGGCCCGGGCCACCTCGGCCAGCCAGGCGGTGAACATCGGGAAAGGGGTGGCGGGCAGGGCGCCGACGTCGATGCCCTCGCCTCGGTAATGCCGACGCATCGCGGCAAGCTCGGTGAACTCCACGGACAACGAGTACCACTCGGGGCCGACCGGCGGCACGACCACCCCCGACCGGGTGACGTCCGGCAATCCCGTCCCGGGTGGGTTTGTGCCCCACCTCACTCGCCCCGGCGCGTTCCGAAGTAGGTCGTCTCGATATCGAGAGATATCCTGAACAACGGACTTCGATCGGCCCATACCTTCAGGCGAGGCACCATCCCGGCCTCGCCCGGACCGACCGGAACACCTCCCCGAACCACCGGTGGATCCCAGGTGCGAAGCCTGATCGGCACCCTGCTCCCCGGCCTCGTTCGGGGGAAGACACGGTGTGGCGGGGCGGGGTATGAAGGACCCGGCCACAAGTCAGTCGAGATCGCATGAGGAGTCGCCTGATGTCCGAGTTCGTACCCGGGCTCGAAGGAGTCATAGCGTTCGAGACGGAGATCGCCGAACCCGACAAGGAGGGTGGCGCGCTCCGGTACCGAGGTGTGGACATCGAGGACCTCGTCGGCCACGTCTCGTTCGGCAATGTGTGGGGCCTGCTGGTGGACGGGGCGTTCAACCCCGGTCTGCCGCCGGCCGAGCCGTTTCCGATTCCCATCCATTCCGGCGATGTCCGCGTGGACGTGCAGAGCGCGCTGGCCATGCTGGCTCCGGTGTGGGGTCTGAAACCGCTGCACGACATCGACGACGCCCAGGCGCGGGACGACCTCGCCCGGGCAGCCGTGATGGCGCTGTCGTACGTCGCCCAGTCGGCCCGCGGCCTGGAGAAGCCGATGGTGCCGCAGAGCGAGATCGACAAGGCGCAGACGATCGTCGAGCGCTTCATGATCCGCTGGCGTGGCGAGCCGGACCCGCAGCACGTCAAGGCGGTCGACGCCTACTGGACGTCGGCGGCCGAGCACGGCATGAACGCGTCGACGTTCACCGCGCGCGTGATCGCGGGCACCGGTGCCGACGTCGCGGCGTGTCTGTCCGGCGCGGTCGGCGCGATGTCCGGCCCGCTGCACGGCGGCGCGCCCTCGCGCGTACTGCACATGATCGAGGAGATCGAGCGCACCGGCGACGCCACGGCGTACGTCAAGGGTGTCCTGGACCGGGGCGAGCGCCTGATGGGCTTCGGCCACCGGGTGTATCGCGCCGAGGACCCCCGTGCGCGTGTGCTGCGGCGCACGGCCAAGGAGCTGGGGGCACCTCGCTACGAGGTGGCCGCGGCGCTGGAGAAGGCGGCGCTCGAAGAGCTCCAGGCTCGGCGTCCCGACCGGATCCTGGCCACGAACGTGGAGTTCTGGGCCGCGGTGATGCTGGACTTCGCCGAGGTGCCGGCGCACATGTTCACCTCGATGTTCACCTGCGCCCGCACCGCCGGGTGGAGCGCGCACATCCTGGAGCACAAGCGCACCTCGCGCCTGGTCCGCCCGGCCGCCCGCTACATCGGCCCGGGCACCCGCCCGATCACCGAGGTCGCGGGATACGACGACACGGTGCGCAACCTGAAGCACTGACCGGCGCTCACCGGCACCGATCTCCGAGCACGGATCGCTGCTTCTCGACGCTCCGAACGAAACCCCGTTCCTCACGAGGGAACGGGGTTTCGCCGTCTTCCGAACGCGGCCGCAAGGCCCGATCAGGCCGCCCCACCGCCGTGAATCCGCAGCCTTCGTCGACAACGCAACGGGTGGGCGGGTGGGCACAAACCCCGCGAAGCGGGGTCAGCCACGCCCCTCCAGGATGGCCACCTGCCGCGCATCCGACGCCCGCGGACACGTACTGCACAGCGCAGCCGAATCAAGCGTGTACCAAAGACAGCACACGCTTTGCGTGCGATTGCAGTGGCTACGCCCCTCGGTCCCCGCAAGCACCCGAAACCCCGCCTCACGCTTGAACCGACCGACATCCCCCGGAAGCAGTTCCCCCAGTTCGCGCACCGCGCGGTCACCCTCACCAAGCGTGCGCCCCAGATACCAGACGCCGCTCACCACCTCGTCGGCCACCATCGACCACAACACCCGCTCGCCCCGACGCAGATGCGGCCGGAACGCCACCAGCAGCGGCTCGACGTGTTCGGCCACCCGATCACGCAGCAACGCCCGCAGCGCCGCCTCGTCGGCCACCACTCGCGCGCCGGGCGCGTTCGCGTCGGGGTCGTCGGGCAGACAGGCGAAGGTGTTCGAGGTGACCGTGAAGGAGCGGCCCACCCGCTCGGACCCGGGCGCGATCCACACCTCGTCCAGGGCCACCAGCGGGACCCGGCGGCACAGGAACCACGGGCCGGTCAGCATCAGGCAGGCGTACCAGGCGTAGCCGTGCAGCGCCCACATCGCGATCGCGTCGGCGCGCGGCTCGGCCGCCAGGGTCGCGCCGATCCGGGTGCGCTCGGCGGCCAGCATCTCGGCGAGCACGTCGGGGTCCTCGGCCATCCGCGAGGCGTGCAGCATGCCGACGGCGGGGCGTCCGGGCTCGACGGTGATCAGCGCACACGCGGCACCGAGCGCACGGAAGGTCTCCGCGAACGCGGGGCACGGCGCGGGCTGACGAAGATCGAGCACGGACATGATCCGAAGGTAAGCCTTGCCTAACCTCGTGTCCACACGGGTCGGCCCGACATTCCCCCCTCGGGGCCGGCTCCACCCTTCCGGGGGAGCCGTTCGCGGGGCGCACGATCCACGCGCGCGCCCCGCGAACGACCCGACGCGCGGGTCAGGAGCGTACCGACACCGGGGCGTCGTCGGGTTGTTCGTCGTCGACCCGTTCGCCGGCCTCCTCCAGAATGATCCGGCCCATCAGTTCGTAGCGCTCCGGGCTCCGGGCCCGCATGTACAGCGCCAGCGCGATGCCGCCGACGAAGACGCCGCCGACGATGTACGGAGTGAGCGTGAACAGCAGCGAGTCGGAGGCGGCGCCGGCGGCGGTCTCCATGTTCTGCAGGAGCAGCACCACCACCGCGATCATCGCGACGCCGCCGAGCAGCGGGGCCAGGAAGGTGCGGAACCAGTGCGCCGTCTCGGGGTGGTTCTTCCCGACGTGGAAGTAGCCGATCACCGCGAACGAGCACAACGTCTGCACGATCAGGATGGCCATCGTGCCGAGGATCGCGAGCAGTGTGTAGAGGTGTACGTACGGGTCCTGATCGGTGATCAGGAACAGCAGCACGATGCCGGTGGCGATGATGCTCTGCACGAACGAGGCGAAGTACGGCGAGCCGTGCACCGGGTGGGTGTTGCCGAGTTTGCGGGAGATGAAGCCCTCGCGGCCGATCGCGTACAGGTAGCGCGCCGCGCACTGGTGGAAGGCCATGCCGCAGGCGAACGAGCCGGTGATCAGCAGCCACTGGAACCAGTCCACCGCCCAGCCGCCGATGAAGTCCCCGGTCGGGCCGAAGAAGACGTCCAGCGGGGCGGACCCGCTCGCGATCTCCTTCGACTTCTCCAGGCCGCTGCCGTCGATCGCCATCCAGGAGACGAACACATAGAACAGGCCGACGCCGATCACCGAGATCAGCGTGGCACGCGGGATGACCTTCTTCGGGTTGCGCGACTCCTCGCCGTACATGGCGGTGGACTCGAAGCCGACCCACGACCAGAACGCGAAGAACAGACCGAGCCCTGCCGCGCCCTTGAACGCGTTGGCCGGGTTGATCGGCTCGGCGGACAGCCCGTCGGGCCCGCCGCCCTGGACCAGCACCGCGATCGCCATAGCGGCGAGCACCGCGACCTCGGCGACCAGCAGCACGCCGAGCAGACGCGAGGTGAGGTGGATGTCGAACCAGGACAACACCGCGGTGACCGCGAGCATGCCCAGGGCGTAGATCGACCAGTTGAGGTCGACGCCGAACTGGGCGTTGACCGTGGTGTCCGCGAAGTAGGCGAAGATGCCGACGATGGAGGCCTCGAAGACCACGTACGCCAGCACCGCGAGCAGTCCGGAGGCCATGCCCACGACCCGGCCCAGGCCGTGTGAGATGTAGCCGTAGAAGGCGCCCGCCGAGGTGATGTGCTTGGCCATCGCAACGTAGCCGATGGAGAACACGCTGAGCACCAAGGTCGCGAACAGGTAGCCTGCGGGGGCGCCGATGCCGTTGCCGAAGCCGACCGCGATCGGCAGGTTTCCGGTCATCGCGGTGATCGGTGCGGCGGTGGCGATCGCCATGAACACGACGCCGACGAGCCCGACCGAATTCGCCTTCAGGCGTTGGACCTGCGGTGGCGCCGGGGATGCGACCTCGGGGGTTTGTCCCGCGTCGAAGTGGCCGGACATCCCACCTCCCTACTGTGCGTGGGGAAAGAACTGATGGCGTGTCAGCTTCGACCCCGGGGCCACACCGTCACAATTGACAGCCTGTCAGGGATCGGACCGATTCGCCCCTTGCGCTGTCGGTGCGGTGACACGCCGTGCGGGAGCCTTCCCGCATTGCCACCGGCTCGACCCCGCCGGGTGCCGGGACCGGGCGGGCCGGCAAGCCATAGGGTCGGTCGTCATGGATACCGCCACGCCGGAACTGACCTATGGCGACATCAGGAACGCCGCCGAGCGCATCGTGGGGCTGACCCAGCCGGTCACCCTGATGCCCATCCACCCCTCGCCGCACGTGTGGCTGGCGCTGGAGTACATCCAGCACACCGGGTCGTTCAAGGCGCGCGGCGCGGCGAACTTCACCACCGCGCACATCGAGGCGGGCACCATGCCCGAGGCCGGCGTGGTGATCGCCTCCGGCGGCAACGCGGGACTGGCCTGCGCGTGGGCGGCGCGCAGCGCGGGGGTGCGCGCGACGGTGTTCCTGCCGGAGACGGCGCCGCGGATCAAGGTGGAGCGGCTGCGCTCGTACGGGGCCGACGTGCTGCTGGTGGGCCGGGAGTACGCGGACGCCCTGGAGGCGTCCGCGCGGTTTGCCGAGGAGACGGGCGCGCTGTTGTCGCACGCGTACGACAATCCGCTGATCGCGGCGGGCGCCGGCACGCTGGTCCCGGAACTGGTCGCGGGGGTGCCGGGCAAGCTGGACACGATCGTCGTCGCGGTGGGCGGCGGCGGCCTGTTCGCGGGCGTGGCCACCGCCGCCGAGGAACACGGGATCCGCACGGTGGCCGTCGAGCCGGAGAACTGCCGCGCCCTGAACGCGGCCCTGGAGGCGGGCGAGGTGGTCGACGTCCCGGTCGACTCGGTGGCCGCCGACTCCCTGGGCGCCCGCCGCGTCTCCACCACCGCCCTGGCCACCGCCCGCCGCACCGGCGCCTTCTCGGTCCTGGTCTCCGACAAGGCCATCATCGAATCCCGCCAGGCCCTGTGGGACAACTTCCGCATCGTCGTGGAACACGCCGCCGCCACGGCATTGGCCGCCCTGTCCACAGGCGCGTACACCCCGGCCCAGGGCGAAAAGGTCGCCGTAATACTGTGCGGCGCCAACACCGACCCGGGCGATCTGGTCTGAGCGGCCTGCCGGGCGGGACGGGCCGAGTTACTCACCGCCGGAGGCGACGAGCAGCCGCTCAGAGGGGAATGATCCGCCCGCATCCGGATCCTCCCTCAGTAGTATCTGCACATGGTTGACTACCTGGTCGTGTCGACGGCGGCGGAATCGCACGAAGCGGCGATGCGACTGGCTCAGTCGGCTGTCGCTGCAAAACTCGCTGCGAGCGCCCACGTGACCGGCCCGGTGTCGTCCGTCTTCTGGCATGAGGGGCGACTCGGCGAGGGCGAGGAGTGGCAGACGTCCTTCAAGACCACGGCAGCCCGCTACATCGAACTCGAAGCTCACATCCTGGAACGCCATCCGTGGACGAATCCGGAAGTCTCGGCCGTGCCGTTGGTCTCCGGGTCGGCACCATACCTGGAGTGGATCGGCCGTACCGTCGCCTCCGATCGGGTCTAGGGCCTGGCCGACAACCGCTCGAACACGGCTGCTACCGGCGGCAGTGTGCGGTGTGGAGCCAACTTCTCGAGGACGGCGACGGCTCGTTGTCGGGGGCGAACCGATCCGACTCCCGTCGACAGATCGAGCGAATGGGCGATCGTCACGGCAGCCTGCTCGACCTCGCCCGCGCCGGCGTAGGCATCGGCAAGCCACGTCAGGTAGAGCGCCTTGTCACGAGCGTGGCTGTCGTCGAATCTCCGCAGTACGTCTTCGAGCACCGGAACGGCGCGTAGCGGCCTGCGGAGTTCGGCCCAGCAACGCCCGGTCATGATCCGAATTTCGTCACGGTCGACCCAGACCGACCAATCCGGCTGGGGTTGGTCGTCCGCGCGGTCCAACGCCGCCTCCGCCATCGCCAGTGAGCGCTCCGCCTCGGCCGTCCGGCCATCGGCGGCACATGCCCATGCGAGTCGTTCCAGCAACAATGCCTGCACACTCCGGGGCGCTCGACGTCCTGCGGTTTCGCACGCGGCAGCCGCCAACTCCACTCCGGAACGATCATCGCTCACACGCTGGTAGGCGCTGTAGGCGAGCGCGTTCGCGGCAAGAGACCTGTCTCCGGCTTCACGCGCCGCAGTCAGACTTGTCTCGTAGAGCTTGGCGGCCTCGTCGTGCCGTCCGGCGTCGAACGCGGCCCACCCCGCCTGCTGTGCTTGCTCGGCGACGAGCGCCACCAATGCCCGCCCGGTGGCTTCGTCATAGCCGGTCGTCCGGATGATCGCTTTGGTGAGGTCGAGTTCCGCCTTGTACAGATCGTATGTCTCGCCCCCACCCAGAAAGTTGTCGAGTCGACGCAACCGCGCTGTGCGCGCGGAAAGTTGACGTACGGTGCTCAGTCCGATGCGATGACCGATCGCCGACGATGGAGCCGAGTCGGTTGCAGTTGCGAGGCCCATCGTTGCCATGGATGCCTGCACGAACTCTCGACGCAGCACGCGATCGTCTCCGTCCTGGCCCCAGGGGCGGTTGACTCGTAGAGGTGACGTCACCTCTACCGTAAGGCCGGGGACACGCGCGGAACGGCCGGACTCGTCGTCGAGGTTCCAGCCGAGAGACGAGAAGGTCTGCCCGGTTGTGCGTTCCAGGATTCGGCGGTACGCCGGTCCCGGCATGCGAATGGTGCCGTCTTCAAGATGAGCCACATAACGCCAGTTGCATGCACAGTTGAGACCCAACTCCCGTGCCGCCTCGGCCATCGACAGAGCGAACTCCTCGCGCGTTTGGTGGCGTACCTCTACGCGTAGTCGACGCAGGACGGTGTTCGGTTTCCTGTTCTCGGTGACAGCCAACGAGACTCCGAAGCTTACGGGGGACTAATGGTCACCCACGGTAGCGCTCGATATGCGGTAAGAGTGAGCCAATGTCATATTCGCGCACGGTGGAACGGCATACCGATGGCATGCGACGGTCATGGATCTCGCCGGCTGCTCCTTTGATGCTGATGGCATGGGCACAACACGAACGGGTCGACCCGGCGTACGGCACGTGGTCAGGCGGGTTCCATCAAAGAACGACGAGCGGGATGCCGCTCCCGAGCAGGCGTGGTCGGAGGCTGACGGGCAGCTGAGTCCTGGGGAGCGGTGGTTGGGGGCGACGCTTCGGGGGCCGGGGTGGGTGCCGGTCTGGGTTCGGCAGCGGGCTTGGGAGGCGCATCCGGAGGCGGTGCGGCAGGTGCGGGCGTTGACGTGGGCGGCTTTGGCGGATTGGAATCTGCTGGAGTTGACCGACGATGCGATGTTGTGCGCTTCGGAGCTGGCGACGAACGCGATCGTGCACGCGGGGATGCCGGATCAGCAGGTGGGGTGGACGCGGCGGTCGTTTACCGTGCGGTTGTCGTTTTGGCCGAAGCGGGCGGTGGCGATCGAGGTCCGGGACGACGATCCTCGGCCGCCGGTGGTGCCGGGGCGGTGGGTGATGGAACCGTCGGCGGCGGCGCCGGAGCGGATCGGCGGTTCGTTGCGGGGGTTGCGGATGGTGGAGGCGGTCTCCGATCTGGTGTCGTGGGGTCCGCTCGGAACGGGCGGCAAGGCCGTGTGGTGCCGGTTCGACCTCGAACCACGGGGATTGGCACGGCCGTTCACGATGACCGGGAATCGCTGACGATCGCCGGTGCCGTCGGAGAGGGTGATCGGATGGATGACACGACGAACCACCCGAACGGTGACGCCTCCACGCGATCCGTGCCGGATCGCGCCGGCGAGAACGTCACACCCGCCGAGCGGCGTGCTCGGGCCGTCCGGCGAGCCTGGCATGTGCGGGCCGCGCGGGAGTGGGATCACGAGGAGTGGTGGCGGCTTCGTCAGGCGGAGAAGCGCGGTGATGCGTGATCTTGTCTCGTCTCCGGCCGCTCGGGACCGGTACTCGTCGGGTGCGCGCCTTGGCCGGCTCTCACGCATTGGTTCGCCTGCCAATGCACCGGCAGCCGCCTCGGCCCACGGCAGCCCGGCCGCCACCGGTCACGGCGCGCGTCGGCTCCCGGAGCCCGGCGTGGCACAGACCCGTCCCGCCGCTCATCCGGCGGAATCCGAGCGACGTGTGTGCCGAGCGTCAGGGTCAGGCGACTGTGGGAGGCAGGGCGGTGGCGTCGATGCCCGACGCTCGGAGTCGGCGGGCAAGGTGCTCGACCTCGGGGAGGGTGCCCGAATGGGTACCGGTCAATACCCGGTCCAAGGCGGCTCGGACGTCCGTGAGGTCGAGGTTCAGTTCGGCGCGCAGCACCTGCATGAGCTTGGCCCGCTGCGCGGTCGGGGTCACCCGCAACGTTGCCTTTCCGTGCTCGGAGAGCAGCCGATTCCGCAGATGGGCGGGCAGATCGCCATCGCATATCGCCACCGCGAACCCGCACGTCGTGCACCGGCATTCGACATCCCAGCGGAGCGAATCGTCCACCAATGCCTGGACGCCCCACCACTCCGCTTGCGCCGCGCAGTCCTGACACACGGCGAAATACCTGATCGACGCCGAGACCACCTGTTCCAAGACCCCACCCCAACCCTTCGACACGGACGAGGCCGAACGGCGCACCCGGCCGCCGCCGCTCCCGCCGTAATACCCCATCACGCCTGGGTCTCTCGCGCCCCGCCGCTCGACCGCGCCTTGCCACCCAACCGCATGGCCTCACCCCTCGGCCCCGTGCGCTCCGGCGCTCGGGCGCAGGGCTTCGGCCAAGACCTCCGCCAAGTGTTGCGGTCGGCGGGCGCTTACGTGGGTGATCTGGGTGTGGCAGCTGAAGCCGTCGGCCAACGTGAGGGCTTCCGGGCCGGCCGCCGACAGCGCCGGCACCAGGCGGTCGGCTGCCACCGCTCTCGACAGGTCACCGTGGGACGCCTCGTAGCCGAAGTTGCCGGCCAGGCCGCAGCAGCCGCCCGCCAGGTCGCCGGTCAGGCCGGCTCGGGCGCGCAGGCGGCGGTCGGCGGCGTCGCCGAGTACGGCGTGCTGGTGGCAGTGGAGTTGGCCCGTCACCTCGCGGTTCACCGCCGGCGGCGACCAGTTCGGGGCGTACTCCTCCAGCGCCTGGGCGAAGGTCCGCACCGACCCGGCCAACCCCGCGGCGGCCCCCGCGCCGAGCAGTTCCGGTACATCCGTCCGCAACGCCGCCGCGCACGACGGTTCCAGGCCGACGATCGGCAGCCCGGCGTCCAGAGCCGGCCGCAGCGTGCGCATCGTGCGGGCCATCACCCGCCTCGCCACGCCCAGTTGCCCGGTCGACACCCACGTCAGCCCGCAGCACACCGACCCCGGCGGCACCACCACCTCCAGACCGGCGGCCTCCAGCACCTCGACCGCCGCACGTCCCACCGAAGGCCGGAAGCGGTTGGTGAACGTGTCCGGCCACAACACCACCCGAGGCCGTGAACTCCCCACCACCCGGGGCCGATCGCGCCACCACCGGGTGAACGGCACGGCGGCGAACGGCGGAATCTCCCGGCTCCGGTCCAACCCGGCCGCCCCCAACGCCACCCGCCGCACCGCCGGCACCCCCGTCACCGCGTTCACCGCGCCCGCGAGCCCCGGCACCGCCCCCACCGCCCGCGCCCACAGCGGCAGGTTGCCCAGCGCGTAGTGTGCCGCCGGCCGCACCCGGCCCCGATAGTGGTGGTGCAGGAACTCGGCCTTGTACGTGGCCATGTCCACTTCCACCGGACAGTCGCTGCGGCAGCCCTTGCAGGACAGGCACAGGTCGAGCGCGTCCCGCACCTCGGTGGACCGCCAGCCGTCGGTGATCACCTCGCCGATCAACATCTCGTGCAACAACCGGGCCCGGCCGCGCGTCGAATGCGCCTCCTCGCCGGTGACCCGGAACGACGGGCACATCACCCCGCCCGACGCGTTCTCCGCCGACTCGCGGCACTTGCCCACGCCCACGCAGCGCCGCACTGCCGCCGCGAAGTCGCCGCCGTCGGCCGGATAGCCGAACTCCACCGACACCGGAGTACGCATCCCGGTGAACCGCAGATCACCGTCCACAGGGTGTGGACGAACCAGGACGCCCGGATTCAACAGCCCGGCCGGATCCCAGATCGCCTTGAACCGGCCGAACAGTTCGACGATCTCCGCCCCGTACATCCGGGGCAGGAACTCGGCCCGGGCCTGCCCGTCCCCGTGCTCCCCGGACAACGAGCCCCCGTGCGCGACCACCAGATCGGCCAGTTCGCCGGCGAAGGCCCGATACGCCGCGATCCCGCGCGTGGTAAGCAGGTCGAAGTCGATCCGGATGTGTACACAGCCCTCGCCGAAGTGCCCGTACGGCAACCCGCGCAGCCCATGCCGCCGCATCAACTCGGCCAACTCCCGCAGATACGCGCCCAGTCGCTCCGGCGGCACCGCCGTGTCCTCCCAGCCCGGCCACGCCTCGGAGCCGTCCGCCATCCGGGTCGCGGTGCCCGACGCCTCCTCCCGGATCCGCCACAGCGCCCGCTGCCCGGCCGGATCGGTGACCACGAGCGACGGCCCACCGCCGGCCAACTCGCGCGCCTTCCCGGCCGCCTCGGCGACCGTGTCCCCGCCCACCTCGACGAACAACCAGGCCGCGCCCGGCGGCAGCGCCACCCCGCGCGCGGAGGACGCGAGCGCGACCAGACCCGCGCTCAGGCTCTCCACGGTCAGCGGCCCGTACCGCAGCAGCGTCGGCGCCGCGTCGGCCGCCGCGAAGTCGTCGGCATACCCGAGCACGGCCAACACACGCGCCTTCGGCGCCTCGACCAGGCGCACGCCCGCCCCGAGCACGACCGCGCAGGTACCCTCCGTACCGACCAGCGCCCGGGCCAGATCGCGCCCGTGCTCCGGCAGCAGCCGATCCAGCGGGTATCCGGAGACCCGGCGCGGCAACGCCGAGAAGCCCCGCCGGATCAGCGCCAGGTTGGCGTCGGCCAGCGCCCCGAGCGCGGCATGGATCTCCGCCGCCCGCCCCGTCGCGGGCACCGGCTCGCCCCGCCCGACCCGCATCCGGGTGCCGTCCACCGTCGCGATGTCCAGCCACTCGACGTTGGCGCTCGTCCGGCCCCACGCGACCGAGTGCGACCCGCACGCGTCGTTGCCGATCATGCCGCCGAGGGTGCAGCGGCTGTGTGTGGAGGGGTCCGGGCCGAAGGTCAGCCCGTGCCGGCCCGCCGCCCGGCGCAGGTCGTCCAGCACCACGCCGGGCTCGACGTGCGCGATCCGGGTCGTCGGGTCGACCGCGTGGATCCGGTTCAGGTGCCGCGCGAGGTCGAGCACCACACCATTGCCCGTGGCCTGGCCGGCGATGCTGGTGCCGCCGCCGCGTACCGTCACCGGCGCCCCGAGTTCGTGGCACACCGCCAGCGCGGCGACCACGTCGTCCGCGTCCAGCGGGGCGACCACGCCCGGCGGCACGTGGCGGTGGTTGGAGGCGTCCATCGAGTACAGCGCCCGGGCCTGCGGATCGAACCGGACCTCCCCGCGCACCCGCGCCCGCAACGCCTCTTCCAGATCCCCGAGCTGTGTCGTCACCCCGCCATCCTCACCCGAACCGGCCCCGTCCAGGGCGCGCGACCCCCGCCGAAACGGCGTGCCACGCCCCGCACCGTCCACCGGTCGAGACCGCCGCCGGCCGAATGTCGGCCACATTCGTCTCATTGTGCGGAATACAGATCACCCACGAAACGGACACGACTACGCTCTTGGCGTGGCCGAGATCCAGATTCCCGCAGCGCTCATGCCCGCCGACGGCCGGTTCGGTTCGGGCCCGTCCAAGGTACGTCCGGAGGCGCTCGCCGCCCTCGCGGCGACCGGTACCTCCCTCCTGGGCACCTCCCACCGGCAGGCGCCGGTGAAGAACCTGGTCCGCCGGGTCCGCGAAGGTGTCGGCAGCCTGTTCTCCCTCCCCGAGGGCTACGAGGTGATCCTGGGCAACGGCGGTGCCACCGCCTTCTGGGACATCGCCGCGTTCGGCCTCGTCGACCGCAAGTCGCAGCACCTGTCGTTCGGCGAGTTCTCCTCGAAGTTCGCCGGATCGGTCAAGGCCGCGCCGTGGCTGGACGAGCCCACCGTGATCAAGTCCGAGCCGGGCACCCACCCGCTGCCGCGGGCCGAGGCGGGCGTCGACGTATACGCCCTGACCCACAACGAGACCTCGACCGGTGTCGCCATGCCGATCGCCCGGCCGGCGGGCGCCGACGCGGGTTCGCTGGTCCTGGTCGACGCGACGTCGGCCGCGGGCGGGCTGCCGGTGGACGCGGCCGAGACCGATGTGTACTACTTCGCGCCGCAGAAGAACTTCGCCGCCGACGGCGGTCTGTGGCTGGCCGCGTTCTCGCCGGCCGCGCTGGAGCGGGCCGGCCGGATCGCCGGCTCCGACCGCTATATCCCGCCGTTCTTCGACCTGGCCACCGCGATCGACAACTCGGTCAAGGACCAGACCTACAACACGCCGGCGCTGAGCACCCTGTTCCTGCTCGCCGACCAGCTCGACTGGATCAACGGGCAGGGCGGTCTGGACTGGGCCGTCGCACGCACCGCCGACTCGTCGGGCCGGCTGTACGCGTGGGCCGAGAAGTCCGCGTACGCGAGCCCGTTCGTGGCCGACCCCGCGGCCCGCTCGCAGGTCGTCGGCACGATCGACTTCACCGACGCGGTCGACGCCGCCGCGGTGGCCAAGGTGCTGCGCGCCAACGGCATCGTGGACACCGAGCCCTACCGCAAGCTGGGCCGCAACCAGCTGCGCGTGGCGATGTTCCCGGCGGTCGAGCCGGCCGACGTCGAGGCGCTGACCACGTGCATCGACTTCGTGATCGAGCAGCTCTGACTCGCGCCGGGCGGCTCTGACTCGGACCGGGCGGCTCCGACCCGGATCGAGCAGCTCCGGTCCACGCCGACAACGCGTGAACGGCCGCCGCCTCGGACCCCCGTCGGGGGTCCGAGGCGGCGGCCGTTCGGCGCTCAGTCCCGGTTCCGCCGCCCACCGAGTCGGCGATACGCAAAGAACAGCACCACCAGACCCGCCACCGCCAGGAGCCCCGGCCCGTACGCCTTGGTCTTGTCGGCGGCGGAATCGCCGTCGCTCTTGTCACTGCCGGCCGTACTGCCCGCCGAGTCCGACTTCGCGTCCGACTTCGCCCCGCCGCCCGGCGCGTTGCGTACCGAGTCCGGTCGGTTGTCGCCCTTGAGCTCGACCCGGCGCACCTGGCTGCCCTTGCCCTCGCTGCCGAACAGCAGGGTTCGGCCGTCCGCACTCCACGCCACCGACTCGCCCTGGCGCTGGAGCGGCACGCTGACCGGGCCCACCTGCTTGCCCGGCGCGGAGAACACGGTGGCGGAGAAGTAGCCGCGCAGCACGAACCGCGACCCGTCGGGCGCGAACGCGCCGTCGGTCACCGTCGAGTCGCCGGCGGCTATTCGCCGGAACGTATTGATCCCGGTGGTGGACAACTGCTCCGGCTGCTCGTAGAGCCCGCCGTCGGACTCCTTGCTCGCGATGTAGAGCTTGTTCGTCCTCGGGTCGATCAGCATCGCCTCGGCGTCGCGCGGCCCGTTGTCGTACTTCACCCGGTACCTGGTCGGCTTGACCGTCGCGTCGGCCAGCGTCGCGGGTTCGGCGAAGCGATAGATCCACACCTCGGGCCACTTGCCGTGGAAATTGTCGCCGATGTCGCCGACGAACAGGGCGGGATTGCCCGCGTCGTCCTTGCCGATCGTGATCGCTTCCCAGTCGCGCGCGTCCACCCCGGACAGCGTGATGGTGGCCTTGGTGGCGCCGTCCTTGCCGATCGCGTAGATCCTGGGCGAGTCCCCGCTGTCGTTGTGCGTCCAGTAGACGTCGGGATGTTGCGCGCTCGCCACCAGGCCGCTGGATTCGCCGATGCGCTCGTCCTTGATGGTGAACGCCACGTCGGAATCGGCCGTCGCCGCCGCGGGCAGCGCCACCACCAGGGCCAGGGCCGCCGGGAGCGCGCCCAGGACGCGCAACCGGCCTCGTCTCACGCGCTTCACGCGTACCGCCGTGTCATGGGTCCAGCCTGCCGGCCCGCTCCGGGCTCCCGTTCGACTCCTCCGGTCATTTTGCGACAGGTCGGCCGAATCCATTGCGGTTTGCCGTGGATCGGGGATGGGATGGGGGCTCGTGGGCGTCGGCATCGGGAGTCTTCCATGACACTGATCAAGGCCTGTCTGAACGGAACGCGGCGCCCCGAGGAGCACCCGGCGCTACCGCTGACCCCGGCACAGATCGCCGCGGACAGTCGGGCCGCGGTGGCCGCGGGGGCATCCATCGTGCATGTGCATCCTCGTGATCGCCGGGGTCGCGAGAGTCTGGCGCCGGACGTGCTGACCTCGGTGGTCCGGGCGATCCGGGGCGCGGCGCCCGGTGTGCCGATCGGGGTGAGCACCGGCGCGTGGATCGAGTCGGACGCGGCCTCCCGGCTGGCGTCGGTGCGCTCCTGGACGGTGCTGCCCGACCTGGCCTCGGTCAATCTCTGCGAGGAGGGCTCGGTCGAACTCGCGTACACGCTGGCGCACCTGGGGGTCGGGGTCGAGGCGGGGGTGTGGACCGAGGCCGACGCGGAGTTGCTGGTCGAGCGGGAGTTGGCCGCGGTGTGCACGCGGATCCTGGTCGAGGTCGAGCGCGGCGAACCGGGGGACGCCCTGGACGAGGCGGGTCGGATCCTGGCCGTCCTGGATCGGTACGAGGTCGCGGTGCCGCGCCTGCTGCACGGCGCCGACGCGTCCGCGTGGCCGGTCCTGGACGCGGCGATCGCGGCCGGCCTGGACACCCGGATCGGGCTGGAGGACACCCTGCTCGACCCGGACGGCCGTCGGGTCCCGGGCAACGCGGCGCTGGTACGAATCGCCGCCGACCGGGTACACGCGGCCCGCGCGGCGGGGAACCCGCACTGACCGCACATGTCCGCGGCGAGCCGGACCGGCGTCGCCGAGTCGCGGCACGCAAGCCCTCGACGCCCCGCCCTACCGCATCAACGCGCCGATGATCACGGCGATGAGCAGGAGGGCCAGGGTGGCCGTGACGACGCGGGTTCGGGTGCGGGGATTCACGCCTCAGAGCCTACGCGGCGCAAACGCCCGGTCGAATGCCGGTCGGGCGCCCGCGCCGCGGGGTCTACGGACCCGCTCCGAGTCGTCGGGTCGAACGGTCAGACCATGGAGGCGGCCAGACGGCGGCGGAAGGCCGCGAGCACGGTGCGGTCGCCGGTCCGCGAGACGACCGTGCCGGGCCGTCGGCCCCACAGGTAGAGCAGCAGTTCGGCGGGCTCGCCCGACACCGCCGCGTCGGCGAAGCCCGGCTCGCGGGACATGGTGACACCGCCGCGCCGCATGGTCAGCCGCCAGTGGTGCCGGTTGCTGTGTACGCCGATGGTGCGCCCGCTCGCACCGTCGCGCGTGCCCCCGTCGTAATGCGCCGGGAGCAGTACGCCCAGCACCTCGTCGATGCCGTCCAGGGCCTGCTGCGCGTCCAGCGGTCCCGGGGTGCCGACCGCCATCTCGATGTCGGCCCGGTGTACCGCCGCCTCGCGCGCCATCCGGCGGGCCAGGAAGCCGGCCGTGCCCGGATCGGGCCCGTCGCGCTCCAGGACCTCCGGGACGGCCGCTTCGGGCAGGTCCGCCTCGACCGGGTCGAGCGGGTCCCGCCTGGCCATTTCCGCCACGAGCGCGGCGTGCGCCCGGGTGTAGGTGTCGAGCAGATCCCCCTTGCCGCTCGGGCCGCCCGGTTGTGAGCGGCCCTCCGGACGACCGTCCGAGCGCAGTTGCCCGGTGGCGTCGGTGTACATGAGCACGGAATGTCGTACGACGTCGGCGACCGTCCAACCGGGACAGGACGGTACCGGCGCGTCCATGTCCGTGACGGCCGCCTGGCCCAGGCGGAGGCCCTCCGCCTGGAACAGGTGCTGGAACCGCACGTAGTCCATTCGTCAAGGATTCCAGCGGTTCGGGTGACGTGTCGATGGCCTGCGTCACCCCAGAGCGTGAATCCCACGTCAAGAAAAGGTGTATCGCACAGATGTGCTGACGCTGTGTCAGATCTTGACCGCAGGATTACCGAACCCCGACCGTGTCGCCGTGACGCCGGCGCCGGCTGGAGTTGCCGGAGCCGTGGGCGCAGCGCTCTCTGCGGCGATGACCGGCGCGGTCGCGCCGGCCGGGCGCATCGCGCGCACCATCGCACGCGGCCGCAGCCGGATCCCGCTGTGCCGAGCCAGCAGCACACCGACCGTAAGCGCGGCGATCAGCGAGATCAGCCCGCCCACGAACAACCCCACGCGCGGACCGAAGCTCTCCGCGAGCCAGCCGATCAGTGGGCCGCCCAGCGGGGTGCCGCCCATGAAGACGAGCATGTAGATGCCCATCACCCGACCGCGCATCGCCGGATCACTGCCCAACTGCACGGTCGAGTTCGCCGCCGTGTTGAACGTCAGGCCGGCGATCCCGATCGGCACGAGCAGCAGCGCGAAGCTCCAGTAGCCCGGCATGAACGCGGCGACCGTCTCCAGCAGGCCGAACACGACGGCCGCGGCGACCAGTACGCGCAGCCGGGTGTGCCCGCGCTTGGCCGCGAGCAGCGCGCCCGCCAGCGAGCCGACCGCGAACACCGTGTTGAGCAGCCCGAACGAACCGGGCCCGGCGTGGAAGACGTTGTTGGAGAACCCCGCGAGAGTGACCGCGAAGTTGTAGCCGAAGGTACCGATGAACCCGACCAGCGCAATCGCCACCAGCAGATCGGGCCGACCGCGCACATAGCGCAGCCCCTCCCGCAACTGGCCCTTCTCGCGCGGCACCACGGGCATCGTGCGCAGTTCCGCCTCGCGCATGGCCACCAGGCCGAGCAGGACCGCGATGTAGGACACCGCGTTGAGCGCGAACACCCAGCCGGTGCCGATCGCGGTGATCAGCAGACCGCCGACGGCGGGGCCGACGATGCGGGCGAGCTGGAAGTTGGCCGAGTTCAGGCTGACCGCGTTGGCCAGGTCCTTGCGCCCGACCATCTCGATCACGAAGGACTGCCGGGCCGGGTTGTCCACGGCGGTGGCCAGGCCCAGGCCGAAGGCGAGCAGCCATACGTGCCAGACCTCGACCGCACCGCTCAGCACCAGGACGGCCATCACGGCGGCGAGCAGGCCCATCACGGTCTGCGTACCGATCAGCAACACACGCTTGCGGTAGCGGTCGGCGATCACCCCGCCCCACAGGCCGAAGAGCAGCATGGGCAGGAATTGCAGGCCCGTGGTCACGCCCAGCGCGGTGGTACTGCCGGTGAGCTGCAACACCAGCCAGTCCTGCGCGATGCGCTGCATCCACGTGCCGGTGTTCGACACGGTCTGGCCGGCGGCGAACAGTCTGAAGTTGCGGTTTCGTAGTGATTGGAAAGTGCCGGCTGTCGCCGCCACGGGCTCCCCCTTCGTCGTACGGATCGGCCGAGGCCGGATGTGCATCCGTCCCTGAACCGAACCGACCGCGACGCGGGGCGCGCCGAGCCTGCTACGCCTGCGCCAGTTTCTCCAGCACCGGCAGGGCCGCGCGCAACGCCTCGTTCTCCTCCGGCGTGAGCCGCGCCAGGTGTTCCGCCAGCCAGGCGTTGCCCAGTCGACGGTTCTCCTCCACCACGGCGGCGGCGGGCTCGGTCGCGGAGACCACGACCTGCCTGCGGTCGTCGGGGTGCGGCTCGCGCCGGACCAGGCCGCGCTCCTCCAGGCCGGCGATCACCCGGGTCATCGACGGCGGCTGCACCTTCTCCTGCCGGGCGAGTTCGCCCGGAGTCATGGCACCGCGTACGACGAGCACGGTCAACACCGAGAGCTGTGTGGGGCTCAGCGTCTCGTCGGCCCGCTGGTTGCGCAGGCGACGAGAGAGTTTCAGCACCGAGGCACGGAGGGCTGCCACCGTGGCACGGTCGGGTTCGGACGGGGACACGTTTTTTAGCTTAACTCTTTACTCTCGCTAACTTCCAATGCTTTCCCCGCCGGGGATATTCCACCGCCCCGCAACGCCTGCCGCACGGCGGGGGCGAACCCAGCCGAAGGGGGCAAAACCGAAGCGCACGGAGCGGGCGCGGCCGACGCAGGCCCGAGGCGGGCGGGCGGGGCAAGACGGACGCCGGGTGGGCGGCGTGGGTGCCCGGCGGCGATTCCGCGCGGCGGGCGCGAGGCGGGCGGGACGGGGTGTCGGGCGGCGCGCGCCCGGGCGCGGGGGCGAGGCGGGGGCCGCGCGGTGGTGGGCGGGGTGGGCGGATGCCGCGCGGGCGGGACGGGGTGTCGGACACCCGCTCCGCGCGGAGCGGGTGTCCGGGGCCATCCGCGCTACGTGGGTGGCCGGGCGGGGGGTGGGGTGGCCGCCCGGCCATCCGGTTACTTGACGCCGAGGGCCTGTTCGATCGGGTCGATGGCGAAGTGGATCACGAAGAGGGCGGAGACGATCCACAGGAGCAGCGGGATCTCCCGGGCCTTGCCGACCGCCGTGCGCAGCACCACGTACAGGATGAAGCCGGCGCCGATCCCGGTGGTGATGCTGTAGGTGAACGGCATCAGCGCGATCGTCACGAACGCCGGGGCGGCGACCGTCAGGTCGTCCCACTCGATGTGCTTGATCTGGGTCATCATCAACGCGCCGACCACCACGAGCGCCGGCGTCGCGGCCTGCGCGGGTACCAGCTTGGCCAGCGGGGTGAACAGCAGCGCGAGCGCGAACAGGCCGCCGGTGACCAGGTTGGCGAGTCCGGTCCGGGCGCCCTCGCCGACCCCGGCGGTGGATTCCACGAAGACCGTGTTGGACGACGCCGAGGCACCGCCGCCCGCGATCGCGCCGACCGACTCGACGGTCAGGATCCGACCCAGGCCCGGCACCTTGCCCTGCTCGTCGAGCAGCCCGGCCTCGCGGCTGACCCCGATGATCGTGCCCATGCCGTCGAAGAAGTTGGACAGCAGCAGGGTGAAGATCAACAACGACGCGGTGATGAAGCCGACCCGGCCGAAGGCACCGAACAGGTCGACGTCGCCGATCAGCCCGAAGTCGGGCGTATCCACCACACCGTTCGCCTCGGGCGCGGTCAGCCCCCAGGCCGCCTTGTCCAGGCCGGCGGCGTTGTGCACGATCACCGCGAGCACCGTCGAGGCGACCATCCCGATCAGGATCGCGCCCGGCACCTTCCGTACCACCAGCACGAACGTCAGCAGCAGGCCGAAGCAGAAGATCACCGCCGGCCAGCCCTTGAGCGTGCCGCCCGCGCCGAGCGCGACCGGGACGGTGGAGTTCACCTTGTCCGGCACGCGCGTCACGATGCCCGCGCTGACCAGGCCGACCAGGGTGACGAACAGGCCGATGCCGACCCCGATCGCCTGCTTGAGCACCAGCGGGATGGCGTTCATGATCGCCTCGCGCAACCCGGTGGCGGCCAGGATCAGCAGGCCGACGCCCTCCAGTACGACCAGGCCCATCGCCTCGTCCCAGGTCGTCTGCGGCGCGATCTGGAACGCGACCATCGCGTTGATCCCGAGCCCGGCGGCCAGCGCGAGCGGCATGTTGCCGATCAGCCCCATCAGGATGGTCATCACGGCGGCGACCAACACCGTCGCGGTGACCAGCTGCGGCTGGGACAGGTGGTTGCCGAACTTGTCGGTCGCACTGCCGAGGATGATCGGGTTCAGCACGATGATGTAGGCCATCGCGAAGAACGTGGCGAGCCCACCGCGTATCTCGCGCAGCGGCGACGAGCCGCGCTCGGAGATCTTGAAGAAGCGGTCGAGGCCGCTCCTCCGCGTGGCGGGGACCTCGGGGACGGTCACGGCGGGGGCCTGGCGGGGCATGCGAATCCTCGGAGCGTGGGAACGGGTGGTCAAGACACGCGCACGGCACGAGGGGGACGCGTGCCGGGAGACCCCAAAAGGGTGCCAGAGACCACAGCCGAAACGGGAACCGGTCTCTCCGCTTGTGCGTCGGGGCACGCGCGGGCCCCGTGCGGGCCGCCAAGTAGCCTTGTTTTCGTGAGCAGGCACGGGAGCGGGAAACGACGGCGCACCTCGCCGGATCCGGACGACACGGGCGTGGCGCGGACGGATTCGGCCGCGACGCCGGATCCGGTCGACGACACGTTCGACGCGAGCGCCCCCGGCAGCGGTGAATACGCGGCGCACGGGAGCGAGCCCTACCCGGCGCCGGATCACGGCACCGCGGACTATGGCTCTGCGGATTACGGCTCGGCGGATTACGGCTCGGCGGACTACGGCTCCGGGGAGTACGCCGCGACCTCAGGCGAGTACGCGGCGACTTCCGGGGAGTACGCCGCCACCTCCGGCGAGTACGCCGCCGCGAACTACGCCGGCGACTACCCGCAGACCGACTACACGGCCCCCGAGGCGGCCTACGGCTCCGGCGGCTACCAGGCCGCCGTACCGGCCTTCGAGCCCGACGCGTACGACTCCGGGAACCACACGACGCCCGAGTACGGCGCGAGCGCCTACGACCCGGCGACCGACCCGGCCCTGGGTGGGGGAACCGCCGAGTTCGCCGCCGTCACCGATGCCGCGGATGCCGCCGGTGTCGCCGATCCCGCCGACGAGCCCGCGCCGCCCGCCGACCGGGAGCCGCCCGCCGCGGACACCGGCATGCGGCCCGCCCCACCCCCGCTCGAAGGCGACATCATCAAGCTCGTCGCCGTCGGCAGCGTGATCTGGTTCGCGCTGTTCGTGGTCGCCTGGTTCATGCGCGACTCGCTCACCGACGACGGCCGCGACTGGTGGCCGTGGTGCGCGCTGGCCGGCTCGGGTCTGGGCCTGTTCGGCCTCTGGTACTGCCGCCGCCTGCAGAGCGCGCGCGACGACTAGGGTGCGTCGGCCGGCCTCGGCCCCGTTCCGGGCCTCCGGTGAATGTACTCGGCAACCCGCCTGGAATAGCCACAAAATCCGACATTCACTGACGTAACGTCAGGGCATGATCGATGCCCCCGTCACCATCACCGGGCTGACCGACGCCGAGGTTGCCGAACGTGTCGCGGCCGGCCGGGTCAACGACGTGCCCGGCCGTTCGAGCCGCAGCGCCTCGGCGATCGTTCGGGGCAACGTCTTCACCCGGTTCAACGCCATCATCGGCACTTTGTTCGTGGTGATCCTGATCGTCGGCCCGATCCAGGACGGCCTGTTCGGCCTGGTCATCGTCGCCAACACGGCCATCGGCATCATCCAGGAACTGCGCGCCAAGCGCACCCTGGACACCCTGGCGGTGATCGGCGAGGCCAAACCGCGGGTGCGCCGCGGCGGGCACACGGTCGAGGTGTCCGCGCGCGAACTGGTCCTGGACGACGTCTGCGCGCTCGGCGCGGGCGAACAGGTCCTGGTGGACGGCGTGGTGGTCGAGGCCGACGCGCTCGAACTGGACGAGTCGCTGCTGACCGGCGAGACCGATCCGGTCCACAAGAGGATCGGCGACCCGGTGATGTCCGGCAGCTTCGTGGCCGCCGGCAACGGCGCGTACCGGGCGACCAAGGTCGGCGGCGACGCGTACGCCGCCCGACTCGCCGAGGAGGCGGGCCGGTTCACCCTGGTCGACTCGGAACTGCGTCAGGGGCTGAATCGGATCCTCACCTACGTCACCTGGCTGATGATCCCGGTCGGGATCCTGTTGATCATCAGCCAACTGCGCACCGACGACGGCCTGCCCAACGCGCTGCGCGGCATGGTGGCCGGGCTGGTCACCATGGTCCCCGAGGGGCTGATGCTGCTCACCTCGGTCGCGTTCGCGGTCGGCGTGGTGCGGCTGGGCCGGAAGCAGTGCCTGGTCCAGGAGTTGCCCGCGATCGAGGGGCTGGCCCGGGTGGACGTGGTGTGCCTGGACAAGACCGGCACGCTCACCGAGGGCGGCATGGACGTGGCCGAGGTCCGTACGCTCGACGACACTCTGCCGATCGGCCAGGCGCTCGGCGCCCTCGGCACCTCCGACCCGCGCCCGAACGCGAGCCTCCAGGCGATCGTGGACGCCTACCCGGCGCCGCGGGGGTGGTCGATCACCGACGTCGCCGCGTTCTCCTCGGCCCGCAAGTGGAGCGGGGCGAGCTTCGCCGAGCGCGGCACGTGGCTGCTGGGCGCGCCCGACGTACTGCTGTCCGAAGGGCATCCGGTACTGGCCGAGGTGGACGAACTGGGCGCGAAGGGGTTGCGGGTACTGCTGCTCGCGACCGCCGAAGCGCTGACCGACGAGGCCGGCGCGCGGGCCCACCCGGCCGCGCTCGTGGTGCTCCGGCAGCGGCTGCGCCCGGACGCAGCCGAGACGCTGCGCTACTTCGCGGGTCAGGGCGTGGCGACCAAGGTGATCTCCGGGGACAACGCGCTCGCGGTCGGCGCGGTCGCCGCCAAACTCGACCTGGCGGGCGCGGAACACGCCGTGGACGCCCGCCGACTGCCCGAGGACCGCACCGAACTCGGGCAGGCGCTGGAGGAGAACACCGTCTTCGGCCGGGTCACCCCGCAGCAGAAGCGGGCCATGGTCGCCGCCCTCCAGGCCCGCGAGCACACGGTGGCGATGACCGGCGACGGCGTGAACGACGTCCTCGCGCTCAAGGACGCCGACATCGGGGTGGCGATGGGCTCGGGCAGCGGGGCGAGCCGCGCGGTCGCCCAGATCGTGCTCCTGGACAACCGCTTCGCCACGCTGCCCTCGGTGGTGGCCGAGGGGCGACGGGTGATCGGCAACATCGAGCGGGTCGCGAACCTGTTCCTGGTCAAGACCGTGTACGCGCTGCTCCTGTCGCTGCTGACCGGTGTCGCGGGCGTGGTCTTCCCGTTCCTGCCCCGCCATCTCACCCTGATCGGCTCGCTCACGATCGGCGTACCGGCCTTCTTCCTGGCGCTGGCCCCCAACGCCGAACGCGCCCGCCGGGGCTTCGTCCCGCGCGTCCTGCGCTTCGCGATCCCGGGCGGCGTGGTGGCCGCGGGGGCGACATTCCTGTCCTACTGGGCGGCCCGCCTGAACAGCGGCACCGACCTGAAGGAGGACCGCACCACCGCGGTGATCACCCTGTTCCTGGTCGCGATGTGGATCCTGGCCATCGTCGCCCGCCCCTACGCGTGGTGGAAGATCGCCCTGATCGCGGCGATGGCGGCGGCCTTCCTGTTCACCCTCTACGTCCCCTTCGCCGCCGACTTCTTCGCCCTCTACCCCCAGGACCAGGGCAACAACGGCACCGCGATCGGCATCGCCATCGCCGCCGCCGCCCTCCTGGAGGCGGGCTGGCACGTATCCGGTTGGCTCAGCCGCCGCACGGGCGACGACGGGTAGGCCCGCACAACCCGCGCCCCGGGTGGGGGCGGCTCGCCCAGGAGCCGCCCCTCCCCCCGGGGTCAGACGCCGTCGAAGTCGCGTTCCGTGGCGAAGTGGGCGGCGTTTTCCGGGTGGGTGAGGAGTTGTTCGACCTCGAAGCGGCGGTGCCATTCGCCGGCGGCCCAGGCCAGGCCGCGGGCGACGCCCTCGAACGTGGTGGCGTGCACCTTGCCGTCGATGTAGCGCCAGTCCGCCTCCAGTTCGGTGCCGTCCGGGCCGGAGACGATCAACTCCTCGTGTTCGACGTACTCCTTCGGCGCGTCGGGCATCGCCACCAGCACGTCGTCCGGGACCTCGTGCACGGTGCCCTCGGAGAGCACCTTGCCGGGGATGGTCTCGGACAGCAGCGGTACGTCCAGCAGGTCGGCCAGCGCCTCCGCCCGGTCCGGGCGCACCGGCAGCACCACGTGCGTCGCGTCGTCCGCGACCAGCGCCGCCAGGTCCGGCGCGTCGCCCACCAGCGCGTCCGCGACGTCGGCCACGGTCATCCGGCCGCCGCAGACCCCGCGCAGCTCGGTCGGCGCGGACAGCCGCTCCGGGGTCACCTCGGCCAACGCGGTGTACAGCGCGCGCAACTGGTCCCGGGTCACCGCCCGGTCCGGGTCCGCCAGGCGCTCCAGCAGCTCGTCCGGGCCGTCCGGGTCGGCCAGCAGCGCCGGAAGCGTCGTACGCACGCCCAGGGCGGTCAGGAACACCGGATCCAGGCTCGCCCGGACCCGGTCGTAGAGGCCGTGCAGCAGCCGGTCCCCGTCCAGCGCGAGCAGCCCCGCCGGGCGCCGGCCGTCCAGCACCGGGTGCCCACGCAGCCACCACGAGGTGTACGACGGCACCCGGGCCCGGCCGCCGTCGGGCAGCAGCACGTGCGCCGGCTCGGTCACCGCGTTCCGCAGCGGCGGTGTGGCCAGCACCTCCAGGGCCTCGTCCCACGCGTCGTCCGCGACCAGGTCCAGATCGCGCACCGCGGCGAACCCGGCCAGCACCGGCGGCACGCCCTGGTCGGGCAGGTGGTCGAGCACGTCGTCGAGCCAGTCGTCCTCGGCGTCCAGGTCGTGGTCGCAGCCGTCGTGGTCGAGGACCACGTCCTCCTCCCGGACCAGGCCGAACGTGCCGAGCACGCCGACCGCCTCCAGCACGTCCTCGCCCCAGCGCTCGACCAGATCCGGGTGCGCGACGCCGAGCGCGTCCGGCTCGACCACCGCGGCGATCCGGCTGCCGGGCAACATCAGCTCGCCCGCCGGCACCGCGTCGCCGTCCACGTCCGGCAGCAGCAGCGCGGCCAGCCACGGTTCGTCGCCGGCAGCGATCCGGGCGGCCCGGACCAGCTCCAGGACCGCGTCGGCGATGTCGTCGCCCTCCTCGCCCTCGCCGACCGCGGCCCGCACCGCCGGATCGGCCAGCACCGCCCGCGGCGTGGCCCGGACCGCGCCGAGCCGCTCCAGGAGCGGATGCGTCGCGTCGGGGTGGGCCACCCGCAGCCGAAGCACGTCCAGCACCGCCGGGTCCGGACTCTCCGGGCAGGGCAGCAGGACCCCCCTCGGCCCGCGCACGATCCGACCGTCGGCCAGCGGCACCGGCAACGCCCCGAGCGCGTCCCTGGCCGCGGGGTCGAAGGCGTCGTACAGATCCCGCCACCAGCTCGGCTCCCGCTCCATCCCCGCGAGTTGGTCGACCACCTCGGCCAGCGGCAGCCGACGCACCCCCAGCACCCGCAACGCGGCGCTGCGATCCAGACCGGCCGGCAGCAATCCGGCCACCACCGGCGCCAGCGCCTCGACCAGTCGCGGGCCCGCCGTCTCGATCAGCACCGCGTCGCGCGGGCGCAGCAGATCGCGGTCGCGCGCCGCGGTGCCCCGGTCGAGCAACAGCGCGTCGCGATCGTCGGGTTCCGCCTCCACGACGGACCCGGCGGCGGAGGCAGCGGTGTCGAAGGCGCCCGAGAACCCGGCGCCCGGCGCCGCGGCCGGCAAAAACGCGGTCTCCGCGAGCCGATCGAGCACCGCCCGGCGCAGCAGGCCGTCCAACTCCCCCTCGCCGGTCGGCCCCGGCACCAGGCTCAGCACAGCGGTGGTGGTCACCGGCCAGGTGCCGAGCAGCCCGGCGTAGGTCTCGGCGGCCCGCTCGATCAGGAAGTCGCGCAGCGGGCCGGGCGCGGTGTGCCGGCGGGTCGGGTCCAGCGGGAAGGACGCGACGAGCAGGGCGGGCAGCCCCAGCGGCTCGTCGGTGGGCGTGGGCGCGTGCACGACGGGTCGTACGCTCGGCCGGCGCGGATGGTCGGCGGCGTCCAGCGGCACCGCCCACAACACCGACCAGGCGGCCCGCCGGCGCTCCTCGGTGGGCCGGTCGGCGAGCAGCGCGGGCTCCAACGCGCCGCCGTCCTCGGCGACCCGCCAGCGGGTCTGCACGCCGTTGTCGGTCACCACCAGGGCGCCGCCGTCGGCCCGACAGGTCAGCGTCCGCACACCCTCCGGTGTCTCGATCACGATCTCGCCGAGCCGGCGCAGGGTGAGCAGCAGCGCGTCGTCGACCTCGGCGAGCAGCCGGGCGGCCAGGTCCACCGCGGCGCCGTCGCGCAGCGGCAGCACCACGCACGTGTCGTAGTCCTCCGGCGGGGTTCCCTCGGCCGGCATCGGCAGCCGCAGCACCGGCACGCCGCCGTCGCGCCGGGCCAGTTCGTCGGCCAGTCCGGCGTTGTCCCGGGCCTGTTCCGCGACCAGGTCGCGGGCCTCGTGCAGGGACCAGCGCACCCCACCGGTCCGGGAGAGCACACACGGCTCGTCGGTGACCGCGAGCACCGCGGCGAAGCCGACGCCGAACCGGCCGACCGCCTCCGGCCCGTCGTCGCGCTTGGCCGAGGCGCGCAGCGTGGACAGCGCCTCGACGCCCGGCGCGTGCAGCGGGTCGCCGGTGTTGGCCGCGACCAGGACCCCGTCGCGCAGCGTCAGCCGGAGCCGGCCCACCATGCCGGCCCGGGCGGCGGCGTCGGCGGCGTTCTGCGCGAGTTCGACCACGAGCCGATCGCGATAGCCGCCGAGGGCGAGTTCCTCCTCGGCGTTCGCGTCCTCCCGAAAACGTGCGGGCGACGCGCCCCACGCGTCCAGTACGGCTCGCCGAAGCGAAGCGGTGCCAAAGCGGTCGTCGATGCCCATGCCGTGCGCCGTCCCTCGATCGCGGATGTGGCCGGAACCCTATTGCGTTTCCGGCGCCGCGGCCGCTCGGCGATCCCGGTCCGTGGAAAGCCGCGCGAAACGGCGTGGGGACGATGCGGACAGGCAGTGGATCAAGTCACACAAAACCCCTACAAACGACAAACGACACTCCCCTGGTCGACCCGGCCGCTACGGGAGTAGACACATCCGTGGGGGCAACCCCAGTCGGCTACGGAAGGGGACAACGTGGCTACCTACCGCACGCAGATCCAGTACGGGGCGCCCAACGCGCCCTGGCACGACGACGCGGACCTCGCGATCGTCATCCAGACGCGTAACGCCGTCGTGCCGGACAAGGCACGTCCGGCGACGGGCACCCAGGTCACCTGGTCCGGCCCGCAGGGCAACGGATCGATCACGTTCTTCGACGACGGCGCGAGCTTCCAGGGCGCCGCGCAGTTCCCGGGCGAGGGCCCGGTCGCCTACCGGGGCACGGCTCGCTGAGTCGACCTCGGGAACCGAGTCGCCGCGCGAGCCGAGTCGATCCCACGAACGCATCGAAGCCGCCACCGATTCGGTGGCGGCTTCGTCGTGCGCTCGACCGGACCGGGCCGTGTCCGCCGGACAGGACCCGGACCCGATCGCACGCTGCGGACATTTCGGATATTCAGCGTAATTCGGATTAATTGCATCTCGCGGTCGATCAGGAGTGGCCCAACTGGTCCTCTCCGGGCTCCATGCCGTCCTCGTCCACCGCGCTCTCGACCGGGCGGATCCGCACGGTCTCGATCCGGTACTCGTCCAGGGACAGCTCGGCCGCCGGCGTCGCGGCGGGCATCACCGCGGCCTCCGAGTGGCCACCGCAGCCGTAGGCCAGCGAGACCATGCGGCCGTCGGCGGGCGAATACTCGTTGGCGCACACGCCGAACGCCTGCCCGAGCGGCCCGCCGACCTTGACCAGGAAGCCGCAGCTCGTGCAGTGCGCGGGCGCGGCCTGGGCCATCGGCGTGGCTCGGCCGAAATGCTCGTCCCAGCGGTCGGCGGCCAGATCGCGCCCGACCGGGGACAGTACGCGCGCGCGCCCCTGCCCCAGCTCGTACGCGACCGCCTTGGGGCCGAGCCCGATCGGCTCGGTCGATTCCTCCTCTGTCTCGTCCGCTCCGGTGTAACCGAATTCGAGACGGGGGTCGTCGGCGTCGGTGGGCAACAGGTCGCCCACGCCGAGGTCGCCGGGACGAAGGCGCTCGTTCCACGGCACCCACGCGGGCGCGAGCAGCGCCTCGGGGCCGGGTACGAGGACCGTTTCGTCCACGGTCACCAGCTTGGCGCGGGGCGCCCGGGCAACGGTCACCGCCCAGCGCCAGCCGTGGTAGGCGGACTCGCGGCACGCGAACAGGTGGGTGACCAGGCGATCACCATCCACCTGTACACCCAGATGCTCGCCGACGGAGTCCTGACCTGCGGCTTCCTCGGCAGCGGCGAAGGCAAGATCAACCGCCTCTGCGCAGAGGCGGTCCGGGGTTCGACTACGGGTCGCGGCACTCACGAGAGTGATTCTCTCTCACGCGTCGAAGGTCTCCACCGCCGATACCCTCAAAACACGTCCGATTCCCGAACGGGCGCGCGGAGCGAGCCCTTCCTGGCGTGTCGCGACCGCATCATCCGAGGGAGCAAGGGCAGGATCCCGGCGTGGCAGCCTCCAAGACCAGTACCGCATCACGGCGCACCATTCGCGCGCCCGGCTCCACCCGCGGGTCGTCCGGCAGGAACCGAGGTCCGGGGCGACGTGCGCTCGGCCGGTTCGGTGGCCTGTTCACCGGCGGCTTCGGGAAACTCCGCGGCGCGGCCCGGGCCAAGGGCGCCGGCGAGAGCGGCCTGGCCAAGCTGATCGAGCTGCACCTGATCAACAACGCAGGCGACGCGCTGGTGACCATGGCGCTGGCCACCACGATGTTCTTCTCGGTGCCCACCGGCGAGGCGCGCGACCGGGTGGCGATGTACCTGCTGATCACCCTCGCGCCGTTCGCGCTGCTCGCGCCGGTGCTCGGGCCGATCCTGGACCGGATGCGCCGAGGTCGCCGCTTCGCGATGGCGCTGGCGATGCTGGTCCGGGTGGGGCTGTGCTGGTTGATGGCCGGCTCGGTGAACGACGGCGGCCTGGAGCTGTACCCGGCGGCGTTCGGCGTGCTGGTGTCCTCGAAGGTGTACGGGGTCAGCCGCAGCGCGGTGGTGCCCCGGCTCCAGCCGCGCTCGGTCTCGCTGGTCAAGGCGAACTCGCGGATCACCATGTTCGGCCTGATCGGCACGATGGGCGCGGCGCCGGTGGCGGGCGGCCTGAAATACGCGTTCGGCACGCCCGGGATCCTGTACGGCGCCTGCGTGGTGTTCACCTTCGGCGCGATCCTGTCCTTCACGCTGCCGTCGAAGGTCGACTCGGCCGAGGGCGAGGACCGGGCGTCGTTCACCGCCGAGGCCCCCGGCGTCGAACACGAGCGCAAGGTGTCGCTGGCCAAATTGCGCGGCGGCAAGGGCGGTACGAGCACCGAGACGGTGCCCGAGCCCCGGACCGAGGAGTCGGGCGAGGGCCCGGCCGCGGCGAGCGGCGAGCGCGAATCCGGGCGCAAGCCGATCCGGGTCAAGACCTCGCGGCGGTTGCGCAGCGTGGGCCCGTCGGTGGTCCAGGCGTTGTGGGCGAACGCGGCGCTGCGCGGCTTCTCCGGGTTCCTGATCATGTTCCTGGGCTTCTTGATGCGCAAGCACCCGGTCGCCGACCTGTCCGCCACCCAGGCCACCATCGCGGTGGTGATCGCGGCCGCGGTCGGCAACGCGATCGGCACCGCGCTCGGCGCGTGGCTCAAGTCCCGCGCGCCGGAGGTGATCATCACCGCCGTGTTGCTCGCGTCCGCGTCCTGCGCGGCGTGGGCGGCGGTGATGTACAGCCTGGTCACGGTGCTCGCGGTGGCGGCGGTGGCCGGTCTCGCCCAGGCGCTGGGCAAGTTGTCGCTGGACGCGATGATCCAGCGCGACATCCCCGAGGCGGTGCGCACCTCCGCGTTCGCCCGGACCGAGACCGCGCTCCAGGTGGCGTGGGTGGTCGGCGGCGGCGTGGGCATCGCGTTGCCGCTGAACGGCACGCTCGGGATGAGCGTGGCGGCCGGTGTGCTGACCCTGGCGCTGGTGATCGTGGGCCGCAAACTGACGACGCGCCGGGCGCGCCGCAAGCGGTCCCCCGGCATGCGGCTGCGAACCGCCCGGTAATCTTCCGATCATGAAGACTCGCCGCCCTGCCGCCCTCGCCGGTGCCGCCGTCCTGGGCGCGCTCGCCCTGACGGGTTGCAACCTCGACAAGCCCACGCCGATCGTGACCATGGTCAGCGGGACGACGTCGGTCCACTCCGAGGCCGAGTGCTACAAGGACGACGGCTCGATCGACGAGAAGAAGGTCGACGGCTGCCTGAACAAGACCGACGGCCTCACCAAGCTCTCGGTCTCCGAGGGCGGCGGCTTCTCGATCGGCGTGGACAAGGAACTCGCCGACGACGGCTGGGTGCTCCTGGTCGACGGCAAGCCGCAGACCCAGTCGCCGATCAAGACCACGTACTACTCGGGCCTTCGGCTGAGCTACGGCACGCCGGAGAAGGAGAGCGAGCCGCTGCTGGTGCAGGTCGTGCAGCCGGACGGCAAGCAGGGCTACCGGGGAATCTGGTCGTTCAAGGTCGCGAAGAAGTAACCCTTGCCCATCCTGGTGATCACCGCCGTGGCCGCCGAGCGCGACGCCGTGCTCGGCGGTTCGCGTTCGTGGCGCATACCCGGCCCCGACGTGCTCGCGGTCGGCGCGGGCCCGGCGGCGGCCGCCGCGGGCACCGCCACGGCGCTCGCGCGTGGCTCCTACGACCTGGTGGTCAACGCCGGTATCGGGGGCGGCTTCCCGGGGGTGGCGCCGGTCGGCTCGACCGTGCTCGCCACCCGCGTGGTGGCGGCCGACCTGGGGGCACAGACCGCCGACGGGTTCGTGCCGATCGAGGAACTGGGCTTCGGGACGAGCGGGTTCGAGGCGGACCCGCGACTGGTCACCCACGTGGGTGACATTTTGCGCGCCGCCGGCGTCCCGCTCGCCACCGGCCCCGCGCTCACCGTCTCCACGGTGACCGGAACCGCCGAGCGCGCCGCCGAGTTGGCCGCCCGCCACGCGGGCGCCGCGGTCGAGGGCATGGAGGGCTTCGGCGTGGCCACCGCCGCCGCGGCCCACGCGGTGCCGATGCTCGAACTGCGCACCGTCTCCAACGCCGTGGGCCCGCGCGATCGGGCGGCCTGGCGCATCCCGGACGCGCTGCGCGCACTCACCGCGGCCTTCGCCGCGCTCGAAGGGAGCCTGACGCCGTGACCCTGTCGCTGGCCTATTCGCCGTGCCCGAACGACACGTTCGTCTTCCACGCCTGGACGCACGGCCTGCTCCCGGACGCGCCGCCCGTCGAGGTGCGCTACGCCGACATCGACATCACCAACGGCCTGGCCGAGCGCGGCGAGCTGGACCTGCTGAAAGTGTCCTACGCGGCGCTGCCGTGGGTGCTGGACGAGTACGCGCTGCTGCCCTGCGGCGGGGCGCTGGGGCGCGGTTGCGGCCCGCTCGTGCTGAGCCTGGGCGCGAGCACCCCCGAGGCGCTGGCGGGCAAGGTGGTCGCGGTGCCGAGCGAACGCTCCACCGCGTACCTGCTGTTCCGGCTCTGGGCGGCGCGGCACGTGCCCGGCGGGGTCGGCGAGATCCGGGTGTTGCCGTTCCACGAGATCATGCCCGCGGTGCGCGACGGCGTGGTGGACGCGGGGCTTGTCATCCACGAGGCGCGCTTCACCTACACGCGGTACGGCCTGACCTGCCTCGCCGACATGGGCGACTGGTGGGAGTCGGACACCGGCCTGCCGATCCCGCTCGGCGCGATCATCGCCAAGCGCTCGCTGGACCTTTCCGCCCTGGCCGCCGCCGCGCGCGCCTCGGTCGAGCATGCCTGGGCCGACCCCGCCGCGTCGCGCGCCTATGTCCTGGAACACGCCCAGGAGATGGATCCGACGGTCGCCGATCGGCACATCGGCCTGTACGTCAACGAGTTCACCCGCGACCTGGGCACCGAAGGGCACGCGGCGGTGTCCGCGCTGCTCGACCGCGCCGCCGCCGAGGGCCTGGTCCCGCCCGTCCCGGCCGGCGCCCTCGAACTCCCCTAGGCCGTACGGGGGATCGCCGGGCGGGCCGCGTGGGCCCACCCGGCGCCCGTACTCACGTGTCGAGTTCGTCGGCGACGGCGCGCAGCAGTTCGGCGACCTTCGCGGTGGCCCGTTTGTCGGGGTAACGGCCGCGCTCCAGCGTCTTGTCGACCCCCTCCAGGACCTTGAGCAGGTCCTGGATGATCGAACTCATCTCGTCGGGCTTCTTGCGGCTCGCGGCGACGACGGAGGGGCGCGGGTCCAGGACGCGGAGCGAGAGGGCCTGTTCGCCGCGGCGCCCCTCGACGATCCCGAACTCGACCCGGGTGCCGGGCTTGAGCGTGTCCAGGCCCTGCGGCAGTGCCGACGCGTGCACGAACACGTCGCCTCCGTCGTCCCGGGACAAAAACCCGAAGCCCTTGTCGGTGTCGAACCACTTGACCTTGCCGGTGGGCACGGGAGACCTCGATCGTGTCGGGACGGCTTCGTCGGGACTTTTACGAGCATTTACCAGGCTGGGTGGGGCGCACACATCGAATCCGAGCAGGAACGCGTAGTGACCCCGTTCACTCGTCCAGGCTAATGGTCGTCTTCTCGGCCGGACATCGGGATACCGCCCCGCGCGCGAGCGGCCCGGATCGGGGCATCTACCCTGGGTCGGTGTCCAACGCATCCGCAGGCCCCGGCGATCGGCTCGTCCGCATCGGCGCGCTGCTCTTCGCCCTCGGTACGGTCGCCACGCTCGCCACCGTCACCCCCATGCTGATCGGCGCGCACGCGCTGCCGACCGCGGTGTATCTGCTCAGCGCGCTGATGCCGGTCGGCTTCGCGATCGCCGCCGCGGGCCTGGTCAGGTCGATCCGCAGCCGCCGCCGTCCGGTGCCGAAACTGCTCTGACCCACGCCGAGCAGCCTCGGCGGCGGCGGCTCATCGGCTCAGCGGTACGACTCCGGGTCGGGCAGCAGTTCGTTCATCGCGCCCTCGCGGTAGCCCAGCGGGTCCACCTCGACCCGGGCGAAGCCCGCGTCGCGGACCGCGGTCAGGGCCGGTTCGTGGCCGGCCACGGCGGTGCTCAGCGCGGCGTCCACCTCGATCCGCGCGAACTGCCCCAGATCGCGCACCCGCAGATTGCGCACCGCGATGCCGTCCCGGGCCAGCACCACCCGCAACGCGGTCTCCGCGCGTTCCACCCGGGCCAGCCGGGCCGGGGTGATCGCCACCCCGTAGGCGACCCGGCTGGACAGGCAGGCCGCGGCCGGCTTGTTCCAGGTGGGTAGGCCCCAGGTCCGGCTGATCGCCCGGATCTGGGCCTTGGTCAATCCGGCGTCGAGCAGCGGGGTGACCGCGCCGGCCTCGGCCGCCGCGGCGATCCCGGGCCGAAAACCCGCGCGCGCGTCGTCCGCGTTGGTGCCCGTGGCCAAGTGCGCCATCCCCGCCGCGCGGGCCACGGGGGCGAGCACCGCCATCAGCTCCGTCTTGCAGAACCGGCACCGGTCGCCGTTGTTGTCGCGGTAGCCCGCCCGGGCCATCTCGTCGCTGGGCACCAGCTCGTGCCGCACCCCCAGCTCGGCGGCGAAGGCCCGCGCGGCGTCCCGTTCGATGGCGGGCAGACTGGCCGAGTCGGTGGTCAGCGCGAGCACGTCGGCCGCCCCCAGAGTGCGTACCGCCGCCGCGAGCAGGAACGCCGAGTCGGCGCCGCCGGAGAACGCCACCGCGACGCTCCCGAGCGAGGCCAACCGCTCGCGCAGCGCGCCCAGCCGCAGGTCGGCCATGTGCGCGTCCAGCCACGCCGGAAAGCCGGTCAGGTCCGGAAGCACCACGTCGGCCCCGGCCGCCCGCAGCTCCTCGGCGGAGATCGGCCCGGTGGCCACCCCGACCGCGATCGCGCCGGCCGCCCGGGCCCCGATCAGGTCGCCGAGGTGGTCACCGACGTACACCCCCGCACCCGACGCGCGCAGCGCCACGCCCTTCTGCTCGCCCCACAGATCGCCGACCAGGTGGTCCACGGCCAGGTCCAGATGATCCAGGTGCAGCCGGGCGTTGGGCTCGTGCTTGCCGGTGACCACCATGGTGCGACCGCCGTGTCGGTGCACCGCGGCCAGCGCCTCGCGCGCACCGGGCAGCACGTCCGTGCCGTGCACGGCGTGGTGCGGATAGATCTCGCGATAGCGCGCGGCGACGGCGCTCACCTCCTCCGCCGGAAACCAGTTCGCCACCTCGATCTCCAGCGGCGGCCCGAGCCGGGAGACGATCAGCGGGATGTCGATCGCCGCACCGGTCTCCGCGGCGAGCACGGACCATGCCGCCCCGATGCCGGGGCGCGAATCGACGAGCGTCATGTCCAGGTCGAAGCCAACGATGAGGGCATTCACCCGTTCAGCCTACGACGCGGCACGGTGCATGCCGATGACCGATTTCCGGCCCCGCCCCCCGATCCGAGCGGGTCGGCCGGACGGTCCACCCCTAAGGGATGGTCACCCACAAGAGGTAGCGCAGCGGGCGCCCGGATGCTGACGCGTCCGTCGTGTCGGGCGTCGTAGCGTCGAGAACATGAGCACGATGACGCATCTCCCCGCCCACGGTTCCCTGCGGATTCCCGCGCTGCGCGGCTCGGCCCCCGCCGCGATCCCGTTCGCCGACCTGGTCCGCGCCCGGCTGCGCAGGCCCGCGCACACGAGCGCGCGGATCGCGCGCGGCACGTGGATCCTCACGAGCACCGCGGTGCGGGTCACCCTGCTCGGCCGGCACGCGGTGCCGTGACCGCGCGCCGGACCGCCCCCGGCGTCGCCGCCGTCGTCCGCTACATCTGGGTGTCCACGTCGTCGGAGTCGACGATCCGGTACGCGTAGCCCTGTTCGGCGAGGAACCGTTGCCGGTGCGCCGCGAAGTCCTGGTCGATGGTGTCCCGGGCGACCACCGAGTAGAACCGCGCGCCCCGGCCGTCGGCCTTGGGCCGCAACACCCGACCGAGTCGCTGGGCCTCCTCCTGCCGCGAGCCGAACGACCCGGACACCTGGATCGCCACCGTGGCGTCGGGCAGGTCGATCGAGAAGTTCGCCACCTTGCTGACCACGAGCGCCTGCACGGCGCCGGTGCGAAACGCGTCGAACAACCGCTCGCGTTCCTTGTTGGTGGTCTCGCCCTTGATCACCGGCGCGTCCAACACCTCGCCCAGCTCGTCGAGTTGGTCGATGTACTGGCCGATCACCAGGGTCTGCTCGCCGCGGTGCCGCTCGACCAGGTCCTTGACCACGCGGGTCTTGCTCGCGGTGGTCGCGCAGAACCGGTAGCGCTCCTCGGGCTCGGCGGTCGCGTACGCCAGGCGTTCCGTCTCGGTCAGGGTCACCCGGACCTCGACGCAGTCGGCCGGCGCGATGTATCCCTGGTTCTCGATCTCCTTCCACGGCGCGTCGTAGCGCTTGGGACCGATCAGCGAGAACACGTCGCCCTCGCGGCCGTCCTCGCGCACCAGCGTCGCGGTCAGACCGAGCCGGCGCCGGGCCTGCAGGTCGGCGGTGAACCGGAAGATGGGGGCGGGCAGCAGGTGGACCTCGTCGTAGACGATCAGACCCCAGTCCCTGGAGTCGAACAGCTCCAGGTGCGGATACACGCCCTTTCGCCGCGTGGTCACCACCTGGTAGGTGGCGATGGTCACCGGCCGGATCTCCTTGCGGGTACCGCTGTACTCGCCGATCTCGTCCTCGGTCAGCGAGGTGCGCTTGACCAGCTCGGACTTCCACTGGCGGGCCGAAACCGTGTTGGTCACCAGGATCAGCGTGGTCGCCTTCGCGGTCGCCATCGCCGCCGCGCCGACCAGCGTCTTGCCCGCGCCGCACGGCAGCACCACCACGCCCGAGCCGCCGTGCCAAAAGCCCTCGACCGCCTCCTGCTGGTAGGCGCGCAGGCTCCAGCCGTTCTCGGCCAGCTCGATCGGGTGCGCCTCGCCGTCCACGTAACCCGCGAAGTCCTCGGCGGGCCAGCCGAGCTTGAGCAGCACCTGCTTGATCTGGCCGCGCTCGGAGGGGTGCACGATCACGGTGTCCGGGTCGACCCGGACCCCGACCAGCGGCGCCATCTTCTTGCTGCGCAGCACCTCCTCCAACACCGCCCGGTCGGTGGTGGTCAGCACCAGGCCGTGGGTGGGGTGCCTGGACAGCTGCAGGCGCCCGTAGCGGCCCATCGTGTCGGCGACGTCCACCAGGAGCGCGTTGGGCACGGGGTAGCGCGAGTGCCGCAGCAGTACGTCCACGACCTGCTCGGCGTCGTGGCCCGCGGCGCGCGCGTTCCACAGGCCCAGCGGGGTCAGTCGGTAGGTGTGCACGTGCTCGGGGGCGCGCTCCAGCTCGGCGAACGGCGCAATGGCCCGGCGGCACTCGGCGGCGGCCTCGTGCCCGACTTCGAGAAGCAGGGTCTTGTCGGACTGGACGATCAGGGGGCCGTCGGGCACGGGCCAACCTTTCCGCGGGTGGAGGGGACGGGACCAACAAGTGTCAACCATTCGCGGTGTGCGCGTGTTCCGAACGGCCCTCGTCCCCGTCGGGAGCAGGGTTCGGGGCCCGTACTGCCCAGGGAGGAGCGCGAGACCCATCCTTACGGAGGAACACACAAACCGGCCGGCCTACCTACCCTGGATACTTGATGGCGCAACCAATGTCGTCGGCCTCCGACGATCGGGCTCCCCGTCCCGGTCGCACCGCCGTCGAGACCCCCGAGCACGCCGGCGAACCGACTGGTCCCGCCGTGCTCACGCGCGCCCTGACCAGGGATTACGGCGGTGGCACCGGGATCTTCGGGATCGATCTGACGGTGCCGCGCGGCTGCGTGTACGGCCTGGTGGGACCCAACGGCGCGGGCAAGACCACGCTGTTGTCGATCATGGGCGGCACCCGGCGGGCCGACTCGGGCGAGGTGGTGTTCGGTGTCGATCGGCGCCGGGTCGCGGTGTCGACGGATGTGCCCGAGTTCGAACCGTGGTTGACCGCGTCCGAGGTGGTCGAGTTGGCCGGAAATCTCGTCGATCGACGGTTGCCCCGGGAGAAGGTGAAGGTCGCGCTGCACCGCACCGGCCTGTCCGGTTGCGGCGATCGTAAGGCCGGCTCGCTCTCGCGCGGCATGACATTGCGCCTGGGACTGGCCGCGGCCCTGGTCGCGGACCCCCAACTGCTGATCCTGGACGAGCCCACCTCGGCCCTGGACCCGCGAGGTCGAGCCGATGTGCTGGACCTGGTGGCGAGTTTGCGCGAGCACACCACGGTGGTCTTCTCCAGTCACATCCTGGCCGATGTACAGCGGGTGTGCGATCACGTCGGCGTGGTGCGCGCGGGTCGGCTGCTGTATCAGGGCTCGACCGCCGAACTCGTGGACACGCACATGCGACCGAGTTGGCTGGTGCGGGTGCGCGGCGGGGGAACCGACCTGCTGCGCGCGTTCGCGGCGGAGAACTGGGTGGCGCGCGTATCGTCGATGCGACCGGGGCTGTTCCGGGTGGAGGCGCGTTCGCTGGAGGCGGGCGAGCGGCATCTGGCCGAGGTGCTCAGTCGCTGCTCGGCGCGGGTGGTGTCGGTCGCGCCCGAGGAGTCGGACCTGGAGGCGGCATTCCTGTCCATCACCGGAGGTCCGCGATGACGCGCTCGGGGGCCGTCCAGGCGCCCGCGTCGTCGGCGCCGACGGTGCCGGCGGTGGTCGCCGCGCCCGACCGGGTCCCGCGCGGGCCGCGCCGGCTGGGGTTGTGGCGGCTGGAGTGGCTGCGGCTGACCCGTACCCGGCGGTGGTTGTTGCTCCTGGTGGCCTATCCGGGCGTGGGGCTGGTCGGCCCGGTGTTCGCCCGGCACCGCGACCAGATCCTGGAGGCGCTGCGGATCGAAGGCGTGCCGCCGGCGACCGGGATGCGGGCCGACAGCGGGATGGCGGTGTACGTGTACGGCACCGCCCAGGTCGGGCTCCTGGTCGGTCTGGCGCTGATGGCCAGCGCGCTCGCGGTGGACCATCGAGCGGGCCTGGCCGCGTTCCATCGCACCCGCATGCACCACGCGCGCGATCTGGTGCTGCCCCGCTACACGGTGACCCTGACGGCGGTGGCGATCGCCTACGTGCTGGGCATGTTGATCGCGTGGGCTCAGGTGCACTGGATGTTCGGTTCGTTGTCCGCGCGCTCCGTGCTCTACGGGGCGTTCTACGGGCTGATGGGCACGGTCGTACAGGTCAGCGTGGTCGCCGGGATGGCCGCGCTGCTGCGCCGGCCGGTGGCGATCTTCGGCGCGGGGCTGGTCGTCGTCATCCTGATGCCGCTCGCGTCGCTGTGGCGGCCGTTGCGGTCCTGGCAGCCCACCGAGTTGAGCACCGCCCCGATCGAACTGCTGCGCGGACACTCCGCCGGCGAGTACACGAACAGCCTTGCGATGGCGCTGCTGATCTCCGGGCTGTGCGTGTGGCTCGCGGTGTGGCGCATCGGGCGGCGGGAGATGTGAGGACCGGACGGGGGCCTTGGGGCCTTGGGGCCGTCCGGCTCAGGCCACCTCGGCAACGCCGGTGATGCGGTGCAGGGGGTAGGTGTGGATTTCGCCGGTGGCCTGTTCGTGGGCGGTGACGTAGCCACCCTCCAGGCGTAGCGGGATCACGATGTGCTGGGTGGCCCGGCCCTCGCGGGTGACGTGGCCGATCCACACCGCGCGGCGGTCGGCGTGCGCGGCCTGGAGCGCCAGAAGGGTTTCGGCGGCGGAGGTGCGCGGGAGTTCGACCGGTTCGCCGTCGCGTTCGGGGGTGGTGTCGGCGCGGCTGGTGGCGGCGGAGTCGCCCGCGCGGATCGCGGTCACCGCCGCGACCAGCAGGGCCTCCGTCGGGGTCGGCGGTTCGCCCGCGACGCGGGGCGGGGCCGAACGGGGTGGGGTGCGTCTGGTGTCCGGGCGGGTCAGTACCAGGTCGCCGGTGGCCGATTCGGCGACCGGGGCCAGGCCCATCGCGCGCAACTTCTCCAGGACCGTGTCGGGCGCGGACTCGGCCGCGAGCACCGTGGGGGCCAGGCGACGCAGGCGCAGCCCGGCGGCGCGGCGATCGGCGAGCAGTTCGCCGAGCAGCGCGTCGTCGTCGCAGCGCAGGAAGGCGGCGGCGGTGCCGACCCGGATCCGGCCGTGCCGGCGGGCGACGTCGTCCACGAGGTAGCTCAGCGGTTGCGGCACGGGAGTGCGCGAGTGGGTGGCGAGCAGGTGGTGCAGGTCGGTCGCGGTGCGGCCGGCGTCGAGCGCGCGGCGCACCGACTCCTCGGTGAAGCGGTACACGGTCGCCCCGCCGGTGGATTCCACGTCGGCGGCCAGGTGCAACTCGTGCGCGAGGTCCATCACCAGCGGGCCCGGGGCCACGGCGGTCAGGTCGGCCTGAAGCAGGACGTGGTCCAGCGGCTCCGGGAGCAGCGGGGTCAGCGCGTCGCCGGCCTCGTAGACCCGGCCCTCGACGAGCGGGCGGGCGTAGTCGGCGAACGCGCCGCGGCCGGTGATCCCGAGCAGTTCGGCTTCCACGAGCATGGCCCGGAACAGCGCCTCGGGCAGGCGCGCGGCCCGGATCGGCTGGTGCCAGGTCAGGTGGGCGAGCAGCGAGTCGGCGTCGGTGGCCGCGCCCGGGGGCAGTGCGGCGAGCGTGGCCAGGATCCGGCGGCGCACCTCGGGCGCGGCGGTCCGGTCGACCTGGGTGCCCAGCGCGCCGACCGGGCGGTCCTTGTCGTCGCGGGTACCGACCAGGGCGGGCACCCGGGTGGTCTCCAGCCAGGTGCCGGCCAGCGCGGCCCACCGGGTGCCCACCGGGGTGCGCCGCCAGGTGTCGTACGCGGGGGTGGGCAGCCACTGCTCGTCGGGTTCGCCGTCGCCCGCGACCAGGCCCATCGCGTAGGCCACCTCCAGCCACAGCGCGACCTCGGCCTCGGGCACGTCCAGCTGTACCGCCGCGCGCTTGAAGTCGCGCATGCCCAGGCCGCCGGCGCGCAGCACGGGCGGGCCGCCGGCGCTCCATGCTTCGAGCAGGTCCTCGACCCGCCGCACCGCGGTGAACGCGGAGCCGGCCGCCAGGTCGTCCACAGCCTGTGGATCGTATGCACGCACCGGCAGCTCGGGGGGTGTGGGCAGCGGCGTCCGGTGCACCCGGCCGCCGCGCAGATGCAGCGCGACCTCGCGGGGCAGCACCACCGCGTCCGGTCCGGCGGGCACGAGCAGGGCCCGGGCGAGCAGCCACTCCACAGGGGTGCGGGCCGCGTCGGCGCGCACCGGCCGGTCGGCGCCGCGCACACTGCCCGTGGGCGGACCCCAGACCAGCTTGTCCAACACCTCGCGGGCGGCCTCCGGGGCCTGGCCGAGCAGCGCGTCCAGGCGCGCCCGGTCGGTGCACAGGTCGGTGATCGCGGCGATCGCGGAGACCGCGTCGTGGGTGGAGCCCAGACCGAGGTCGGCGAGCACGTCCTGAAGCCGGGACGGCGCCGTCGCGGCGAGCGCGCCGGCCAGCGTCGGACCCAGGCCCGCCGGGCTCGCGCCGACCAGGTCGCGCACCGTACGCACCACCCGCAGCGCGTTGTCGGGCCCCCACAGCAGGGCCTGCTCGCGCAGCGCGGCCACGGCCCGCCCGACCTCGTCCGGGGCGGTGCCGATCAGCGTGTGCAGCCGGGACACGGCGAAGCCGTCGGGCAGCACCACCGCGGCGTCGACGACCTGGAGGGTGAACCGGTCCAGGCGCTCCAGGGCGCGCGCGATCGAGGCCCGGGTGGTGGCCCGGGTGGCGAGCTGGGTCAGGTCCACCGGGACCGGGGTGGTCAGGTCCGGCCGGGCGCGCAACAACGCGCCGAGGTCCGCGTCGGTGCGTCCGCGCAGATCCTCGGCGAGCGTCCGGGGGCCGGACTCGGCGGCCCGATCCGCCTCGGCACGGGTGGGCGACGCAGCTGTGGTCATCCCATCAACGTTAGACGGTCCGCCCGCCGGCGATCACCGCTCCCGGAATCCGAGTGCCCGGTCGGCGCGCGATCGCCCCGGATCGGGCCGCCGGAGCCGGTCGCGGGCGCCTGCGCGAACCCCGCTCGCGCGGCCCGAACGCCCGACCGGCACCCGGTCCGGCACGACCGCGGACCATGAGTGGTACGGGCTCCCGGACCCGGGGCGCGGACGCCGACCGCGACTCCGATCACGGGCCCGGATCGAGCCGCGAAAGCCGCGGCGCGCACCCTTACGATCACCATTTCCGCCAACCTCTCGCTCCGCTACGCCCGCACCCCTACGCTGAGTTGTCGCTTTACCGACGCATGACGCGGCGGGCGCGGCACCGACGCAGACGAACCTTCGGCGGGGGTGAGGTGGGGGCGTGAACTTCGAGAGCGATCATCTGGTTCTGCAATACCTGGGCGAGGTCGGTGACGCGGCCCAGCGCAAACTCCGCCCCGCCGACCGGGCCCGGCTCGTGGAGCGGCTGCGCAGCCAGATCAACAGTGAGCGCGAGCGGCTGAACGCGCACAACCCCGGCGCGGTACAGGTCATCCTCGATCGGCTCGGCACGCCGGAAGCGGTGGTCGGCCAGGAGTTGTACCGGCTCGGCGACCTGCGCGACAGCGGCGCCGAGGACGGGGTCGGCGCGATGTCGATGCGGGGGTCGCGGCATGCGACGGTGGCCCGCCAGATGGGCTTCCGCGCCGACGCCACGCCGATTCCGGCCATACGGGATCCGTCTCGGCCGCCGCCGGCAGCGCCCGCGCCCGCGCCTTCCCCGCCCACGCCGCCCGCGCCCCGGGTCTCGCCCGAGGGTGGTCCGCCCACACTCGCCGAGACCGCGGCCGGTGGCGGTGGCGGTGGCGGTGGCGGCACGACGACCAAGCCCGCCGCGCCCGCGGATCCGGAGGAGGAGCCGCTGTGGTGGCGTTCGCCCCCGGAGGGCGACATGCCGGAGCGGCCGACCCCCGACATGTACGGCGACGGCTCGCTGCACGCGCCGGCGTATCCGATCGGCGTGGCCTCGGACCCCTCGGCCGGCTGGGACGACGCCTCGCTGACCGAACCCACCCCGGTCATGGGTGTGTTCGGCGGCCCGGGCGCGCTGCGCACCCAACTGCGCGAGGTGTTCGCGATCGCGCTGATGACGGTCGGGGCGATCGTCGCCTCGACCGTGGTGGTGGTGCTCGGCCTGCTCGTGGTCTTCACCGCAGCCGCGTGGTCGCTCAAGGAACGGCGGTTCGCCGCGTTCTACATCCCCGGCACGACGGCGCTCGCCTTCGCCATCGGGATGTGGCTGCGGGCCACCGGGCACCTGGGCACCGATCTGACCCGGGACGAGGCCTGGGACCGGTTCGGCGAGTTGGTACCGGCGATGGTCCGGGTCGCCGCGATCGCCGCGTCGTTGTACCTGCTGTGGCGGCTGAACCGGCGCCGACTCACCACGTAGACGCGGGGACGGGCCCGTGTCGCGACCCGCCCCCGGTGTGACGTACTCCGCCGCCGGGAGCGGGATTTCCGCTCTTTACGATTCCATTAATTAGGTTAGCCTTACCTCATCTGCACAAGGCGGCGCCCGGACCTACCGCTAATAGGTCCGGGCGCCGCCCTGTGCACACTGCCAGATGAGGAGCCAAGGATGACCAACGGAACGCGGCACAGGCCCGCGAGCCGCCTGATCCGCTGGGGAGCGATCGGCGCGACCGGCGCCCTGGCCGTGGCCGGCGTGAGCCTCGCCTCGCCCGCGCGGGCCGCCACAACCCCGGCGGTGAGCGTGTCGCCCGCCGTCGACATCGATCCCGACGGCGCGACGATCACCGTGACCGGCACCGGTTTCGACAAGACCCGCAACTCCGGCAACGGGGTCTACGTCCTGTTCGGCCCGAAGATCGACGACTACTACACCAACGCGAGCGCGTACGGCGCCCAGGCGTGGGTCGCCGGCAGCAAGATGAGCGCCGACGGCGCCTTCACCACCACGCTCGATGTCAAGGCGAAGTACACCGACGGCAACGGCAAGGAGGTGGACTGCCTCAAGCAGGAGTGCCGCGTCGTCACCTTCGCCGCGCATGGTGCGAGCATGACCGACCGCAGCCAGGACACCTTCACGCCGGTCGCGTTCAAGAACACCACCCCGCCGCCGGCGCCCAAGCTCACGGTGACCCCGGCCGCGGGCGCGAACCCCGACGGCCAGAACTTCACCGTCACCGGCACCGGTTTCGACCCGGTCCGCGACGGCGGCAACGGCGTCTACGTCGCGTTCGGCCCCAAGGGCAGCGACTGGAACACCAACCCCGCGCCGTACCAGGCGACCAAGTGGGTGCGCACCACCCCGGGCAACTCGCCGGGCCAGGCCAAGCTGAACGCCGACGGCAGCTTCTCGCTGACGCTCGACGGCATGAAGGCCAAGTACCGGAACAAGGACGGCGTCGAGTACGACTGTGCCGTCACCACCTGCCACGTCGTAGCCTTCGCCGCCCACGGCTCGCCGGACCGCAGCCAGGACACCTTCGTCCCGGTCGCGTTCAAGGCCCCGACCAACCCGGGCCCCGGCACCGGCTACCAGGTGATCACCACCGACGTGCGGGGCGGCCCGCTGACCCTGGGCGTCGGCGGCACCGACGTCGCGCTCCCGGGCGTCACCCTCAACGGCAAGGACACCTTCACCGGCGGCGCGCTCAACCCGCTCACCGTCTCCGACGCGCGCGGCACCAACGCCGGATGGACGCTCACCGGCCAGGCCAGTGACCTGACCTCGGCCGGCGGCCGAATCGTCGGCGACAACCTCGGCTGGACCCCCACCGCCAAGTCGGTCACCGGCACGCTCCCCACCGGCGGCGCCACCGCCTCGGTGACCCCGGGCGCTCCGGCCGACCCGGGCACGGGTCTCGGCCGGGCACGCACGTTGTGCGCGTCGGCGGCCGGCGCCGGTGCGGGCTCCTTCGAATGCGGTGGCACCCTCAAACTCGGCGTCCCCGGCACGACCGTCCCCGGCACGTACACGGGCACACTCACGCTCACGCTCATCTGACCACCCCGGCCCGGGCGGGCCCCAACGCCCTCGGCGCCGCCCGTCCCGGGCCGGTTTTACCCACCCGCTCCACCCGTTGCGTTCACCCCGAAGGCTGCGGTTCTACAGGCCCCGTCCCCGACCCGACGGGGCCCCGCGACCCATCGCGGCCCGGATTGGCCGGTTACCCACCCGCTCCACCCGTTGCGTTCACCTCGAAGGGTGCGGTTTTACAGGCGTCGTCCTCGGCCCGACCGGGCCCCGCGAGCCATCGCGGCAAGGGACGCGCACCCCCGTGGCGCGTCAGCGCCCACGACCCGGGCCGCCCGCGGGATCGACGCGCGCAGCGCGGAGAGCGGCGGAGCCGCAGAACTCGGGCTGGGTGACCCGGAGCGAAGCGGAGGGGCGCGCAGCCCCTCGCGAGCCGGCGCGAAGCGCCCAAAAGAAGCAACGCTGCGGACACGACTCTGGCTCCGCCCTTTGCTCGTGTCGCGACTCCGGTTACCCGACCTGCTCACGTCCCGACTCCGGTTACCTAAAACCCTCCGTCCGAGCCCTTGATGAGTCCACGAACCGTCGGCTCAGTTGTGAAGTGGCTTCTCCTCCGCTTCGCTCCGTCGGCGCGCGGGAGGGGGGCGTTGCCGCTGCGCGGCGCCTACCGAATTCCGGCTCCGCTGTGCTCCACCGGTTGCGCAGTGGGTTGCGGCTCCGCTGCGCTCCGCCGCCGGTGCGCGGATCCGCTCACCACACATCCGACTCCGACCACTCGACCCACCGTGCCACCCACCCCGCAGCAAAGCCGCCCCGGGAGCCCCGCAATGCCCGCCGCCCCGCTTCGTGCCCTCTCCGCCGTCCTGATCGCCCTCGTCGCGCTCGTCCTCCTCCCGGCCACCCCCGCCCGAGCCGCCGACGAGTTCACCTGGGGCGTGCAACCAGCAGGCAGCCGGGACCACTTCGTGCTCACCGCCGCCCCGGGCCAGACCCTGGTCGACGTGGTCGGCGTGTCCAACTTCGGCGCCGAGCCGCTGACCCTGCGGGTCTACGCCACCGACGCGGTGCTCGCCGTGGACGGCGGGATGACCCTGCTGACCGGCGCCGAGCAGCCCCGGGACGTCGGCTCGTGGATCGGTTTCGACGCCGAGTCGTACACGATCGCGCCGGGCAAGCGCGCGGACATCCCCTTCCGGCTGACCGTCCCGGTGGGCGCCACGCCCGGCGATCACACCGGCGCCATCGTCGCCTCGATCAAGGCCGCCGCGACCGGGCCCGGCGAGCAGCGGTTCGACGTGGACCGGCGGGTCGGCGCGCGGGTGTACCTGCGCGTGGACGGTCCCGCGCTGCCGGGGCTGGCGATCGAGGACCTGCGACTGTCCTACGACAACCCGCTCGCGATGTTCGGCGGCGCCGAGGCGGTGGTGCGCTACCGGGTCCGCAACACCGGCAACGTACGGACCACCGCCCGGGCGCAGACCACGATCTCCGGCCTCGGCGGCCGGCGACTCGGCGGCCCCAAGCACACCACGCTGCCCGAGTTGTTGCCCGGGGCCACGCACGAGGTGGTCCAGCGCTTCGCCGGCGTCGTCCCGGCCGGGCGCCTCACCGCCGACGTGAAGGTGACGGGTGATCCGGCGACCGCGGCCGGCAAGTCGACCGCCATATGGGCGCCGCCGTGGTTGCTCCTCGGCGCGATCGTGCTGCTGCTCGGCGCGCTGATCGGCCGGATCGTTCGGGTCGTCCGGCGCCGCGGACGCGCCGCCGCCGAGGGCGCGGCGACCACCGAGGCCGGCAACCCCGCCGACACCCGCACCGAAGCCACCGCCGACCCGACCGGCTGACGACCCGCCGTCGCGTTGCCCGAAATCCCTTCAGGAGCCGCCATGTTCACCCCGCACACTCCGCCCGCTCGGCGCATGCTCACCGCAGCCGCCGCCTTCGGCCTGACCGCCGCCGGCATCCTGGCCGCGCCGGCCGTCGGCGCGGCCCCGTCGACCTCGACGCCATCGACCACCACCCCGTCGGCCGCCCCCACCGCGACCGTCTCGCGCGGCGCCGAACTGGCCTCGGGCGGCGACGAGATCACCGTGACCGCTCGCGGCTTCGCCCCCGGCGCGAAGGTCACCGTCGCGCTGTACGGCGGCGACACCGTCGACTCCAAGGGCAGCCGCGTGCTCACCGCCGACGGCAACGGCTTCGTCGCGACCCCGCTCGTGGTCGGCACCGGATTCGCCCCGGACGCCCCGGCGTTCGAGGTCCGGGTCGGGGCCGAGGGTGGGGCCACCGCGAGGGTCGGGCTGACCTTCGCCGCGCCCGCGCCGACCGCCGCGGCACCCCGATCGTTGCGCGCGGCCACGGCGGCACAGGCCGCACCGGCCGCGGCCCCTCGGGCCGCCGGTGGGGTGAAGCTGACCGTGTCTCCGAGCACCGGCCTGGACCCGGCGGGCGCCTCGATCACCGTCAAGGGCTCCGGCTACGCGGCCGGCAGCGGTAACGGGATCTACGTGGTGTTCGGCCCGAAGGAGGCCGACTGGACCACCAACGCGGGCAACTACGGCGCCTCGAAGTGGATCAAGGCATACGGCGCGGACGGGGTCGACCCGGACGGCACGTTCTCGGTCACGCTCACCGACGTCAAGGCCGCGTACAAGAACGGCGCGGGCAAGGACGTCGACTGCCTCAAGACCGCGTGCTACGTGCTGACCATGGCCGCGCACGGCTCCCCCGACCGCAGCCAGGACGCCTTCGTGAAGGTCGCCTTCAAGGACGGCTCGACCACGACCGCCGGGACGAGCGCGGGCACCACCGGCGCAGGCACCACCGGTTCGGCGAGCATGGGCAGCACGTCGGCCGGCACCTCGGGCGGAGCCGGCGGGGCCGCGGGATCCACCGGCGGCTCGGGCGGCACGTCCGGTGGCGGCAACCTGGCGCTCACCGGCCCGGCCGGCCTCGCCGCCGCGGGCACCGTCGGCGCGGCCCTGGTCGCCGCCGGCACGGTCGCGGTGGTGACCACGCGCCGACGCCGCGCCGCCGCGCCGACCGCGGCCTGAGCATCGAACCCCGAGCACCGAGCACCGAGTCCACCGCCATATGCCTGTCGAACCGCGCGGTTCGACAGGCATATGGCCGCCCGGTCACCCACCCGGTCAGACGTCCAACGCGTCCAGTTGCTCCAAGAACCACTGCTGCGGGTTGAGCGCCACCGCCGCTGCGGCCAGCCGCTTGGTGCGCTGGAGCCGGTCGGTGGTGTCCATCGTCAGCGCCTCGTGCAGCGCCTCGGTGGTCTGCGAGACATCGAACGGGTTGACCACGATCGCGTCCTCGCCCAACTCCTCGCACGCGCCCGCCTCGCGCGAGAGCACCAGCGCGCAACCCCCGTGTCCCTCGTCCAGGAGGGAGACCACCGGCACCTCCTTGGCGACCAGGTTCATCCCGTCCCGGATCGGATTCACCAGCGCGACGTCGGCCAGCCGATACGCCGCGAGCGAGCGCGGGAAGTCGTCGTTGACGTGCAGGATCAGCGGCTGCCAGTCGTCGGTGCCGAACTCGTCGTCGATCTCCTTGGCCACCCGCTGCACCGCGGCGGTGTACTCGCGGTACTCCGGCAGGTCGTGCCGCGACGGATAGGCGAACGCCACGTGCACCACCCGGCCGAGCCATTCCGGTCGGGTGCGCAGCAGTTCGCGGTAGGCCAGCAGGCCCCGGACGATGTTCTTGGACAACTCCGTACGGTCCACCCGGACGATCACCCGACGGTCGCCGACCGCCTCGCGCAGCCCGGCGAGGCGGGTGTCCACGTCGGCCCGGGACGCGCGCTCGCGCAGAAACTCGGCGTCGGCGCCCAGCGCGTGTACGCCGATCTCGGTCACGTGGCCCGCGTGCGTGACGGTCATCGCGTCCCGGTCCACCTCGGCGCCCAGCACGTCGGCGCAGCAGTCCAGGAACGCCAGCGCCCAGCGCCGGGAATGGAATCCGGCGTGGTCCGCGCCGAGCACCCCTTCGAGCACGTAGCGGGCGATGTCGTCGGGCAGCAGCCGGAAGTAGTCCGGCGGCGCCCAGGGGGTGTGCGCGAAGTGGCCGATCCGCAGGTCGGGACGCAGTCGGCGGAGCAGTACCGGCACCAGGGTCAGGTGGTAGTCCTGTACGACGACCTTCGCGCCCTCGGCCGCCTCCTCCGCCAGGGCCTCGGCGAACGCCTGGTTGTACGCCTCGTAGGAGGCCCACTCCTTGCGGAAGCGCGCGTCGAAGACCGGCTTGGAGGGGGTGTCGTAGAGCAGGTGGTGGACGAACCACAGGGTCGAGTTCGCTATGGCGTTGTACGCCCGCGCGAAGGTGCCGGGGTCGATGTCGAGCATCCGCACGGCCAGCCCGCCGGTGTCGTGACCGGCGAGATCCAGCCGGCCCGAGGGCGCGGCGCGGGTCGCGGTGCGGTCGGGCTCGCCGAGCGCGGAGCAGACCCACACGGCGCCGGTGCCCTGCCCGGCGGTGGACAGGCCGGACACCAGTCCGCCGCCGCCGCGCCGCACCGTGAGCGTGCCGTCGTCCTCCAGGGAGAAGGAGACGGGACCGCGGTTGGAGGCGACCAGCACCCCGGCGGGAGAGGGGGTGGCGGGAGGGGGAGCACTCATGCCCCGACCCTAGCCACGCATCCCGGTGCGCAAACCCGGGCCGACCGTGCCCTCGGTTCGAACGGTGTGGCGAGTATCACGCCCACCGACCACTACCACACGTAGTCGGATTGTGCCTCTCGGGCATCGGCGGACCCCGGGCCACCGAGGCGGAAACCCGGGCCGAACGCCGGGGAAACCTGGGCCGAACGCCGGGAAAACCCCCGGGCCGGGGGTCAGCGCCCGACCAGGCGGGTTCGTGCCCGGTACTCGGGCACCGTGGCCATCGGCGGTCGCTCCCGGGCGGCGATGTCGTGGGTGCGTACGCGAAAGCCCGCCTCGTCCCGTTCGAACTGGGTCAGCACGGTGTTCGGCGCGGCCGGGTGTGCGCCGGCGGGGCCGCGGCGCAGTCGGCGCTCGACGGCCTGGAGTATCTCCGCCGCCATCCGCCCCAGGCCCGCCTCGTCCTGGTGGTTGTGCCGCCGCACACCGACGTCCACCTGGGCCATCGCGTCCAGGCCGACCAGGCGCAGGGTGTCCACGAGCATCGCGGTCTCGATGCCGTAGCCGCACGGGAAGGGCAGTTGTTCGAGCAGTGTGCGGCGGGCCGCGTATTCGCCGCCGAGCGGCTGCACGAAGCCGGCCAGTTCGGGCCAGTGCAGGTTGAGCAGGGGGCGGGCGACCAATTCGGTGACCCGGCCGCCGCCGGCGGGCACGATCGTGTCGCCGATCTCCAGCGGCCGGTCGTACATGGCCTTGACCAGCTGGACCGAGGGGTCGGTGAGCAGCGGGCCGAGGATCCCGGTGACGAAGTCCGCCGAGAAGTCCTTCAGGTCGGCGTCCACGAACGCGACGATGTCGCCGTCGGTGACCAGGAGCGAGCGCCACAACACCTCGCCCTTGCCACGCACGGCCGGGAGCGCGGGCAGGATGTCGTCGCGGTGCACCACCCGCGCGCCCGCGTCGGCGGCCACCCGCGCGGTGTCGTCGGTGGAGCCGGAGTCGACCACCACCAGCTCGTTCACCAGCGGTACCCGCTCGACCAGCTCGGTCCGGATCACCTTGACGATGTCGCCGACGGTCGCCGCCTCGTTCAACGCGGGCAGGACGACGCTGACCCGGGTGTCGCGTTTGGCGTCGAGAAGCCTGTCGACGGGCCAGTCGGCGGCGGCGGAGGACCGCCGTCGGAGCCAGTCGCCCACCTCGTGCGTCACGTTCGAAGATCCCCTGTCGTCGCCGGTGTTCCGGCCTCGGTCGTTCCACCCTTTATCGTCTCGCGAGGTGGACCGGATGATCGACGCGGCACCGGTTCGGTTACAGTCGTCGTCACCGGTTACGACGATCGCACGTCGGACCGGACAAACGCGGACCGGCCACCCGGCGAAGGGTGTGTCCACCGCCATAGCAGCTCATCCAGAGGGGCAGAGGGAACGGCCCGTTGAAGCCCCGGCAACCATCCGATCGTCATTCCTCGTGACGCGCTTTCGGCGCGAGCGAGCGGCCGACGAGTCGGACAGGTGCCAAGTCCGGCCCGTGGGACCCCACGGGTAAAGATGAGGACAGAAAGGCCCTCGCCATGGCGACACCCACCGCCACCCGCACCACCAGCGCCATCCCCACCTCCTTCGGTCCGGCCGTCGCGCTGTCGTGTCGCGAGTGCGGAGAGCGCACGGAGCTCGGCCCGAAGTACGCCTGCGAGTCCTGTTTCGGCCCCCTGGAGGTCGCCTACGAGTTCGGCACCGTGACGCGGGAGCGGATCGAGGCCGGGCCGCACAACATCTGGCGCTACGCGCCGCTGCTGCCGGTGTCCGCGGACGTCGCGTCCCGGCCCAGCCTGAACCCCGGCTTCACCAAGCTCGTGCGGGCCGAGAACCTGGGCCGCGAGCTGGGCGTGCGCAACCTGCACGTCAAGGACGACTCCGGGAACCCGACGCACTCCTTCAAGGACCGCGTGGTGGCGATCGCGGTCGAGGCCGCGCGCACCTTCGGCTTCACCACGCTGTCCTGCTCGTCCACCGGCAACCTGGCCGGCGCGGTGGGTGCCGCCGCCGCCCGGGTGGGTCTGCGCAGCTGTGTGTTCATCCCGTCCGACCTGGAGGCCGGCAAGGTCGTCACGGCGGCGGTCTACGGCGGCGAGCTGGTCGCCATCGAGGGGACCTACGACGAGGTCAACCGATTCTGTTCGGAGCTGATCGGCGACCCGGCCGGCGAGAGCTGGGGCTTCGTCAACGTCAACCTGCGGCCCTACTACGGCGAGGGTTCCAAGACGCTGGCCTACGAGATCGCGGAACAACTCGGCTGGAAACTGCCGGAGCAGATCGTCATTCCCATCGCGTCGGGGTCGCAGCTGACCAAGATCGACAAGGGCTTTCGCGAGTTGATCGCGCTGGGTCTGGTCGAGGACGCGCCGTACAAGATCTTCGGCGCCCAGGCGACGGGGTGCTCCCCGGTGGCCGCCGCGTGGAAGGCCGGGCACGACGTGATCCGCCCGGTGCGGCCGGACACGATCGCCAAGTCGCTCGCGATCGGCAACCCTGCCGACGGCCCCTACGTGCTCGACGTGTGCAAGCGCACGGGCGGCGCGGTGGAGGACGTGAACGACGTCGAGGTGGTCGAGGCGATGAAGCTGCTCGCGCGTACCGAGGGCATCTTCGGCGAGACCGCGGGCGGGGTCACCGTGGGCTGCCTGCGCAAGCTGCTCGAGTCCGGCGCGCTGGACCCGGACGCCGAGACGGTCGTGCTCAACACGGGCGACGGCCTCAAGACGTTGGACGCGGTCACGCCGACGACCGGACCCACCGCGACCATTCGACCCACCCTGGACTCCTTCCGAAAGGCCGGCCTCGCATGAGCGTCTCCGTTCGCATCCCGACCATCCTGCGCACCTACACGGGCGGGGCGGCGGAGGTGTCCGCCGAGGGCACCACGCTCGCCGAGGTCCTGGACTCGCTGGAAAAGGCCCACACCGGAATTCGCGCGCGCATCCTCGACGACGAGGGCAAGCTGCGTCGCTTTGTGAATCTGTACGTGGAGGACGAGGACGTGCGCTTCGCCGACGGGCTCGCCACGGCGATCCCCGACAAGGGCACCGTTTCGATCATCCCGGCGGTCGCCGGGGGTTGCTGACGCGATAGGCCGAGCGTCCCGATCTTCCTCGATCGGGCACGAAACGGAACCGGGAAATCCGCCGCGCGAGCACCGCGCGGCGGATTTCTTCGTTCCTGCCGAAGGTTGTGCGTAACCCGGGTTTAACCGGCTCCATTTCCCGTCTTTGGCGGCGGCGCGTCGGTAAACCCGTGGTCGGGATCACATCCGATATGTGCGGAAAGTCGTTTTCCTGGTGGATTGAAATACGGCTTTTTCTAAGACTCGCGAAGAATGCGAGTTTTATTCGCTCGGGAATTCTCGTCCGATTGACCTGTTGCTCCGGGCATCCGTCCGGATACATTCAGCCGCGGTCGTAGCAGAGGGCCGGGTCCTTCTGGATACGAACCCGGAGCTGCGGCGTGCAGTATCCGTGAAAGGGCCAGTAACAGGGGAGTTAGGAATGGCTCAGGGCGCCGTCAAGTGGTTCAACGCGGAGAAGGGGTACGGCTTCATCGCGGTCGACGGTGGGGCGGACGTTTTCGTCCACTACAGCGCGATCCAGATGGACGGGTACCGGACGCTCGAGGAGGGGCAGCGAGTCGAGTTCGAGATCTCGCAGGGGCAGAAGGGGCCGCAGGCCGACATGGTCCGCGTCACCGCCTGAACCGGGAGCCATGCGCTCCTCTGCTCCTCTGCTTGAAACGGTCCACACCACGGACTGCACGACACATCGCGGCACATAACGCGCCCGATCCTGTCGGATCCATGACCGGGGCCCGGCCTTCCCGCCAAGCGGGGGCCGGGCCCCGGTCGTTGTCCCCCGGCCCCGACGTGCGGGCGGCGGCGGGGCGCGGGTGCGGCGGTACACGCGAATCCGCTCCGGCGGGAGGCGGCCCACCAGAGCGATGCGGACGACGCGGCCGAGCCCGCCACCCGCCCCCGCACAACCACAGGCACGGCACCCGAACTCGGCATGGCCACAGACGACCCGGCGGCGCGATCGGACCCGACGTGAGCCGGGGCGGCGCGACGCCCGAACCCGATGTGGGCCCAGGGGCGGCACATCCGAACCCGTCCCGGCCGTGCGGGCAACGCCGTGGTCCGAACCACGCGACCACGCAACCACCGCAGGCCCGGCAGCCGGGATTCCCGTTCCGGGGCCGCTCCGGACGTGCCGGGGCGGGCGGGCCCGGCCAGGGGCCGTGCAGGCGGGCGGGGGCGCACACGTACCCGTGTCGGGCGGCCGAGGCCGAGCCCCGCGGCATGTGGACGGGCCGCGCCTCGGGGCCCGGGTGGGGGGGTTGGGGTGGTGTGTGACACGCGCGGGTGTGGGCCGAGGGGCCCGGACCCGCCCGTTGCGCTTGCACTCGGCATGGTCGAGTGCTAATCATTGGCGTTAGCACTCTGGATGTGAGAGTGACAGAAACGGACCGGGCCGGTGAGGCTCGGCACCCGTGAGGGAGGGATCCTCGCGGTGGTCGGGTCGTCCGTCGCGGGCACCTGTGCGGTCCGGCACTCACCCCCGTTCTGGGAGGACTTCACCACATGGCCAAGATCATCGCGTTCAACGAGGAAGCGCGCCGCGGCCTCGAGCGCGGGATGAACCAGCTCGCCGACGCCGTCAAGGTCACGCTGGGCCCCAAGGGCCGCAACGTCGTGCTCGAGAAGAAGTGGGGTGCGCCCACCATCACCAACGATGGTGTGAGCATCGCCAAGGAGATCGAGCTCGAGGACCCGTACGAGAAGATCGGTGCCGAGCTGGTCAAGGAGGTCGCCAAGAAGACGGACGACGTCGCCGGTGACGGTACGACGACCGCGACCGTCCTCGCCCAGGCGCTCGTCCGCGAGGGCCTGCGCAACGTGGCCGCCGGCGCGAACCCGATGGCCCTCAAGCGTGGCATCGAGAAGGCCGTCGAGGCCGTCTCCGAGCAGCTGCTCGCGCTCGCGAAGGACGTCGAGACGAAGGAGCAGATCGCCTCCACCGCCTCGATCTCCGCCGCTGACCCCCTGATCGGCGAGATGATCGCCGAGGCCATGGACAAGGTCGGCAAGGAAGGCGTCATCACCGTCGAGGAGAGCAACACCTTCGGTCTCGAGCTCGAGCTCACCGAGGGCATGCGCTTCGACAAGGGCTACATCTCGCCCTACTTCGCGACCGACATGGAGCGCATGGAGGCCGTCCTCGAAGACGCCTACGTGCTCATCGTCAACTCGAAGATCACCTCGGTGAAGGACCTCCTCCCGCTCCTCGAGAAGGTCATGCAGTCGGGCAAGCCGCTCATGATCATCTCCGAGGACGTCGAGGGCGAGGCCCTGGCCACGCTCGTCGTGAACAAGATCCGCGGCACCTTCAAGTCCGTCGCCGTCAAGGCTCCGGGCTTCGGCGACCGTCGCAAGGCCATGCTCGGCGACATCGCCATCCTCACCGGTGGCCAGGTCATCTCCGAGGAGGTCGGCCTCAAGCTCGACACCGCCGGTCTCGAACTCCTCGGCCGCGCCCGCAAGGTCGTCGTCACCAAGGACGAGACCACCATCGTCGACGGCGCCGGTGACTCGGACCAGGTCGCGGGTCGGGTCAACCAGATCCGCGCCGAGATCGAGAACTCCGACTCGGACTACGACCGCGAGAAGCTCCAGGAGCGCCTGGCGAAGCTCGCGGGCGGCGTGGCGGTCATCAAGGCCGGTGCCGCGACCGAGGTCGAGCTCAAGGAGCGCAAGCACCGCATCGAGGACGCGGTGCGCAACGCGAAGGCCGCCGTCGAGGAGGGCATCGTCGCCGGTGGTGGCGTGGCCCTGCTCCAGGCGTCCACCATCGCGTTCGACAAGCTCGACCTGGACGGCGACGAGGCCACCGGCGCGAACATCGTGCGCCTGGCCGTCGAGGCCCCGCTCAAGCAGATCGCGGTCAACGCCGGCCTCGAGGGCGGCGTGGTTGTGGAGAAGGTGCGCAACCTGACCCCGGGTCACGGCCTCAACGCCGCGACCGGCGACTACGTGGACCTCATCGCCGAGGGCATCATCGACCCGGCGAAGGTCACCCGTTCCGCGCTGCAGAACGCCGCGTCGATCGCCGCGCTGTTCCTGACCACCGAGGCCGTCATCGCCGACAAGCCGGAGAAGAACGCCGCTCCGGCCGGCGGCGGCGCCCCGGACATGGGCGGCATGGACTTCTGATCCGCTGAGGATCGGTAGTCCCGACCCACCCGGTCGGTAGCTCCACGCGAGAGGCGGTCCCCTTCGGGGCCGCCTCTTTCGCGTGCCGGCGGACCCTTCCAGCACGGTTCGAAACACGTTCGCTCGTTCGAGTGGCGCCGGCGACTCGGGCCGCACGGGCCAGCCCGTGACCCGTAGCGTCGCTCCGAAACGACACGGACCGAGGTGAAGGGCGAACGAGGTGGCCGACACGAGCACACCCACGAACGAGGCGGACACGACCGACCCCGACGACCGCACCATGTGGGACATGCTCATGACCACGTGGCGGGAGTTGAACGTCCCCAAGGGATGGCGCGCCGAGATCCCCGGCGAGTACATCACCATGACACCGCCCCCGGGAAAAGAGCACGGCCTGATCGCGGCACGAATCCACAGGGCTCTGGCGGGCGCCACGCCGAAAGGTTGTGCGAGCTTCGAGGCCCCCGCCGTGCATCTGATCCCGTCGAATCGGCTGTACACCCCCGATCTGGTGATCATGCCCGAGGACGATCCGTCGATTTCCGTCGACGACGACACCCTGCCGATATCCGCCGAGCATGCCGCGCTCGTCGTGGAGATCGCCGCGCGGCCCGGAACGGATCACGACCGCGAGGACAGGCGTCGGGCGTATGCGGGTGCTCGGGTTCCGCTGTACCTGGTCGTCGACCGCTGGGGCGCCTACGGTCCGGAGGTCGCCCTGCATTTCGAGCCCAATGGTCGGTTTCACCAGCGCATTCATCGTGTGTCGTTCGGACGTTCGATCGCCCTGCCCGAACCGTTCGGGATCGATCTCGACACCTCGGACTTCCCCGGCTGAGCCGATATTCGCCGGCATCGCCGGTCGCTCGCTCGTAGGCTCGTGACGCGACTTCGGGAACTACGTGTTCCTTCTGTCATGGCGTACAAGCGCTTTTGGGGTGCTTGGGGTTCGAATCCCTATCCGGGACCCGTGACCTGCCCGAAGTCGCATGCCATCGCACCCGGGGAACTGCGTGTTCGTACAGTGCCGTTTCCCATGGGTTGGAAGCGGTCCCGGCTACGTACCGAGACCAACACCGGACCCGCGACCTGCCCCGGGTGCCCACGGGGGAGCCCATTTCGATGACCGAGACCGAGATCGTGCGCGCGCTCAGCGCCGACAACCCCGCCCGTGCCGAGGCCGCCGCCACCGTCGTGCGTTTCCTGGACGTCGCCGTGGCAGCGACCGGACGAGCCTCCTTCTACAACACCCGCGACGAGCAGCTCGCCCTCGAAGAGGACGCGCACCGCGCGATGGCCGCGCTGGACCGGCGGCTGTACGCGGGCCTGGTGTGCTCCCCCGGGGCCACCGACCGCAGCCGGCAGCTCGGCGTGTTGCACCTGCTCGGCACGCCCGCGCACGAGCACGACGGCGACGCCGTCCACGCCGCGGTCGCCGCGCTGACCGTGCCGCGCCGGCTCAAGCTGTTCGCCCTGCTGGCCGAGCGGCGGGTGAACAACGCGCGGGTGCGCCGACTGATCCTGCGCACCGTGCTCGGCTCCACCGCCCTGGAACTGTGGTCGGTGCGCTACCGGGACAAGCTGGCCGGCGCCCTGCGGCACGCGTGGGGTCTGCGGCTGAGCGGCATCCTGCGCGCGATCTTGACCAAGCGACTCGCCGGAGGCGAACTCGACCCGAAGGAACACCGCATCCTCGCCCGCGAGATCGACCGCTGGGCGGCCGACCGGACCGATCCTGCCGCGGTGCGCGAGTGCGTCGCGTTCGTGCTCGGCGCCGAGGGGCCGTACACGCTGCCGCTCCCGGTCGCGTACCGGGCAGCCCGCACCGACCTGGAAGCGGGCGCGGCGTTGCCGCTCGAAACCCTGGAGGGGCTGCGCGGCCGGTTCCACCCAAACGAGAAGCCGGCCCGCGTCCTGGAGCTGACCGCCGCCCGGCTCACTGTCGGACAGCGGCTGGCCGGACAGCGGCAGGCCGCTCGGGCGGGCGTGGTGGTCGAGGTCGACCTCGACCGCTACGACGCGGTCCGGCTCTACCTGTACGCGTTCGCCGAGGGCATGACCGCCGAGGTCGCCGCCGCGCTCGACCGGCGCGCCGCGCGCACCGCGGCCGGACTCGACCTGGCCGGCCGCCGGATCGCCCTCGTCCTGGACGGTTCCGCCTCCATGCGCGGCGGCACCGACCAGCCGCTGCGGCCGATCGCCGCCGTGCTCGCCTTGCGCGACGCACTGCGGGCGGCGGCGGGCACCTGCCACGACGTGTGGATCGGCGGCGTCCCGGACGGCCGGCTGGTCCACCCCGCCGGCCCGACCGCCGCCGCCGAGGCCCTGATCGCCGCGCTGCGTACCGGCGCGGAGCTGATCGTGGTGGTCGGCGACGGCTACGAAAACGCGCCCGCCGGCCGGTTCGCCCAGGTGCTCGACGCGGCGCGCACCCTCGGCGTCGCGGTGCCGGTGGTCCAGCTCTCCCCCGTCCTGGCCGCCGAGGCGGGCGGCCTGCGCGGCTACGCGCCGGACCTGCCGCTTGCCCCCGTCCACCGTCCCGAAGCCCTCGAACTCGCCTGGTGCCGACTGATGTTGGCCGCCGACCCGACCGCCGCCATACCCGCGCTGCTGCGCCTGGCCCACCCGGAGGTGACCGCATGACCACCCTCGCCCACGACACGCTGCCGATCGGCGACCTGCTGGCCGACTGCACCCTCGGACGGGTGCAGAGCGTCGGTCGTATGCAGGTGCTGCCGCTGCTCGGCGACACCGTCGACGCGCCGACCGTCACCGTGCCCACCGATCTGTGGATCGGCACCAGTGGCTACGGCACGCTCACCTTCGTCAACCACAGCCCGCATGTCGCGCTGGTCCCGTGTCACCTCGCGGTGCTCGTCGAGCGCAGCGCGCAGGACCACGCGATGCCCCGGGCCGCGCTGGTCGAGCCCTCGAGCGAGCTGGCGTTCGACGCGGCGATGTGCGTGCAGCAGACCCAGTCCGGGCTGATCCCGGCGGGGCCGCAGCCGCTCGCCGTGTTGCCGCTCACGCTGCGCGCCGCCGCCTCGGCGAGTGCCGACACGGACGGGTACAGCCGGCTGTGGCCGGCCGTACAGCGGTTCAACGCCTCCGCCGGCCTCGCCGAGACCGGCAACCTGGTGCTGTTCACGAAGCACTACGCCCTCGAACTGGAGCGCTTCGTCGCCGAGTTCGAGTGCGTGCCGGATCAGGTCGGCGCGGTGGTGCTGCTCGACGGCGAGGTCGCCGGGATCGAGCGGGCGCCCTCGCGGGCGTACTGGTCGGCGATGTGGGCGCCGCTGATCCGGTTCTGCTACGGCGCGGAGGCAATCCGCCACGGTCTGCACGACCCGGCCGACCCACCGCCGAGTCGGACCGTACTGACCCTGCCCGGCGGCGACGGCGCGGCGGCCGGCGACCCGTACGACGTGCTCGCCGAGGCGCTGCGGGCCGCCGACGCCGAGGAGCAGCGGCGGGCCGAGGCGGCTCTGGGCGCCGGCGCCGACCAGGTGGTGACCACGACCCGGGAGGTGGTCCACGCCGGGGTCACCGTGGGTCGCGCCGAGGGCGAGGGCTGGGTCGGCGCGTACGCGGTGGGCGCCGACCGGCCGATCTACGCGTCCTTGACCGCGCGCTCGTTCGGCGGCTGAGTCGAGGTCAGCGCGCCGAGCGGGGCGATCACGGTGCCGGCCCGCTCGCAGACCCAGTGTGGGTCCTCGCCGAGTTCGGGTTCGAGGTAGAGCGGGTGGTCGTCGTGCAACGGGCACGGCGGCCACACCCGGCCCTGCTCGGCCAGCGCCTCCTGCACGTCCTGGCCGATCAGGCCGGGCACGTAGGCGGCGCCGTCGGGCCACTGCTCGACCCACCACTTGCGCTCGACCAGGGCGTGCTCGACGACGGTCACCGTCTCGGGGGTCTCGGCGCCGTGCGTGCGCAGGTCGGCCAGGACCAGGGCGCGGGCGGTCAGCAGGGCGACGTCGGTGGGATCCTTGCTCATGTGCCCAGTGTGGGTGATCGCGGGGGGCCGGCGGGCGCCCGACCGCGGCGGAGCCGAATGTGTACGAGAATCGAGCCCGTGGCTCTTCTCATCGATCCCCCGGCCTGGCCCGGACGCGGGCGGCTGTGGTCGCACCTGGTCAGTGACGTCTCGCATGCCGAGTTGCACGAGTTCGCGCGCGAACTCGGTGCACCGGAACGCGCGTTCGACCGGGACCACTACGACGTGCCGGCCGATCTGTACGCCCGCGCGCTGGAGCGGGGAGCCGAGCCGGTCTCCAGCCGGGAGCTGGTGGTCCGGCTGACCAGGGCGGGGTTGCGCCGGCGCAAGCGGTACAGCCCGCGCTGACCCCGGCCGGGCGCGCCGCGGGCCCCGGGCGCCGAGCCGGAGCTCGGATCGGGATCCGGCGGACCGGGTTCAGGACTGTTGGCGCGGGATGCTGCCTTCCAGACGCTCCAGTTCGGCGCGCATGTTGAAGCGGGCCGCCTCCTCGTAGCGCGCCGCGCCCAGGCGGGTGTGGAACAGCCGGGGCAGCGACATCAGGTCGCGCAGTACGGCGGCCCGGGCGGCGCGGAACGCCTCGTCCGGGACGAACGCGTACTCCTCGCGCACCGCCGCGGTGTACGCCTCGTAGCGCTCCCGGTCGGCGGCCAGGATGGCCAGGTCGGCGTCGCACAACACGTGGGCGTTGTGGTCGTGCTCGCCGGGCGCGTGCTCGGCGGTCACCCGGACCAGGCGCGCCGTCTCGGCCACCAGGGCCGGCGCCACGCCCGCCTCGCGCAGCCCGCGCTCGGCGAGGCGCGCGCTGCGCTCCTCGTTGTCCGCCCGGGCCGGGTCGTAGACCGCGTCGTGGAACCACGCGGCGAGCATGACCGCGTCGGCGTCGTCGGCCTCGTAGGCCAGTTCGCCGATCAGGTCGAGCACGGTGCGCAGATGGTCGGTGTCGTGATAGCGGCGGTGCGGCTCGGCATAGCGCGCCAGCAGGCTCTCGACGACGGCGCCGGCCTCGGCGTGCTCACCGACGAGCCGGGCCCACTGGTCCCGCAGCGTCACGGTCGCGGACTCCTGGATGCGTTCCACTTGGCCAGCATGGCAGAACGAGCGAGCGAAGCCGACCACCAACCGGTTCGACACACGCGGTTCACTCCTTTTTGTTGGGCGCTTTGCGCCGGCTCGCGAGGCACCACTTTTCTGCTCCCCCGCTTCGCTCCTCCGCAGAAAAGCGGCCCCTCGCTCGGGGCCGGGTGCCCCTCCGCTTCGCTCCGGGTCACCCGGCCCAAAACTCGCGGCTCCGCCGCTCTCCGCGCTTCGCGCGTCGATCTCCAGGGTCGGCCCGGGTCGGGGGCGCTGACGCGCCACGGGGTGGGCGAGTCGGGGGCCTGTGTGCCGGCGGGCGGCGGCTTCGGGCGTGGGCGGGGGTGGGGCTAAGGGGTTGTCAGAGGGGTGGGCAGGGGGGCTGCGTGTAGGACGATCAGGCCGGAGACCGCGCGGGTCAGTACCACGTAGAGACGGCGCAGGCCCTGGGCTTCGGCGGCGACGATTTCGGCCGGCTCGGTGACCGCTACGTGGTCGAACTCCAGGCCCTTGGCCAGCGATGCCGGGACCACGCTGATCCGGGCCGCGTCGAGATCGCCGTCCGTACCCAGGACCCGGTGTGCGACGTCGGTCGCCCGCAGGGCGGCGGCGACCTCGGGTACTCGCGCGTCCGCGCAGATCAGGCCGATCGAGCCCTCGTGGTCGAGCAGTTCGACGGCCGCCTCGGCGGACCGCGCGGCCAGCTCGTCCGGCTCGACCGCGCGCAGTTCCAGGGCACCCGCCGCCTGCCGGACCGAGGAGGCCGGCGCCAGGCCGGGGGCGATCAGCGGCAACAACCGGCTCGCGAACTCCAGGATCTGCAGCGGCACCCGAAAGCCCCGGGTCAGTTCCTCGATCCTGGCTCCCTCGTGTCCGAGGTGGCGCAGCGTCTCGGCCCAGCCGGGGGTGGCCCACGGGGTGGTGCCCTGCGCGATGTCGCCGAGCACGGTGGCCGAGCCGGTGGGGCAGCGCCGGCCGACCGCGCGCAGCTGCATCGGGGACAGGTCCTGCGCCTCGTCGATCACCACGTGCCCGTAGCCGCCGGTGCGGTGGAGCAGGTCGGCGGTCTCGTCCACGAGCACCGCGTCGGCCACGGTCCAGCGCGCGGCGCCCGCCGAGCGCGGGGGTTTGGCCCAGCCGATCGCGGCCTGTTCGTCGGCGGTCAGGATGCCGTCCGCGCAGGCGGCCAGGAACTCGGGTTCGCTCAGCAGCCGGAAGACCAGCTTGAGCGGGTCCACCGCCGGCCAGATCGCGTCCACCGCCGCCTTGACCGGCCGGCTGCGCGCGACCGCGTCCTGCACCCGGTCGTCGGGGGATTCGCCGCGCTCCTCCATCTTGGTCAACAACGCGTGCGCGATCCGCTGCCGGAGCATGTCGCGCGCGGCGCCGTAGCGCACGTCGCGCCCGCGCAGCGCGGTGACCAGCTCCTCGACCTCGTACACCGCGAGCCGCCAGGTGCGCGAGTCGCGGACCACGGCCACCGACTCCCGCGGTTCGCTCAGACCGGACCAGACCGCGCGGCGCAGCACCGCGGCCATCCGCGCGTCGCCCTTGATCGTGCCGGGCACCGCTTCGTCGAGGGCCCGGACCTTGATCTTGGACGTGCGGGTGACCAGGTCCTCGACGGTGGTCTGGCCGACCTCGACCTCGCCGAGAGCGGGCAGCACCTGCTGGATGTAGTCGAGGAAGGAGCGGTTCGGGCCGACCACGAGGGTGCCGCTGCGAGCGAGACGGTCGCGGTAGGCGTAGAGCAGCCAGGCCACGCGGTGCAGGCCGACGGCGGTCTTGCCGGTGCCGGGCGCGCCCTGGACGCAGAGCGTGTGGCCGAGGTCGGAGCGTACGATCTCGTCCTGCTCCGGCTGGATGGTGGCGACGATGTCGCGCATCGGGCCGACGCGGGGACGCTCGATCTCGGCCGCGAGGATCCCACTGGCGCTCTCCGCCTCGTCGGGGTCGGTCAGGTGCTCGTCCTCGAACGCGGTCAGCTCGCCGGCGGTCCAGCCGAACCGACGGCGCAGTTCGACGCCCAGCGGATCGGCCCGGTTGGCCCGGTAGAAGGAGCGCGACAGCGGGGCGCGCCAGTCCACCACCATCGGGTCGCCGAGTTCGTCGTGCACGTGCCGGCGGCCGATCCAGAACGACTCGACGGCCTTGTCCGGGTCGGCGGTGACCTCGATCGGCTCGACACCCTCGACGCCGTCGGCGAAGCGGCCGTCGATCCGGCCGAAGAACAACGGGGATCCGGCGTGGTCGCCGAGCGCGGCGAGCCGCTTGGCGATCAGGTGCCGGGCGGTCTCGGTCGCGACGGCGGTGGCGCCGACGTCGCGCAGGTCCAGTGCCTCGGTTTCCTCGCGCATGCGGCGCAGGGCGGCGCGGGAGGCGTCCAGGTAGGCGCGTTCGACGGCGAGCGCGTCGGTGCCGGGGTTCGCCTCGGCCCGGTCGGCGGCGGTCGGGGCGGGGTCGGCGGGCAGGGTGGGGTCGGGGACGGCGGCGGGCGCGGACATGACTGTCTCCGATTCGTGGCGCTGACATATCGGAGCCCGGCCGGGCTCGGTGGCCCGTCCTGGTGCGCCCCTGCGAGGGCACGGGCCGGCTGCCCGATTGGGGTGGCGGCCCGCGCGGCCCACCGGTGCCGGGCACCGATCACGGCTCCCGATCACTGCACTGGGTGGGACAGCGGAATCAGCGAGCCTAGGCCAGTCGGGCTCTGCCATCAACTCCCTTTGCCGGGCCATGCTCGGTGTCCCGGGTGTGCGATTCCCGCCGTTCCGGGTGTGCAATTCGGGCAAGTCCCGCAGGGGTCGGGGGACTTGCGCGTGGGAGGGGACGGTGGTGCACGGATGAGGGCGTGGCGGACGTGGACGACGCGCGCGGCGAGATCGATGCTGCTGGTGGCGCTGGTGGCCGGCGTCGCGCTCGGCCCGGCACCGGCGAGCGGCGGTCGCGGCGGCCGGACCACCACGGGGTTCGAGCGTCGGGGCGGCCTGTCCTGGACCACCCCGGCGGAGGAGCGGGACCTCATGCGCGAGCTGATCGCGGCGGCACCGGGCCCCGATCGCGCCGGGTGGGCGCCGGCGCGGGTGACGGTGACCCGGGTGGGCGGAAGCGCGCGCGGCCGGGACGTGGAGCTGATCACGGTATCCGGGGTGCGTACGGTGCCCGAGCCGATCCGGGTGTTGTTCGTGTGCGGCCAGCACGGTGACGAGCCGGCCGGGCGCGAGGCGTGCCTGAAGCTGGTCCGGGACCTGGCCGACGACCGCTCGGCCGCCGGTCGCCGACTCCTGGAGCGGGTCACCGTTTTGGTGCTGCCCACGCCCAACCCCGACGGTCTGGCGGCGGGCACCCGGGCGACGGCCGAGGGGGTGGACCTCAACCGCGACCACTTGGCGGTGGCCTCGCCCGAGGCGCGGGCCGTCCGGCGGGTGCTGCGCGAGACGCGTCCGCACATCGTGCACGACCTGCACGAGTTCGACGTGCCGGCGGACGCCTACGTCGCGCCGACCCTGTATCTGTGGCCGCGCAATCTCAACGTCGACCCCGAACTGCGCGGACTGGCCACAGAGTTGGCGCGCGATCGGATCGGATCGGCGCTGCGCGCGGCGGGGTGGGCGTCGGACGTGTACGGCGTGGACCCGGCGGGGCGCCGACTCGGCGGCGACGGGGACGAGCGCCTGCTGCGCAATGCGGCGGCGCTCGACCACGCGGTCGCGGTCCTGGTCGAGGTCGACGCCAACCCCACATCGGCCCTGGAGCGGGCCGACGCGGCCCTGCTCCACCGCCGTCGGGTGGGGGCGCACCTGGTGGCCGCCCGCGCCACGCTGCGGATGGCGGCCGAACGCGGCGAGGCCGTCGCGTCGGCGGTCCGCGCCTCGCGCGCCCGATCCGAGCACGGCCCGGAGCGGGTGTACCTGGACGGCGCCGACGACCTGCCCGCGACCCGGGCGGCGCCGCTCGAACCACCCTGCGCCTACCGCCTGACCCCGGCCCAATACGCGGCGGCGCGCGCGACGTTGACCGAACACGGGATCCGGGTCTCCCCGGACCTGAGCGTGCGTACGGCTCAACCGGCGGGCGTGAAGGTCACGTTGCTGCTCGACCCCAGGGCCCGCTTCGCGATCGCGGACGGCACACCGGAGCCGTGCGGCGAGGGGGATGCTTAAAGCGGGCTCTACCGGCCCTCCACCGCGTCGGCGAGCGCGTCGAGCAGGTCCGCGATTGCCTCCGGGCCGGCCACAACCAGGTCGGCGCGTTCGGCGAGGGCGTGCACCTCGGCCGAGCCGCTGCACACGGTGAGCCCGGCCACGCCCTGTCCGCGCAGGTCCTCGACGGCCTCGAACGCGGCGAGGTCGCCGAGGTCGTCCCCGGCGAACAACACCGTCGCGGCCCGGCGTTCGGCGAGGAAGCCGGTCAGCGCGCGCCCCTTGTCCATCCCCCGGGGGCGCAACTCCAGTACGTAGCGCCCGGGTTCGACGACCAGGTCGTGCCGCTTCGCCAGTTCGCCGAGCGGGCCGCGCAGCAGGTCGAGGGTGGCCTGCGGATCGGGGGCGCGGCGGGTGTGCACGGCCAGCGCGCTGCCCTTGTCCTCGGTCCACGTGGTGCTCCACGCGTCGAGCGAGCGCAGCAGGTCGGGCAGTTCGAGCCGCACCTCGTGCACCCCGCGCGGCGGCTCCGGGGCGCTGACCCGCCCGGTCGCCGCGTCCCAGCGCTCCAGGCCGTAGTGGCCGAGCACGACGAGGTTCTCCAGACCGGCGACGCCGCGAAAGCGGCCGTACTCCACCGCGACCGCGGCGGGCCGCCCGGTGACGATCACCACCGCGGCCAGATGCGGGGTCAGTCGGGACAGCGCCAGGACCGCGCGCGTATCGGCGCGGGCATGCTCCGGATCGTCGACGATCGGGGCGAGCGTGCCGTCGAAATCGAGCGCGACGACCGCCTGGGCGGGTGCGTCGAGCAGCGCGGCGAGGCCGACCCGGCCGGCGGGCGTGGTGGGTTCGGGCAGCGTGGACCGGTTCGAGGTCATGTCGACCAACCTAACCCGCCGCCGGAGTGCGACGCGGATTCCCGGCCACGCCGCCGGGCGCCGCGCTCCCTACGAGCCCGCGCGGGCAACACGTTCCTCCCGCGCCCCGGTCGCTACCGCGTGGTCAGCGACCCCAGCATCCGATCCGCCAACGGGACCACCTGGTCGTCGACCACGATCACCGTCAGCCGGTGCCGCGGGATGCCGGCGAAGGCGGGCTTGACACGGCTGATCCCCGGGAGGGCGGCGGCCAGGGCTCGGGCCTGCGGCGCCAGGTCGGCGGGGTGGTAGACGGTGGTCGCCGGGACGGCGCCGCGGAAGGTGTCGGTTCCGGTCACCTCCCAGCCGGCCGCCTCCAGGCGGCGGGCCATGCGCTTGGCCAGTGCCGGGACCTTGGTCTGGTCGAGCACGACGACCTTGCCTCGGCTGCCCCTCGGGACCGGGGGCGCGGGGGCGGGCGGTACCGGGCGGGCGGACGCCGGCGCGGGGACCGGGGCGGGCGCCGCCGCCCGAGTGTGCCGGGCCGCCCGATCCGCCGCCGCCCGCGTCGCGGGTTCCTCCTGCGCGATGGCGAGCGCGCCGACCAGGGCCAGGGCCGCCAGTACGGCCGCCGGCACGATCAGGCTTCGCCGGGACCTGGTCGGCGCGGGCGAGTCGTCGATCCGCAGGCCGCCGATCAGTTCGCGCCCGGCGTCCACCTCGGCCTCCCCCTCTCCCGGGGCGGCCTGCTCCGGGTCGGGTGCTCCCGAGTTCTCGTTGGTCCAGATCAGGCCGTAGCGGCCGAAGCCGTCGAATACGTCGTACTCGTCCTTGCGGCGCGTGAACACCCGGGCCTCTCAGTGCCCGGTACGACGCACGGTGGAGCGGGCCTGCTGGCGGGCCTCGCGCAGCCGACGCAGCCGCTGGACCAGCATCGGGTCGTGTTCGAGCGCCTCGGGCCGGTCGAGCAGGGTGTTCAGTACCTGGAAGTAGCGGGTCGCGGAGAAGCCGAAGCGGTCGCGCACGGCACGTTCCTTGGCGCCGGCGTGCTTCCACCACTGGCGCTCGAATTCGAGGATGTCCCGGTCCCGCTCGGACAGGCCGCCGGCCGGGGTCGCGTCGGGTGCGGTCGCCGCGGCGCCCTGCCCGGGAATCACGGGCGGCTCCGGCCGCACGTCGTGCTCCTCACCCATCGGTCTTCCCTTCGGTGCCTCGGGCGGGCCCGTCGACCCGCTCTCGGGCATTGTGCCCGCCGATACCGACGCGGGACCGCACCGGCACGGTGATTCGCCGGAAAAGCCTACGAATCACCCGCTAGCGGCGGCCGTCCGGTTGGCCTATATGCTCCGCCGCATGTCTACCTTTGCCGTCCATATCCCCGACGCCGAGCTCGAAGCCGACCCGCTCGACCCGGCGCAGATCGTCTCCGGCACGCCCGAGGTCTCGGGCAAGGTCCTGTGGGAGTCCGAGGACGGCAGGCAGATCCGCGGCATCTGGCAGATCACCCCCGGCGTGGTGACCGACACCGAGGCCAACGAGCTGTTCGTGGTGGTCTCCGGCCGCGCCACGATCGAGATCCGCGGCGGCGCGACGATCGAGGTCGGCCCCGGCGACGCGTGCGTGCTCCAGGAGGGCGACGAGACGGTGTGGACCGTGCACGAGACGCTGCGCAAGGCGTACCACATCACCCTGCCGTAACCGCCCGCACGGATCCGCGCCCGGACACGCCGAAGCCCACAGGCCCCCGAGACCTGTGGGCTTCGCGTCGTCCGGGGTCGAGCACGACCGCCCGAAACGATTCGGGCGACCGCTCCCGACCTACTTCACCGACCCCGCCGTCAACCCCGACACGACGTGCTTCTCGATGTACGCGAACAGGATCACCACCGGCACGATCGCCACCACCGACCCGGCGAACAGGTACTGCCACTCGACCCGGTAGGCGCCGAGGAAGCTGTTGATCCCGACCGTCAACGGCTGCTTGTCGGGGGTGGTCACCAGGACCAGCGCGACAGTGAACTCGTTCCACGCCGCGATGAAGGTGAAGATGACCGCGGTGACGATGCCCGGCATCGCCAGCGGCAGCGTGACCCGACGCAGTGCCCCGAGACGGGAGGCACCGTCGATCATCGCGGCCTCTTCCAGCTCGACCGGGATCGCGCTGAAGTAGGCGGTCAGGATCCACACCGAGAAGGCCAGGTTGAACGCGCCGTTGACCAGCACGAGCGCCCAGTACGAGTCGAGCAGATCCAGGATGTAGAACTCGCGGTACAGGCCCACCAGGAGCGAGGTCGGCTGGAACATCTGGGTGACCAGCACCAGCATCAGGAAGACGCCCCGGCCGCGGAACCGTTTGCGCGCGGTGTAGTAGGCCGCGGGCAGCGAGACCACCAGCACGAGCAGCGTCGACATGCCCGCGACCAGCAACGAGACCTTGAGGTTGTCGCCGAGCGTGGACTTGTCCCAGACGTCGACGAAGTTGGCCCACTCGAACTTCGACGGCACATAGCCGTCGCTGGTCAACTCGTCCTTCGGTCGCAGGGCGGTGATCGCCATCTCGATGTACGGCGCCACGAACACGATCGCGATCACCCACGCGAGCGCACCGAACCACAGCTGCTTTTGGCTGTACTTCGAGCCCCCGAGTACGGGCTTCCCGCGCCTGCTCCCCTTGCCGCCGGCCACGCCCGCAGGTCCTTGCGGGGCGCCGGCGTCCGGCTCGGCGGTCACGACGGTGCTCATCGGTCGGTCTCCTTGTTCCCGCGGCTGACGACGAGGAAGAACGCGACCAGGATGATGATCATCGCGAAGTTGGCCACGGACATCGCCGCGCTCTCGCCGATGTCCGACGCCTTGAGCTGATACATGAACACCGTGGTCGTCGCGGTCTCGTAGCCCGGACCACCGTTGGTCATCGCCCAGATGATCGGGAACGAGTTGAACACGTTGATCAGGTTGATCACGACCGCGACCAGGATCGCGGGCTTGAGCAGCGGCAGGGTGATCGACAGGTAGGTGCGCCACGTGGACGCGCCGTCGATCCGGGCCGCCTCGTACACCTCACCGGGCACCGTCTGCAGCCCCGCGAGCAGGGTGTAGGTGGTGAACGGCAGCGAGACGAAGACGGCGACCGCCATCATCCACGGCATCGCGGTGGACGGCCTGCCCAGCCAGTCCTTGCCCGCGTCCATCAGGTGCAGGTCGACCATCAGCGTGTTGATCACGCCGTGGGTCTCGTGCAGCATCCACTTGAACACGACGGCGGTCATGAAGACCGACGCCGCCCACGGCACGATCATCGCCCAGCGGGCGAAGCGTCGGCCCGGGAAGTGCTGGTTGAACAGCTGGGCCAGGAACAGCGACAACACGAGCGTGATGGCGACCACCACCAGCACCCAGACCACGGTGTTCCACAACACGGCCACGAAGTCCGGTTCGTCGAACAGCTTGGTGTAGTTGTCGGTGCCGTTGGGGCCCACCACGATGCCGGTGCGGCGGATGCGCTGGAAGGAGCTCCAGACCATCACGACCACGGGCCACAGGACCACGAGACCGATCAGGAGGACGGCCGGGCCGATCCACGGCAGCGGGGCGAGCGCCTTCTTGACTCTGGTGCCCACGGAAGGCGCTCTGCGTACGGCGGTTTCGGCCACGGGGCCGTCCTCCTCGTTCGGTGCGCGGACTTGTCCGGTGCGGCGTCAGCTCTTCTGCTGGGCGACGGCCGACTCGGCTTCCTTCTGGAGCTGGTCGAGCACGTCCTTGGGGGACTTGCCGGAGACCGCGCTGCCGAGCTGCTCCTTGATCTTGGGCGAGAGCACGTCCCACGCGACGTCGTTGAGCGGGTAGAACTTCGCCTTCGGCAGCAGGTCGATGTACGGCTTGAGACCGGCGTTGGCGGGGTTGGCCGTCATCTTGGCCATCACCGACTTGGTCACCGGCGGGAAGCTGTACTGCTCCTGGAACTTGATCTGCTGCTCGGTGCTGAACGCGTGGTCCACGAACGCCTTGATCTGGTCCTTGTGGCCGTTCTTCTTGAACGCCATCATCCAGTCGCAGACACCCAGCGTCTCGTTCAGCGGGCCGGTCTTGCCGGGGATGGGCGCCGTCGCGTACTTGAGGTTGGGGTAGTCCTTCTTCAGCGTGGCGATCATGGTGGGGTTGCTGTTCACCATGCCGACACTGCCGCCGTAGAAGTCGGTGTAGACGTCCTTGCGGTTCTTGGTGCCGGGGTTGGACTCGGTCAGTCCGGTCTTGACCAGGTTGTCGTTGACCCAGTTCAGCGCCTCGACGTTGGCCGGGCTGTTGACCGTGTACTTGCCGTTGGTCTGGTAACCGCCGCCGTTGCCCAGCGCCCAGTTCATGAACTCGCCCTGGGCCTCCTCCTTGCCGAGCGGCAGGCCGAAGGGCGTCGCCACGCCGGCGGACTTGAGCTTGGTCGCGGCGGCCTTGAGCTCGTCCCAGGTCTTCGGCGGCTCGGTGATGCCGGCCTTGGTGAACAGATCCGTGTTGTAGATCAATTGCCGGGTGCTGGAGGTGAAGGGAATGCCGTACTGCTTGCCCTTCACGGTCGCGGCCGGGGTGAAGGACTCCACGAAGTCGGCCTTGGTCTCGGGCGACATGATGTCGTCGACCGGGTAGAGCAGGTCGTCGACGACCTTGTCCGCGTAACCGCCGGTCTGCAGCAGGTCGGGCATCTCGTTGTTCTGGACCATGGTCGCGACCTGCTTGTCGATGTCATCCCAGTTGATGACCTGCAGGTTCACCTTGATCCCGGGGTACTTCGCGTTGAAGCTCGAAATCACCCCGTTCCAATACTTCTGCATGCTGCCGTCGCCGCTGCCGTAGTCCGCCACGACCAACTTGATCGTGCCGTCCTTCGGGGCGCCGGCGGGAGCACCGGGCCCGGAGGCGCCGGGGGTCGCCCCCTTGCTGTCGTCGCTGTCGTCGTCCGACCCACCACACGCTGACAGAAGCAGTGCGGCCGACAGTCCTGTCGCCGCCAATGCCATCTGGTGCCGCTTCATCGCAGAACCGCCTTCATGCCTTCGGGAAAACAGGACCGTTGGGCAGGGTTTCGTGGCGCTAAACCCCATGCGTGCACATGCGCAAAACTGTTCGCAACACGGATTTGGAGAAAACTCTTGAGCAGCATCGAGCATTTTGCGGACTCGCCGTGTCGGCAGTCAACACCTCGCCGGAAGAAAGGTCTACACCAATCCTGCGATTGGTTGGAGAGGTCGAGGCAGTTTGCCGGGCAATTCGTTACCCGTGCGGGCGCGGATGCGTAGAACCGGCACGGAGGACGCCTATTGGATCTTGAAGTGGTCCATCGACGCTTCTTCGAATGATCCATTCCGGTTGTGCGCGAATTGCGCGTCACACCGGCCGGAGAGTTGGTTGGAAAAACGATTCGGCAGCATTGACAGGCGACAATGCCCGGAGTTTCGGCCGGAGTTTCGGTGGGTCTCGGACCCGAACGACTCGAACGACCCCAACGGACCCGAACGGACCCGAACGACCCACCCGTCAGACCCGGATGACCCGCACGCCCGCGTCCACGAACGCCGCGGTGGCCTCCTCGGGGGCGGCGGTGTCGGTCACGAGCACGCCGACCCGGTCCAGCGGACAGATCCGGGCGAACGCGCGGCGGCCCAGCTTGGACGAGTCGGCGGCCACCACGACCCGACCGGCGCCGGCGGCCATCAACTGGTTGATGCTCGCCTCGCCCTCGTGGTGCGCGCTCGCGCCGTGCTCGACGTCGATCGCGTCGACGCCCAGGATGGCCACGTCCAAAGCCACCTCGCGCAGGATCCCGGTGGCGAGCGGGCCGATCAGCTCGTACGACTGCGGGCGCGCCACCCCGCCGGTGAGCACGATCTTCACGTGCCGCCGCACGGCGAGCTCGCCCGCGATGTTGAGCGCGTTGGTGACGATCGTGAACGCCTGCGCGTTCGAGTCGCCCTCGGTGTACAGATCGGCCCGGGCCACCAGCGCGCGAGCCACCTCGGTCATCGTGGTGCCGCCGTTGATCCCGACCGTCTCCCCCGGCTTGACCAGGGCCGCCACCGCCTGCGCGATGCGCTGCTTCTCGGACGCGTGTCGGGCGGTCTTGTAGCGCAGCGGCAGGTCGTAGGAGACCGCGTGCGCGACCGCGCCGCCCCGGGTGCGGGTCAACATCTGCTGCTGTGCGAGCTGGTCCAGGTCGCGGCGGATCGTGGCGGGCGAGACGTCCAGCTCCGAGGCCACGTCCTCGACCTCCAGCCGGCCGTGCTTGGCCAGCAATTCGAGGAGTGCACCCCACCGCTCGTAACGACTCACCCGCGACCTCCCGCCCGTCCGACAGCCCGCCCGACTCGTGTCGGATCGTTGCGACCATCCTCCCCGGCCACCCGCGCGCGTCACGCGTCGGGGGTTTCGGTGAGGGTGCGCTCACTCAACGATGCTGTTGCATGTTCATGTTTTCAACTGCTATCCAGTGAGCACAAACGCGCATTCTCGGATCCACCCGCCCTCGGGCCGACAATCTGCCCCATCTACCAGACTTGAGACGCCGATGCCGCACGTGAACATCACGCCGTCCGACCTGTCCGGCGCGGACTGCGTCGTCGCACTCGACGTCGGCGGCACCGACATCAAGGGCGGCGTCGTGGACGCGAACGGCGGCCTGGTCTACTCCGAGCGGCGCCCGACCGGACGCACCGACGGCCCCAACGCGGTGGTCGCGGGGATCGTCGACTTCGCCGAGGCACTGCGCGATCGGGCGGTCGAACTCGGCGGGGTGCCGCGCGCGGCGGGTGTGGTGGTGCCGGGCATCGTGGACGACACGGCGGGCGTCGCGGTGTGGTCGGCCAGCATCCAGTGGCGCGAGGTGCCGCTGCGCTCGCTGGTCGCCGACCGACTGGGGCTACCGGCGGCTTTGAGCCACGACGTGCGTACCGGCGCGCTCGCCGAGGGCCGGCTGGGCGCGGGACGCGACTGCGACAATTTCCTGTTCGTGGCGATCGGCACCGGGCTCGCCTCGGTGCTGGTGCTGAACGGACGCCCCTACCCGGGCGCGCACGGGCAGGCCGGCGAGATCGGGCACATCACGGTGCGCCCCGGCGGGGGTAAATGTACGTGTGGGGCGGTCGGTTGTCTGGAGGCGCACTTCTCCGGACCCGCAATCGCACACGCATTCGCCGAGGCCGCGCCGGGCGACGACCCGCCGCTGAGCGCGGCCCAGGTGGTCGCCCGGGTCGCCGCGGGCGACCGGGTCGCGGCCGCGGTGTGGGGTCAGGGGTTGTCCGCGTTCGCGGACGGCCTGCTCACCGGACTCGCCCTGTACGACCCGAAGTTGCTGGTCATCGGCGGCGGACTCTCGCTCGCCGGGGAGCAGTTGTTCAGCCCCTTGCGGACGCTGCTCGCCGAGCGCGCCGTGGTCCAACACGTGCCGCCGCTGGTCACCGCGGCACTCGGAGACGAGGCCGGTTGCCGAGGCGCCGGACTGATCGCGTGGGACACCTTGGAGGTGCGCGGGTGACTGTGCTCGGCAATGCGCGCGTGGTGCTGCCCTCCGGGGTGGTCGACGGCGCTTCGGTGCACGTGGTGGGTGAACGGATCGCCTTCGCCGGCCCCGGTCGGCCGAACGGCTTGGAACCGGTGGTCGACCTCGCGGGCGGCTGGATCGTGCCCGGCTTCGTGGACATGCACGTGCACGGCGGCGGGGGTGGTTCGTACACCTCCGGCGATCCCGACGAGGCGCTGCGGGTGGCCGAATTCCATCGCTCGCACGGGACCACGACCACGGTCGCCAGCCTGGTCACCGCGTCCCCGGCGGACCTGCTGCGGATCGTGAGCACGCTCTCCCCGCTCGTGCACGACGGCCTGCTGGCGGGGTTGCACCTGGAGGGCCCGTATCTGAGTGCGGCCCGCTGCGGCGCGCACGACCCGACCCAGTTGCGCGCGCCGGATCGGGACGAGGTCGGCACGCTGCTCAAGGTCGCGAACGGCGCGATCCGCATGGTCACCCTGGCCCCGGAGCTGCCGGGCGGGGTCGACCTGGTGCGCCGACTCGCCGACGAGGGGGTGATCGCGGCGGTCGGGCACACCGACGGCACACACCGGCAGACCCACGCGGCGCTGGCCGCCGGCGCGAGTGTGGCCACCCACCTGTTCAACGCGATGCGCAGCGTGCACCACCGCGAGCCGGGGCCGGTCACCGCGCTGCTCCAGGACAGCGACGCGGTGGTCGAGTTGATCAACGACGGCGTGCACCTGCACCCCAGTGTGGTCAACCTGGCGTACGCGAGCGCGGGCCCGGACCGGGTCGCCTTCATCACCGACGCGATGGGCGCCGCGGGCATGCCGGACGGCGTCTACCCGCTGGGCGTGATGACCGTGGACGTGGTGGACGGGGTGGCCCGGCTCGCCGGCGGCGACTCGATCGCGGGCAGCACGCTGACCCTGGACGAGGCGCTGCGCAACGGTGTCGCGGGCGGCCTGCCGATCGCCGACGTGGTGCGCTCGCTCTCGGCCACGCCCGCGCGGGCACTCGGCCTGGCCGACCGGATCGGCACCCTGGAGCCGGGCAAGCAGGCAGACCTGGTGGTCCTGGACGACACGCTTCAGGTGCGCGCGGTGATGGTCGCGGGCGCGTGGGTGGACGAGCGCCGACCCTGATCGGGGCGATCCGGCCGCCTCGGGCAGTGCCCGGGGTGGCCGGCGCTCAGTTCGGCGGGTAGCGCCGGGTCCAGCTCGTGTCCCCCGCCTCGGGGCCGTGCAGCGTGGTGCCCTGGGTCATCTCCATCGCGAAGTCGTCGGCCAACTGCAGGATCGCGCCGCGGCCCTCGAGTTCGGCGACCAGGTCGGCGGGTAGCACGGTGTCGCCGTGCATGGCGCCGAGCAGGTTGCCGCAGATCGACCCGGTCGAGTCGCTGTCCCCGCCATGGTTGACCGCGAGCAGCAGTCCGGTGCGCATGTCGGGGGCCACCAGGGCGCAGTACAGCCCGATCGACAGCGCCTCCTCGGCGGTCCAGCCCTGGCCCAGCGCCTCGACCCGCTCGGGCGAGGGCACCCCGGCGCGGACCGCGGCGAGCGCCGCCTCGATCGCCCGCGCCGTCTCGGCGTGCTCCGGGCGCGACTTCACCAGCTCCAGGGCGATCCGTACGCCCTCCTCCAACGGCGCGCCCTGCATGACCGCGTGCACGATCACCGCGAACGCGCCCGCCGAGAGGTAGCCGGTGGGGTGTCCGTGGGTCAACACCGCGCATTCCACCGCGAGTTGGAAGACCAGCTCGGGCCGCCAGCCGACCAGCAGGCCGAACGGCGCGGAGCGCATGACCGCGCCGCAGCCCTTGGAGTCGGGGTTCTTGGGCCGCTCCAGCGTGCCCATCACGCTCTCGTCCTCCAGCCCGCGCAGGCACGCGGATCCGGGCGCGCGCGAGCTGTACAGCCACTCCTCGCGGACCAGCCAGCCCTCGTCCTTGCGCTCGTCGGGGCCCCATTCGCTCTGGGTGGCCTTCCAACGCAGGTAGGCGCCGTGCAGGTCGGTCGGCGGATGCCAGGCCCCGGTGTCCCGGCGCACGTGCGCGCGGATCAGCCCCTCCACCGTGAACAGGGTCATCTGCGTGTCGTCGGTGATCGCGCCGCGTCGGTGGTACGCCGTCACGTAGCCGGCGACCCCGTCGGATCCGTGCTGTTCACGGATTTCCGCGAGACTCAGGAACTCGATCCCCGCGCCGAGCGCGTCGCCGATCGCGCCACCGACGAGACAGCCCCGTACCCGTGCCCGAAAGTCCTGCAAACGGTCTCTGGACCACAGTGCGGCCATGTGTGTTCTCCCTCCCCCGAAGCCCCACCGCAGCGTACCGGCGCGGGCCCGCCGGGGGGTCGCACACGCATCCGAGAGCACCGCGGAAGGAGCGACGGGCCGGAGGGGAATGTCGCCCTCCGGCCCGCGCGGGCACGGGTGCCGCCGTCGTCAGTTGCTCAGGATCGGCAGCATGATCCGGTCGACGTCCTCGTCGTGGCGCCGGGCGATGGCCTGCCGCTCGGCGTCCACCTCGCCGTAGGTGGTGGTGCGCTGCCGGGCGCGGCGGCCGAGCGAGGCGGCCATCGCCTCCAGTTCGGCGATCGACTTCTTCGAGCCGTTGTCGGCGCCGGCCATCCGGGAGATGGTCTCCTCCATGAGCGTGCCGCCCATGTCGTTGGCGCCGCCTTCGAGCATCAGGTTGGTGCCCTCGACGCCGAGCTTGACCCAGCTGGTCTGGATGTTGTCGATCTTGCCGTGCAGCAGGATGCGGGCCATCGCGTGCACGGCCCGGTTGTCCCGCAGGGTCGGGCCGGGGCGGGCGATGCCGGCCAGGTACACCGGCGCGTTGGTGTGCACGAAGGGCAGCGTGACGAACTCGGTGAAGCCGCCGGTCTCGTCCTGGATCCGGCCGAGCAGGCGCAGGTGGCCGAGCCAGTGCGCGGGGGTGTCCACGTGGCCGTACATCATCGTCGAGGAGCTGCGGATGCCCAGTTCGTGCGCCGTCTTGACCACCTCGACCCAGGTCGCGGCGGGCAGCTTGCCCTTGGTCAGGATCCAGCGCACGTCGTCGTCCAGGATCTCGGCGGCGGTGCCGGGGATGGTGTCCAGGCCCGCCTCCTTGGCGGCGGTCAGCCAGTCGCGGATGGACATCCCGGTGCGGGTCGCGCCGTTGACCACCTCCATCGGCGAGAACGCGTGCACGTGCATGCCCGGGACCCGCTTCTTGACCTCGCGGGCGATGTCGAAGTAGGCGGTGCCGGGCAGGTCGGGGTGGATGCCGCCCTGCATGCAGACCTCGGTCGCGCCGACTGCCCACGCCTGTTCGGCCCGCTCGCCCACCTGGTCCAGGGAGAGGGTGTACGCGTCGGCGTCGGTGCGTCGCTGGGCGAACGCGCAGAACCGGCAGCCGGTGTAGCAGACGTTGGTGAAGTTGATGTTGCGGTTGACGATGTAGGTGATCTCGTCGCCGTTCACCTCGCGACGCAAGTCGTCGGCGATCCGGGCGAGTTCGTCCATCGCGGGGCCGTCGCAGTGGAACAGCGCGAGGGCTTGGTCGTCGGTCAGCCGGGTCGGGTCGGCGGCGGCCTGGGCCAATGCCTCGCGCACCTCCGAGTCGAGTCGGACCACCGACCCGGCGGGGCCGGCGGCGACCTGCTCGCGCAGCGCGTCCCAGTCGCCGTAGACGTTGTCGAAGTCGTCGCGCCGGTCGGTGCTGCGGCCGGTGGTGTCGATCGTCACGTGCAGGTCGGTGCGGCCGGACGCGGCGGCGAAGATGTCCTCGGGTTCCTGCCAGGGCAGGCCCTCGGGGTTGCGGCCCTCGATCGCGAGGCCGGTCTCCGGGTCGGACAGCGCGCGCACGTGCGGCAACACCCGGGGGTCCACCCACGGTTCGCCGCGCAGGATCACCTCGGGGTACACGTTCAGCCGCTCGTGCAGCGTGAAGCCCGCCTCGGCGGTGCGCGCCGCCAGGAGCTCGATCTGCGGCCAGGCGAGTTCGGGATTGACGTGGTCGGGCGTGAGCGGTGAGACCCCGCCCCAGTCGTCGATGCCGGCCGCGATCATCAGCGCGTACTCGTCGCCGATCAGGTTCGGCGGCGCCTGGATGCGCATCTTCGGCCCGAGCACGATCCGCGAGACGGCGATCGCGGCGGCCAACTCGACCAGGTCGGCGTCGGGGGTGCCGCGCATCGCGGTGTCCGGCTTGGCGCGGAAGTTCTGCAGGATGACTTCCTGGATCGAGCCGTACTGCCGGGCGATCCTGCGCATCGCGAAGATCGACTCGGCCCGCTCGGTCATCGTCTCGCCGATGCCGATCAGCAGGCCGGTGGTGAACGGCACGTTGGAACGCCCGGCGTCCTCCAACACCCGCAGCCGCACGGCCGGTTCCTTGTCGGGCGAGCCGTAGTGCGGGCCGGAGGGCTCGGACCACAGCCGGGTCGCGGTGGTCTCCAGCATCATCCCCATCGACGCGCTGACCGGCTTGAGCCGTTGGAAGTCGGTCCAGGAGAGCACCCCGGGGTTCAGGTGCGGCAGCAGTCCGGTCTCCTCCAGGACCCGGATCGACATCGCCCGCACATACGCGAGCGTGTCGTCGTATCCGTGCGCGTCCAGCCACTCGCGGGCCTCGGGCCAGCGGTCCTCGGGCCGGTCGCCGAGGGTGAACAGGGCTTCCTTGCAGCCGAGCGCGGCGCCGTCGCGGGCGATCTCGAGCACCTCGTCGGGGCTGAGGAACATCCCGTGGCCCTCGCGCCGGAGCTTGCCCGGGACGGTGACGAAGGTGCAGTAGTTGCAGCGGTCCCGACACAGCCGGGTGAGCGGGATGAACACCTTGCGGCTGTAGGTGATCACCCCGGTGCGGCCGACCGCCTCCAGGCCGGCGTCGCGCACACGCGCGGCCGAGGCGCACAGGTCGGCCAGATCGGCGTCGCGGGCGTGCAGGAGCACGGCCGCCTCGGAGACGTCGAGCATGACCCCGTCGCGGGCGCGTCGCAGCGCGCGCCGCATCGAACTCTCGGTGGGACGTCCCTCGTTGGGAGTCGGGGTCATGCGACACCTCGCTGTCGTCGCTGCTGCTCGGGTGATACCGGCGGCCCGAGGTGTGCCCCACCCCACCGCCGAACAGGGGCCGACCCGTACGCCGCCCCCGAAAGAACCAAGCGTAGGCGGCCCCGATCCATGCCCATCCCGACTCGTGTCGCACGTCACGTGGCGGGCGGCGTCCGCACCGACAGCGCGTCGACCGGGGCCGGCGCGGACCCATTCGGGTGGCCCCGGGGCAGCTCGGTCGTTGAACCATTCGAACCGGGCAGGGAACGAGCGTCTGCGGGAGGGTGTGGATGTCCGCGGCCGTGATCGACATCGGTATCGCCGACTACAGTGAATGGCGGGCCGGGTTCGCCCGCGTCACGCCGATCGGAAGGGAGCCCGCGATGCCGACCGCCGAGTCCGAATACGGCACGCCCGTCATGCCCCGCCCCGAGCGCACCATCGAGGGGCTGCGGCGGGCGATCACGCTGCTCGCTCCCCACTGGCTCCCGGAGATGGACCGCTCCCAACGCGAGGCCACCGCCACCGCACTGAGGATCAACCGCCTCGACCCCCTGCGGGCGTGGCTCCGCCACTGGGCCGCGGTCGTCGAGATCGAACGCCACCCCGATCTCGCGTTCCGTTACCACCGCGCCGAGCAGGTCGACACCATCAGCGACGATGCCGAGGTGCGCGCCCGAGGTGTTCGGGTCGCCGAAGACCTGATGCGCGCCGCGTACGCGGCAGTCGAGACGTGAGCTGGAGCTGGGAATACCACCCCGATGAGCAGACCGTCGTCGGCGGAGCTCCCGAGGCGTTCATCGCCTAGGTCGAAACCAGAGCCGAGGAAATCGTCAGAGCTGCCGAGGCGCTCTACCTCGACGGGGCGACGTACCAGGGACCAAATCCCCCGATGGGCACCGCCTATCCGGAAAGTGGCATGTTCCGCTACTTGATCGTCGTCCGTAGCGAAAGCGTCCTTGTGCTCCAGGTGACCTACCTGCCCGCCTGACCACCACGCCCGTCGTCTCCGGCCGTGGAGCGGCGGCGTACGGGAGGACCCCCGTACGCCGCCGGGTCTCGGGGCGGTCAGACCGAGACCGTGACCGTGTCCTTGCCGCTGCGAAGCAGGGTGCCGTTGGCGGCGCCGGTGGTTCGGCCGTCGCGGATGGTTTCGACGCCGTTGACGCGGACGCTGACCACGCCGGTGGACTCGCTCGTCAGACGCGGGCTGTCGCCGGGCAGGTCGTGCATCAGGCGGGCCGGGCCGGAGCCGACCGTGGCCGGGTCGAACAGGACCAGGTCGGCGTGGAAGCCCTCGGCGATCCGGCCGCGGTCCTTGAGGCCGAAGAGTTCGGCGGGCTCGGTGGTGAGCATCTGCACCGCGCGCTCCAGCGAGACCAGCTTGCGCCCGCGCAGCATGTCGCCGAGGAAGCGGGTGGTGTAGGTCGCGCCGCACATGCGGTCCAGGTGCGCGCCGGCGTCCGAGCCGCCCAGGATCACGTGCTCGTTGTCCCACACCTGCTGCCGCAGATCCCACGACGCCTGGTCGTTGTCGGTGGGCATCGGCCACAACACCGTGCGCAGGTCGTCGTTGATGCAGATCTCGATCAGCGTCCAGAAGTCGTCCTGGCCGCGCTCCTTGGCGATGTCGGCGACCACTCGGCCGGACAGGCCCTCGTTCGCCTCGGAGTAGGTGTCGCCGATCACGTAGCGGCCGAAGTCGGCCAGTCGGCGAAAGACGCCCGCCTCGGGGCTGTCCGCGTTGCGCAACATCTCCGCGCGCACGTCGGCGTCGCGCAGCTTGGCGATCCGCTCGGGCACCGGCAGGGACAGGATCGGGCCCCAGCCCGGGATCAGGTTGAGCGCGCAGTAGGTCAGGAACGACATGTTCATCGGGACCAGGACCGGCATCGTCAGGATCACGATCCGCCCGCCCGCCTCCTTGGCCTTCTCCGACGCGTAGATCTGGCGCGGCGCGCGGTCGGGCGCGGCCGAGTCGACGGTGAGCACGTTCCAGTTCATCGGGCGGCCGGCCGTGGTGGTCATCTTGACCAGCAGGTCGATCTCGTCGTCGGAGAACTTGTCCAGACAGCCGGCCACGATGACTTCCAGCTGGGTGCCCTCGTGCTTGCCGACCTCCTCGCACAGCGCCAGGATCTCGGCGGGCGTGGCGTGCCGCGAGGGCACCGGGTTGCCGTCGCCATCGGTGTGGTTGGACTGGCCGGTGGAGAAGCCGAGCGCGCCGGCCTCCATCGCCTTGCCCAGCTCTGCCACCATCGCCGCGACCTGCTCGGGCGTGGCCTCCTTGCCGACCGAGTCGGCGCCCATCACGTAGCGGCGGATCGCACAGTGGCCGGCCATGAAGCCCGCGTTCACCGCGATCCGGCCCTCCAGCTTGTCCAGGTACTGGGCGAAGGTCTCCCAGCTCCAGTCCACGCCGTTCTCCAGCGCGGGCAGCGCCATGCCCTCGACCTTGGCCATCATCCGGCGCGTGTAGTCGGCGTCCTCGGCCTTGAGCGGCGCGAGGGTGAAGCCGCAGTTGCCGCCGATGATCGTGGTCACGCCGTGGTTGACCGAGGGGGTGGCGTACGGGTCCCAGTGCAGTTGGGCGTCGTAGTGGGTGTGCGGGTCGACGAAGCCGGGGGCCAGGACCAGGCCCTCGGCGTTCTCGGTGCTCGCGGCTTCCTCGGTGATGCCGCCGGCGGGGGTGACCGCGACGATTCGGCCGTCCCTGATGCCCACGTCACCCAGGAAGGACGGCGCGCCCGTCCCGTCGACGACGGTGGCTCCGGTGATGACGTGGTCCAGCATGGCGAAGCTCCTCTGCCCTCGGTGTTGCTGCCCTCGGTGGTGCCTGCGCACGCGGCCGGCGCACGCCGTCCGCACGCGTGGTCCGGCCGCCCCACGAAGCTGATGGTACGTCAGATATTCGGGGTCGCCAGGGGTCCGCACGGGATGAGACGGGGCTCACCCGAGATATGCCGCAGCGGCATATCCCGAAGCTCCGAAATCGGCGTCAGAAGAGCTTCACGCCGGCCATCCAGCCGCCGTCGACGACGATGTGGGTGCCGGTCGTATAGGAACTGTCGGGACCGGTGAGGTACAGCGCCGCGGCGGCGATCTCGTCGGGTTCGCCGATGCGGGCCAGAGGTATGCCGCCGAAGACCTCGCTCACCGGGTCCGGCTCGCCCGGCGCGGGCGGGCGGGTGGGCAGGCCCTCGATGTCCCCCGGATTGGTCATCGGGGTCCGGACGCCGCCCGGGCAGATCGCGTTGACCCGGATGTGCGGGGCGGCCTCCAGGGCAGCCACCCGGGTCATCGCCAGGACCGCGCCCTTGGTCGAGGCGTACGCGACCAAGCCCTCCATGCCGGCCAGGCCCGCGTAGGAGGCGATGTTCACGATCGTGCCCGGGCCGCCGGCCGCGCGCATCGCGGGCAGCGCCGCCTTCATGCCCAGGAACGTGCCGAGTTGGTTCACCTCGACAATCCGCAGATATGCCTCCCGGGACATCTCCTCGATCGGCTCGAAGGCCAGGATCCCGGCGTTGTTGACCAGTCCGTCGAGCCGGCCGAACGCGGTGACGGCGCCCTCCACCGCCCGCCGCCAGTCGTCCTCGTTCGACACGTCCAGGTGCACGTAGCGCGCCGCGTCGCCGATCTCCTTCGCCGCCGCCTCGCCCGCCTCGTCCAGGATGTCGCCGAGGACCACCCGCGCGCCCTCGGCCGCGAACAGGCGGGCCTCCGCAACGCCCTGTCCGCGTGCCGCGCCGGTGATCAGGACCACCCTGCCGTCCAGCTTGCCCATGCGAAGACCTTTCGGAGAAGGGGGATGGTGCGTCAGGACAGGTGCGGAGCCACCTCGGCGGCGAACCGAGCGATCTGGTCGAGCAGTTCGGCCAGGTCCCGGCTGCGGAAGCGGACCTGGATCTGGTTCGCGCCCTGCTCGCCGTACCAGCGCAGCGACTCGGCGATCTTGTCCGCGCCACCGGTGAGGGTGTGTGCGCCGACGTCCCACCCGGCCTCGCCGACGTAGATCATCTCGGTGATCGCGCCGATGTCCAGGCGCTCGTCCGCGCGGCCGAACTCCTCGCGGTAGCGCCGCAGTTCGGCCAGCTGCGCCGGGTAGGTCCCGCGCGGGCTGCCCTGCGGCAGCCAGCCGTCGCCGTACTTGGCCACCCGCTTGAGCGCGGCGCCCGCCGAGCCGCCGATCCAGATCGGCGGACGGGGGGTCTGCACCGGACGCGGCCGGGCGCCCATGTCGTCCACCCGCCAGTGCTGCCCCGCGAAGGTCACGTATTCCTCGCGCAGCGCCAGGTCGAGCAGTTCCAGTGCCTCGTTCAGCGCCTTGCCCCGGGTCTTGAAGTCGACCCCGAGCATCTCGAACTCGGCCTCGACGTGGCCCGCGCCGGCGCCGACGATGGCGCGGCCCTTCGAGATCCGGTCCAGCGTGGCGAACGCCTTGGCGGACATCATCGGGTGCCGGTAGGCGAGCACCGACACGTGAGAGATCAGCCGGATCCGCTCGGTGACGCCGGCCAGCCAGCCGAGCGTGGTCATCGTGTCCCACCACTCGGTGCCCATCGCGCCGGCGTGGCTGCGCGGGATCGCGGTGTGGTCGCAGACCGCGATGTAGGCGAAGCCGGCCCGGTCGCAGGCCCGGGCGAGCGCGGCGAGTTCGTCGGGGCCGGCGCCGTCCTCCCAGGCTTCCGCGTACAGCCGGCTCTGCGACTGGATGGGCAGCTGCATGCCGACGTGCAGGGTGCCCGGGGGCAGGATCGCGGCCATGGGAGTGCCTCCGAAGGTGCGAGAGGAGTCGAGTGGGTCGAGTGGGGGCTCGGGGAAAGAGGTCGGGCGAGATCGACGGACATCGATGGACTGTGCCGAACGCGTGTCACATACTCCGATCTAACGGGTCGTCAGACAAGGCCGAAAGACCGCTCCAGGAGGAACCGGACCGTGATCAACACCACCGACCCGAGCATCGACGCGGCCGAGGAGCGCATGCGCCTGGAGGTCGACGAGGGCACGGGCATCGCGTCGTTGACCCTGTGCCGGCCGGAGAAGTTGAACGCGTGGAGCTGGGAGGCGACCCGGCAGTTGGGCATCATGGCCGACCGGATCCGCTTCGACGAGCGGATCCGGGTGGTGCTGCTGCGGGCCGAGGGGCGGGCGTTCTGCGCGGGCATCGACGTGACCGCGCCCGGCGGTGCGATCACCGGGCGCTCGGGGGCGGAGCGCACGCGCAACTACTACGAGGGTCTGCGCTGGGTACACGAGCGGTTTCGCGCCTTCGCGCGCCTGCCGCAGCCGGTGGTGGCCGCCGTCCAGGGCTACTGCCTGGGCTTCGGGTTCGAGTTGGCGCTGATGGCGGACATTCGGATCGCGGCGGACGACGCACGGTTCGCGCTGCCCGAGGCGCAGATCGGGGTCGCAGTGGACGCCGGCGGCGACATCCGCATCGCCCGCGAGGCCGGCGCCGGGTGGGCCAAGCTGCTGTCGCTGACCGGGCGACGGATCGACGCGGCGCTGGCCGCGCGGTTGAACCTGGTCCAGGAGGTGGTACCGACGGCAGACCTGGACCGGGCCGCACGGGCCGTGGCGGAGGAGATCGCGGCCAACGCACCCCTGGCGGTACAGGGCATCAAACGCAGCATCGACACCTTCGCCGACGCCAACCTGGACGCGGCCCTGGGCCTGACCGCGATGTCGGCGGCACTGACCCTGGTATCGGACGACTCGGTGGCGGGCTACGCGGCCAAGGCCGCCCGCCGGCCGGCGCAGTTCGAGGGGAAATAGGAGCCTGCGACGATCCGTTCGGGAAACCTCTTGTTGTCCGCTTTGAACCGAAGTATCCTAAAAGAAGCCTACGGGGCGAGCGAGGGAGCTTGACCGAACAGCGCCTTCGGAGCGGTTGGCCGAGGACGGATGGTCAGGCTGAGAGGCCCGAAAGTCGAATGGACCGGAAGGCGACCCCTAGCACCTGTTCGGACAATGCCGACGCAGGGAGCCCACCTCGTAGGTTTTTTCTGCGTGACGCTCGTGCTCGACCTCGGTCGACACGGGCGTCTTGTCGTTGCGCCGCCGGCCGCGCGGCCCGAAGGACCGGCGGCTCGGCGGCCTGGCGGCGCGGGGGGTTCAGCGGCGGGTCGCCTCTTCGGCCGCCCTGGCCCGCAGTTCGAACTTCAGAACCTTGCCGCCCGGGTTGCGGGGAAGTTCGGTGACGAATTCGACCGTGCGCGGCACCTTGTAGTTGGCCATCTCCCGGCGGCAGAACGTGATGATCTCGTCGGCGGTGACCTCGGCGCCGGGGCGCAGCAGCAGGTACGCCTTGCCGACCTCGCCCATGCGCGCGTCCGGGACGCCGACCACCGCGGCCTCCGAGATCGCCGGGTGCCCCGCCAGGACCGACTCGATCTCCGCCGGGTAGGCGTTGAACCCGCCGACGATGAACATGTCCTTGATCCGGTCGGTGATCCGCAGGTTGCCCTGCTCGTCCAGGACACCCACGTCGCCGGTGTGCAGCCAGCCGTCCGCGTCCACCGCCTTCGCGGTCTCCTCGACGTCCTCGAAGTAGCCCGTCATCACGTTGTATCCGCGCACCCACACCTCACCCGACTCGCCGACCGCCGTGGGCTTGCCGTCCGCGTCCACGGTGATCACCTCGACGCCCGGGATGGCCCGGCCCGAGGTGGACGAGATGGTCTCGGCGGAGTCGCCCTGGCGGCACATCGTGGCGGTGCCGCACGACTCGGTCAGTCCGTACGCGGTGAGCACCGAGTCGAAGCCCAGCTCCTCGGCCATCCGGGTGACCAGAGACAACGGCACTGCCGCCGCCCCGGTGACCGCGAGCCGCAGCGAGGACAGGTCGTAGCCGGTCGCCCCCTCCCGCGCCACCGCGTCCAGCAGCGAGGTGTAGATGGTCGGCGCGCCCGGCAACACGGTGACCTTCTCCTGCTGGATCAGCGCCATCGTGGCATCCGCGTCGAAGACCGCCTGCGGGATCAGCGTGGCGCCCTTGATCAGGCTCGCGATGATCCCGGCCTTGTACCCGAAGGTATGGAAGAAGGGGCTGACCACGAGATACCGGTCGCCCTCGGTGACCCCGACCACCGACGCCCAGGTATCGAACACCCGCAACGTCTGGGCCTGCGTGGTCATCACACCCTTGGGCGCACCGGTGGTGCCGGAGGTGAAGATGATGTCGCCGGTGTCGTCCGGGGCCACGCTCGCCTTGCGGGCGTCCACCTCGGATGCGGTGATTCGGTCGCCGCCGGCCAGGAAGTCGGCCCAGGACACGCAGTCGTCCGGCGCGGTGTCCGCGAGTACGACCACCCGGCCCAGGTCCGGCAGCTCCGCGAACGGTCGGCCCTCGGCGGCGCCGCCCGCCGCCTGGCGCAACATCCCGACATAGGACGCGCCGAGGAAGGTGCCCGAGACGAACAGCAGCCTGGCGTGCGTCTTGGCCAGCACGTACTTGGCCTCGGCGCCCTTGTACCGGGTGTTCATCGGCACCACGACGCCGCCGGCGGTGAGCGCGCCGAGCGCGGCCACCATCCAGTCCAGCGAGTTCGGCGCCCACACGCCGACCCGGTCGCCCTTGCCGACGCCGGCCGCGATGGCGGCGGCCGCGGCGCGCCGGACGCGGTCCCGCAGTTCGGTATAGGTGACCCGTACATTGCCGTCCACCACGGCCTCACGGTCACCGAAGCGGTCCGCCGCACTGTCGACGAGAGCAGGAATGCTGCCCCACTCGAGGTCCCCTTGCATGATCGCTCCCGGAGAGGCCAGAGGTTGATTGAACCTGACGGTACGTCAGATCATGGCGGCGAGGGAAGCGGCATCGCGGCGATCGAGACGCACACCACCGCGAAGCGGTGGCGACCGATGATTGAGGGCTGAGCTATGCGCAAGTTCGAGACGCTGGGCTACGAGCAGGAGAACGGCGTCGCGTGGGTGACGTTGAACCGCCCCGACCGGCACAACGCGTTCGACATCACCATGATCGACGAGTTGCACACGTTGTGGCGGGACCTGCGGCACGACGACGACGTGCGCTGCGTGGTGCTCACCGGCGCGGGCGAGAAGGCGTTCTGTACGGGCATCGACCGCGGCGTGGACATCCCGCAGCCGTCGTCGCCGTACATGATGGACGACCCGATGCTCCGGGTCGGCCCGAAGTTCTCCGACCTGTGGAAGCCGGTGATCGTCGCGGTCAATGGGATGGCCTGCGGCGGCGCGTTCTACCTGCTGGGCGAGTGCGAGTTCGCGATCGCGGCGGAGGGGGCGACGTTCTTCGACCCGCACACCACCTACGGCATGGTCTCCGGGTTCGAGTCGATGCACCTGGCGCAGCGCATGCCGCTCGGCGAGGTCATGCGGCTGACCCTCCTCGGCAACGCCGAGCGGATGAGCGCCCAGCGGGCGTACGAGACGGGCCTGGTCTCGCAGGTGGTCCCCGCCGCGGACCTGCTCGACACCGCCCGCTGGGCCGCCGAGACCATCGCGTCCTATCCCCCACACGGCGTCCAGGGCTCGATCCGCGCGATCTGGGCGGCCCGCGACCTCACCCGCGCCCAGGCCCTGACCATGGCCCCGCACCTGATCGAACTGGGCAACCTGGACTGGTCCGAGCAGGCGGGCCTGTTCCAGGGCCGCAGCAAGGAGTTCCGGGTGCGCTGAGGCGGTCCCCGGGTGCGCTCAGGCGGCGCTCGGGGGTGCCGGCGCCCCCGAGCACACGAATGCCCCCGATTCGCCAGGGAACCGGGGGCGTTCGCGCGTGACGACGGCCGCCTGATGCGTCGTCAGTCCAACGGGGTAGGTCAGAACGCGGGTGTGGGCGGGGCCGGCGCGTCGCCGAGCAGGTCCGCCGCGATCCGGTCGCGATGTACGCCCGCGTCGCCCCACGCGGTGCCCAGTGCCCAGGCGCGCTTCATGAACAGTTGCAGGTCGTGTTCGTCGGTGTAGCCGATCGCGCCGTGCACCTGGAGGCAGTTGCGGGCCGCGAGGTCGGCCGCCTCGCCCGCGTAGATCTTCGCCATCGACACGTCGCGGCCCGCCGAGGGCAGGTCGCGGGCCAGCGAGTAGGCGGCGCGCAGCACCACCGGGCGGGCGAACTCCAGCTTGATCAGCACGTTGGCCAGGTGGTGCTGGACCGACTGGTGCGAGCCGATCGGCACACCGCGCTGGACCCGCTGCTTGGCGTACTCGACGGTGGTGTCCAGCATCCGCCGGGTCAGGCCGAGCAGTTGCGCCGCGGCGCCGAGCGCGCCCCGGTCCGCCGCCCGGGCCAGCGCGCGCTGTGTGCCCGAGGCCACCAGGGTGCGCGCGGTGGGCACGAAGTCGACCGTGAACAGCTTGCGGCTGCGATCGACCGAGCGCTGCGCGGTCAGCACGCAGTCGGCCGGCGTCGCCACGTGCAGGTCGCCGTCGGCCAGGCCGATCACCAGGACGTCGGCAGCCGCCGCCTCGACCGCGAAGCGCTGTCCCGGCAGCAGCACGGAGGCCGCCGCCCGACCGGCCGCGATCTCGGCCAACCACCCGGCGTCGGGCGCGAACTCGGCCAGCAGGCCGGCCGCGACCGCGGATTCCAGCAGCGGTTCGGGCAGTGCGGCCCGGCCGGCCTCGACCAGCACGGCGGCCAGTTCCTCGTCGCCCATGCCCAGGCCGTCGTGCTCCTCCGGGACCACGATGCCGGTCACGCCGACCTTGGCGAGTTCGACCCAGCGCGCGGAGATCGCGGTGTCGGCGGCCCACGCGGCGCGCACGTCCGCCGTGGTGCACCGGTCGGCGAGGAAGTCGCGGACCGTGTCGCGGAACAGTTCCTGGTCTTCGGTGTATGCGAGGCGCATCGTCGGGACCCTTCTACTTCGCTCGGGGCAGGCCGAGGATGCGCTCGGCGATCGTGTTGCGCTGGATCTCGTTGGTGCCGGCGTAGATCGGCCCGCCGAGCGCGAACAGGAAGCCGTCCAGCCAGCCGCCGTCGCCGTCGTCCAGCTCGCCCGCCTCGCCGAGCAGGCGCAGCGCGGTCGCGTGCAGCTCGACGTCCATCTCGGACCAGAAGACCTTGTTGATCGAGGAGTCGGCGCCGATCGCACCGCCCGCCTGGAGCTTGGTGACCGTGCCGAAGGTGAACAGCCGGTACGCGTCCGCGTCCATCCAGGCCCGCACCACCGCGTCCCGCTCGGCCGGGCGCGGGTCGCGCTTGTACAGCTCGATCAGCCGGTTCGCGGGGGCCACGAAGCGGCCCGGGCTGCGCAGGTTGAGGCCGCGCTCGCTGCCGGTGGTGGCGATCATGATCTTCCAGCCCTCGTCCACCCCACCGAGCACGTCGGCGTCGGGGACGAAAACGTCGTCCAGGAAGACCTCGGCGAAGCCCGGCTCGCCGTCCAGCTGCGGGATCGGCCGCACCGTCACGCCCTCGGCGGCGAGGTCGACCATGAAGTAGGTCAGGCCGCGGTGGCGCTGCGCCTGGGGATCGGTGCGGAACAGGCCGAACAGGCGGTGTCCGTAGGTGCCGCGCGAGCTCCAGATCTTCTGGCCGCTGAGCCGCCAGCCGCCGCGCTGCTCGTCCCGCTCCGCGCGCGAGCGCACGTTGGCCAGGTCGGAGCCGGCCTCGGGCTCGGACCAGCCCTGGACCCAGATCTCCTCGCCGGCGGCCATCGCGGGCAGGTAGCGGTCCTGCTGCTCCCGGGTGCCGAACTCGAAGAGGGTCGGGGCGAACAGGAAGATGCCGTTCTGGCTGACCCGGCCGGGGGCGCCGGCGCGGTAGTACTCCTCCTCGAAGATCAGCCACTCGGTCAGACCCGCCTCACGGCCGCCGTACTCCCGGGGCCAGGACACCACCGCCCAGCGCGCGTCGAAGAGCTTGCGCTCCCACGCGCGGTGGGCCATGAAGCCCTCGCGGGTGTCCATCGACGGCAGTGGCTCGGCGGGCACGTTGGCGGTCAGCCACGCGCGCGCCTCCCGGCGGAACTCCTGCTCCTGCTCGGTGAATTCGAGATCCACTGGGCGACTCCCTCGACGGGTGTGAGACCGAGGACACACAGGTCGAAACCCGGTCGGACACGGGTAGCATAACTGACGGGTCGTCAGGTTAGCTGCTGTACGCGGTGTGGCGACAGCGTGCGCGGCGTGTGATCGGACACGCGGACCGAGGCGGTCGGCCGCGGAAACAACGAGGATCAAAGGAGGCCCCAGTGGCCGAGGCATACATCGTCGACGCGGTCCGTACGCCGGTCGGTCGCAAGAAGGGCGGCCTGTCCGGGGTGCATCCGGCCGACCTGGGCGCGCACGCGCTCACCGCGCTGGTCGAGCGCAGCGGCATCGACCCGGACGTGGTCGAGGACGTGGTCTTCGGCTGTGTGGACACCATCGGCCCGCAGGCGGGCGACATCGCCCGTACCGCGTGGCTCGCCGCCGGCTACAGCGAGGCGGTGCCCGGGGTCACCATCGACCGGCAGTGCGGCTCCTCGCAGCAGGCGATCCACTTCGCCGCGCAGGGTGTGCTGTCCGGCTCCCAGGACGTGGTGATCGCCGGCGGTGTGCAGAACATGAACCAGATCCCCATCGGCGCGGCGATGACCTCGGCGAAGCCGCTCGGATTCACCGACCCGTTCTCCGGCTCCAAGGGCTGGGCGGCGCGCTACGGGGACGAGCCCGTCGACCAGTTCCACGGCGCCGAGCTGATCGCGAAGCGGTGGGACATCTCCCGCGAGGAGATGGAGCACTTCGCGCTCGCGTCGCACGAGCGGGCGATCCACGCGATCGACAACGGGTGGTTCGAGAAGGAGATCGCGCCGATCGACGTGGACGGCACCGTGGTCGCGGTCGACGAGCCGCCGCGCCGGGGCACCACCTTGGAGAAGATGGCGGAGCTGAAGGTGCTGGTGGAGGGGGGCCGGATGACCGCCGCCGTCGCGTCGCAGATCTCCGACGGGGCGGCGGCGCTGCTGATCGTCTCGGAGCGGGCGCTGCAGCGCTACGGCCTCACCCCGCGTGCCCGAATCCACCACATGAGCGTGCGCGGCGCGTCCCCGATCGAGATGTTGTCCGCACCGATCCCGGCCACGGAGTACGCCTTCGCCAAATGCGGCCTGGGCATCGACGACATCGACGCGGTCGAGATCAACGAGGCGTTCGCGCCGGTGGTGCTGTCCTGGATGAAGGACATCAAGGCCCCGCACGAGAAGGTCAACCCCAACGGCGGCGCGATCGCCCTCGGCCACCCGCTCGGCGCCACAGGCGCCCGCCTGATGACCACTCTGCTGCACCACCTGGAGCGCACCGGAGGCCGCTACGGCCTGCAGACCATGTGCGAGGGCGGCGGCCAGGCCAACGTCACCATCATCGAACGCCTGGGCTGACCCATCCGCGCGCTTCGACGCACACGCAAAGGAGCGCGGCCACCGGGGGGAACGGTGGCCGCGCTCGCTGGGGAGAGGTGCCGGCTCAGAATTGGCGCTGGTATCCCTGGCGTTCGTACGCCGGGTACCGGGTCGCCTGCTGCGGGGCGTGGGCGTGGACCCGCGGGACGCGGCTGGGCCACCAGTTGGCGCGGCCCAGGATGGTCATCAGCGAGGGCAGGATCACGATCCGGACCACGATCGCGTCGATCAGGACCGCGGCGGCCAGGCCGACGCCCATCTGCTTCATGTCAAGCATGCTCAGCGTGCCGAAGACCCCGAAGACCGAGACCATCACGATCGCCGCGCTGGTGATCACGCCGGCCGAGCTGGTGATGCCGCGCTCGACCGCCGCCTTGGTGGACATCCCCTGCATGGCCGCCTCGCGGATCCGGCTGACCACGAAGACGTGGTAGTCCATCGACAGGCCGAACAGGACCACGAACAGGAACAGCGGCAGCCAGGAGATGATCGCGCCGCTGGAGTGGAAGTCCAGGTACTTCTCGGCCCAGGTGTGCTGGAAGACCACGACCAGGAAGCCGAAGGACGCCAGCGCGGAGAGCAGGTTGATCGCGATCGCGGTGAGCGCGACCACCACCGAGCGGAACGTCACCGACATCATCACGAAGGTCAGCAGCAGCACGAAGCCGATCACCAGCGGCAGCTTGTCCTGCACGTGGTCGGCGAAGTCCTTGTTCAGCGCCGTCTCGCCGGAGACCGCGAACTCCGCTCCCGCCACGGTGCCGACGGTATTCGGCAGCACGGTGTCCCGCAGTTGCCTCAGCGCCGTCTTGGCTTCCTTCGAGCTGGAGATGTGCGGCACGATCACGTCGGCCTTGAACGCGCGGCCGTCCTGGGAGACCAGCACCTCGACCGGGTCCTTGGCGAACAGCGGGTTGGTGCGGGTCTGCGCGATCGCCTTGTCCAGCGCGGCGCGGGTCTCCTTCTCCTTGCCGGCCGGGGCGAGGGCGATCAGGTTGTACGGGCTGTGCTTGCTCGGGTAGGCGTCGGTCATCCGGTCGTAGGTCTGCATCGTGGCCATCGAGCGGGGGAAGTCGTCGTCGGAGGTGTTCTGCAGCTTCATGTCGAAGGTCGGCAGGGCCAGCGCGCCGAGGGCGATCACCGACACGAGCAGAGTGGTCTTGGGGTGGTTCAGCGCCGGGCGCAGCATGGCCTTCCACACGCGCGGCTCGCGGTCCGCGCGGGCGGTCAGCCGCCACAGGATCGGTACCCGGGGCCGGTCGATCTTGTTGCCCAGCTTGGCGAGCAGCGCGGGCAGCACGGTGAGCGAGCCGACCATGGCGACCGCGACCACGATGATGCCGCCGGTGGCCAGGCTGGAGAAGATCGCGTCGTCGGCGATGTACATGCCGGCCATCGAGACGATCACCGCGATCGCGGAGACCACCACGGCGTGTCCGGAGGTGGCGGCGGCGATCTCGATCGCATCGATCCGGCCGCGGCCCTTGGCCCGCTCCTCACGCTCGCGCTTGACGTAGAAGAGCGAGTAGTCGACGCCGACCGCCATGCCCATCATCAGGATGATGCTGGACACGGTGCCCGCGTCGGGCACGAGCGTGGAGGCGAGGCCGTACAGACCGATCGAGGCACCCACCGCGGAGATGGCCAGCAGCACCGGCACCGCGGCGGCGATCATCGCGCCGAACGCGACCATCAGGATGACCAACGTGATCGGCAGGCTGAACAGTTCGGCCTTGCCGAGGTCCTCGGCGATCTGGTCCTGGATGCCCTTGCCGAGCGAGGCGTCACCGATCTCCTCGACCCGCAGGTCGGGGTGTTCCTTCTGGACGCTCGCCGTCGCCTTCAGCAACGGGTCGATGTGGTCCTTGGCCTTCTCGGCGTCACCCTTCATGGTGAGCGGCACAAGGAGCGCCTTGCCGTTCGTGGCCGGGATCGGCTCGGAGACCTCGGCGACCTCGGGCAGTGCCTTCAGCTTGGTGGTGACCTCGGCCGCGATCTTGTTCGCCGCGGTCCGGTCCAGCGCGCCGCTCTTCGCGGTGATCAGCACGTTCTCGCTCGCCGCGCCGTCCAGGCCGTACTGCTTGGCGATCGCGTCGGCCCGGCCGGACTGGCCGGTGCGCATGTCGGCCTTGGTGGTCTTCTCGGTACCCGCCGCGCCGCCGACGACCAGGCAGATGGCGACGAACGCGATCCACATGGTGATCGCCCGCCACGGGTGGGTGGCGCTCCATCGTGCGACGCGAACGGTCGCCGGCTGCTTGGCCATTGTCAGGTCCCCTCTTGAATGCGCTCTGCTTCCCGCTGACAGTTCGAGTCTGTCGGCGGACAGGTCGCGGAACACTGCGCCGGGACCCCGAGCAGGGGTGGGTCCAGACCCACCCCCAAACCGGTGAGGGGCGTCGGCGGGGCGGGGTCGTTTCCGGCGAACTCGGCCCAATACGGCCGGACATGCCGCCGGCACCGCCCACGAGGGGCGGTGCCGGCGGGGGTTTGCGCGACGTCGGGTCAGACCCGGGCGGCCTCCAGGTCGTACAGGATCCCGCTCGCCTGCGCGGTGATCCGGTCGATCAACTCCGCGCACGAGGGCAGGTCTTCAATGACCCCGACCACCTGGCCGGAGGCCATCACGCCCAGGTCCGGTCGGCCGTCCACCATCGCGGCCTTGAGCAACATCGGCGTGTTGGCCGCCATCAGCACCTGCGGCCAGCTCAACCCCTGCGACTTCTTCATCGCCAGGCCCTCGCGGGCCATGTCGGTGAGTTTGGCGCCGCTGAGCTTGCGGAACCGCAGCGCGTTGGCGATCGAGCGCGGATAGCGGGCGAGCACCGAGCGCTGTTCGAGCCGCTTGACGAAGTCGGTGGCCAGCACCCGGTGCGGGACGCCGTCCACCTCTTTGGACACCACCGTGCCGTTGACGTCCGTGGCGAGGTAGACGTCCTTGACCGCGTTGCCCACGGGGCTGTCCGAGGTGAGCAGGAAGCGGGTGCCCATCGCGATCGCGTCGGCGCCGTACGCGAGCGCCGCGACCAGGCCGCGCCCGTCGAAGAAGCCGCCGGCCGCGATCACCGTGACGTCGCTGCCCCGGAGCACGTCGGTGACCTGCGGCAGGAGCAGCGTGGTCGGGATCGAGCCGGTGTGGCCGCCGCCCTCGCCGCCCTGCACGATCACCCCGTCGACGCCCCACTCGGCGACCTTCTGCGCGTGCCGTTTGGCCCCGATCGAGGGCACCACCAGCATGCCGAGGTCGTGCGCCCGTGCGATCAGGTCCTTCTTCGGCGCCTGCGCGAACGACGCGACCTTGATGCCCTCGCGGCCCATCAGGTCGATCCGCTCGGCCGCGTCCGGCGCGTCCGCGCGCAGGTTGACCGCGAACGGCTTGGCGGTGCGCTTCTTCACCGCCGCGATCGCCGCGACCAACTCCTCGTAGGTCATCGTGGCCGAGGCCAGGATGCCCAGACCGCCCGCCTCGGCGGTGGCCGCCACCAGGCTCGGGTAGGACACGTAGCCCATGCCGGTCTGCACGATCGGATACTCGACGCCGAACTTCGCGGTGAAGCCGTTGCGCAGCGCCGGGTGCAGGCCGGCGTCCGTCCCGCTCACCCCGTCCGCCCCGCTCACGCCGGCACCTCGCGCAAGCGCATCCCGCGCGGGTCCAACACCTCGCGCACGATCCGCAGTTCCTCGTCCGAGGGCACCCGCGAGGTGGGCACCTCGGCCGGGACCACCAGTTCGAAGCCGGTCGCCGCGACCACCTCGTCGACGCTCACCCCGGGGTGCACCGACCGCAGCCGCATGACCTTGGCGTCGGTCTCGAAGTCGAGCACGCACAGGTTGGTGACGACCCGTCGGATCTCGTGGAAACGACCCGCCGAACCCGTCGCCGCGGCCCGGTCGTAGCCGACGCAGGAGACCATGTCCACCTTCGGCGTGAGCACCCGCGCCGAGTGTTTGGGGATCCAGTAACTGGTGGTGTGGTTGATCGTGTTGCCCGGTCCGCCGCGCGAGCCGAGCACCTGACGCTTGGGCTTGGCCCAGTCGCCGATCGCGGAGATGTTGGCGTTGCCGTGCGCGTCGATCTGCACCGGGCCCATCATCACGTGCCGGCGCCCGGAGGCGAGCACGTCGAGCACCTGGCGGTACGGGATCCAGCCGACCACGGCGAACTCGTCGGGCTTGGCGCCCAGTCGGGCGTCGCCCTCGAAGAAGTACGACTCGCCGTTGGACAACATCAGGTCCGGCTCGAAAGTGGCGCGGGCAAGGCGGGCGCCGATGGTGGGGATGGTGCCCATCGGGCTGCCGATGATCTCGCCGTCGCCGCGGAAGCAGTCCGCAACGGCGGCCACGCACACGTCGGCGCGCGTCGCCTCGGTCAGGGTGTCGGTGCTCACTTGGCGTTCTCCTTCGCGAACTCCGCGACGGCGGCCTGATACGCCGCTTCGCTCTCGACCTTCAGGAAGCGCTGCTCGAAAGCGGCCCACGCCTCGGGGTCGGCGGCGGCCGTCGCGTACGCCTTCTGGAACGCCTCGTCGCGGCCGTACTCCGGCGGGCACTCGGTGAAGTGCGCCCCGTTCGGCGCCTCGACCACGCCGTGCGTCATGTAGCGGTGCACGGTCAGGGTGTGAACGCAGCCCGCCGCCTTGAGCAGTTCCTCGCTCGGCACCACGCGCTCCGCCGAGACGTACGCCTTTTCCGCCGCCAGGCAGAACAGGTCGTCCATGAACTGGTCCGGGCCGGTCAGCGCGGCGTTGCCGCGCTCGTCGGCGACGTTGGCGTGGATCAGCGCGACGTCCAGGTTCAGCGCCGGCATCGCGACCAACGTCTCGTCGCCGTACGGCGATTCGATCGTCTTCAGGTGCGGCGAGACGGTGAGGATGTCCGAGCCCAGGCCCGCGCGGGTGGGCAGGAACGGCAGTCGCTGCGCGGCGGCGCGCAACCCGGTGAGGAACATGCCCTCGTCGTACTCGACCGCCTCGACCAGGCCGTTCTCCCGGACGTGCCGGAAGTTGGGCTCCAGCGGGATCGAGTCGAGCGAGACGAACGCGTAGACGAGCTTGCGCGCCTTGCCGGCGCGGGCGAGCAGTCCGACGTCGGGACCGCCGTAGGAGACGAGGGTCAGGTCCTTGAGGTCGGATCGCAGGATCGCCCGGACCAGGGCCATCGGCTTGCGCCGCGACCCCCACCCGCCGATCCCGACGGTCATTCCGTCGGAGAGTTGTGCGACGACCTGATCGGGCGTCATGCGCTTGTCGGCCATGGATGGTTGCTCCCGTCTTGGATGCGAGGTCCGCGTCACTTCGAGGTGTCCGCTTCGCGGCCCTCGGTGAAGGCGTCGCGCAGTTCGTCCGACACGCCGGTCAGGTTCAGCTCGAACGTGAAGCCCTGCTCGTAGCGGTACGAGCGCTTGACGTCGACCGGGTCGATGCCGTTCAGCGACGCCTTCGCGGCGCGGATCACGGTCGGGCTCTTGGCCGCGATCGTGCGGGCCACCTCGAACGCGGTCTCGACCAGCTTGTCCCGGTCGACCAGCTTGTAGATGGAGCCGTACGCGTGCAGTTCGGCCGCCGGGGCGTTCTCCGACGTGTAGACCATCTGCCGCATGCGGTGCTGCGGGACGAGCCGGGCCAGGTGGGTGGCCGCGCCGAGCGCGCCGCGGTCCACCTCGGGCAGGCCGAAGAACGCGTCGTGCGAGGCGATCACGATGTCCGCGTTGCCGACCAGGCCGATGCCGCCGCCGACGCAGAATCCGTGCACGGCGGCGATCACCGGCACCTCGCAGTCGTACACCGCCGCGAACGCGTCGTAGCAGCCCTTGTTGGCCCCCACGAGCGCGTCGAAGCCCTCGGTGTTGGACATCTCCTTGATGTCGACGCCGGCGTTGAAGCCGCGTCCCTCGGCCCGGAGCACCACGACCCGGACCTGCCGGTCGCGGCTCGCCTCGCGGAGCCGGTCCGCGAGTTCGAACCAGCCGGCGACGGTGAGCGCGTTGACGGGGGGTGCGTCGAGCACCACCTCGGCGATGCCCTCACGCACCTCGTAACGGATAGCCATGGCAACCAGATCCATTCGGCCGCGTGCGTCGGATCGGCCGGTCATGCGCCCGGTACCGGCGGGTGCGGCCGACGCGGCCGTCCGGTCGTGAGAGGCACATCACCACCCGATCTGACTGATCGTCAGATTTCTGCCACCATAGTTGACCCCGAGCGACCCACGCCAGACGAACCGAGCGTGGCGCCCACGACACCGCAGACCTCCGGGAGCCGCCATGACCTCCGCCACCGACCCGCTCGACATGGGCGGACGCGTCGTCCTCGTCACCGGTGGCGGCAAGGGCATCGGACGGGGCATCAGCGAACGTTTCCTGGCCGCGGGCGCCGACGTGGTGGTGTGTTCGCGCCAGGCACCGGACACGCTGCCGAGCGTCGGCGGGCGCAGCGCGGTGTTCACTCCGGCCGACGTGCGCGACCCCGACACCGCGTTCGCGGCGGTGGCGTTCACCGAGGAACGGTTCGGCCGGCTCGACGTACTGGTGAACAACGCGGGCGGCGCGCCGCAGACCGACGCGGCCACCGCGTCGCCGCGATTCTCCCGCGCGATCATCGAGCTGAACCTGCTCGGCCCGCTGTATTTCGCCCAAGCCGCCCACCGCTTGATGCACCGTCAGGAAACCGGCGGGGTGATCGTGAACATCTCCAGCGTGAGCGGCGTACGCCCCTCGCCGGGCACCGCGGCCTATGGCGCGGCCAAGGCCGGGATGAATTCGCTCACCCGCTCGCTCGCGGTCGAGTGGGCGCCGAAGATCCGCCTCAACTCGGTGATCGTGGGCCTGGTCCGGACCGAACAGGCCCACCTGCACTACGGGGACGAGGCCGGCGTACAGCGCGTCGCGGACACCATCCCGCTGGGACGGATGGCCGATCCGAGCGATGTGGCGGACGTATGTCTGTTCCTCGCGTCGCCGATGTCACGGTACGTCAGCGGAGCGGAACTGCTCATGCACGGCGGCGGGGAAATGCCCGCTTTCCTCCGTGCGGCGGACAGCGGTACGGATCATGCGCCCGTAAACTGACGGCATGACAGGACAAGTTCGCACCGTCGACGGCCGCGTCGCCGGGCGACGCGGACAGGCGACGCGGCAAAAGCTGCTCGACTGCCTCCGCGAGATGCTCGACACGTCTCCGTACCGGGACGTCAAGGTCATCGACGTCGCCCGTATGGCAGGCACCTCTCCCGCCACCTTCTACCAGTACTTCCAGGATGTCGAGAGCGCGATCCTGGAGATCGCCAACGACATGGCCAAGGACGGCCAGCGGCTGAAGACCCTCGCCGAGGACCAGAGCTGGGCGGGCAAGGGCGGCTACGCCGCCGCCGAGGCCCTGGCCGACGGATTCCTGGAGTTCTGGCGGGACTACGAGCCGATCCTGCGCGTCGTCGACCTCGCGTCGGCCGAGGGCGACAAGCGGTTCTACAAGGTGCGCCAGAAGATCCTCACGGCGGTCACCGGCTCGCTCACCGAGGCGATCGAGAACATGCAGGCCAAGGGCAAGGTCGGCGAGGAGGTGCACGCCAACGCCATGGCGGGCACGCTGGTCGCCATGCTGGCGGCGGTGGCCGGCCACCAGAAGGGCTTCGAATCCTGGAACATCAAGATGAAGGACGTCCGCCCGGCACTCTCCACGCTGGTCTACATGGGCGTCACAGGAAAGAAGCCCCCCACGCGGTAACCCCACGTACCCTCAACCGCCGGACGGGCTGACACCGGCCCGCCCGGCGCTCGAGAACAACCGAGACCAAGCAACCCCAGCCAGTCCCCGGCGCCTGAGGACGACAGCCCCAACCGCAACCCACGACCCCAAGCCGGCCAAACCCAGCCCGTCCAGCGCTTGAGGACCACCGAGTTCAACCACAACCCTCGGACCCGAACCGAGCAAAAACCCAGCCCGTCCGGCGCCTGAGGACAACCGGGTTCAACCACAGCCCACGGACCCGAC
>NZ_JBHZAE010000003.1:209629-360592 GCF_042754105.1 Embleya sp. NPDC059237 | reverse complement strand
AGCCCAGCAAAAACCCAGCCCGTCCGGCGCTTGAGGACAACGGCTCAAGCCGCAACCCACGGACCAGGGCCAAGCAACCCCAGCCCGTCCGGCGCCTGAGGACAACCGAGTTCAACCACAGCCCACGGACCCGAGCCCAGCAAAAACCCAGCCCGTCCGGCGCTTGAGGACAACGGCTCAAGCCGCAACCCACGGACCAGGGCCAAGCAACCCCAGCCCGTCCGGCGCTTGAGGACAAAGGCGAGCCGGACCCGGCTAGATCCCCGCGAGCGCCGCGATCCGCTCGCGCTGCACCCCGCGCTCCCCGAGCAAGTGCGCCGAGGTGATCGCCCGCTTCAGATACAGGTGGCAGTCGTACTCCCACGTGAACCCGACGCCCCCGTGCAACTGGATCATCTCCTCGGCGACATGCCGATACGCCGCAGTGGCCGTCGTCATCGCCAACGGCGCCATCACCGCCAACTCGCCCGGCGAGCCAAGCCCCGCGGCCTCCGCCTCCGTAGCCGCCCACGCCGCGTAGTACAGCGCCGAGCGCGCCGTCTCCACCTCCACGTACAGATCCGCGCAGCGATGCTTGATCGCCTGGAACGACCCGATCGGCCGCCCGAACTGCACGCGCCCCTTCGTGTACTCCACGGTCGCCTCCAGGCACCGCCCCGCCCCGCCGACCGCCTCCGCGGCCACCGCGATCTCGGCCAGCGCCAGCACCCGCTCCAGGGCCGCGTCCGCGCCGACCGCGCCCAACAGCCGGGCGGGCGTGTCCGCGAAGGTCAACCGCGCCTGCTTGCGCGTCTGGTCCAGCGTCGGCAGCGCCGTGCGGGTCAGCCCGGCCGCGTCCCGCTCCACCGCGAACAGCGCCAGGTCGCCGCCCACCCGTCGCCCGCCCCCGCCCTTGTACGGAGTCGCTGCGCTCCCGCCCTCGACCCGCGCCCCCACCACGATCAGATCCGCGATCAGCCCGTCGATCACGTGCGTCTTGACGCCGTCCAGGCGCCACCCGTCACCGTCACCGTCGGCCCGCGCCGCCATCTCCACCGCGCGCACATCCCGCCGCCCCGGCTCGGCCAGAGCCAGCGCCCCGAGCGTCTCGCCGGCGGCCAGGCCCGGCAGGTACTCGGCCCGCGCCGCCTCGTCACCCGCGTGCACGAGCGCGTACGCGGTCAGCACCGACGACGCCAGGAACGGCGAGGGGAACAGCGCACGGCCCATCTCCTCCAGCGCCACCACCAGCTCGGTGAAGCCGAAACCGACCCCGCCGTACTGCTCCGGAATCGCGAGACCGGCCAACCCGGTCTGCTCGCACACGCGTCGCCACACCTCGGCGTCGTAGCCGGTCTCGGTGGCCATCACCGCCCGGACGGCGGGCGAATCGCTGTGCCGATCGAACACGTCCCGTAGCGCTTTGCGAATCTCCTGCTGCTCGTCGCTGAACTCGACGTCCACGTGGCGCAACTCCTTGACGCTCATGTCGCGCGGGGTCCGGGTCGGTCGCCCGGCCCGAGTTCCGGTCGGCCCCATTGACGATCCGGCAGCCCGCGAGCACCAGTATCTGACACACCGTCATACCTTTAGAACATTGCTTTCGTCACACCTCTGAAACGTCGCCTTACCCCGGGCGTGTCGTGTTGTGTGGCATACACCACCCCCCACGCCGATACTTCGCGCGCAGGCCGAAGGGACCCGTTGTGACCGTTCTCGCCCAGGTGCTTCGTGAGGCCGCCCGACGCTTTCCCGAGCGGCGGGCCCTCGTGCACGGCGGAAGCGGGTTCACCTACGGCGGCCTGGACGCGGTGACCGATCAGGTCGCATCGGGCCTGGCCGCACGCGGTGTGCGGGCCGGGCATCTGGTCGCCCTCGTGCTCCCGTCCGGGCTCGAGTACGTGATCGCCTACACCGCCCTGGCCCGGCTCGGCGCGATCACCACCGGGGTGGGACCGCGCTACACCCCCACCGAGCGCGCCGCGATCCTGGAGCGCGCCGCGCCGAACCTGGTGCTGGCCGGGGAGGACCTGCTCGACGGCATCCCGGCCGGCCCCGAGGTCGTGCGCTGCGTACCGGCCGCCGACGCGGCGAACGTCTGGGCCGAGTTGCGGCTCGACGCGATCCCGCCCGCGCCGCCGGTGACGGGGGATCAGGAACCGGACCTGCCCGAGACGGTCGTGTTCACCTCGGGCACCACGGGCACTCCGAAGGGCGCCCTGTTCACCTCCCGGCAGATCGCCGCGATCACCGCGATGGACACCGGCGACCGCTGGGGCGACGGCGGCCCGCAACTGATCGCCACCGGCCTGCCGCACGTCGGCTTCATGACCAAGCTGGCCGGCTACCTCAAGTCCGGCGCGACCCTGCACATCCTCGGCCGCTGGCGGGCCCAGGACGCGTTGCGCGTGGTGGCGCGCGAGCGCATCCCCTACCTCGGCGGCGTGGCCGCGCAGGTCTCCCTCCTGCTCGGCCGCCCGGAGTTCGAGCGCTACGACCTCGCCCACGTGCGCGGTCTGATCGTCGGCGGCGGGCCGTCCCCCGCCCCGCTCGTGCACGAGGCCCGGACCCGATTCGGGGCGGGCTACTCGATTCGCTACTCCTCCACCGAATCCGGGGGGCTGGGCACGCTGACCGCGTTCGACGCCCCCGACTCCGAGGCGCTGTACACGGTCGGCCGCCCCCGACCGGGCACCGAGGTGGAGATCCGCGACCCGAAGACCGGCGCGATCCGACCGGCGGGCGAGGAGGGGCAGATCTGCCTGCGATCGCCCGCCGTGATGGCGGGCTACTGGCGCGACCCCGCGGCGAGCGCCGCAGCTCTCGACACGGAGGGCAGGCTGCGTACCGGCGACCTCGGCCGGATCGACGAGGCCGGCTGCCTGCGGATCACCGGGCGGATGACGGAGATGTACATCCGCGGCGGATACAACGTGTATCCGCAGGAGGTGGAGGCGGTCCTGCTCGACCATCCCGATGTGGCCTCGGTCGCGGTGATCCCGCGACCCAGCCGGGTGATGGGCGAGATCGGGGTCGCGGTCGTGGTGTCACGTGCCGCATCCGAGCCGTCACTGGCCGCGTTGCGCGAATTCGCGGCCACCCGGCTGTCCGCCCACAAGCTCCCCGAAGCGATCCGCATCGTGCCGGCGCTGCCGTTGACCGGCATGGACAAAGTGGACCGCAGATCCCTGACCCAGCAGGAAAAGTCCTTCGGGGACGTTTAGTAACCGCGCGATGACCAGCAGATATCCGCAACATGTTTGACCAAGTCAGCAAATGTCCAGGTGATCGGACAGATGCGTCGGGACCGGGCCGGTGAGACAGTGGACAGCCCTGACGTCCCATCAGCAAGCTAACTGACTAACCGTCAGCTCGATTCCGGCCTCGATCGGGCTTCGATCGGATCTGGCGGCGACGAAAGATCGAAAAAGGGACGGGCGCGATGATGCTTCACGACAGCAGAGGACACCACTTCCCGGGGCACACTCGAACCAGCGTCACCGCGAACGCGGATCCGTCGGCCGAACTCGACGTGACCGGCCGACCACTCGCGCTCCGCCCCGCCGACCTGGACCGCTTCTTCCGACCCCGCACGGTGGCGGTGATCGGCGCCTCGGACACCGAGGGCCGACCCGGTGCGCGGATCACCGCACAGCTGATCGCCTGGGCCGAGCGGGTCGGCGCGCGGTTGTTCCCGGTCAACCCCAAGCACGAACGCATCGCCGGCCGGCCGTGCCACGCGGACATCTCGGCGGTGCCCGAACCGGTCGACCTCGCGGTCGTCCTGGTCGGCGATCCGGCCGAGGTGCTGGAGCAACTGGCGGGCGCCGGCGTGGGTTTCGCGGTCGTGTTCGCGGCCGGCTTCGCCGAGGCGGGCAACGCCGGGGCCGAGGCCCAGGCACGGCTGGCGCAGCTCACCTCGGGCGGTTCGTTGCGGCTGCTCGGGCCGAACACGAACCTGAACGCGTTCGAGGAGTTCCGCACCGACCTCGACGGTCCCGCGATCGCGCTGATCACCCAGAGCGGGCATCAGGGCCGACCGGTGTTCGCGGCGCAGGAGATCGGGATCCGGGTATCCCACTGGGCGCCGGTGGGCAACGAGGCCGACCTGGAGATCGCGGACTTCGTGCGGCACTTCGCCGACCAGGAGGAGGTCGGGGTGATCGCCGCCTACGTCGAGGGGTTCAAGGACGGGCGCACCTTCGCGCTGGCGGCCGACCACGCGGCGCGGCAGGGCGTACCGGTGGTGGTGGTCAAGGTCGGGCGGACCGAGACCGGCGCGCGCATGGCCCAGTCGCACACCGGCAAGCTGACCGGCGGCGACCGCACCGCTTCGGCGGTGTTCCGCCAGTATGGGGTCACCCGGGTCGACGGCCTCGACGAACTCATCGACACGTCGCAGTTGTTCGCGCGTACTCGCACCCCGCTCGCGCAGGGTGTGTGCGTGTACTCGATCTCCGGCGGCACCGGCGCGCACATGGCCGACCTCGCCGCCGCCGAGGGCTTGGCCGTCCCGCAGCTGGAGCGGGCCACGCAGGAGAAGCTGCACGGGTGGATCCCGCCGTACCTGACCGTGTCCAACCCCGTGGACAACGGCGGGCACCCGGCGGGCGACGAGCGCGGCCGGAAGATCATCGACACGATCCTGGCCGACCCGGCGATCGGCGTGCTCGTCTGTCCGATCACCGGCGCGTTCCCGCCGATGAGCGACCGGCTCGCACAGGACCTGGTGGACGCGGCGGAGGCGACCGACAAGGTGGTCTGCGTGGTGTGGGGCTCACCGGTGGGCGACGAGGACGCCTACCGGCAGATACTCCTCAAGTCCAACAAGGTGGTGGTCTTCCGCACCTTCGGCAACTGCGTCCGGGCCCTGCGGGCCTACTTCGACTACCACCGCTTCCGCACCCAGTACTCGTCCCCGTTCGAGGACGTACCGCGCACCGCCTCGCCCGCGGCGGCGAAGGCGAAGCGGCTGCTGTCCTCGGGCAAGCCGCTGTCGGAGCACTCGGCGAAGCAGCTGCTGCGCACGTACGGGATCCGGGTGCCGCGCGAGCAGCTGGTCACCTCGGCCGCGGCGGCGGTGCGGGCGGCGGGGCTGATCGGCTACCCGGTGGTGATGAAGGCTTGCGGCCCGCAACTGCCGCACAAGAGCGACCTGGGCCTGGTCAAACTGAGCCTGCGCTCGGCGAGCCAGGTGCGGGACGCGTACCGCGAGATCACCGACGCGGCCAAGGAGGCGGGCGCGGGTCGCCTGGAGGGCGTGTTGGTGTGCCAACAGGTCGACCGCGGCGTGGAAATGGTGGTCGGCATCTCACACGACGACCTGTTCGGCCCGACGGTCTCGGTCGGCCTCGGCGGCATCTTCGTCGAGGTCTTCGACGACATCGCCATCGGCGTCCCGCCGTTCGGCGCCTACGAGGTGAAGCGCATGCTCGGCGAACTCCGCGGCCTCAAATGCCTCCAGGGCCTCCGCGGCCAACCCCCGGCCGACCTGGACGCCCTGGTCGACGTGGTCATGCGGGTACAACGCATGGCGTTGGAACTGGGCGACGAAATAGCCGAGTTGGACATCAACCCACTGATGGTCATGCCCAGAGGCGGCGGCACAGTCGCCTTGGACGCCCTCGCAGTGGCGAGATAGCACCGGCCGCCCCCAACACCGGAGCCGGCGGAACCCGAGCAAGCCAGGCGGGCCTGAACGGGACCGAACAGGCCGAACGAAGCCAACCGGCTTCGCGGCTCCAACGGCCCCGCCCACCCGCAACCACGGCACCCTCAAGCGTCGGCCGGGCTGAACAGCCCGGCCGACGCTTGAGGCCACTCAGCCGGGCCGGCGTTTAAGTCCAACCCAACCAGACCGACTCTCGACGCCAGAAGCAAACCTTCCAGCCCGGCCGGCGCTCGAGGCCACTCAGCCCGGCCGGCGCTTGAGGCCAACCCAACCAGACCGACTCTCGACGCCAGAAGCAAACCTTCCAGCCCGGCCGGCGCTTGAGGCCAACCCAAACCAAACCAACGCCCAACGCCGGACACAAACCGGTCCAGCCCGGCCGGCATCTGAGGCCAACGCACGGACCAGCCCGTCCCACCCTTGAGGACGGCCCACCACACACAGGAGCCACCATGACCACCCCCGACCAAGAGCTGCTGCACAGCGTGCGCGCCGGCGTCCTGACCCTCACCCTCAACCGCCCCGCAGCCAGCAACTCCCTCACCTGGTCCCAACGCGAACTCCTGATCGACCTCCTGGCAGAGGCCTCCGCAACGGAGCAGATCCGAGCCGTAATCCTCACCGCCGCAGGCCAAAAACACTTCTGTACCGGCATGGACCTCCGCAGCAGCCCCGGCACCAAGTCCCTCCTCGCCGAAGCCGCAGCCCAAGCCGAAGGCGCGAACACGGACCCGAACACGGACCAGAACCCGGACCCAGCCCCGGACGCGGCCACCAACACCCCCCAACCCCCCGCCCGCCCCACCGGCTACGCCACCCGCATGATGAAGACCGGCGTCCAACGCCTCACCAACGCAATCCTGGACTGCGAAAAGCCCGTGCTCGCAGCAATCAACGGCACCACCGCCGGCTACGGCATGAGCCTCGCCCTCGCCTGCGACCTCGTGATCGCCGCCGACTCGGCCCGCTTCATCCAGATCTTCACCCGCCGCGGCCTGGTCCCGGACGGCGGCAGCGCCTACCTCCTCCCCCGCCTGGTCGGCCCGCAGAAGGCCAAGGAGCTGATGTTCTTCGGCGACGACCTCCCCGCCGCCGAGGCACTCCGGATCGGCGTCGTGAACAAGGTCGTCCCCGCCGACGAACTCGACGCCACCGCCCGCGAATGGGCCGAACGCCTGGCCACGGGCCCGACCCGGGCGTACGCGTTCACCAAGCATCTGGTGAACCGCTCCCTCGAAAGCGACCGCACGACGGCCTTCGACGAGGAGGCCCGCATCGTCGAGGCGAACATGACCTCGCGCGATGCCAACGAGGGAGTCGCGTCGCTGATGGAGCGCCGCAAGCCGGAGTACTACGGCTGGTAATCGAACGCCGGCGGCCGGCCGAGGACCCCCACCACGGCCCGCCGACGGGCGGATGTGCCTTACGCCACAAGGCAACTGACGAGTCGTCAGATGTGACGAAGGACCCGCTCTCGTTTGATTGACGCAAGGAAATCGGGTGACGTAGCGTCACAGACCCGACGCCCCTAGACACCTGCGAGGAAGTCCATCATGGGCAAGATCGACGCAGCGAGCACGAAGCCGGCGGATCCCGCCGCGATCGCCCTGCCCGAGGGCGACGGCATCGTCGAGGCCGCCACGTTCCGACACGTCCTCGGCCACTTCGCCAGCGGCGTGACGGTGATCACCGCGCTCGACGGCGACACCCCGGTGGGCTTCGCGTGTCAGTCCTTCGCCTCGCTCTCGCTCGACCCGCCGCTGGTCACCTTCTTCGTCGCCAAGACCTCCACCACCTGGCCGCGGATCCGCCCGGGCGGCCGCTTCTGCGTCAACGTGCTCGCCGAAGACCAGGAAGCCCTGTGCCGCGCCTTCGCGGTCAGCGGCGCCGACAAGTTCGCCGGCGTCTCCCACGCCCCGACGCCGACCGGATCGCCGAGGCTGGACGACGTACTGGCCTGGATCGACTGCACGCTGGAGAGCGTGGTGGACGGCGGCGACCACGAGATCGTGATCGGCCGGGTCCAGGCCCTCGACGCGCCCCGCGTGGAGTGCGCGCCGCTGCTGTTCTACAAGGGTCGCTTCGGCCACCCCAGCCGCAACGGGTAGCCACGATCCCGAACCCGGGCGCGAGCCGCCGGGACCGGAGTCCGAGACCGTGGCGTTGCGCGATCAGTGCGCGCCGGCTCCGGTCAGGGCCCTGACCTCTAGTTCGGCGAACTTGCGGTCGTCGTCGTCGGTACGCCGGCGGCGGGCCGACAGCGCGCCGATCGCGGCACACGCGAAGCCGACCGGGATCGAGATGATGCCCGGGTTCTCCAGCGGGATCGGCGCCGGCGTCGTACAGCTGAACAGCGCCGTGGCGTTGCCCACATCCTTGCGGTCCTTCGAGACGTCGCAGTCCGACGCCTGCTTGGCCGTCAACTGCTTGATCGCGGGCTTCGTGTCGGTGGCCCCGCCCCAGCAGATCGGGGACAACAACACCACGAGCACCGAGGTGACCAGGCCGCCGTAGATGCCGAACACCGCGCCGCGCGTGTTGAAGTTCTTCCAGAACAGCGAGAACAGGATGGCCGGCAGGTTCGCCGAGGCGGCGATCGCGAACGCCAGCGCGACCAGGAACGCCACGTTCAACTCGCGGGCGAACACCGACAGTACAATCGCGGCCGTACCGATCACCAGCGCCGAGATCCGCGCGACCTTGACCTCGTCCTTGTCGGTGGTGCGGCCCTTGCGGAAGACGTTCGCGTACAGGTCGTGCGCGAACGACGAGGACGACGCGAGGGTGAGCCCCGCCACCACGGCCAGGATGGTCGCGAAGGCCACTGCGGCGATGAAGGCCAGCATCAGCGCGCCGCCGGTGGTACCCGCGCCGCCGCCGAGGTGTTCGGCGAGCCGGGTCGCGGCGGTGTTGCCGCTCGGGTCGGCCTTCTTGATCTCCTTGCTGCCGATCAGCGCGGCGGCGCCGAAGCCCAGGATCAGGGTCATCAGGTAGAACACCCCGATGATGGCGATCGCCCAGGTCACCGAGCGGCGTGCGACGCGGGCATTGGGCACGGTGTAGAAGCGGACCAGGATGTGCGGCAGGCCCGCCGTACCGAGCACAAGGGCCAGACCGAGCGAGATCAGGTCGATCTTCGACCAGCCGTCGGTGGCGCCGTACTTGAGCCCCGGCTGCAGGAACGACTCGCCCGAACCGGACTTGCTCGCCGCCGTGCCGAGCAGGTCCGCCACGTTGAAGTCGAACTTGGCCAGCACCCACACGCACATCACGAACGCGCCCACCATCAGCAGGCCGGCCTTGACGATCTGCACCCAGGAGGTGCCCTTCATGCCGCCGACGGTGACGTACACGATCATCAGCGCGCCGACCGCCGCGATGACCGAGATCTGCGCGGCGTCGCTCTTGACGTCGAGCAGGAGCGAGACGACCGAGGCCGCGCCGACCATCTGTGCGATCAGGTAGAAGATCGACACCACGATCGTGGACACGCTCGCGGCCATCCGCACGGGACGTTCGCGCATCCGGTTCGCCAGCACGTCGGCCATGGTGAACCGGCCGGAGTTGCGCATCGGTTCGGCGACCAGGAGCAGTGCCACCAGCCAGGCAACCAGAAAGCCGATGGAGTACAGGAACCCGTCGTAGCCGGACAACGCCAGGATGCCCGCGATGCCGAGGAAGGACGCGGCCGACATGTAGTCGCCGCCGATCGCCAAGCCGTTCTGCAGCGAGGTGAACGAGCGACCGCCGGCGTAGAAGTCCGCCGCCGTACGGTTGTTGCGGCTCGCCCAGAAGGTGATGCCGAGAGTCACCACGACCAGTATGGCGAACATCGCGAACGTCCAGCCTCGGTTGCTGGACTTCGCGGCGAGTTCGAGAGAAAGATTCACGCTTCGAGTTCCTCTCGCAGTTCGGTGGCGACGGGGTCGAGTCGGGTACGCGCGAATCGCGAATAGGCCCAGGCGATCAGGAACGTCGACACAAACTGGAGCAGACCGAACACCAGGGCGACGTTGATGTGGTTCATCAGTTCCTTGGCCATGAAGTCGCGCGCGTAGGCGGACATCACCACGTACAGCAGGAACCACGAGAGGAATGCGGCGGTAACCGGGAAGATGAAGGAACGCTGACGCCGTTTCAGCGCCCCGAATCTCGGATCCTGTTCCATCTCCAGATACCCGGTGCGATCGTCGACGTACGGCACGCGCGGAGCCGGGACGGAGGCGGAGTCCGGGTCCGGCTCAAGCTCGGCGACCAGTTCGGAAGCGGGCTCGGGGGGACGATCGTGCGGATCTTCGTGCGGAGTCGGCATGGGGCGGTAGGGCTCCTCTCCAGCGGACACCCCGCGCGTGGCCCGAGGCGCCGATCGGGTACCAAACCGCGGTCCGTGGGACCTGGGGCCGCAGCGGAGCGAGTTTAGAGGCGCCGCCGGGACGCGCGGAACCTATCCGATCAACTGAAAGCGGGACTGACGGGTTACGCGGATAACCCATGAATTCCCAAGGCCAACAGAATCGACCGAACTTGACACCGATTCCCCGAACTTCGACCGAACCACCATCTAAGTCGCCCACTCCGGACCGTCTTTGCCAATTCGAGTCACACCCGAAAGCCCTCGATCACCATCCTCCGATCCGGATCTTCCCCACCCAACCCGTCGCGCCGGCGCACCGCCGGTCACCGCCGACGCATCCCCACCACGACCGACTTGCCGCACCCGGGCCGCGCCACCACCGCCCACACATCGGCAACCCGATCCACGAGCAACAACCCGCGCCCACCGCAGTCCCGCCGCCCCGGCGAGCCGACCCGGGGCCGCCCGGACCCGTGGTCGGAGACGGCGAGCCAGACGTAGCCGTCCACGAACCAGAGCACCATCTCGACGGGCCGCCGCGCCCCGTATCGCACCGCGTTCGTCACCAACTCGGAGACTAGCAACACGAGTTCATCCGCCATCTCGGCAGAACAATCACGCGGAAGAGCCGCCACGACAGCCCGCCGGGCGCAACGCACCGAGGCCGGCTCGGCGGGAAGACTCCAGTGCGACGGAACAACAGGAATCGGAGGCGAACATCGATCGTCGGAACAGAGGGTCTCGGACATGGCCAACTCCTCGACAAAACAGCCGTGATGAGAACGGCACGCGCCGAACACGCGCCCCTGACGACCCCGGTGGCCTACCTCCCGAGCGCGACACACCCACCCCGGAACAGGCGAGCATGCCAACGCGGTGCACTTCCGGCATCGCTTTGCGTACCTGATGCGATACTCACCGTAGAGCTTTGGGAGCACATGTGCCACCTGCTTGCCAAAGGACGTTGGCCCGAGGCTTGGAAGCGGGGCAGACTGAGCAGCATGTACGCAGGGAGCGCGTGTGGCGCCGAGGAGTAACCCAACCGCTCGCCAGCAACGCCTGGGCGCCGAACTTCGCAAGTTGCGTGAGGCCGCCGGCCTGTCCACGGAGCAGGCGGCCTCGCTCCTGGCGACGAACCGAACCGTCATCACCAGCACGGAAGCGGGCCGCCATGGGATCAGTCCCGAGCGGGTCAGGCGCATGGCCTACAACTACGACTGCACGGACCAAGAGTTGGTCGATGCCCTGGCCGGTATGGGTGCCGACCGGACCAAGGGCTGGTGGGAAGACTTCCGAGACGTCCTACCGCCGACGTTCCTGGACATCGCCGAATTGGAGTGGTTCGCCCGGGACCTGCGGATGAGCACGATGGCGCACATTCCCGGGCCCTTCCAAACTGAGCCATACGCCCGCGCCCTCTTCCAGGCAGCGATTCCATCGCTCCCCGACGACGAGTTCGAGGCCCGGGTCTCCCACCGAACGCAACGTCGAAAGGCGCTCGACCGCCCCGGCGCACCCACGTACACGGCCATAATCCACGAGGCCGCACTCCGCATCGAGGTCGGCGGTCGCCGCGTGCTGCGCGAACAACTCGACCACATACTCGAGCTGACGGGTCGCGCCAACATCGTCGTACGAGCCATCCCGTTCTCGGCTGGAGCGTTCCCCGGCTCGGGGCAAGCCTTCCTCTACGCCCACGCCGAGGTACCGAGCCTGGACACGGTGCAGCTGGACCGCACGAACGTCGCCGAGTTCCTGCATGTCGGCGCGCAACTACGCAAGTTCAGTCTCCAACTCGACCAGATGGAACGGATCGCGCTATCGGAATCCGCAACGCACGACCTGATCCGCTCGATCGCTCACCAGCTGTAGGAGAATGCATGTCTGACATCACCTGGGATGAGCCCTTCTGCCAGGACTCCGGGAACTGCTTCCGCCTCGGCACCGACGCCGACGGCAACGCCTACATCGCCGTCGCCGGGCACGAGGACATTTACCTCACCGACACCATCGACGCCCTCCGCACCCTCATCCGCGACATCAAGGCAGGCAGGGCCGACCACCTGCTCTGATGGCCGTCCCGCAATTGATCTTTGAGTGGATCAGGACCGGGGCTGTGTGTGCTCGGGCGGCCATGCGGCCTGGAGGATGCCGACTTCGACACCCGGACAACGGCGCCGGCTGCCATCGCGTCCAGTAGGCGGCGACCAACAGGACCCGGTCCTCCGTCGCAACGAGGCATCGTGATCGGCTTGCCGAAGTCGCGCCGGCTCAGCCCGGTGAACGGGGCTGTCCAGGAAGGCTCCGACGCCGTGATCACACCGGCCACGGCAGATCACGGCATCGGCGCCAAGGGGCCTGCGGGGCTGTCCACAGCTCGGATCCAGAGGTCACCACCCCGGCTCTCGCAGCGGACGCCGCCCGAGGAGAAGTCCAGTTCAAGCGCGACACGGCCTGTTGCCGGAACCCACTCCTGCCGAACTCCGAGCACGAGTTCCCCAAGGTGGGCCGCGAGCGGAGTCTCGTCACGCACGGACCGGACTTCGATGCGGCCCCAGTCACCCATGTCGAAGCCGCTCTCGGGCTCGGACGACTCGACCATGAGGCACCAGTCCGTGCCACTGGCGATGTTGGTGGACCCACCTCGATCGTCGATCAGCCAAACCTCGACCAGGTCATCAGCGGGTTGCCCGTCGTGCGTGTGCCACGAAGCCATCACCTGGACAAGTCGGCTGCCGACCAACGACGCCGGGTCGATGCCGGGTCCGTGCAGCAGGCAGACCGGATCCAGGAGCTCCATCCGAGGACAGTAACGCCCCTCAGCAGCGCCTCACTTGATGAAACGGGATGGCCCTCGGCTTGTTCCTTGCCGTCGGCTGTCACACAGAGCGATGGGCGTTTCCGGTCGCCGGCGTCCGCACCCGGCCCGTCCGGGCACCACAGCGCGTCGCACAGCCCAAGGAGCCGGATCAGCGTTCCTGCATGTCGAGGTCACGGACGCAGAACCCGTGGTGTGCCCAGTCCTCGTTCAGCACCACCCGCAGGCACTCGGCCACCGACTTGCCCACGGCGTACGGCGGCCGGCCCGGTCCCGCGGGAACTGGAGCGACTGCGGACAACTCGTCGACCGTCACGGTCGCCAGCCAACGCTCCAGCTCGGCGGACTGTTCGTATCGCACGGCCAGTACCTCGTCGAGATCCGGGGTCGCCGCTCGATCGAGGCCCTGTTCCTCCTGATCGGGCACGAAGTCGGACGCCAACCCGATCCGAGTGAAAGGCTGAGTCGATCCCAGACAGCAGCGGCGAAACCACGAGTCGTGCACGAAAACCAGGTGGCGCAGGGTCTCCACTGCCGACCACTCGCCGGCGACACGCCGGTGCTCGGAGCCCGCGGCCATCGCACGGAGCCGCTCGACCGTCCTCGCCCAGTCATCCCGTAGCCGTCGATGGGCTTGCCACAGATCTGCCGGGTCATCCGAGCGCATCAGCAACCGAACCGGATACCGCCGGTCCAGCTCGGCCTCGACGTAGGACGTCACCTCCACGCCATTGACCACCAGGTTGCCGACCAGCCCGTCGATCACGACGTCCCGCATCACCACGCCGATCAGCCGGGCGCGGGTCAGGTCGCACTCACGAAACTCGGCGTCGGTCAGATCCTGATCCTCAAATCGCGCCACGCCGAGCATTGTGCACCGACGGGCCGACACCAGGCGGGCGTCCCGAACGAGGGGCCCTGCGGTCCTCCATCCCCAGACGTTCGGCGACTGCAGCAACCGCGGATCGGTCAACGCCCGTTCGTCGAATTACGGACCCGGACTCTGCTGGGAAGTCGGGTGGGCCGGGTGTACCCGGATAGGGTCACGGCGGAGGTGAAGGCGTGTCCTGGCCGACGGTGATCATTCTTGTCCCTACAGCGCGACGCCCGTCCCTCGAAGGGCGAATACGTGGCTTCGATCTCGTGCCGAACCCTCTATCGGGCGGCGAACGGCTCTACTGGCACGGGTACTCGTACGACCTGGACCTCTGAGGCGAGATTTTGGCGGACTACGAAGCGGACGAGCTCGAACAGCTCGGGTCCCGGATCGGTCAGCCGTACGGGGTCTACGTCTCGTGCGAGTCCATGAACGCGGCCCGGGCTTTCCTCCGTCACGTTCTGGATGGATTCGACGCCCTCGTCGACACCAAGCACGACGAAATCCTGCCTGCGCACGAGTTCCTCGCGCTCTTGAACCGTCGCCCGGAATGGGACTGGCGTCGCCAACCAAGCACAAACCTGCGGTAGTACGCCTTCGCCTGCGGGCCCGCCTCGCAAGCAAGGACGTGCCGGGCGCCGGGATTCGCGCGGTGATCCCGCGAGAGGAACTCCTACGTCTCGTGGATCTCCACGGAAAACCCTTCCGCCATGACGGACGTCAGGGGCGTCGCATGCGCACCCAGCCATTGGCGAGCGGAGCCCGTCCACCTTGACCAGGAGGTGATGGCATCCCACCATCTCGCCGGGTCTGGGTCCGGGTCCGTCACCCAACCGGGCCGCCCGCGTTGTGGATCAGGCGTTGGAGGACCTTGAGCGTCGTGACGTAGTCCGCGTCGGCGATGCCCTCGTGGAGGGTCGCGCGGATCGCCGGGGCGTTGCGGGCGAGGTCGACGCGGGCCTGTTCGCCCGCCTCGGTGAGGTGCAGACGGTCCTCGGCGTCGCGGGTCAACCAGCCGCGCTCCACGAGCGCCTCGGACTCCGCCGCCAAGTCGTCCTCGGGGCGGAGGTAGGAGGCCATCGCCACCCGCAGTTCCGGCACGGTCATCCCCGCGCCGTCGGGCGAGATGTCGTTCACCGACAGATTGCGCAGCAGCCAGAACTGCGGCTGGGTGTAGCCCTTCTCAGCCTGCCGGGCCCGGGTGTAGGCAATGAGCGCCTCGTAGGCGACACCAGTCCAGTACGCGGCGGGCTGTCCGGCGAGTTCGGCATCGGAGATCTGCTGGGTGGTCATGGGACATCCTCCTGGCACTTCGGCGCGGATCCTGCACTGCGTGCAGGTCATGCGGCGACCGTAGAACTTCAAGTTCACTTGAAGTCAAGCGATCGATCGGCCCCACGGGATGACGAACCCGCAGACGAACCCGCATCCGCACGCCCCGATCCGGCGAAGCCCGCCCGGGACAGGGACGGCCATCGATCCCGACCGACCTCCGGAGCGAGTCCGCGGTTTCGCCCCCCGACCCGGGGCCCAGCCGGTCCTTGAGGCTGCCGCCTCGACCCACCCATCGCCACGCACCGGCACCCGCCGTCGGCTGTGCCGCGCTTCCGCAAGGGCTACGACGTCGGGGGTGGACCGAATGCGCGGCGAGCCGCCCGCACGTTCAGGGCGGCCACGGCGGCGTTGGCGCCGCCACCGATCACCACTCCGATGCCGAACGACGCCACTCGACCGTACGCTCGGCAACCTTGTCGCCCGGGTCGTCACGTCCCCACGGAGTCTCGCACCCAACCGCCCACACGGCCCCCACATCCGGAAAAAATCAGGGCCACGTGTCCGTCCGACGTCCCAACTCCGTTTACCCACCGGCCCGTCGCCCCGGATCGCCCCTCCCACCAACCAGCCCCCGGTACCCGCCTCGGCAACGCCATGAACGCCGCGCGCACCCTCGGCCAAGACCTCAAAGCTGGTAGGGGGCGCCCTCCAACTCAGTTGAAGGCAGTCAGATAAACCGAGCAGTCCCCCGTCTCCGGCGTCTGCACCAGCACCGCCGTCGGCCACTTCCCCTTGCCGGAATAGGCCCGAGTAGACCCCGAATCAGCGCGCCAACCGTGCCTTTTCGCAAAATCGCGAACATAAGTGTTCCCAATATCATTCACGGCGCTCGGAGTCGTGAATTCTGCCTCTGCAAGAATGCCGGGAACCGCGCCACACGGGATCCGATACATAAGATCCAAGCTCGTCCCCATCATGTTTCCACCGGCCCGGAAGTGTACATCGAAGGCTCCGGCAGGCAGGGTAGTGCCCGTCAATCGCAAAGATTTCTTCAGCGAAAATTCGGGATCGCTCCCGGCATCGGCGCGCGAGTCGTGCACATTGGGTGCCCATGGATGTCGGCGATAGATCTCGAACGCCCCGAACGTCACGAGGCTCAGCACCAGCATCCCGACGAGAAAGGCGGCGCACAGAAACAGGGCACGTCCGACCACAGCTTTCACCCGACGTACCGGCCTTCGGTGCTCACGAGCGAGGGGGCGGGGTGACGTAGAAAGTCATACTTCCGGTGATATCGAAGTCGTGCGCCAGTCCGGTCTCGTTCAGTCGAGCCAAGTCGTTCTGCGGGACCCCTTCGATATTTCCGCGATGCTTGCCACCTTCAGGGTTCCCCCAGTTGTATCGTTTATAAATATCGACTCGCACCTGCCCCGCCGGCTCCCCGTTGACCATTTTGAAATCGGTGCCCACGATTCTATATCGATAGCCGTTCATTGTATAATACCAGTCGAGTAACTGCTTCGATTTCCCAGCCGACTCGGGGGCCTTCATATCCTCGTGCACGGCCCCCGATTGCCATCCGGTGTCGAAGTTCCCATTCGGTCCGCCGGCGAGGATGGTATCCGTCAAAAGCTTCCGGAACGCGGGATTCGCATCGACGAATTCGCCGGCTTTGAATTGAACCTCGCTCCCATCTCCTTCCAGCCAGTGCTTCATGTACGACGCCGCACGCTCATTCCCCAAATACGCGTCCTGACCGGCCACCATCGCCATCGCCGCCGCGCGGGTCGCATGATCCTTTGCCGTGGGCTCGGTCACGTTGAACTCACGTTTGGGGCCCATGTCTTCGGCCTCTACCGGCGGCTTCGTGTAGTACGGCGGGATGATGCCCGACCCCGCCGGGGTCATCGTGTCGGCGTCCGGCAGGTGGTCGGCGAGGTTGCGGATTTGTTTGGCGAACGTCTTCGCGGAGTCGTCGTGTTGCCGCTTCAGGGACTTCGCGGCCTCGATGATGCGGTCGAGTTCGTTCTCCGCTTGGTCCAGGGCCTGCTTGGCGGCGGCGTGGCGCTTGAAGAAGGCGTTCCGATCCGCTCCCGATCGGCCCACGATGTCGGCGAATCCGACATCCACGTCGGGATCGGCCTCCGCCTGCTTCACTCGCGCCCGCGCCGCCACCGCCTGGGCCTCCAGCGCGGCCCGAGAGCGCTGATAGTCCGTCAGCAGATACGACCACTCGCCCAGCGTGTGCTCGACGCCGGACAGCGCATCGTGCATGGTCCAGATCTTCGGATAGATGCCCTGGACCGCGTCGTGGCTCGCACCGCCCGCCAGCCCGGTCCAGGCCCCGGGATCCCGTAGCGCGGTCTCCATCTCGCCTCGCACCCTGCCCAGTTGCCCGGACGCCTGACGCACCTTCTCGGCCAACAGGCCCAGCGCCGGCACCAACCCGGGCGCCGGGTCGAAGCGTAATCCGGGGAACTCCTTGGCCGCCGAACTCACCGAAAGACCTCCCCGATCCGACTCGGTTCCGATGTCGGGAGCGGTGCGCTCGGGGAGGCGGACGAACCATCGGGATCCAGGATGGACCGAAGCGGGCTCTCCGCAGCGGACGACGGCACGGCGACGACCGCGGGCGGCACGGGTCGAGTCACCGCCGGCACACCGGTCGTGAGCCGGGCCATCGACGCGGACACCTGCTCCTCGGTCACGCCATACGCGGCCTTGGACCGGTCCACCGACGCCCGAAACTTGCCGATGTCCTTCCGGAACTCCTCTGCCCGGTCCTCCCACTTCCCCTTGAAGTGGTCGCACGCCGTATCGAGATCCTTGTGCCCGGTCCGGATCGGCCCGGTCTCGTGCAGAGCTTCGAGCGCCGCGTCCGTCGCGACGGTCGAACCATCGAACGCGGCCATCAAGGTGTCCAGCCACGCGAAGTCGACCGAGAATCGGTCCGGCATCACACACCCCCCAGTAAGTGTGAAGAGCCGATTGTATCCATCCGGTTGCCGACCGCCACGACGGAGCCGAACAACGACAAAGCGCGCGCCCCTCCCCGTGGGAGAGACACGCCGTGATCGGTCGTGGCGAGCAGCCTCCGACGTCAGGTCAGTTGAAGGCGTCCAGGTACACCGAGCAATCCCCCGCTGCCGGCGGCGTGTTCACCAGGGCCGTCGTGGGCCACGTCCTCGTGTCGGTGAGCGCCGAGGTCGTGCCCACCTCGGGCCGCCAGCCATGGCGTTCGGCGAAGCGGCGGACGTTCTGCGTGCCGATGGTGTCCATCGCGACCGGGGTGGTCAGTTTCGCGTCCGCCAACACCCCCGGGACCGTGCCGCACGGAAGCCGGTACGTGAGCTGTACGAGCGTCCCGCGCATGTTCGCCCGCACGTAATAGCGCACATTCGTGGCCCCCGGCGGCAGCGTAAGTCCGGTCAGCCGCAGCGACTTGCTCAGCGATACGTCGCCGCTCCCCGGGTCGGCACGCGAGTCGCGACCGTCGTCCGACCAGGGATGCCACAGGAGCAAACGCAACGCCCCATAGCCCAGCAGCCCGAGCACCAGCATGCCCACGCAGAAGGCACCGGCCAGGAACAGGGCGCGCCGGGCACCCCTCCTCGCCACGCCCGCCGACGTCACCCGACCAGCCCCGGAGCCATGTACCACGTCGTGCTGCCCACGATGTCGAAGTCATGGGCCAAACCCGTCTCGTTGAGTCGGGCCAGGTCGTTCTGCGGGACACCCTCGATGTCGTTTCGGTGTGCGCCGCCCTCGGGATTGCCCCAGTTGTAGCGCTTGTAGATGTCGACCCGGATCGTGCCCGCCGGATGGCCTTCGACCATCTTGAAGTCGGTGCCGACGATCCGATACTGATAGCCGTTCATCGTGTAATAGAAATCCTGCAACTCGGGCGTGACCGGTCCGTTCTGCATGTCCCGGGCCACGCTGCCGCCCTTCCACCCGGTGTCGAAATTACCACTCGGTGCATTCGCCCGCATGGTGTCGTTGAGGATCTTCCGGAACCCGGGATCCGCCTTCAGGAACTCCTGCGCGTCGAACTGGATGTCCCGCCCGTCGCCTTCGAGCCAGTACTTCATGTACGAGGCCGCACGATCGTTGCCGAAATACCCGTCCTGCGCCGCGACCATGGCCATTGCCGCCAGTTCGGTCGCGCGATCCCTGGCCGTGGGATCGGTGACGTTGAATTCGCGCTTGGGGCCGGTGTCCTCCGGGACGACCGGCGGCTTCGTGAAGTAGGGCGGGATGAGGTTGGACCCCCCGAAGCTCGTCGTGTTGCGATCCGGCGGGTGGTCCGCGATTTCCCGGATGCGCTTGGCGATGCCCCGGGCCGATTCGTCGTGCTGCCTTTTCAGGTCCTTGGCGGAATCGAGAATCGCGTCCAGGTCGTCTTCGGCCTGTTCCAGCGCCTTCTTCGCCTCCGCATGCCGTGTGAGCAGGGCCTCCTGCTCCTTGCCGGACGTGGTCATCACCTCGAAGAACCGCAGATCGACGTCCGGATTCCCCTCCATCTGCTTCACCCGGGCCCGGGCCGCCACCGCCTGGGCCTCCAGCTCCGTACGCGAGCGCTGATACTCGGCGAGCAGGAACGACCATTCGCCGATGGTGCGTTCGACGCCGGACAGGGCGTCGTGCATGATCCACACCTCGGGATAGATGTGCTGCACGGCGTCGTGGCAACTGCCACCGGCCAGTCCGCTCCAGGCCCCGGGATCCCGCAGCGTCTTCTCCATCTCGGTGCGTACATTGCCGACCTGCCCCGATGCCTGGCGCACCTTCTCGGCCGGCAGCGCAAGCGCCGGCAACAGCCCGGGCGCCGGATCGAACCGCAGCCCCGGAAACTCCTTCTCGGCCGAACTCACGCGAACGCCTCCCCGATCCGGCTCGGCCTACCCGCAGCCGTGGCGGTAACCCCGGTCGGCGCGGACGAACCGTTCGGAGCGAGCGCGGATCGCAGCGTGCTCATGGACGTGGCCGTGTGCTCATCCGTCACGGCGTAGGCCCGCTTGGAGTCGTCGACGACCTTGCGGAATTCCCCGATCCGGTCCTGGAAATCCTTGACCCGCTTCGACCACTTGTCCTTGAAGTGATCACAGGCGGTGTCGAGATCCTTGTGCCCGATACGAATCGGGCCGGTCTCGTGGAGTGCGTCGAGCGCCCATTTCGCGGCCTGGGCCGAGCCGTCGAACCCGGATATCAGTGCATCCAGCCACGCAAAGTCGACAGAGAACTTTTCCGCCATCGCAATCCCCCCGGTTCGCAGCGTGGCAGAAACTATATCCCGTCTGTTGTAGAGGGCAATGAAAAACTCGGGAACCACTCATGATCAAAAAGAAGAAGCGCGTCCCTCCACCACGAGGGACGCGCTTCGACACCACAGCGCTCGCCGATGAAAGCCACCGGAACGCCGGTCGAGAAGGCCGACGTCAGAAGACGAAGACGCCTCGGGCGACCTTGCCCGCCTCGGCGTCCTCCACCGCCTGGTGGAAGTCCTCCAACGCATAGGTCTGGGTGACCAGTTCGTCGAGCTTGAGGGCGCCGGTCCGGTACAGGTCGGCGTAGCGGGCGATGTCGTACTGCGGGCGCGAGGAGCCGTAGCGGCAGCCCATGATCGACTTGTCCAGGAACATCGAGGACACGTGGAACGACGCCTCGGCGTCCGACGGCGCGACGCCCAGGATGATCGCCTGGCCGGCCCGGCCGAGCATGTCGATCGCGTTGCGGATCACCGCGACGTGCCCGACGCACTCGAACGCGTGGTCCACGCCGCCCGGGACAAGCGCCTGTACCGCCTTGACCGAGTCCTCCACCGCGCGCGCGTCGACGAAGTCGGTCGCGCCGAACTCGCGTGCCACCGCCTCCTTCGCCGGGTTCGCGTCGACGGCCACGATCCGGACCGCGCCCGCGAGCTTCGCGCCCTGGATCACGTTCAGCCCGATGCCGCCGGTGCCGATCACCGCGACCGTGTCGCCGGGCTGTACCTTCGCCCGGTTGAGCACCGCGCCGACGCCCGTCAGCACCCCGCAGCCGATCAGCGCCGCGGAGGCCAGGGGGATGTCCTTGGGGATCTTCACCGCCTGGACGCCCTTGACCACGATCTGCTCGGCGAACACCGACAGGCCGGCGAAGTTGTAGACCGGCTTGCCGCCGCGCGTGAACGGCTGGTTGAGCTGACCGAAGCTCTTGGCGCACATCGTCGGCCGACCCCGGTCGCACTCACGGCACGCGCCGCACGAGGCCAGCGTGGACAGCGCGACGTGGTCGCCGGCCTTGACGTGGGACACCAACTCGCCCACGGCCTCCACGACTCCCGCGCCCTCGTGTCCGAGCACGACCGGGGGCGGGAAGGGGATGGTGCCGTTGATCACCGAGATGTCGCTGTGGCACAGACCGGCCGCGCCGATCTTCACCAAGACTTCGTTGGCCCCGGGTGCGCGCACCTCCAGGTCGTCGACGATCGAGGCTTCCTTGCCGTCGAAAAGAACGCCCTTCACCGGTTCCTCCTCCATCGGAAATGGGCTGACGAGCCGGGGCGCTCGACGGCTGACCGATCCGACCGTCTCCGGAACCGAATTCCGAGCGCGCACGCGTACCCGCGCGGCACTCTAGCCCGGAACTGATGAGCAGTCAGCCGGTTGTGACAGTCCTCTCGTATCACCCCGAGACCACCTCTGATCAGCCCGTAATCACACACGTGTCACCTCCACTCACGGTTCACCACTGGTGCCACAGCAGCGACTTCACCCCACACACACACCACCCCGGCGACATCAAGAATCCGCCGCATCACCCCGCCCGGAAGCACCAAATCGGCCGGCAGATGCCGATTCCCGGCGGCGTAATACCGATCGTGCGCCGGCGCTTCGCCCCGCATGGTCCGCTCGGCATCGGCACGCGCCGGCGGCCGATACGAAATCGCCGACTCGCTGCCACCGGTACGCGACCCCGGGACAACCGCGAAGTGACCTCTGCGGGTGCGGCGTTGGGCCGAGGCGTTCGCGGAGACCAAAAAAGCTTGCCGGCGAGCGTCACCGGGTAACGCCTGCCCAGCACTTGCCAACTGCCGAAAACTTCATGTGGTGCCGCACCGCACCCGTGACACCGCGCCGCGAGGGCACGGTGGTGCGGGAGTTGCGGAAGTTGCTGCTGTGTCGCCCGAATCGCGGCGCAGACGAATCGTGATCTGTCGCGCGAAATCGGCGCCCCGAGGGTGTTGACGGGCCGTCCGACACTGATCACCCTGAGTGTGGCGGTCGTTCGCGAGGGGACGACGAGGCGCCCGGGTCGTGCTCCGGGTTTCCTCGACGAAGTGGGACCGCCGCCGTTCCGGGCCTCGTCGCGGTGCCCGGAACGCACGCGGGCCCCGGGACAGGTCGATCCTGTCCGGGGCCCGCGCGCCGTGCGTTCTACGCGTGTTCGGGAGGCGGCCGGCCCGCAACGGGCCGCCGGGCCCCTACTTGATCGCCACCGGGTTCACCGGCGTCCCCACGCCCCCCACGAAGGGCTCCGGCGAAGCCTCCAGGAAGAACTCGTACACGCCGTCCGCCGCGCAGTCCTCCGACAGCTCCTCCAGGTTCCAGTTCTGCCCCTGGAGCATGCCCATCTCCACCAGGTGCAGTGCGTGCACCGCCATGAAGCAGTCCTCGATCTCCGGCGGGAAGACCTCGAACGTCACCGTGTCGTTGGCCACCGCCGCCACATCGCGCGCGTGGAACCACTCGGGCGTGCGCACCGACAGACCCGGGCCATAGAAGTACATGTCCTTCTCGCCCGCGAAGTACTGCCGGATCTGCCCCGTGCGCACCAGCACGATGTCGCCCGCGCGCACCTTCACGTCGCCGAACTCCTCGGCCGCCTCCAGGTCCGCCGGCGTCACCGCGTACTCCGGCGCCAGCATGTCCACGCCCTTGGCCCGCGCCACGTCGAGGAGCACCCCGCGCGAGACCAGCGTCTTCACGTTGTGGATGCCCAGCTTGCGCGCGCCCTCCTCGGCGGTGACCGTCTCCTTCGCCGAGTGGCCGTTGTACAGCCGGTCGTCGTACGTCGCGTGGGTCAGCCCGTCCCAGTGCGTGCCCGCCTGGATGCCCATCGTCACCGCGTCGTCGCTGGTGGCCACGGTCCCGGGGCCGAAGACCTCGTGGTTGACCAGGAACGTGGTGCGCTTGGGGTTGTCCCGGCCCGGGATCATCCCGTTCTGGATGCCGTCCTCGCGCAGCTCGACGGCCAGCGAGAAGCGCTTGCCGGTGCGCACACAGCCGGCCGCCGCCCGGACCACGTCGTCCGTGATCAGGTTGATCGTCCCGATCTCGTCCTCCCGGCCCCAGCGGCCCCAGTTGTTCACGCGTGCGGCCAGTTCGTGGAACTCGGGGGGCAGCGACATGGGGGCCTCCTCCAGGCGGTGGTGACACGTGCCGACGGGCACGAATACCCACGGGCACATTCTCGAACGGATCCGGGAAGCGTGCGCCGTGCTGTGTGCTGCGGCACTCTACCCAGGAAAACTAACGGATCGTCAGATAATGTCGAGAGGGCGTTCTCACAGGCCGCGCACCTTGCGTACGCAAGGCCGCGAGGCTGTCGTACGCCCGCGCCCGGCGGGACCGGCGGCCCCGGCCGCACCGACCGACCCGGACGCGCCACGACCGACCCGACCTGGGCCTCGGCCCTCGATTCCCGGGGCCTACTGGCGAGGCCACCGACAAGGAGCGGACAACACATGGGTGACTTCCTCACGGGCAAGGTAATCGCGGTCACCGGCGCCGGCCGCGGCATCGGCCGGGCCGTGGCGCTCGCCGCCGCCGCGCATGGCGCCAAGGTCGTCGTGAACGACTACGGCGTCGCCATGGACGGCAGCGCGCCGACCAGCGAGGTCGCCGACGCCGTGGTGAAGGAGATCGAGGCGCTGGGCGGCGAGGCCGTCGCGGTCGCCGACTCCGTGGCCACGATGGAGGGCGGCGCCCGCATCGTGCAGGCCGGTGTCGAGAAGTGGGGCCGCATCGACGGTGTCGTCACCGTCGCGGGCAACCTGCGCGAGCGCATGCTCTTCAACATGACCGAGGACGAGTGGGACAGCGTCATCGCCACCCACCTCAAGGGCACCTTCACCGTCGTACAGGCCGCCTCCAAGGTGATGAAGACCCAGGGCTTCGGCTCGATCGTCGGCTTCACCTCCGGGGTGTACGCGCTCGGCTCGGTCGCCCAGGCGAACTACGCCGCGGCCAAGGGCGGCATCGTCTCCTTCGTGCGCTCCGCCGCGCTGGGCCTGAACAAGTACGGCGTCAACGCGAACTGCGTCGCGCCGGTGGCCCGCACCCGGATGTCCGAGGGTGTCCCGCAGACGCTCAAGGAGATCGGCGACCCCGAGGACGTCGCCGAGCTGGTGGTCTTCCTGCTCTCCGACCACGCCAAGAACATCACCGGCCAGGTGTACACGACCGCCGGACCCAAGATCGCGCTGTGGGACCAGCCGCACGAGATCAAGACGATGTACGCGGCCGACCGCTGGACGGCCGAGGAGATCGCCGAGAAGCTGCCGACCCAGATCGGCCAGGACCCGATGCCGGTACTCGCCCAGCTCAAGGAGTACGCGGCCGCCGCGGCGAAGAAGAAGGCCGCCGAGGCCGCCGCCGCCGGCAACTGACGCGACCCCCGACAGGCGACGCGCGCGGGGTCGGTGTGCACCGACCCGGTCCACCGACCCCGCGCGCGCGGCCGTCGTCCCGCCCGCACGGCGAGGCGACGAGATTGGACTGGCTGTGGATTTCCGGTACAGCGCCGAAGACGAGGAGTTCCGGGCCGAGGTCCGCGCGTGGCTCCGGGAGAACCTTTCCGGTGAGTTCGCCGCGGCGGTCGGTACCGGCGGTCCCGGCAGCGAACACGAGCACTTCGAGATCCGCCGGGCGTGGGAACTGCGCCTGGGTGAGGGCGGCTGGATCGGCCTGGCCTGGCCCCGGGAGTACGGGGGCCGCGAGGCGTCGCTGATGCAGCAGGTGATCTTCGGCGAGGAGTACGCCCGCGCCCAGGCACCCGGCCGGGTCAACCACATGGGCGAGAACCTGCTCGGCCCGACCGTGCTCGCGTTCGGCACCGACGAGCAGAAGGCCCGCTTCCTGCCCGCCATCGCGCGCGGCGAGGAGCTGTGGTGCCAGGGCTACTCCGAGCCGGGCGCCGGCTCCGACCTGTCCAACCTGCGCACCTCCGCCGCGATCGACCCCGAGTCCGGCGACTGGCTGATCACCGGCCAGAAGGTGTGGACCTCGCTCGCCCACGAGGCGAACTGGTGCTTCGTACTCGCCCGCACCGATCCCGGCTCGCAGCGGCACAAGGGCATCTCGTTCCTGCTCGCGCCGATGGACCAGCCGGGCATCGAGATCCGCCCGATCGTGCAGCTCACCGGCACCAGCGAGTTCAACGAGGTCTTCTTCGACAAGGCTCACGCGCGCGCGGAGCACGTGGTGGGCGAGGTGGGCGCCGGCTGGGGCGTGGCGATGGGCCTGCTCGCGTTCGAGCGCGGGGTGTCCACGCTGGCCCAGCAGATCGGCTTCGAGATCGAGTTGGACAAGGTGGTCGCCGAGGCGAAGGCCAACGGCGCGATCGAGGATCCCGTCCTGCGCGACCGGCTGCTGCAGAGCTGGATCGACCTGAAGGTGCTGCGCTGCAACGCGCTGCGCACGCTCGGCTCGCCCGACCCCGGCGCGGCCTCGGTGGCCAAGCTGGTGTGGGCGGGCTGGCACCAACGCCTCGGCACGCTCGCGATGGACGTGGCCGGCGTCGAATCCACCCTGGCCGCCGCGGCCCCGTACGAACTGTCCGAAGCGCAGCGCCTGTTCCTGTTCACCAAGTCCGACACCATCTACGGCGGGTCGAACGAGGTGCAGCGCAACATCATCGCCGAGCGCGTCCTCGGCATGCCCCGTGAACCGCGAGGAGACGCCAAGTGAGCCCCACCGCCGCCCCCACCTACGTCGAGGGCCACGGCCTGCTGACCGGCAAGACGGTCCTGATCACCGCCGCGGCGGGCACCGGGATCGGCTTCGCCGCCGCCAAGCGCGCCGCCGAGGAGGGCGCCGTGATCGCGATCAGCGACAAGCACGAGCGCCGCCTGGGCGAGGCCGCCGACGAACTCGCCAAGCTGATCGGGTCGCGGCCGTTGGCCGTGCCGTGCGACGTCACCGTCGAGGACGACGTGCAGAACCTGATCGACACGGCCGCGCGCGAACTCGGCGGCATCGACGTGCTGATCAACAACGCCGGGCTCGGCGGCGAGGCCAACCTCGTCGACATGACCGACGCGCAGTGGGACCTGGTGATGAACGTGACCCTCAACGGCACGTTCCGCTGCACCCGGGCGGCGCTGCGGCACATGCAGCCGCGCGGGAAGGGCGTGATCGTCAACAACGCCTCGGTGCTGGGCTGGCGGGCGCAGAAGGGTCAGGCGCACTACGCGGCGGCCAAGGCCGGCGTGATGGCGCTGACCCGCTGCTCGGCGGTGGAGGCGGCGGAGTTCGGGGTACGGGTCAACGCGGTCGCGCCGAGCATCGCAATGCACGCGTTCCTGGCGAAGGCGTCGTCGGAGGAACTGCTCGACGAGCTGTCCTCGCGCGAGGCGTTCGGCCGCGCCGCCGAGCCGTGGGAGGTGGCGAACGTGATGGTCTTCCTCGCCTCGGACTACTCGTCGTACATGACCGGCGAGGTCGTCTCGGTCAGCTCACAGCGCGCGTAGGCCATCGCGGCGGCGCGCGGACTCACCGCGCGCCGCCCATTCTTGACGCAGCGTCAGCCCCACCACCCGCCGCCGCGAGATCCGGCACGGTGCCGCTGACGCTCCGTCAACACCCGGTCCTGGGACCGGGTATCAGCCCGCGCAGCGACCTGGCCGGGCGTCGGCCCGTGCCCGCCCAGTCGGGCCCGCGGCTGCCGCGGGCGAGGAAATCGAGGATGTCCGGCAGGAGTTCGCAGACCCGGTAGGGCGGGCCGTCGGCGTCGGTCTCGTCCGAATCGGGACCGGTCGCGTCGTCGGCTTCGAACGCCGACCACTCGACCTCGCACCACGGGTGCTCCCGACCGCATTGCGGGCAAGCATTTCCGCTCATGTCCACCCACGATAGGTGGTCGATCGCGGACGCGCCGTAACTTTTCCGGACTTGTCCAGAACCGTTTCGTCGGCCCCGACGTGATCATGCCCACCCCGGCGCCCCCGCACGCCCCGGCGCGCGCGCGGGCACCGAAACCGAGCACGCGCCGACGAAACACGAACTGCGACGGAAACGCGCCGGAGCCGAACCGGAGCCGAACCGAAGTCGTCACGCAAACGACCCGCCCCGATCCCGACGAGACGGGGCCCACACATCATTTGCCGACCGCCACTCGAAATGAACCCAGGCCGGTGTTACCTTGATCTGACTATCCGTCAGGTTCTGTGCCGGCTGCCTCACCTGCACGTACACAGGTGAGGCTGCCGGCATGGGCGCGCCCCGAAAGGCGACCCGTGGACTTCGACTTCTCCCCCGACCAGACCGCGTTCAGCGAGACGGTCGAGCGGTTTCTCGACGCCAATCCCGACCCTGAAGTGTTCGATGTCACCCGGGAGAACATGGCCCAGGTCGTCGACACCCCCGCACGCCGCGCCTACATGCGCAAGATGGCCGACCAAGGCTGGCTCGGCATCACCTGGCCCGAGGAGTGGGGCGGCCAGGACGGCGACGGGGTCTACGAATACCTGCTCAACGAAGCCCTCGCCGGGCGCGGTGGACCGCAGATCGGCAAGGGCGTCGGCATCATCGGCAAGACCCTGCTCGCGCACGGCAGCGACAAGCTCAAGGCCGAGTTCCTGCCCAAGATCCTGAACAACGAGGTCGAGTTCGCGGTCGGCTACAGCGAGCCCGAGGCCGGCTCCGACGCCGCCTCGATGAAGCTGCGCGCGGTCCGCGACGGCGAGGGCTGGCGGCTCAACGGCCAGAAGACCTGGACCACTTCCGCGCACTTCGCCGAGTGGTACTGGGTCGGCGCGCGCACCGACCCCGACGCACCCAAGCACCACGGCATCACGCTGTTCCTGGTGCCGATGGACCACCCGGGCATCACCGTCCGGGCGATCTGGACGATGGGCGACGAGCGCACCAACGACGTCTTCTTCGACGACGTCTGGGTCTCCGACGAGTACGTGGTCGGCGAGCTGAACAAGGGCTTCCAGTACATCTCCCAGGCGCTCGACCTCGAACGCTTCACGATGTTCTCGTTCGCCCCGATCCAGCAGCGGCTGAACGTACTGACCGAGTACGTCAAGGAGGCCACGCGCGACGACGAGCCGCTGCGCGAGGACCCGATCGTGCGCAAGCAGCTGGCCACGCTGGTCACCGAGGCCGCCGTGGCGCGCCTGCTCGGGCTGCGCGTGGTGGCCGCCGCGGCCGGTGGCGGAAAACCGCCCACGGTCGAGGCGTCGGGCTACAAGCTCTACGCCACCGAGCTGTCCAAGCGGCTCGCGAACGCCTCGATGGACATCGCCTCGCCGGGCACCCAGCTGCGGGTGGGCACCGAGGACGCGCCGATGGCCGGTCGCGCCGACTCGACCTACCGCTACACCGTGCTGGACACCATCGGCGGCGGCACGTCCGAGGTGCAGAAGAACATCATCGCCCGGCGCGGTCTCGGCCTTCCCAAGAACTTCTGACGGGGTCGCGTCATGTCCGGAGAGTTCCTGCAAGGCGTCACCGTATTGGACCTGGCGAGCGTGGGCCCCGCCGCCCGCGCCTCGCGCTGGCTGGCAGACTACGGCGCCGACGTGATCAAGGTCGGCCCGGTCCCGGCCCGCAGCGGTGTGCAGATCGCGCCGCCCTACTACTCGTACAGCGCGCACCGGCGGATGCGGCGCGTGCTGCTCGACATGAAGGCACCCGAGGGCCGCGAGGCGTTCCTCACCCTGGTCGAGGGCGCCGACGTGGTGATCGAGAGCTTCCGCCCGGGTGTGGTGGACCGCCTGGGCATCGGCCCGGACGCGGCCTCGGCGCGCAACCCCTCGATCGTCTACTGCTCCACGTCCGGCTTCGGTCAGGACGGCCCGTACGCCCAGCAGGCCGGGCACGACCTCAACTACCTGGGCGTGGGCGGCTTCCTGCACGTGTCCGGGCCGGGCGCGGACGGCGGCCCGCCCATTCCGGGCGCGACCGTCGCGGACAGCGCGGGCGGCGGGATGCACGCGGTGATCGCGATCATGGGCGCGCTGTTCCGCCGGCAACGCACCGGCGACGGCGCGCGCCTGGATGTCTCGGTGGCCGACGGGATGCTCGCGCTGATGGCGCTGGGCGTGGACGAGTACCTGGCCACCGGCGTCGAACCGGAGCCCCGGCACGGCATTTTGACGGGCCGCTACGCGTGCTACGACACCTACCGCGCACGGGACGGCAAGTGGCTGGCGGTGGCCGCGATCGAGGGCCGCTTCTGGGCCAACCTGTGCCGGTTGACCGGGCTGGACAAGTGGGCGTCGCGCCAGCTCGACGACGACGCGCAGGACGCGATCCGGGCGGACCTTTCGACGGTGTTCGCCGGCCGCGACCGGGACGACTGGGTGGCCGAGCTGGCCCCCGCCGACACCTGCGTGTCGGCGGTGTCGTCCGTACCGGAACTGCTGGCCGACCCGCAGTATCTGGCCCGCGGCGCGTTCACCACCGCGACCCACCCCGACCAGGGCGAGTTCCGCCAGGTGGGCCCGGTACTGGCCGGTCAGCAGGCGCCGACCGAACCGTACCCGGTCCGCGAATCCGGGATCACCGACACCGACGAGCTGCTCACCTCCGCCGGGTACACCCCCGACCGGGTGGCCGAGCTTCGTGCTTCAGGAGTGGTCGCATGACGGCACAGGACACCACGCTGCCCGAGGACGTGGCGGCGCTGATCGGCAAGGTCCAGTACGAGAAGCGGGGTGACTTCCCCGCCGAGCGCGGCTACATCTGGACCTCGTGCGCGTCGGTGCAGAACGGCAATCCGCTGTTCTGGGACGACGCGGTCGCGGCGGAGCTGACTGGCGGTCATATCGCCCCGCTCAGCCTGCTGTCCGCGTGGGCCCGCCCGCACTACTGGGCGCCCGGCGCGGAGGGTGAGCAACTGTCCCTCCAGGTGCACTTCGATCTCAAGATCCGCTTCGAACTGCCCGAGGCGATCATGACCGACAACACCAACGTGTTCTACGAACCGGTGCGCTTGGGCGACATCGTGACGTCGCGTCAGGTGCTCCGGTCGGTCAGCCCGGAAAAGCGCACCAAGCTCGGGATCGGCCGTTTCTGGGTGATCGACGTCGAGTACCACAACCAGGACGGCGCCCTGCTCGGCACCGAGTCCTACACCGGCTACGGCTACCGGCGGGAGGCCACCGCATGAGCGACCTGACCCTGGACCGGTTGGCCAAGGGCGACGCGCTGCCGACCTTCGGCGTGGACGTCACCGCGACGACGGTCATCCTGGGCGCGTTGGCCAGCCGCGACTGGCGGCCGATGCATCACGACTACAAGTTCGCGGTCGAGCGCCAAGGGGTGCAGGACATCTTCCTGAACACCCCGAACCAGGCCGCCTGGTTCGAGCGCTACCTCAACGACTGGACCGGCCCGAAGGGCCGGATCGGCCGGATGGTGTTCCGGATGACCAAGCCGGTCTTCCCGGGCGACCACATGCTGCTCACCGGCACGGTGGACGACGTCTCCGTGGACGAGACCGGCTGCGGCTGGGTCCGGGCCGAGATCTCGCTGACCGTCGACGGCGCGGTCCGCACCACGGCCACCGCGCGAATCGCGTTGCCCACCACCCCCGACGACAACCCGTGGGACCGGCGCGGCGAGCGCTGGAAGCCCTAGAGGAGACGCGCGATGGACCTCGATTTCACCCAGGAACAGGACATCCTCCGGGAGACCGTGCGCGGCCTGACGGCCCGGCACGCCGACCTCACCGTCGTTCGCGAGTTGGAGAACGACCCGGTCGGCTACCCCGAGGACTTCTGGAAGAAGCTCGGCGAGTCCGGCCTGACCGGTCTGACGCTGCCCGAGAAGTGGGGCGGGTCGGAGATGACCACGCTCGACGCGACCGTGGTCTACGAGGAGTTCGGCCGCTCCCTTGCACCGACTCCGCACTTCGTCAGTTCGGTCCTTGTCGGCGGCGTACTGGCCGCGGCCGGGTCCGACGAGCAGCGCGAGAAGTACCTGCCGGGCATCGCGGCGGGCACCACCATCGCGAGCGTGGCGTGGCTGGAGCCGGACCGCGGCTTCGGCGGCAAGGGCGTCGCGCTGGTGGCCCGCGCGGACGGCGACGGCTACCTGCTGTCCGGCACGAAGCGGCACGTCGCCTACGCGGCGGCGGCCGACGTCCTGCTCGTGCTCGCCCGCACCGGCACCGCGGGCACCCCGGGCGACCCGAACCAGGGCGTGTCGCTGTTCCTGGTCGACCCGAAGGCTGCCGGGGTCACCACGACCCAGCAGCAGACGATCGCCTCGGACACCCAGTACCGGGTCGAACTCGCAGACGTGCGCGGCGAGTTGGTCGGCACGGCCGGAGCCGGCTGGCCGGTCTGGTCGGACGTCCTGCACGACGGCCTGATCCTGCTCGCGGCCCAAGCGGTCGGCGGCGCGAAGCGCGCGCTGGAGATCACCGTCGAATACGCCAAGCACCGCAAGCAGTTCGACAAGCCGCTCGGCGCCTTCCAGGCGATCGCGCACAACCTGGCCGACGCCTCGACCGCCGTCGACGGCGCCGAGACCCTGGTCTGGGAGGCCGCCTGGTCCCGCGACAAGGGCCGCGACACCGCCCGCCTGGCCCCGATGGCCAAGCTCTTCGCCGCCCGCACCTACCGCGAGGTCACGGACCTGGCGGTACACGTCCACGGCGGGATGGGCTTCACCCTGGAATGCGACGTGCAGCTGTACTTCCGCCGCGCCAAGTCCCTGCAACTCAACTGGTGGGACGACCGGTACCTGGAGAACCTGATCGCGGCGGACGTGCTCGACAAGGGCTGAGCACACCGAGGGCGACCGGGCCGAGGACGACCGGGCCGAAGGCGGCGACCGGGCCGAAGGCGGCGACCGGGCCGAAGGCGGCGACCGGGCCGAGGGCGGCGACCGGGCCGAGGGCGACTCCCGCAGGTGCGGGGGTCGCCCTCGTTCGGTTTTCCAGCCCCGCGTGAACCATCGCGCGGGGCTTGTCCGTCGCGCCGCGCGAACGCCCATGCCGCATACGCCTATCGGACGGTCGGGGGCTTCAGGTCGATCGGCTTGTCGAGCTCGGTGATGTCGGTGGTCAGGTGGGTGATCGGGGTGCGCTGCGTCCAGCGGCGGAGGTATCCGCCGTCACCCGGTGTGAAATAGGCGATCAGCGTGCCGCTTTGCACGCCGAAGCAGCGCACACCATCGATCTTGACGGGCTCCACGATCGCCAATGCCTCCGGGTGGGCGGCCTGTTCGTAGAGCGACTGGGCAAAGGTCGGTATCGCGGCGACCTCCCCACTCGACATAGACGGGTGCTCGGGATCCACGGCGTAGCGCTCCCACGGACCGTAGCCGTCACGGCTGAACAGGTCCGCACCGATCACGATCTCCTCGATCGCGCGGTCGCCCTCCCGAACACTGGTGCGGCTGCCCTTGCCCGCGACCATCCGCAGGTCCATCACGGTCGGCGAACCTTGGTCGCTCTCGGCGGTCTTGACCATGTGCAGCGACGAGGCCGAGCGCACCCGCTCGATCCCGGTACGCACGATCCGGGTCACGTCGGCGGACGACGCGGTCTGCCCCGCGGCGGGGACGACCTCGGCCGCCACACTCGGAGCCGCCGTGCCCCGAACCGACGGGGCCTTCTCGGCGGCACACCCGGCAACGACCAACGCAACGGCACCCACGACGGGCACCATGAACAGGCGCAACGATTCCTCCATGAAGGCAACGCGCGTCGACTACGCGCGCGTTGAGCCTACGACCTGCGCGTTCCACCGCTTGCGGCACCGGCACACGGAGGTCGCCCCAGCACGCATCACCCGCCGGGCGTCCGCCCACCCGCCCGCTCGAGACGGGCTCAACCCGGTGGGCAGCGCGGGCAGGGTGGTGGTGGTAGTCGAGTCGAGCCCTCTGGCGAGCCTTCCCGAGGGGGTCGGGCGTTTCCGCCGGGGTTGCGCTTGTGGCTGCAGCTGGCTGGTGCGGGGCTGGTCTGAGTCGGTGGTGGGCCGCCGCCGGCGTGCGGGGCTCCGAGACCCGGGGTTTCCGGCGAGGCGGACGTGTCGGTCGGCGAAAAAGCGGCCGGCAGCGGCGGGCGGGGTGGGTGCTCGGGTCGGGTTCGCCGGGCGTGCGTTCCCGAGTGGGCCGGGCGTTTCCGGCGGGCGTTGCGCTTTGGGTTGCGGGTGGCTGGTGCGGGGCGGGTCGGAGTCGGTGGTGGGCCGCCGCCGGCGTGCGGGGATCCGAGACTTGGGGCTTTTGGCGAGGCGGGTGTGTTGGTCGGCGCAAAAGCACCCGGCGGCGGGCGGGGTGGGTGCTCGGGTTGGGTTCGCCGGGCATGCGTTCCCGAATGGGCCGGGTGCTTCCGGCGCGCGTTGCGCCTCGGGTTGCGGGTGGCTGGTGCGGGGCTGGTCCGGGTCGATGGTGGGCCGCCGCCGGCGTGCGGGGCTCCGAGACTTCGAGGTCGCGACGAGACGGGTGTGTTAGTCGGCTTAAAAGCGACCAGCAGCGGCGGACAGGGAGGGTGGTCGGGTTGGGTTCGCCGGGCATGCGTTTCCGAATGGGTCGGGTGTTCTCGGCGCGCGTTGCACCTGTGGTGGCGTGGGCTGGTGCGGGGGCGGTCAGAGTCGTCGAGCAGGCCGCCGCCGGCGTGCGGGGCTCCGAGACGTGGGGTTCCCGACGAGGCGGGCGTGTTGCTCGGCGGAAAAGCGGCCTGCTGCGGCGGGCAGGGAGGGCGCTCGGGTCGGGTTCGCCGGGCATGCGTTCCCGGGTGGGTCGGGTGCTCCGGGCGCGTTTGGAGGGGAGTTGGGGTTCGAAACCGGATCGCGATGGGTGGTTGTGGGCTTCGAGCTTCGGTGACCTGCGGTTTTGCGGAGTTGGGGCGTAAAGTCGGGCGTCGAGTGCCGGTTTCGTGCGCTCCGACACCCTCAACGCCGCTGTAAAGACCAAAACCGCCCAGTCGCCGCCGACTTCGAGCACCGCGACCACAGGCCGTTGAGAAGACCGAAAGTGCCCAGCGGGAGCCGAAACCGGATCCCGAAGCGTCTCAAACGCCCCTCCTTCGCACTGACCTGCGGTTTTCTCTCACGTCGAGGCCACGGCACCCCACGCCGTCCGGCTTCGTGAACTCCCGCCCTCACAAACCAAGCACACATCGAAATGCCCCTCCCCGCCGCCGCCAACCGGGGCGGAGCAACACACGCGCCTCGCTGGGGACTTCGGGCCTCGAAGCCCCGCACGCCGGCGGCGGCCCACCACCGACTCAGACCAGCCCCGTGTCGGCCCACGCAGCCGAAGCGCGACTGTCGCCGGGAACGCCCGACCCGCTCGGGAAGGCTCGCCGGCGGATTCGACCCGAGGGCTCTCCCTCCCCGCCGCTGCCGGCCGGTTTTCCGCCGAGCAACACACCCGCCTCGCCGGGAGCCCGGGTCTCAGAGCCCCGCACGCCGGCGGCGGCCCATCACCGGCTCTGGCCGGCCCCGCACCGGCCATCGGCGGCCAAAGGCGTGACGCGCGCCGGAAGAACCCGGCCCACCCGGGAACGCACGCCCGGCGAACCCAACCCGGGCACTCACCCTGCCCGCCGCCGTCGGGTGCTTTTCGCCGACCAACACACCCGTCTCGTCGCGACCGCGAAGGCTCGGGCCCGCACGCCGGCAGCGGCCCACCACCAACTCTGACCAGCCCCGCACCAGCCCACGCAGCCAAAGGCGCAACGCGCGCCGAGAACACCCGACCCACTCGGGACCGCACGCCCGGCGAACCCGACCCGAGCGCCCTCCCTGCCCGCCGCTGCCGGCCGCTTTTCGCCGACCAACGCGCCCGTCTCGTCGGGAGCCCGGGTCTCGGAGCCCCGCACGCCGGCGGCAGCCCACCACCGACCCTGACCGGCCCCGCACCGGCCACCCGCAACCACCGCCGGAAGCACCCGACCCACTCCGGAACGCACGCCCGGCGAACCCAACCCGAGCGCCCTCCCTGCCCGCCGCCGCTGGCCGCTTTTTCGCCGAGCAACACGCCCGTCTCGCCAAAAGCCGGAGTCTTGGAGCCCCGCACACCGGCGGCAGCCCACCATCGACCCTGACCCGCCCCGCACCAGCCACCCGCAACCCAAAGCGCAACGCCCGCCGGAAGAACCCGGCCCACTCGGGAACGCACGGCGAACCCAACCCGAGCACCCACCCCGCCCGCAGCCGCAGGTCGCTTTTTTCGCCGACCAACACGCTCGCCTCACCGGACGCCCCGGGTCTCGGAGCCCCGCACACCGGCGGCCGCCCGCCGTCGACTCTGACCGGCCCCGTACCAGCCACCCGCCACCCGCCACCCGCAGTCGCAACGCCCGCCGAAAACACCCGGCCTACTCGGGAACGCACGTCCGGCGAACCCAACCCGAGCACCCACCCCGCCCGCCGCCGCCGGGTGCTTTTATGCCGACCACCACGCTCGCCTCACTGGAAACCCCAGGTCCCGGAGCCCCACACGCCGGCGGCGGCCCACCCCACGTGCCGGACCGGCCCCGTGCCAGCCCCGGGACCGAAGCGCAACGCCCACCGGAAACACCCCACTCACCCGGAAGGCAGCCGACGCACCCAGCCCAGCCCCTCCGCTACCGGCGCCTTTCCCGTGGCAGCACCCGCATCTGGCCGAGAGCCCAGGCATCTGACCCGGACCGCCGGCGATTTCGGCTCCGGCCCGTGGAGTGGCGGAGCGCAGCGGATCCCGGCCCCCAGGAGGCGCGCCCGAAGCTCAACTCCGGGGTGTCGGCGGCTTCGAGTCACACGCGAAGACCGCCGAATCGTCGGCCGCCCCCTCGACACACGCACGACTCCTACTGGCTCCGCGACGACTTTCACCAGAACACGCCACGCAACCGCGCAGTCGGCATTCTGTCCGCCATGCCTACTTGAGATGGTCGAGAAACGCAGCCCACTCACTTCCGCTGAAGCCGATCGCAGGCCCTGCGAGGATTTTCGAGTCTCGGATTGCGACAACCGAAGCTGCCGACGCCGCCTCGACGCATGCCCCGTCGTCTTGGCTGTACGTAGACTTGCGCCACCTCAGCAACCACGCTTGGTCAATCACGGGTTCCCCAATACTCGACATAAACATCAATCATCTTGCGTGACTGATCTGCATCCAACCCCGCATGCCGCAGGCGTTGAATCACGCGCCGCGCCCGTGAGACGAAGAGATCGTCCGTGGTAATCGTGCGTGTGACCACGGCGCCCTGCTCCACCAGCGCGGCTCGCGAGGGGCGATCAGGACGACGTCCACCAACGCCTTCGAACAGGGTAAATGTGCTCGCCAAGGCTGCGTCAACGGCAGTGGAGAACGGGATCACGATCACGTCCACCCTCGGCCATCGAGCCACCACCGCAAGATGCTGCATCTGTTGGTGCATCAACTGTGGACTGCCGGCCTGCGTTCGAAGAGCCGCCTCGGTAAAGATCGCATTCAACAACAATGGCGACTCTCCCCGCAGACGCTCCTGGCGCTTGAGACGTACTGCGACCAAGTCTTCGACCCGCTCCGCACTCCCAGCGTACGTACGCTGGGTGATCGCGCGAGCGTAACGCTCGGTTTGCAACAGCCCCGGCAGACCGTTGATCTGGACTTCCGTGACGGACTCGGCCTCGTCTTCGAGCTTGATGTACTCAACGTAGCTGGCAGGCAGCAAGTCGACGTACGCATCCGACCAGTGCTCGGTGCGCTCCTGTTCGGCCAGCACGTTCTGCGTCAGCTGTAGCGCTCGGGCTCGCTGCTCGCCCGATGTGCCGTAGCCATCAAGCAGCTTCTCGATCTCCTCGATCGACCCGGGCGGTCGCTGACCATTCTCGATCCGGCTCAGCACCGGCGCCGAGAGGTCGGCGCGGGGTGCGGCGACCCGCAACGACAAGCCGGAGTCGACGCGCAACTCCCTGAGGAGCGACGCGAGATCAAGTTGATCGTCTGTTGCGTAGCCCATCGTCCTCCTTCGATCTCGGGACAGTCTCCTACGTCGTGCAGCGATCCACGACCGATTCACCCGATCGTGTTTCGCGAATAAGTTGACGCGTTTCACGAAACGGGCGACAGTATTCATGGTCACTCTAGGCGTTCAACCGACGACCGAGTGGTGATCAAGATCTGTGCCAAGGCAGGGCAAGGGACACATCCCACCCGGATTCGTTGTTCCACTGCTTCCGACGCCCACCGCCTGCGCACTCCGGCGTGATCTCGGGAGCCGCCGTGCAACGCAACGCCCTGAAACAGGATTTCCCCCTCGTCGAACCATCCGTAGGAGCCGTGCGCCATCGTGTGCGGAGCTTCTGTACTGCCATCGGATGCCCGGCACACGCCATCGACGCGGCTCGGCTCATTGCCAGTGAGTTGGCCACCAATGCGGTTCGGCATGCTCAAGGGCGGGCCTCCCGGGCCGAGTTCACGCTGATAGTGACCCTCGACGGCGGGAAGCTCGACATCGCGGTGTGGGACTACTACCCCTCGCCGTGCCCATCCCTCTCGAACCTCGCGGACGTCCCGGCGGAGGCCCAGTGCGGCCGGGGGCTGGCCATGGTGTGTGCGGACGCCGCCGGGTTCACCTGGACCCGCACACCCGTCGGCAAGCTCGTCTCCGCCTGGATCCACGTAGGCGAAACAACGACCCGCCGCCCGGATCCGACGCAGGTTCACCTCTTCTGACAACAACCGCCGGCGACCGCGCACCAAGCCGGCCGGCGCCGGCCACTCACGCACAACGCGCCCACGGGATCGGGCTCACTCCCCCTGGCGGGAGAAGGGCAGTCCCGGCACGTCCCGGCATGCCATGGCCATGCCAATGCGCCCCAACTCCCGTACCACCGAAGGCGGTTCGCCATGCAATACCTGCTGAAGCCCCCATGGGTGGAAGCCGACCACGCCCGTGTCCGCAATCCCTACGCCCCCTACCTCGTCGCCGCCGGCGTGACCTTCGACGTCATCGAGGTGAGCGAAACCCTCGGCCGGGCTGCCCTCGACGTCCTGCGTGCCCGCCACATCGCCCCGGGCCCGATCATCCTCGACCGGCGATACCGCCGCATCGGCTTCCTCATCCCACCCGCACCCCCCGACGCCCTGCCGCCACGCGAGCGCGGGTGCGGCCCCCGCCATCACGGTCGAGGCTGCTGGATCACCATCCCCCGCCCGAACTCCCAACCCACCGACGCCCTCGTCTGGCTCGTCCCACCCCTCGACCAAGAACAGGCCCCCTGCACGCTGCCCGAGGTCCGCGGTGCGATCCGAACCGCAGCCCAGAGCCTCGGATTCCGCGCCGACCCGGCAAACCCATCCCCTCCGGAGCCCCCGTCGTGATCATCACCCCCGCCCGACGAGACCCCACACGAACCGTCACGCACATCACCCTCGAACTCACCAACCCATGCCGACCGCCATGCCCCGTCGACCACGCCCTCATGCCGCCGGAGACCTGGTGTCGGATCATCACCGAGGCGGTCGAACTCGGCGCCGACTCGGTGCGATTCGCCGGCGGCGAGCCCACCGCCCACCCCGCGTTCACCGAGGTCCTGTGCCATACGATCCGGGCCCGCCCGGACATCGAGGTCGTCACCGATCTCATCCACGTAACCCGCTGCCACTGGACCCTGTTCACCCACGAACGAGTCCGCCTCGCCACCCGCTGGTACTCCGACGACCCCGTCCAACACGAGGCCATCACCCACCGGCCCGGCAGCCACATCCGTACCCGCACCAACATCGTCACCGCGCTCGGCCTGCACATCCCCCTGCGCGTCGACATCGTGGAGACCGTCCCCGACCAGCGCATCGGCGCCGCCCGAGCCGAACTCCTCCTCCTCGGCGTCCGCCCGGACCACATCGCCGTCGACCGCCGGCGATCCGGCATCGGCCGACCCAACCCGCCGCGCCTGCCCGCGACTTACCCGACGATCCTCGCCAACGGCGACGTCGCCACCGGCCCGATCCCCCACCGCCTGATCACCGGCAACGCCCTAAGCCACCCACTCGGCGAAATCCTCGCCACACCCGCGACATCCATCCCGGAAACCTGACCAACCATCACCGCGCAGACGGAGAGGACAGCGCGATCGATCAACCCGCGACGCGAGCAGTCGCCAAGTCCGCGAGGATGCCGTCGACCGTCCTGTCGGGGGTCAGATCGGAGGTGTCCAACCACAACCCCAGCCGTGGGGTATCCCGGCGCAGGGCCCTGTCGAGGGCGTCCACCGTCCAGGGCCCGCCGTAGCCGGTCTTGTCACGGCCGGCCTCCCGCCCCGTCACCGCTTCCGGGCTCGGGGCGAGGACGACGACGTACAGGGGCCGCGTGGCCACGGCGTCCACGAACGCGGTGAGGTGTTCGCCGAGCACCACGTCCTGGACGACCACGGTCCACCCGGCCCGGGCGTACATGTCCGCGACCGCCGCGGAAGCCCCGTGCCGCAGCCGCAGTTGCTCCGTCGCCTCGGCGGTCGGCCGCGGCGTCACCTCCTCCCGGCCGGACACGATCATCCGCCGGAAGGTGTCGCCGCGCAGATGTACGGAACGCGGCAGCCGCTCGGCCAACAGCTGGGCAACCGTGGACTTCCCGGCCGCCATGACACCCGTGACGAGCACAATCGCCGAATCCAGCTCCCGCACCGCAAACCCCCCGTAGTGAGCCTTCGTCCGAACCTCCCGAAAGCCCGGCCGAACCCGAACCGCAAGCGACACCGACAATGACACCGCAACCCCCGCCGACCCACCGAGAGTTCGCCGGTTCAGCCGCCCGCAGCGCCCGCAGCGCCCGCAGCGCCCGCAGCGCCCGCAGCGCCCGCAGCGCCCGCAGCGCCCTCGCCGCCCGCCACCGGGCGGTTCAGCCGCCAAACCACGTCGATCCCGGTCCCCGACGGAGCCACCGGCGGCGTCCCCGGTTCCCGCCGGATCTCGGTGAAGCCCAACCGCCGCGGTATCGCCTCACTCGCGGCGTTGGCCACATCGTGCGTGATCTCCACGTACTCCAACTCCGGCAGGGTGAACGTCTCTTCGACCAGCGCCGCGGTCGCCCTCGTGGCAAGGCCCTTGCCGGTGGCGGCGGGGTGCAGCCAGTAACCCATACGTCGGCCCTGCGGTTCGGGCGCACGGTAGGTCTGGCACATGCCTACGGGAGTGCCATCCCGGGTGATCGCGTAGTTGTACACGTCACCGTTCGCCCAGCCCTTCTCGAACCGTTCGAGCAGCTTGCGGGTGTACTCCTCGCTGTGCTGAGCCACCCACGGCTCCCAGGGGCGAAGGTGGTCCACGGATTCATCGATCAACGTGAACGCCGCGGCGAAGTCCTCCTGCGCCCGCCAACGTCGCAGGACGAAGTCTCCACATTCGATGATCTGCCTCGGTTGCGCCATGAACGCCATGATCGTTTGCCCAACGCCGCTCCGCAACGAGCGTCCTCCGGCCACCGCATGGACGTACATCCGCAGCGGCGGACGACCGCCGCTCACGGTTCGACGTCCGGACGACCCGCGGTCGCGGAAGGCGACGTAGCCCGCTCGACCCCGGTGGAGCCGCCCGTCACCTCACCGGACCTGATAGCGCAGCAGCGCAACCCCGCTCCCGAAGACCCGGCTCTCCACCAGCCGCAGGTCGGTCTTCTCGTCCGTGGGCCGAAACATCGGCTTCCCGCGGCCGATCAGCACCGGGTGCACGTACACCGTGTACTCGTCGATCAAGCCCAACCGCTGGAACGTGGCCGCCAGGTCCGCACCACCCACCACCATGTCGCCGCCCGGCTCCGCCTTGAGCGCCATGATCTCCTCGGGAACCACGTCCCGTTTGGTCGTGGTGTTCCAGTCGGTCCACTCGCGGGTCCGGGAGAAGACGATCTTCGGCATGTCCCGCCAGATCCCGGCGAACTCCAGCATCGGCCCAACGCTCTCCGGACCGGCGTCCGCCATCGGCCAGAAGTCGGCCATCAACTCGTGCACGACCCGCCCCTGCAGAAAGGCGCTCATCTTCCGCAGTCGCTCGTTGAAGTGTTCGTGCAACTCGTCGTCGACCGCACTCCAATCGATCTCCCGATTCGGCCCCTCCATGAACCCGTCGAGGGTCACCGACTGCCAGTACACGATCTTCCGCATCGCACACCTCATCGAACTCGTCGCGGACCGAACCACACCGCACCGCACGCGGCACGGCCACCCTCCCAGGCGCCGACGACATCACCGGGCCACCCACCCACCCGACCACTCATCCACCCGACCGAAGCGGGCACAGGATGTCGGGTCCGCCCCATCGCCCCCTCCCTAGCGTTGTCGATGCAAGGAAGAAGGCAGAACAGAAGGGAAGAAGGAACCCGCAGTGCTGGAGCAGCTGAACCAGGCCCTGGACCACATCGAGTCGCACCTCGACCAGGATCTCGACGTAGCCGAGTTGGCGCGGATCGCCATGACGTCGGAGTACCACCTCCGCCGCCTGTTCTCCGCGCTGGCCGGGATGCCGCTGTCGGAGTACATCCGACGCCGACGGCTCACCCTGGCAGCCGCCGAGGTCCTGGCCGGCGAGCCCACCCTGCTGGAGGTCGCGGTCCGCTACGGCTACTCCTCGGGCGAGGCCTTCGCCCGCGCGTTCCGCGCCATGCACGGCGTGGGTCCGGGCGAGGCCCGGCGTACCGGTGCGGTGCTCAGCGCACAGCCGCGGATGTCCTTCCGACTCGTCATCGATGGGAGCAGCACCATGCAATATCGGATCGTGCACAAGGACGCGTTCCGCGTGGTCGGCAAGAGGGCCAGGGTCCCGCTCGTCCACGAGGGCGTGAACCAGGCGATCGCCGAGTTCGTCGGGGCAATCGACCGGGAGACGACCACCCGCATCAAGGCCCTCTCCGACCAGGACCCGGACGGGATCGTCGCGGTCACCGACAACCTCGACCCCAGCCGCGCCGAGGGAACCGAACTCGACTACTACCACGGCGTTGTGACGAGCAATCAGGTTCCCGACAGCGCCGGCGACGCCAACGGCCCCGACGCCCTCGACACCCTCACCGTCCCGGCCGGCACCTGGGCCGTCTTCGAGAACTCCGGCCCGTACCCGCAGGCCCTCCAATACCTGTGGCGCGACATCTTCACCCAGTGGTTCCCGTCCAACCCGTACCGCAGCCGCCCGGGCCCGGAAATCCTCCGCGTCCGCCCCACCGCAGACGGCACCCGAGCCGACGCGGCCCTGTGGATCCCGGTGGAACCCACCGCGCCCTGACCCGAGTTCGGCAGTACCGCAGGGCAAGTCAACGACCGACCACGTCCCGAACGACCCACCGCCCCGCCACGCCGACCACACAGTCGGCGTGGCGGGGCGCGTCGTTGGTGGGCCACGGTGCCGAGGGACGTCCGGAATTCGGAGTCCGTGGCCTCGGGCGCCGATGGACGAACCCTGCGGCAGGAACCGACTCGGCAATCGCCTCAGTAGCCGACAGTGAACCGCCGCTGGACAAAACGAGGCATCTCCGCCTCGTCCACCAGCGCGACCGCCGCGTCCTCCGCCGAGATCCGGCTCCCGCCGTCCGCGTCCAGCACCGGCTGGTCACCGCCGATGCGGAAGCGGCCGGTGCGCTCGCCGGGGCCGATCTGCTCGGCGGGGCTGAAGTAGGTCCAGAGCCGGTTCGAGGCGCGCAGGACGTTCAGCGCCTCCCGGTGGCCGCGTACGGCGGCGGCGTACCCGCGAGGCAGGCCGAGTTCGTCGAGCGATGCGTGGATCAGCTCATCATGGTCGGCGCGGACGACGCCCGGCTCGATCTCCAGGCTGCCGGCGCCACCGATCACGATCAGTCGGACGCGGGTGTAACTCTCCAGGGCCTTGAGCAGGGCCCGGGCGGCGGTCGCATAGACGGTCGGGTCCGCGATCGAGCGCTCGACGGTGTCCGCGAAGTCCTTTGCCGCGTTTCCGGGCTGGAAGCCGCTGACCAGGACGTCCAGGCCCGGCAGGACGGCGGCGATGCTCGTGGCGTCCAGTACGTCGACGCTCGCCCAGTCGAGGTTTTCCCGCGGGTCGGTGATCGCGGAGGCATCCCGGCTGAACGCCGTGACGCGGTGTCCGCGCCGAAGAGCCTCGGTGACGACCCGACTGCCGATCGTGCCGGTGGCTCCGATAACGCCGATATGCATGGTTCCCCCTGGTTTCAACACGTGTTCATGCCGGGTGCACGACGCAAAGCCGGACGGACCCGCGTCTCACGCCGTGCAAAAACTATACGCCGTGTAGTTTATGCACGGCAATCAGCACAGTGACGCTGTACAGTGAACACGTGGCAGGCACCCGAAGCACCGGACGACGCGAGCGACTGCGCGTCGAGACGACCGCCGAAATCAAGCGCACGGCGCTGGAGTTGATGGGCTCGGGCGGTCCCGACGCAATCACCCTGCGGGCGATCGCCCGCGAGATGGGCATGACCGCCAACGCCATCTACGGCTACTTCGCCACCCGCGACGACCTGGTCACGGCGCTCATCGCGGACGTCTACACCGCGCTCGCCGACGCTGTCGACGCCGCGTGGGCCGCTTCCGCGCAGGACGCCCCCGCGGAGCGGATCCGCGCCTGGGCGCACGCCTTCCGCGACTGGGCGCTGGCCAACCCCGAGGGCTTCCGGCTGATCTACGGCGACCCCGTCCCCGGCTATCGGGCCCCCGACGGCGGCGCCGCACCGGATGCGGCCCGGCGGGTCTGCGTCGGCATCGCCGCGCTGGCGGACACAGCCTGGGACGGCGCCGAACGAGCCTATGGCGACAGCGACTTCGGCTGGGACGACTTCGACCCCGGCCTGCTCGACAAGGTCCGCCCGGCGTTCCCCGCGCTACCGCCGGCCGGGGTGGCCCTGGCGCTGCGGATCTGGGGACACCTGCACGGCTTGGTCGCCCTGGAGATCTACGGCCACCTGCGCGCGCAGACACATTCGCCGGACAAGCTCTTCCGCGCCGAACTCATTCAGTTGATCGCATCGTTGAATCTCGGCGCCTCGCCCTCCGACAACGCCTCGCCCCCCGACAACGCCTCGACATCCGCGCACGTCGGCGCTCCTCGGCGCCGGGGATGACCACCGTGCCCCTTCCGCGCACGCATCGGCCCGGTCGCGGTCGTCAAACGCCGTAGCCGCCGTCCACGTCCAGCTTCTGGCCGCTGATGAAGCCCGCGCGGTCGGAGGCCAGGAAGCAGACCGCCTCGGCGATGTCCGTCGCGCTCCCGAAGCGTCGCAGTGGGATGTTGCGGCGGGCCACGTCGAGTGCGCGGTCGTCGAGGTCGCCGCTGTCGATCAGCCGCGCGGCCATGCCGTCCGTGAGCATGCCGGGTCCGACGCAGTTGGCACGCACCCCGAAGCGGCCCTCCTCGGCCGCGATGCCGCGCACGATGGCCTCGACCGCGCTCTTCGTACAGGACGACAGGCCGTCCCGCACCGGGAATCGGCTGGTGGCCGCCGTGGTGACCGCGACCAGGCTGCCGTTGCCCGCCGCGCGCAGGTGCGGCAGCGACGGGTGTACCAGATTGAAGAACGCCGCGGCGTCGCCGTCCAGTTGCTCGCGGTACTGCGCCGGGGTGACCCGACTCAGGTGCAACATCGGTACGTGCGGCCCGGCCGCGTACACCACCGTGTGCACCCCGCCGAACTCCGCCGCCGCCTCCGCCACGAACATCGCCACCGCGTCCGCGTCGGTCAGGTCCACCCGCCACGCACGAGCCCGCCGCTTGTATTCGACCCGGGCCTGCTCGGCGACGGCCTCGGTCGCCGCCGCGCCGTTGCGATAGGTGACCGCCAGATCCGCCCCCCGCTCGGCGAACATGCGGCAGATCGCGGCCCCGATCCCACCCCCGGCCCCGACGACCACGACCGCCCCCGCCCGGCTCCCGAAGTCGCGCTCCATGACTGGCTCCCTAGCTGCCGAGCTGATCTGACGACCAGTCAGGAATATCCCCGGCCCCGCGAACTGTCAACGGACCGCCGCCCTGATCAGCACAAACGACGACTGCCATACTGAGCCGGCCGCACCCCACCCACCACCTCCCGCAAAGGTTCGTGCATTGGTACGTGTTCGCCCGCACCGGATGGTCGGCCCGCTCGTGATCACCCTCCTGGCCGCCGTGACGGCGTGCGCGAGTCCCGCCGAGGAGCTGGCCGACGCCTCCTCCGTGAAGCCGCGCACCGTGACCGTCCCGAGCCCGAGCACACCCGAGGCCGACGCCGGCACCGGCACCGGCACCGGGGGCGCCTTGTCGAAGGCGGAGCTCAAGCGGGTGCTGCTGAAGAAGACGGACATGCCGGAGGGTTGGCAGCTCGACGTCGACTCCGACCGCGACGACGACAAACCGCCGGCCATGTCGGACGACTGCGATCGGCTGGCCGCACAGAGCAATCCGACGTCCGGGGTCTATCAGGTCCTCGCGAAGGCATCGATCATCACCCACGATCCTGCCCCCGGCGGCAAGGCATACGCGATTCTCGGCTCCGGCCTGACCTCCCTGTCGGCCGACGAGGCGAAAAAGGTCATCCCCTCCGCCCGCGACCTGCTTCCACGATGCGTGAACCGGCACATGACGAAGGACGGCTTGTCCGGCCTTCTCACCTACCGGGCCTTCGACTTTCCCCACCTCGGTGACGAGACCCTGGCCTTCGAGGCCACCTCACGCACCGACACGGGGCAGGCCTGGGTGCACTCGATCGTCCTGGTACGTGTGGGCACCACCCTGATCCGCATCACGCGCGTCAACCTCACCGGCACCACGCCACAACACCCGGACGAAGCACTGGTCCGGAAGCAGGTCGAGCAGGTTGTCGCCGGTCCGAACAAAGCCGGCTGACTCCCGGGCCGCTCCGCCTCCGCCCGGCCCCGCATCCAGCACACAGGCATGCAAAACTTCTTTGCAAAAGATCTTTGCAACTCTCCCGTCCGCGCATAGGCTCGCCATGTGACCACCTCCCAGCCCCCGGAGCGCCAGGAGATCACCGACCTCGACGCGCTGCGCCTGCTCGCGCATCCCCTGCGCTACCGGATCGCCCGCGCGCTGCGCGACGGGCCGGCCACCTCGACCTCCCTCGGCCGCGCCCTGGGCCTGAGCAGCGGGCTGGCGAGCTACCACCTGCGGCAGTTGGCCGAGCATGGGTTCATCGAGGAGGCCCCGGAGCTGGCCAAGGGCCGCGAGCGCTGGTGGCGCGTGATCAAGACCGATCGACGCTTCCCGATGCGCAGCGAGCAGACCACCGAAATGCGGGCCGTCTTCGACGAGATGACCCGCCTCGACCTCGCCGCCGACCTCGAACAGCTGGCGCGGCTGCGGATCGAGGGCACCGACCTGCCCGGCGAATGGGCCGACGCGGTGCCGTTCTCGCACAGCGAGATCAACGTGACCTTCGACGAACTCCTCGAATTCTTCGAGGAGTACATCAAGCTGCTCTACCGCTACAAACGCTCCCCCGAGGACACCCCACCCGAGGCCCGCACCGTCTTGACCCGCTTCTTCGCGTTTCCGGAAACGGCGGAGCCGGCGCAGTCGCCGGAGTCGCCGGAGTCGCCACCCACCCAAGCCTGACCCGAAGCACGCACGAACCAATACCAAGCCGGTACCCGAACCAATACCCCAAACCAACACCCGCGCCCGGCCCCGCAACGACTCCGGGCCGTCGAGTTGCAGCTCGACGGCCCGGAAGGCGGAGGCCGCACCCCACGTCCGCGAGGACGTGTCTTCACGAGCGCGTGCATCCACCCACGAGGAGATCATCCCGTGTTCCGTACAGGCAAGTCGGTCACCCCTGCCCGCAACCACCCACCGGGCCCCGATCCGGCCATCGAGCGAACCCCCCGGCCACCGACCGGCAGGCGCCACACCTGGCCGACGCTCCTCGCCTGGCTGATCCTGATCGCCATAGCCATCCCCCTCGCCTCCCAACGCGCACCGCACTCCCGCGACAACACCACCGTCGAACTCCCCCGCGGCGCCGAATCCACCCGAGTCGCCGAACTCACCGACCGCTTCCCCGACGGCGACCTCGCGGACGGCATCCTGATCTACGCCCGCCCCGGCGGCCTCGGCCCCGCCGACCTCGCCAAGGTCGAGGCCGACCGCACCGCCCTGGCCCCGCTCGCCCGCGGCCCGATCCCCGCCGCCGGCCGCTCCGTGGACGGCGCCGCGGTCACCCTGGTCGTCCCGCTCGACGCCAAGACCAGGGCCGGCCGTACCCCCGCCGACCAGGCACGCAAGGTCCGCGACCGGGCCCGCGCAGAGCTGCCGGCCGGCCTGACCGTACGACTGACCGGCCCGGCCGGCAACGCACTCGACGCCGAGGACGCGATCGAGAGCACCGGCCGCACGCTGACCCTGGTCACCGTGCTCGTGGTGGCCGTCCTGCTCCTGTTCACCTACCGCAGCCCGATCCTGTGGCTGCTGCCCCTGGTCTGCGTCGCCGTCGCCCTCCTGCTCAGCCGAGCCGTCGGGCACCTCCTCGAACGTTTCGCCCACCTCACCGTCGACGACGGCAACACCATCACCGTCACCGCGCTGCTGTTCGGCGCCGGCACCGACTACGCGATGCTCCTCCTGGCCCGCTACCGCGAGGAACTGCTCCGACACCCCACCCCGTACACCGCGATGCGGGTCGCGCTGCGCCGGGCGCTGCCGTCGATCGCCGCCTCCGCCGCGACGGTCGCCGCCGCCCTGCTGTGCCTGCTCGCCGCCGACATGGGCTTCAACCACACCCTGGGGCCGGCCGGCGCGATCGCGATCGGCTGCGGCTTCGTGGTGATGGCCACCCTGTTCCCGGCGCTGCTCGTGGTCCTGGGCCGCCGGGTGTTCTGGCCGCTCATCCCGCGCCACGGCGCCGCGCCGAGCGCCCGCCGCTCGATCTGGCCCCGGCTGGGTCGCGGCGTGGCCCGCCACCCGCGCGTGGTCTGGATCGGCACGAGCCTGGCCCTCGGCGTACTGGCCCTGGGCGCTCTCGGCGTCGAAACCGGCCTGGACAACGCGCACACCGTGGTCGGCGAACCCGACTCCGTCGCCGGGCAGGAGCTGCTGGCCGCGCACTTCCCGGCGGGCCGGAGCCGCCCGGTCCGCATCGTCGCCGACGCCGCGTCGGCGGACGCCGTCACCCACACCCTGCGTGCGGTCCCCGGCATCGGCACACCCGGCGCACCGCTCCGCTCCACCGACGGCACGCTGGTCGAGATCCGAGCCGTCCTGGACGTACCCCCGGACAGCGACGCCGCCGTCGACCGGCTGTCCGCGATCAAGGCCGCCGTACACGCCGTCCCGAACGCCCACGCCCTCGTCGGCGGCCCCACCGCAACCGGCGTGGACAAGGCGGCGGCCCAGGCGCACGACCGGCGCACGGTCATCCCGTTGGTGGTCGGCGTCGTATTCCTGATCCTGGTTCTGCTCCTGCGCGCCCTGGTCGCGCCGCTGCTCCTGATGGCGACCGTACTGCTGTCCTACCTCGCCGCCCTCGGCCTGAGTTGGCAACTCTTCCGCCACGTCCTGGACTTCCCGGCGATGGACGTACAGATCATGCTGGTCGGCTTCCTGTTCCTGGTCGCACTGGGCGCCGACTACAACATCTTCCTGATCCATCGCATCCGCGAGGAGGCCCGAACCCACGCCCACGAATCGGCCGTGTTGAGCGGCCTGACCGCCACCGGCGGCGTGATCACCGGCGCCGGCACGGTCCTGGCCGCCACCTTCGCCGCACTCACCGGCGCGCCCCAGGTCGCCTTCATCCAGATCGGCGCCCTGGTCGCCCTCGGCGTACTGATCGACACCTTCCTGGTCCGCTCGATCCTGGTCCCGGCACTGGCCCTGGACACCGGCCGCGCCTTCTGGTGGCCGACCCGCCGCCGCCCGAAGACCGCGGACCCGCGCGAAGATCCCGTAGCGTAGTCCGCGCCGGACACACAGCGACCGGCAACGACACAGCGATCAGCGGGTGTTCCACACCGGGAGGCCAAACCGATGGCGTTGCCACCGTCCGAAGCCCATTCGTCCGAAGCCCACTCGCCCGACGACCCGATCCGCGTCCTCGACGTGACCACCGACGACTACCGCCGAGCCTTCGAACTCTTCCTCGCCGGATCGGACGAAAAGGCCGTCACCCACGCCCACCTGCTCGCCCTGGTCGAACAGCTGCCCCAACGCTCGGTGTTCCTCGACATCGGGGCGGGCTCCGGGGCGACCACGCGGTACCTGGGCAGCCACTTCGAGCGCACCATCGCCATCGAACCCAGCAAGTACATGCGCGACGCCCTCCGCCTCACCTACCCGGAGGCGGAGGTGCTGAGCGACCCCGTCGAGACGGCCGCGCCGCCCGCCCTCGCCGACTTCGCGCTGTGCTCGCACATGTTCTATTTCCTGCCGGAGTCGCAGTATCTGCCCACGGTGCGCCGGCTGCTCGACTGGGTCCGCCCGGGCGGCGAACTGGTCCTCGTCCTACAGAACCCCGACAACGAATGCATGCGCCTGGTACGGCACTTCTACGACATCCGCTTCGACTTGTCACCGACGGCAAAGGCACTCGGAACCGGCCACGAGGACCTGGTCGAGTCCTGCACCCTGGAAACCCTCCCGGTCCGCTTCCACGCCGACAACCTGCCGGACACCCTCGCGGTAGCCGAGTTCATGGCCAACGTCCCGGACCTGGCCGAACGACCCACCCGCCCCACCCACGGAGACCTCGAAAACTACGTCCGTACCCACTTCACCGACCCACCCGGCACCGGCTACACCATCCACCACGACCACGACATCGTCCGAATCAAACGCCGCAAAACCCCATGACACCCCAAGCAAAGACCCCAATCACCCCACACGCCACATGAACCGAACTCCAGCAGCCCACCAGCGACAGGGGCCCCATTCAGCCCACCCCACAGGCACCCGAGCCCATCAACCCAGCCGGTATGAGCCCCAGCAGCCAGGCGGGGCTCAAACCCCATTCAGTCCAGCCGCCGCTCAAGCCCACCCAACCCAACCCACGAGCCCACCAGCCCCGCCGGCACAAGCCCCACCAGCCCGGCCAACGCTTGAGGCCCATCAGCCCGCCCGACGCTTGAGGCCACCCAACCCAACCCAACCCAACCCACGAGCCCACCAGCCCCGCCCATATGAGCTCCATCAGCCCGGCCGATGCATGAGCCCCTCAACCTGCCAAGGCTTGAGACCCATTCAGCCCGGCCGGCGTTTGAGGCCACCCAACGCAACCCAACCCCAACGCCGGCCAAACGCTCCAACCCGACCGACCCCACCAGCCGCCACACCGCCGGCACTCACAAATCCCACCGAGCCCAGCCATCGCACGACCCAATCCGCCGTCCCGGCTCGAGCCCAACCATCCCGGTCAACCCGTGCGGCCGGCCAACACACAAGCCCCACCAGCCCGGCCGGCGCTTGAGGCCAATCAGCCCGGCCGGCGCTTGAGGCTCACCGCACAAGGCCAACCCCCGCCCCGCCCCCGCACGGCTAAAGGGTCGCAGCCAATGCCGCCTCGTTCTCCTCCGCCGCCCCGAACTGCGTCGCATGCACCCACGACCGCTTCACATACAGATGCACGTCCACCTCCCAGGTGAACCCCATCCCCCCATACACCTGCGTGGCGTCCTTCCCATTCCGCGTAGCCGCGTCGTCCCCCATCACCTTCGCCGTCAGCACCGCGACCTCGACATCCCCCACCGCGGGGTCATCCAACGTCACCGCCGCCGCGTACACCGCCGCCCGAGCGATCTCGGTCCGCACCAGCATGTCCGCACACAGGTGCTTGACCGCCTGGAACCCCCCGATCACCCGACCGAACTGCTCACGCTCCTTGGCATACTGCGTAGCCAACTCGGTGAGCCGCCCCGCAATGCCCAACTGCAGCGCAGCCGTGAGCACCGCCCCGACTCGCCGCCACTCCTGCGCGACCCGCGCATCGGCCACCACCTCGCCGGCCGGCAGCTCGTCCACCGCCGTCACCGGCGTGAACGGATCCACCGGATGCGCGACCGGCGCCCCCCGCACCGATGCCGGATCCACCCGCCGGATGCCCTCGTCCGTCAGCACCAACAAACAATCCAGCGCGTCCAGATGCTCCACCAGCAGCGGCCACGAGTCGCCCTCGATCAGCCCGACCACCACGTCACCCGCAGCGGCCTCCTCACCCAACCGCCCCGGCAGTGACGCGGCCAGATGCGTGGCCACCAGCGGCCCGGGCAACAACACCCGCCCGGCCTCCTCGTACACCAGCGCCGCCTCGGCCACCCCGAGTCCGACTCCGCCCGCCTCCTCGGCGATCCGCAGCGAGAAGAACCCGGTCTCGGCCAGTTCCCGCCACAGCGCACGGTCCACCATGCCGGGCACCGGCGCGGTGTCCACCAGCACCCGCATCCGCTCCCGGTCGAACCGGCCCTCGCAGAACTCCCTTACCCCGGACCGCAGATCGCGCTGGTCCTCGCTCAGTTGGAAATCCATGTCCCGACCACCTCCTCGCTCAGCCCCGGCCGAAATCCCACGACCCCGCTCACCGTTCCTTCGGCAGACCGAGGATGCGCTCGCCCACGATGTTGCGCTGGATCTGCGACGTACCCGCCGCGATCGTGTACGACAGCGACGACAGCCGCTCGTCCATCAGCGTCGCGCCCGGCAACCCCGCGACGTCGTCCACGGCCAGGGCGGCCCGCCCGAGCAGCCGGTGCGCGAGTTCGTACACCTTCTGCTTCGTCTCGGAGAACCGCAGCTTGAATACCGAGCCGCCGACCCCGGGCACCCCGGACCGCTGCGCCTCGGACACGTTCCACTTGGTCAGCGCCCACAGTGCCTCGAACTCAGCGGTCAGATGGCCCAGTTCGCGCCGCAACGCGACGTCGTCCCAGGCGGTGGCCTGACGCCGCGTCACCTTCTTCGCCAGCGCCGCCAGTTCGCGCAACAGCCGCTGACACGCCACCACTTCGCTGACGAACGCGGTGCCGCGCTCGAACGACAGGGTGACCATGGTGACCCGCCAGCCGTCGTTCTCCTCACCCACCCGGTTGGCCACCGGCACCCGTACGTCGTCGAAGAACACCTCGGCGAACTCCGAGGTCCCCATCACCGTTTCCAGCGGCCGGATGGTGATCCCCGGCGTGTCCATCGGCACGATCAGCCAGGTGATGCCCTTGTGCTTGGGCGCGTCCGGGTCGGTGCGCACCAACATCTCGCAGTAGTCCGCCACTTCGGCGTGCGACGTCCAGATCTTCGAACCGTTGACCACGTAGTCGTCGCCGTCCCGCACCGCCCGGGTGCGCAGCGAGGCGAGGTCGCTGCCCGCTCCCGGCTCGGAGAAGCCCTGGCACCACACGTCGTCGCCGCGCAGGATCCCCGGCAGATACCGCCGCCGCTGCTCGTCGGTGCCGGCCGCGTCGATCGTCGGCCCCGCGTGCAGTAGGCCGACGAAGTTCGCCCCCACGTAGGGCGCGCCGGCCCGCTCGGTCTCCTCCAGGAAGATCAGGTGCTCGGTGGGCGTGGCGCCCTTGCCGCCGGCCTCTACCGACCAGTGCAGGCCCGCGTATCCGGCGTCGAACAACAACCGCTGCCACGCCGTGTCGTAGGCGCGTCGCCCGGGCCAGTCGTTGCGATCGGGCTTGGGTGGCAGCAACGGAATGGCCTGATCGAGCCACGCGCGCAATTCCGCGCGAAAGCCCTCCTCGGCCTCGGTGTACCGCAGGTCCATGGTCGTCGACTCCCTGTCGAACTGGGAACGGGCAAACGAAAAAGCGAACGAAGACGGCCGAACCGAGGCGTCCGACCGCAGCGACCCGACCGAAGCAACCCGCCGGAAGCAACCCGCCGCAGCGGCCCCGCCGAACTCAGGCCCCGTACACCGGAGTCGGCGTCGGCGCCTCGTCGAGCAGCTTCGCCACCACCGGCCCCAGCTCGGCCGGCTCCCAGCGCCGGCCCGCCGTGGCCTCGGGACCGTGCTGCCATCCGGTCGCGACGGAGACCTTGTCTCCCTCGACCTCGAAGACCCGCCCCGTCACCTCCCGCGACTGGGTCGAGCCGAGCCAGACCACCAGCGGCGACACGTTCGCCGGGTCGTAGAAGTCGAAGCCGCCGTCCTCGGGCTTGCGCACCAGGTCCGGCATGGCCTCCTCGGTCATCCGGGTGCGCGCGGCCGGCGCGATCGCGTTGGCGGTCACCCCGTAGCGGCCCATCTCCACCGCGGCGATCTGGGTCAGGCAGGTGATCCCGGCCTTGGCCGCCGCGTAGTTGCCCTGTCCGACCGAGCCCATCAGCCCCGCACCCGACGTGGTGTTGATCAGCCGCGCGTCGACCTCGACGCCCGCCTTCGCCTGGGCCCGCCAGTACGCGCCGGCGTGCCGCATCACCGCGAAGTGCCCCTTGAGGTGTACCCGGATCACCGCGTCGAACTCGTCCTCGCCCAGCGAGACGAGCATGCGGTCACGCAGGAAGCCCGCGTTGTTGACCACCACGTCCAGCCGGCCGAACGTGTCGATGGCGGTCTGCACCAGGCGCTCCGCGCCCGCCCAGTCGGCGACGTCGTCCGCGTTGACCACCGCTTTGCCGCCCAGCGCCTCTATGTCGGCCACGACCTGCTGGGCCGGGCCGAGCGAACGCCCGTCGCCCTGGCGCGAGGCACCGATGTCGTTGACCACCACGTGCGCGCCCTCGCGGGCGAATGCCAGCGCGTGCTCGCGCCCGATGCCGCCGCCGGCACCGGTGACGATGACGACGCGCCCCTCGCAGATCCCACTCATTCCAGGCCCCTCTGGTGTAGAAGACCGACGCCGTACCGAGGACCGACCCACGTCGAATACCTCGGAAGCGGCCCGCCGAGAAAGTCGACGAGCCGCCCCCTGCCACCGCACCGCGAGCCACTGCCATGACCACGCGGCACGTCCGTACCGAAGAACCGACCCGACCCGACCCGACCCGAATCGAGTCGAGTCGAGTCGAGTCGAGTCGAACCACACCGACCCGAAGCGACCGCAGCGACCCGCAGCAGCGCGCAACAGCCCGCAGCGACCCACAGCACCCCGCGGCAATCAGGTGCCTCAAGCCCCCGCCGCACCCACCCGACCCCGATCCCGATCGAAATCGAGATCGAGCATCCGAATCGCATTACCTCGGATGATCTTGTAAACGGTCTCCGCCCCCAGCCCCGCCAGATGCTCCTCGGCGATCTTCTTCGTGTGCGGCCACGTGGAGTCGACGTGCGGGTAGTCGGTCTCGAACGTGACGTTGTCCTCGCCGATCACATCGAGCGAGTTGACCCCGTGCCGGTCCCGGAAGAAGCAGGCGAACATGTTCCGCCGGAAGTAGTACGACGGCGCCTCGGGCAACACCTCACCGGTGACCGCCCAGGCCCGGTGCTCCAGCCACACGTCGTCCATGCGCTCCAGGGCGTACGGGATCCAGCCCATCTGCCCCTCGGAGTAGGCCAGCTTGATCTTCGGGAACCGGGCCGGGATGCCCGCGAAGATGAAGTCGGCCATCGAGGCCATCGCGTTGTTGAAGCTCAGCGACGCCTGGACCGCCGCGGGCGCGTCCGGCGAGGCGGCCGGCATCGTCGAGGACGAGCCGATGTGCATGTTGATCGTCACGCCCAGGTCGGCGCAGGTCTCGAAGAACGGGTCCCAGTAGCCGGTGTGGATGCTCGGCAGGCCGAGGAAGGCCGGGATCTCCGAGAAGCACACGGCGGTGACCCCGCGCGCCCGATTGCGCTTGATCTCCTCGACGGCGAGCTGCACGTCCCACAGCGGGATGATGATCAGCGGGATGAGCCGCCCGCCGGAGTCGCCGCACCACTCCTCGACCATCCAGTCGTTGTAGGCGCGCACGCACGCGAGCGCGACCTCCTTGTCCGCGGCCTCCGAGAAGGTCTGGCCGCAGAAGCGCGGGAAGGTCGGGAAACACAGCGAGGCCTCGACATGGTTGACGTCCATGTCCTTCAGCCGCTCGGCCGGGTCGTACAGTCCGGGGCGCATCTCGCCGCGCGTGATGCCTTCGAGGGTCATTTCGTCCCGGCTGAAGCCGACGGCCGCGATGTTGCGCTTGTACGGAAAGCGCAGATCCTCGTAGAACCACCAGTCGGCCGGTGGGCCGTTGGGATCGGTGGTGATCTTGTAACTCGCCCCGGTGTACTCCAGCTGACCGATGCCCGTGGTGACCGGCTTCGGGCCGCGCTCGTGGTACTTCTTCGGCAACCAGCGCTCGAACAGGTGTGCCGGCTCGATGACATGGTCATCGACGCTGATGATCTTCGGCAGTTCACCGAAGGAGTTTCCGGACTGCGTGGCAGCCTGCCCGGGCTGGTTGGTGCTCATCGGCCCCTCCCGCTCACTAAATCTGATGGACCGTCAGATTTAGCGTAATCTCTGGGCGGAGGGAACCACAAGCTGACTCAACGTCAGGAGAATCACGGATGGCCCTGCGTCTCGAAGAACTGATCGACCCCGGACACACCGCGTTGATCACCCAGGAATGCCAGAACGGAGTGATCGGCACGCAGGCGGTGTTCCCCGCGCTGACCGCGCACACCGGGGGGCTGATTCCGGCCGTCGATCGGCTTGCCAAGGCCGCCCGCCGGGCCCAAGTCCCGGTCGTGCACTGCCTGGCGGTGCGCCGCCCGGACGGCCGGGGCGCCAACACCAACGCCCGGATGTTCGGCGCCGCGGCCAAGGCGCCGGTACTCCTGGCCCCCGGCTCGGACGCCGCCGCGGTGGCCGACGGGATCACCGTCCACCCCTCCGACCTGGTGCTTTCCCGCTACCACGGGCTCGGCCCGATGGCCGACACCGGACTGGCCGCCGTGCTGCGGAACCTGGGCGTGCGTACCGTCGTGGGCGTCGGCGTCTCGCTCAACGTCGGCATGCTCAACTTCGCGATGGACGCGGTGAACGCGGGATTCCAATTCGTCGTACCGCGCGAGGCGGTGGCCGGATTCCCCCCCGAATACGCCGAGGCCGTACTCGCCAACACCTTCAACGCGATCGCGACGATCACCACGGTCGACGCCGTACTGGCCGCCTGGGTCTGACCCCTGATGCCCCGTCACCAATCCGGTGACGGGGCATCAGCAGTTGTTCGGGGTGGCCCGAAAGGTCGAATCGGCGGTCAGCGCCGGGGCGTCCACGGCTTCTTGTCGTACTCCTCGCGCAACTTGAACTTCAACACCTTGCGCAGCGTCTCGTTCCGCGGCAGCGCGTCGACCAGTTCCAATTGCTCCGGGATCTTCTGCGTCATCAGCCCGGCCTCGCGCAGGTAGCCGACCATCTCGGCGAATTCCAGGTCGGATTCACCCGGTTGGCGCTCCACCACGGCGCAGACCCGCTCTCCGCGCTCGCGGTCGACCAGGCCGATCACCGCCGCGTCGGCGACCTTCGGGTGGGCGAACAGCAGGTCCTCGATCTCGCGCGCGGAGATGTTCTCCCCCTTGCGGATGATCACGTCCTTGAGCCGACCGGTGAGCGAGAGGTGCCCGTCGGCGCGCAGTCGGCCCAGATCGCCGGTGCGGAAAAAGCCGTCCTCGTCGAACGCGTCGGCGGTCAGCGCGGGGTCGGTGTACCCCTTGAACACCATCGGCCCGCGCAGCCGGACCTCACCCTCCTCACCGGTGTCCGCGACGGAGCCGTCCGCCCGCGCGATGCGCACCTCGATGCCGCTGACCGGCTTGCCCTCGGTGTACGAGCGCTGGTCCTCGGAGTCGTACGGTCCGCCCTGGGCGATCATCGGCGACTCGGTCATCCCGTACCCGTGGCACAGAATCGCCCGCATCTCGTCGCGCACCTCGCCGACCAGCTCCGGCGGCTTGGGCGCACCGCCGCCGGAGACGATCCGCAGGGTCGGGATGATCTTCTCGCCGGGCTGCTTGCGCTGCTCGTTCAGGAACGCGACGTAGAACGCGGTCGAGCCGCCGACCATGGTGACGCCGAGCCGCTTGTACACCGGCACCACGCCCGCCGGGTCGAAGTTCTCCACGATCACCGCCGGGAAGCCCGAGGCGAGCACGGTGACGATGTAGTCCGGGCCCGCGATGTGCGCGTACGGGAACGCGATCGAGCCGATGTCGCTCGGCGACATGTCCAGCGCGACGGCCAGCCCCTTGCCGCCCGCGAGCAGGGTCGAGTCGCTGTGCTGGACGCCCTTCGGGTCGGACGTGGTCCCGGAGGTGTAGTAGAGCCAGCGCACCTCGTCGCCGTCGGTCGGCGCGGGCGGCAGGTCGGCCGGGTCACCCTCGGGCAGCTCGTCGTAGGCGACCATGACGCGTGGCGCCGGGCTCAGCTCCTTGGCCAGCGCCTCGCCCATGCCGACGAAGTCGAAGCCCTTCCACTCGCGCGGACACAGGAAGAACTCGGCCCCGGTCTGCCGCAGACAGAATCCGACCTCCTTCTCCCGGTAGAACGGGATGATCGGGTTCTGCACCGCGCCGAGCCGGGCGAGCGCGAACGAGACCACGATGGACTCGATCCGCGTGGTCAACTGCCAGGTCACACGGGTCCCGGCGGTGACGCCGAGCGCGTGGAAGCCCGCGGCCACGCGCTCGGCCCACGCCTTGAACCCACCGAAGGTGACCCTGCGGTCCTCCGGGTCGAGCAGCATGGGTACATCGGGAGACGCCGCCGCGCGGCGCTCCACCAGCTCCCAGAGAGTGGTGGCGTCGTAGATCGGGTCAGACACGTGTCCTCCGCGCGGGAAGCCGGGGCCGGGGTACGTCGCCGGGGCATGGCGAAGCCGAAGCCCCGGGGCATTGACCTGACGGTACGTCAGAAGCTTTGCGGGAAGAAAGACTTCGCGTGGTCACGCGGATCACAACCGGATCTCGGCGACCTTGATCGCATACTGGCGAAGCAAGGCCGTACTGCCTAACCTGGGGCGATACCGCCAACCCCGGGGGCACGATGTCACCCTTCCGCCGGGAGCGCCCACCGGTGTGCCTGGGCCCGCTCGCGAGCCTCCCCGAAGGCGTCCCGACCCGAGTCGGCACCAGCCCCCCGGTCGCGATCCTGCGCCACGGCGACACGGTCCACGTCTTCGAGGACCGCTGCCCCCACGCCGGCGCCATCCTCTCCAGAGGCACCCTGACCAACGAACACCTCACCTGCCCGGCCCACAAGGCCACCTTCGAAATAGCCACGGGCCGCTCCCTGGGCCCGGTCCAGTGCCGCCCACTACGCACATACAAGTCCTGGACCGAAAACAACCTCGTCTACCACTCCCCATCCCCCCGCCCCACCAAAAAATCCAACTCCTCCCCCTGCCCCAACCAACCCTGACAACAACCCCGGCCCCCCAACATCCACCAAGGTCCCGCCACCCAGCCCCCTGTCGAAAGCCCCCAACCCAAGGCCACCCAAGCCAACATCACACAGCCAACCAAAAACCGAATCAACCCGGCCGCCGCTTTGAGGCCCATCCACCACACCGGCCGACCCCCGTTCAGCCCAGCCGACGCTCAAAGCCCATCCACAACACAGCCCAACCCACCCAGCCCCGCCGGCACTTGAAGCCACCCCACCCCAGCCAAGAACCCCATCAGCCACCGCTTGAAGCCGATGCACCACATCGACCAAGCCACCCGACCCGGCCGCCGCGTGAGGCGCACCACAACGGCCAACCCCACCCAGCCCGGCCGGCACTTGAGGCCACCCCAGCCAACCAACACACAACCGGCCACGAGCCCCATCGGCCCGGCCGCCACTTGAAGCCGATGCACCACACCAACCCACCCAGCCCGGCCGGCGCTTCAGGCCGCCTCAGGAAACACACAGCCGGCCACAAACCCCATCAGCCCAGCCGGCGCTTCGAGCGATGCACCACATCGACCAAACCACCCAACCCGGCCGCCGCTTAAGGCCGACGCACCACAACGGCCGACCCCACCCAGCCCGGCCGGCGTTTGAGGCCACCCCAGCCAAGCAACACACAACCGGCCAAGACCCCCGTCAGCCCGGCCGGCGCTTGAGGCCAAGGAGGGCCCGCCCGCCTCGCGCGTGGGAGCCGCCAGGCCCGGGTTCACCCCGCAAAGGCCCCGCAGCCCCTGGCCCACGCCCCCGAGAGGTCCGCCCCCGGCGGAAACCGGCCCGCCAACTCCAGCGAAACCATCCCGTGCGCAAACCCCCACACGGCCCGCGCAGCGTCGTGATCGCCCCCCACCGCCCGCATCAACGGCGCCGCCGCCCGCTCCTCCAGCCCCGACGGCAACGCGGCGCGATCCAACGGCTGCCCACTCATCAACCGATACAGATCCGGATGCGCAAGCGCGTAGGCCCGATACGCCCCCGTCAACGCCGTGATCCGTTCCAGCCGCGAACCCCCCGCGGCCGACCCCGCCGACCCGTCCGACGCCGCCTCCGCGGCCTCCAGCGTCTCCGCCAATTCCGCCATCGCCTGCGCGATCAACGCGCTCTCCACCGCGGACTTGTCCGCGAAGTGCTTGTACAACGACGGCGCCTTGATCCCGATCCGCTCCGCGATCCGCCGCATCGACACCGCCTCCGGCCCCTCCCCCTCCAGGAGTTCCCGCGCGGCGGCCACGATCTCCCGCGCCCGACCACCGACCGGAGGAGCGGAAACGTACGAAACGTCAGACATGCTTACGGAACCCTTCGGGAGTGCGCAGTCCGTACCCGGCGGCACGGTCCATCGCGATGTGGGTGAGCCAGCCGAGACCGGCGGTGAACAGCGGCGGCCACTCGATCGGCCCGACGGAGTAGCCGACCAGCACGATCAGCGGGACCCAGGCCCGGTGCAACGCGTTGTAGAACGGCACCGCACGCGCCTGCAGCCGACCCCGCTCGTGCGTGCCGTCCCGCACCGCGTCCCCGGCTCCGACGAACATGGTCAGGTCGGGCAGTACGAAGAACACCAACGCCGCCGCAGAAGTGGCGAAGCCATACTTCACGCTCTCGAACACCGCGAACGCCGCCAAAAACAGCGCCAGTACGCCCCACGCGCCGCGCCGCGTCCACCGAAGCGCCGCCGAACCGCGGATTCCCGTGCCCACGATGGTGCTCATGCCGCCTCCACCCGCCTGTGGCTAACGATGTTAGCCGCCTGCGTTCATCATCCGGCTAACACCATTAGCCGTCAAGTCCGGGCGGCATCCACATCCATCAAGAGCGCCGGCCCACCAAATCCCGCCCTCGGACCCCGAGCCCAATCCCCAAAACGAACACGAACCCGACCACAACCCCGAAAACCGACCACCCCACCGCCCCACCCACCCGCAACCCGCCCACCACCGAACGCGCCGACCCACCCGCCCGAACCGACTCGCCGACCCCACCCGGCACACCGACCTCCCCCTGCACCCCGGCATCCACAGCCAACGCAACAAACGGCCGCCGCCCCAACCCCGCCGCCTTCTGCCCACCACCGGCAACGTCGCCCAAACCCACCACCCCGGCCCGCCACCCCGACCCGAACGGCCGATCCGCAACGGCACGCCCGACCCCATCCCCCGAACCACCACCCGAGTCCACCACCGAGCCCCCACGCTCAACCGGCCAACCGACCTCTTCCCCACCCCCGCCACCCCACCTGCAACGCAGTCGGCCGCACCCCCGGCGGCCCCGCCCCCAGCGGCCCCGACTCCAACGGCCTCGCCCCCGCCGGCGTCGTCATCACCGGCCGCACCCCCACCACCCCCAACACCGGCGGCTTCGGCGCAGGCGGCTTCGGGGGCTTGGTCGCCGGCGGCCGCGGCGGTCGCGGATGCGCCGGTTTCGTCGGCGGCTTACCCACGCCCTCGACGCGTACCCCCACCCCTCCGTCACCCCGACCCCGACCACCGCCCGCACCCGCCGGCGCGTACCCGACGCCCGTCCACCCGACCCGCACCCCACACCACGCCCCGCCCGAACCCCCACCGGCCGCGACCACGACACCCGCCCGCCGCCCACACTTCTCGGCCCCCGCCGAACCGCAGCCCCCGACAACCGGCACGCACACACACGCCACCACCAGGAACCGCGCCACAACCCGAGAGTCGGCCATGGCGCAAGGCTGACCCGCCCTTCCGACCCACCCCGAACGAACCCCCGAAAATCCCACATACGAGTGACCCACCAACCCAGCCCCACCGAGCCACCCCACGCCCCACGCCCCACCAGCCCAGCCCCGCCGGCCCAGCTCCACCAGCCCGGCCCAACCGGTCCGCCGGCATCGAGGACGCCCGCACCCGTGCCCTCGCCACCACCGACGAACAGGTCCTCGCCCAGGTCACCGCAGCCCTGGCCGTCCTGGCCCGCCACCTACCCCCGGCCGCCCTGACCCGCCTGCGCCCCTGACCCCGACTCAGCGCGCGGTGATCTCCGGACCGATCGTGAAGCCCTTCAACGCGCCGCTGGGAATGGCGACCGGCGTCCCCTGTTCGACGTGAAGGGTGGATCCGTAGTCGCCCTTCCGGAAGTCGGGATCCGCGAGCACGGTCACCGTCCCGGAGCCGTCGAAGTCGTCGATGATGACGTAGATCTCGATTCCGGCACGCGCATATGCACGGCGTTTGCGCCGACGATCGCGATCACTGGCCTCGCTCCCCGGAGACACGACCTCCGCGACCAGCACCACTCCGGAAACATCCACGCCCAGACCGTCGGCGTCGGGCGCCTCGTCCAAGTCGTCGGGCGCGACGAAAAGATCCGGGATGTAGACCTTGCGGCCGTCCAGGACATTGCCGTCCTGGAAGGCGGACAGCACATCGGTTTCGAGGTGCCGATCCAAGGCACGTCGTAGCCGGTTGGCGATCATGGCGTGCCGACGGGAGCCCGTGGGAGACACCTCGATGGCTCCTTCGATGATCTCGGCGCGGAGTCCCTTGGGCAGAGTCAACGCCTTCCAGGCCCGCCACAGAAGCTCATCGAGGTCACCGGCCGGTGAAGTAGTCACCATCGGCTCATGCGTCGCAATCGCCATCGGGAAACACCTCCTCACCCCAGTGTGGGTCACGGTCGCCGGTAGCGGACAGGTTCTCGCCAACCCTACGAGTCACCCGAGTCGCGCTAACGCTCCCCGGCCACCCACCACCCGAACGAGTGATCCCCTATCGCACCCGCCGCGCCACCTCGGTCGCCCAATACGTCAGGATCGACGCCGCCCCCGCCCGCTTGATCGACGTCAGCGTCTCCAGGATCACCCGATCCCGGTCGATCCAGCCGTTCGCCGCCGCCGCCTCGACCATCGCGTACTCGCCGCTGACCTGGTACGCCGCCACCGGCACGTGCACCTCGTCCGCGATCCGCCGCACCACGTCCAGATACGACATCGCCGGCTTGACCATCACCAGGTCCGCGCCCTCGGCCACGTCCAGCAGCACCTCGCGCACCGACTCGTCGGAGTTGGCCGGGTCCTGCTGGTACGTCATCCGGTCGCCCTGCAGCGTCGACTCGACCGCCTCGCGGAACGGACCGAAGAACCCCGACGCGTACTTCGCGCTGTAGGCCAGGATCGCCACGTCCAGATACCCGGCGTCGTCCAACGCCCGCCGGATCGCCCCGACCTGACCGTCCATCATCCCGCTCGGCCCGACCATGTGCACACCCGCGTCGGCCTGCACCACGGCCATCCGCGCGTACGCCTCGAGCGTCGCGTCGTTGTCCACCGAGCCGTCGGCCGCCAACACGCCGCAATGGCCGTGGTCGGTGAACTCGTCCAGGCACAGGTCGGACATCACCACGGCGTCCGCGCCCACCTCCGCCACCACGTCGCGGATCGCGACCTGGAGCACCCCCTCGGGGTCGAACCCGGCCGAGCCGACCGCGTCCTTGACCGACGGGATGCCGAACAACATCAGCCCGCCGACGCCCGCCGCGACCGCGTCGTGCGCGGCCTTGCGCAGCGAGTCGCGGGTGTGCTGGACCACGCCCGGCATCGACGAGATCGGCACCGGCTCGCTCGCGCCCTCGCGCACGAACAGCGGCAGGATCAGGTCGGCGGGATGCAGCCGGGTCTCCGCGACCAGCCGGCGCATCGCCGGGGACGTGCGCAACCGCCGAGGACGGTGCGCGGGAAACCCTGACGATGCGTCAGCCTGGTACGACATGAGCCAATCGGCCTTTCTCACCGATCCGCCGAAACCACCACAGCCGGCGGATTCACCACGAGTACTGCGATTACTTCGCCTTGCGCCGCGACCCCGGCCGCCGCTCACTCGGTCGGGTGACCGGGTCGCCCGCCTCGATCATCGCGGCCCGTCGCGCCGTACCGAACTCCGCCAACGCCTCGGCCAGGGCGGCCACCGACGGCTCGGGCGCCAGCACGTCCACGCGCAGCCCGTGCTCCTCGGCGGTCTTCGCCGTGGCCGAGCCGATACACGCGATCACCGTCACCGCGTGCGGCTTGCCCGCGATGCCGACCAGGTTGCGCACCGTCGAGGACGACGTGAACAGGACCGCGTCGAAGCCGCCGCCCTTGATCGCCTCGCGGGTGTCCGCCGGCGGCGGCGCCGCGCGCACCGTGCGGTACGCCGTGACGTCGTCGACCTCCCAGCCCAGCTCGACCAGACCGGCCACCAGGGTCTCGGTGGCGATGTCGGCGCGCGGCAGGAACACCCGGTCGATCGGGTCGAAGACGGGGTCGTACGGCGGCCAGTCCTCCAGCAACCCCGCGGCCGACTGCTCACCCGAGGGCACCAGGTCCGGCTTGACGCCGAACTCGACCAGCGCCCGCGCGGTCGCCTCGCCCACGGCCGCCACCTTGATGCCCGCGAAGGCACGCGCGTCCAGGCCGTAGTCCTCGAACCGCTCGCGCACCGCGCGCACGGCGTTGACCGACGTGAACGCGATCCACTCGTAGCGGCCGGTCACCAGGCCCTTGATCGCCCGCTCCATCTGCTGCGGCGTGCGCGGGGGCTCGACCGCGATGGTCGGCACCTCGTGCGGCACCGCGCCGTACGAGCGCAGCTGCTCGGAGAGCGTGACCGCCTGCTCCTTGGTCCGCGGGACCAGCACCCTCCACCCGAACAGCGGTTTGGTCTCGAACCACGACAGAGTGTCGCGTTGTGCGACCACCTCGCCGACGACCACGACGGCCGGCAGCGTGATCTTCGCGGCCCGCACGTCCGAGGCGACTTGGGCGAGCGTGCTCACCAGGGTGCGCTGCTCGGTGGTGGTGCCGTTGATCGTGACCGCGACCGGCGTGGCCGGCTTGCGCCCGCCCGCGACCAGCTCCTGGGCGATCTCGGCGATCGAGTCCAGCGCGCCGCGCAGCACCAGGGTTCCCTCGACGGAGCCGACCGTGGCCCAGTCGATCGTGCCCTCGGCCATGTCCAGCACGCGCACACCGCCGCTGCCCTTGGTCGGGTGCAGCGGGATACCCGCGTAGGTGGGCACGGCCGTGCTGACCGGCACACCCGGCACGACCTCGAAGACGATCTTCGCCTTCGCGACCGCGGTGACCTCGTCGATGACCGACTGGTCCACGCACGGGTCGCCGGCCACGGCCCGGACCACCTGCCTGCCCGATCGCGCGGCGGCCACCACGACCTTGGCCCGGGCCACGGCGGACAGGAGTTCCCCGTCGTCGCCGGTCACCGGGTCCAGGACCTCGACCCCGCTCTTGCAGTGGAACAGGACCTGGCGCAGCGTCGCCTCGTCGGCGACCACCACGTCGGCCTCTGCCAGCACCTCGATGGCCCGCAGTGTGAGCAGTCGCGGGTCGCCGGGACCGGCACCCACGAAGGTCACGATGCCGCTGGGCTTCTTCTTCGCTCTGGGGCTCAAGGGACGCGCTCCCCCATCAAACCGGAGGCCCCTCGGGCGAGGAGTTCGGCCGCGAGTTCGCGCCCGATCTTCTCCGCCTCGTCGAGGGTTCCGGTGGCGGACAACCGTACGCTGTCGGTGCCGTCGACATTCGCGACTACGGCCCGCAGGTACAGCTCGGTGACCTGCTCGCCTTCGGCGACCTCGCAGAGGGCGCCGACCGGAGCCGAACATCCGGCTTCGAGGACGGCGAGCAGCGTGCGCTCGGCCAGTACGGCGGCTCGGGTGTCCGAGTCGTCCAAACCGGCGAGCAGTTCGACGAGGGCGGCATCGTGTGCCGCGCACTCGACGGCCAATGCCCCTTGACCGGGGGCAGGCAGCATGTGGAGCGGATCGAAGGTCTCGGTGACCTCCTCCGCACGGCCCAGGCGGCCGAGACCGGCCCTGGCCAGGACGACGCCGTCGAGCTTGCCCGAGCGTACGTAGCCGACCCGGGTGTCGACGTTGCCGCGGATCGGCAGGATCTCGTGGCCGAGGCCGAGCAGTCGCAACTGCGCGGCACGGCGCGGCGAGCCGGTCCCGATCCGGGATCCGGCCGGCAATTCGGCCAACGCGAGCCCGTCCCGGGCCACCAGCACATCGCGCGGATCGTGCCGCTGCGGGACGGCCGCGAGGGTGATGCCCTCGGGCTCGCCGGTGGGCAGGTCCTTGAGCGAGTGCACGACGAAGTCGACCTCGCCGGCGCGCAGCGCGTCGCGCAGCGCGTTGACGAACACGCCCGTGCCGCCGATCCGGGTCAGGTGCTCGCGCGAGACGTCGCCCTGGGTGGTGATCTCCACCAGTTCGACGGCGCGGCCGGTCAGGCGCGTGACGGCCTGGGCGACATGACCCGACTGGGCCATCGCCAGGGCGCTTCGCCTGGTGCCCAGTCGCAACGGTGCCTCGCTCACGCCACACCTTCCACGCTGTCGGGGGTGTCGGCCCGGCGGACCACCTCGGGGGTGCCCGGGTCGAGATCGAACAACATCCGCAGCGCGTCGGCGTACGACGAACCGGCGGGCTCGCCGGCCAACTGCTTGACCCGCACGGTCGGCGCGTGCAGCAGCTTGTCCACCACGCGCCGTACGGTCTGCTCGACCTCGGCGCGCACCCGCTCGTCCATCTCCGGCACCCGGCCGACCAGCCGCTCCAGTTCGGCCCGGACCACGTCCGAGCCCATGCTGCGCAGCGCGACCACGGTCGGCGCGACCTGCTGCGCCTGCCGCGCGGTCGCGAACGCCGCGACCTCCTCGCAGACGATCTTGCGCACCAGTTCCACGTCGGCCTCGCCGGCCGTACCGGCGGAGACCTCGGCGAGCAGTTCCAGGTCGATCAGCACCACACCGTCGAGCTCGCGCACGCCGGGGTCGATGTCGCGCGGCAGCGCCAGGTCGATCAGCACCAACGGCTGCTCGACCCCACGCTCGCGCCGCGCGGCGAGCACGGCCTCGATCTCGTCCCGACCGATCACCAGGCCGGCCGCGCCGGTGCAGGAGACCACCAGGTCCACCGAGCCCAGCGCCTCGGGCATCGCCGACATCGGCACCGCGCGGCCCGAGACCGCCTCGGCCAGGTGTTCGGCACGCGCGTAGGTGCGGTTCGCGACCACGATGTGGCCCACGCCCTCGCGGTGCAGCGTCTTGGCGGCCAGCGCGCTCATCGAGCCCGCGCCCACCACCAGCGCCCGGCTTCCGCCGATCGGGCCCATCGACAACTCGGCCTGCGCCAGCCCGACGGTCATCAGCGACCGACCGGCCTGGTCGATCCCGGTCTCGGCGTGGGCCCGCTTGCCGACCCGCAGCGCCTGCTGGGTCAACTCGTTCAGGACCCGCCCGGCGGTGCCGTGGGTCTGCGCGAGCGCGAGCGCGGCCTTTATCTGGCCGAGGATCTGCCCCTCGCCGACCACCATCGAGTCGAGCCCGCAGGCGACCGAGAACAGGTGCTGGACCGCGCGGTCCTCGTAGTGCACGTACAGGCACGGGGTCAGCTCGGACACCGGCACCCCGGTGTGCCGCGACAGCAGGTTGCCCAGTTCGGTGACGCCACCGTGGAAGCGGTCCACGTCCGCGTAGACCTCGACCCGGTTGCAGGTCGACAGCAGCACCGCCTCGCCGACCGGCTCGGCCGCCACCAGGTCGTGCAGAAGCGCCTCCTGGGCCGTCCCGGTCACCGAGACCCGCTCCAGGAGACCGACCTCGGCCGTTCGGTGGCTGAGGCCGACCGCCAGGACACTCATGGTGTCTTCCTACCGTTGATCGCCGTGTTCGCGGGCGCGATACCCGTGCGACAGCCGGTCACGCGGGCATCACCTCGGGGAGGTCGCCGCGTTCCCCGGGCTTCGAGGGTCGCGCCGGGACCGGCCCCGCGACGGGGTCGAGACCGGACTTGCGCTGTTCGTGGAAGGCCAGGATCTGCAACTCGATGGACAGATCCACCTTGCGCACGTCCACCCCTTCGGGCACCGAGAGCACGGTGGGCGCGAAGTTCAGGATGCTCGTGATGCCGGCGGCGACCAGTCGATCGGCCACCTCCTGCGCGGCCGGTGCCGGCGTGGTGATCACGCCGATCGACACGTGGTCCTCGCGCACGATCTGCTCGAGGTCGTCCATGTGCCGCACCGCCATGCCCGCGATCCGCTGCCCGGTGACCGCCCGATCGGCGTCGAGCAGGGCCGCGACCCGGAAGCCGCGCGAGGCGAACCCGCCGTAGTTGGCGAGGGCGTGACCCAGATTTCCTATGCCGATGATGGCGACCGGCCAGTCTTGGGTGAGCCCGAGTTCACGCGAGATTTGGTACACGAGATACTCGACGTCGTAACCGACCCCGCGGGTGCCGTAGGAGCCGAGATACGACAGGTCCTTGCGCAACTTCGCCGAATTCACCCCGGCGGCAGCGGCGAGTTCCTCGGACGAGACCGTGGGAACACCCCGCTCCGACAGCGCACTGAGCGCCCGGAGGTACAGCGGAAGCCGCGCCACCGTCGCCTCGGGGATGCCACGTCCCCGCTGCGCCGGTCGCTCGGTACGCCCTGTAGCCACGCTGCTCCTGTGGGTGGGACCTGGGATTTCGATTGCCAGGTTAGGCTTTTGTGAACGTACGCACAAAGTAGGTGTCCGATTTGCGCGCCTGTCGTGATGCTCGTCACGCCTTGGTTCCGAAGTCGGGCGTGAACTCGATCACATGAGGTGACTCGAGCATGGCCCGTGCGTAGTCGTGGTGACCGATCGCATCCACCTCCCCACCGTACGTGTCGGCGATTCGTCCCCCGGTCGGCCCCCTCCACCGGCGGACGACCGACCGTGACCGCATCGGATCGACGCGGACCCGCCTCGGACCGACTCAGCCGCCGAGCGCCTTGCGCAGCCGCCGCTCGTCGACCCGCCAGAAATCGTGCTGTTCGCCGTCCACCAGGGTCACCGGGATCTGCTCCCAGTACTTGTGCCGGAGGTCCGCGTCCTGCGTGATGTCGACTTCGGTCCAGGTCACTCCCAGCTCCGCGGTCACCCGTTCGATCACGACCCGGGCGTCGTCACACAGGTGACAGCCGGGCTTGCTCAACAGCGTCACGGAGCGGGTCGCGGCGTCGGGGCGGCGGCGGAAAGGATTCACGTCCTCGATTGTCGCCCCACCGCGGGCCGACCGGGAGACCACCTCCCGACCCCAGGGCGTGGGCGGCGCTTCACCGATGGGGCGCGCACCCGCAAGACCGGCGCCACACGAGCGCAATACGGGCCTACTAGGCTCGACACCATGGTTTTCTTGCGCCGGCGATCGAGGACCGAGAACAACCACGACAACGCCGTGCGGGCGGGCGAGGCGGCGGCGGCCGCGGCGCAGGCGAGCGCCCCGGCACGCGCCCCGGGCGAGGCCGATGCGCCCGCCCGGATCGGCGCCGCGTTCTTCGACCTGGACAACACCGTCATGCAGGGAGCGTCGATCTTCCATCTGGCCCGGGGCCTGTACGCACGCCGGTTCCTGACCACCCGCGACATCGCCCGGTTCGGCTGGCAGCAGGCCAGGTTCCGGCTCGGCGGGGAGCACATGGGGCACGTGGGCGACGCGCAGGAGAGCGCGCTGTCCTTCGCCAAGGGGCACACGGTCGAGGAGATCCGGGCGATCGGCGAGGAGATCTTCGACGAGTGCATGGCGGACAAGATCTGGCCGGGCACCCGGGCGCTGGCCCAGATGCACCTGGACGCGGGCCGCCAGGTCTGGCTGGTCACCGCCGCGCCGATCGAGATCGCCGACACCATCGCCGGCCGACTGGGCCTGACCGGTGCGCTCGGCACCGTGCCCGAGACCCGCGCCGGCGTGTACACCGGCCGCCTGGTCGGCGAACTGCTGCACGGCGAGGCCAAGGCGGAGGCGGTCCGCGCGCTCGCCGCCCGCGAGGGGCTGAACCTGGGCGACTGCTCGGCCTACAGCGACTCGGCCAACGACATACCGATGTTGACCCTGGTGGGCGATCCCTGCGCGGTCAATCCGGACGCCCGACTGCGCCGCCACGCCCGGGCGCACGGCTGGCGCGTGAAGGACTACCGCACCGGTCGCAAGGCCGCCCGGATCGGCCTGCCGGCCGCCGCCGGGATCGGCGCCGTCGCGGGCGCGGTGGCCGCCGGAACCGCCGTTCGGCGGCGGGTGCCGACCCGGATCTGAGCACCCGACCCCGGCCCCACACACCCCCCGCGACCTGCGGCAAGGGGGTCCGTTCGGGCTGCCCGGCGCCGCCCGACCAGCGGCGAGTTGTCCGCATATAGCACACCTGACACGCGACAACCCGACAAACACGCAAAGAGCACACATCAGCGGTCGATCCCGGTAGCTTCACAACGCCGATGGGCACACTTGGTATCCCTTCCTTTACTAAGCGTTATTCTCGATCGGCGCACAGCGGTATCCAAGTTCCCTACTATGGGTGATCGATTCCGCACCGAACGTAATTACCGCTGAAGCAACAGGGAGTCCCGTGCACCGAATCGTCCGGGTTGACGTGTCCGGGCTGGCGACACTGCGTGCGGCGGTGTGCGCGAGCTTTGCCCCCCCGTCCGTCGGTTTCGCCGCCACAGCCGGTTACGGCGCCGGTGTCAGTCGCGCGACTTCGGCCGGGCCGGTGGGTCTCGCCCTCGCGGCGCGCGCCGGCACCACCGAACCGACCCGTCCCACCCGAGGCTCCGGCTACACCCGGGGCCCGGGTCCGGACGGCGAGGCCCGCCGCATCATGGCCCTCGTCGAACTCGCCCAGGACGGCGACGGCGACGCGTTCGCCCAGCTCTACGACAACTACTTCGACACCGTCTACCGGTACATCTACTACCGGGTCGGCGGTCGCGCCGTCGCCGAGGACCTGACCAGCGAGACCTTCCTGCGCGCGCTGCGCCGGATCGGCACCTTCACCTGGCAGGGTCGCGACTTCGGCGCCTGGCTGGTGACCATCGCGCGCAACCTGGTCGCCGACCACTTCAAGTCCAGCCGGTTCCGCCTGGAGGTCACCACCGGGGAGATGCTCGACGCCAACGAGGTCGAGTCCAGCCCCGAGGACTGCGTCCTGGAATCGTTGTCCAACGCGGCCCTGCTCGACGCCGTGCACAAGCTCAACCCCCAGCAACAGGAATGCGTGACCCTGCGCTTCCTGCAGGGTCTATCGGTCGCGGAGACCGCACAGATCATGGGTAAGAACGAGGGGGCGATCAAGACGTTGCAGTACCGCGCCGTACGGACGCTCGCCCGTCTCTTGCCCGAGGACGTGCGGTGAATCACACTTCCGTAACCTTCGGGGTCCGCGGCTCGTTCTCCCCGATAGCGACCCCCTTCGGGGATCGTTGCGGCGGGGAGCCGCCCTGTGGCCCCCGACCCGGAGACTTCCCTGGACGGACATCCGGGGAGAGGAGGTGCGGCCTGTGAGCATTGCGGCCCTGGATCGGCGACCCGCGAGCGCCTTCGCGCGAGCCCTCGACGAGAACGACCGCGACAACCGATCGGCGGAGCCTCTGCCCGCGCTGGTACCGCTGCTGCGGACCGCCGAGATGCTGCGCGAGCGGTCCTCGGCGGCACCCGTACCGAGCGCGGACTTTCGCACCGCGCTCCGGCAACGGTTGCTGGACGAGGCCGCGGCGCTGCCCGCGACCGAGGGTGCGGCCACCGTGCCGGCACCGCGCGGCGCACATCGCCGCCGGGAGTCGCAGGCCCCGCCGCGCACCGTGCGCTGGCGGCGGCGGGCGGCGATCGCCGGCGCGTTCGTGGTGGTGACCGGCGGCGGTCTCGGCGGGGTGGCCTACGCCAGCTCCGACGCGCTGCCCGGCGACCTGACCTACGGCGTCAAGCGCACGGTCGAAGACTTCAAGATCTCGCTCGCCGACAACGACCACGAACGCGGCGAGCGTTACCTGCAACAGGCCGACACCCGGATGGGCGAGGCCGAACGGCTGCTCAGGCGGGCCGGGCGAAGCCCCGACAAGGACACCGTGCGGCATCTGCGGCAGGTGCTCGACGACTGGCGCGACGAGGCCGACAAGGGCCGTGCGCTGCTCACCGACCACTTCCGCAAGAGCGGCAGCGACGGGTCGATGCGCAACCTGGCCGACTTCGCCCGCTCCGGCAACGAGCGCATGGAGCGGATCGGCGACCGACTCCCGCCGGAGCTGCACTCCGAGCGGGACCGGGTCCGCACGCTGCTCACCGCGATCAACGAGCAGGTCGCCCCGATCGCGGGCACTCCCGGCCGGAGTTCGGCGAAGCCCGGCACCGGTGGGCACACCGACGGCGCACCGGCCGCGCCCGGTACCGCCCCGGGCGGCGCACCGGGCACCGGCGGCGTGCCGCTCGTCCCCAGGCTCCCGGGCCTGGGTGGCGGCGCGACCAATGGCGCACCGTCGCAGGGCGGCTCGACCACGACGGGCGGTGCCGCACCGCGACAGCAGCCGCAGCAGGACGGCGGCCTGCTCCCGGGGCTGAACATCCCGCTGCTCGGCGGCCCTCCGGCGGCAAACCCCTCCGACCGGTCCGACGGCTCCGGGGGCACCCCGGCCCCGGCGAAGACGCCCAAGGGTCAGATCCTCCCGCCCCTGCTGCCCGGCCTGCCGGGCATCGGGCTCAACCTGCTCGGCCCCGCCGAGGAGGAGCCACACAGCTGACGGCGCCGGTGGGCAACACCGAAGGCGGCGCGCGGACCACCGTCCACGCGCCGCCTTCGTGTTCCGGGTTCCGGAACCCGAGCCGGACCCGATCTAGAAGAAGACCGACCGCCGCTGCATCAGCAGTCGGTAGATCGTGTGCTGGATGGTCTCGCGCACCTCGTCGGTCAGGTTGAACACGACCATCGGGTCGTCCGCCGCCTCCTCCGGATACGCGTCGGTGTGGATCGGCGCGCCGAACTCGATCCGCCACCGCGTCGGCAGCGGCACCAGGCCGAGCGGGCCGAGCAGCGGGAAGGTCGGGGTGATCGGGAAGTAGGGCAGGTTGAGCAGGCGCGCGAGAGTACGCGCGTTGCCGACCATCGGGTAGATCTCCTCGGCGCCCACGATCGAGCACGGCACGATCGGCACACCGGTGCGCAGCGCCGCCGACACGAAGCCGCCGCGCCCGAAGCGCTGAAGCTTGTACCGCTCCGCGAACGGCTTACCCAGGCCCTTGTAGCCCTCGGGCCACACGCCGACCAACTCGCCCTTGCCGAGCAGCCGTTCGGCGTCGGCGTGGCAGGCGAGGGTGTGTCCGCTCTTGCGCGCCACCGAGCCCACCAGCGGCAGTTGGAAGACCAGGTCGGCGGCGAGCAGCCGCAGATTGCGCCGAGCGGGGTGGTGGTCGTGCACCGCCACCTGCGTCATCAGCGCGTCCACCGGCAGCGTGCCGGAGTGGTTGGCCACGATCAGCGCACCACCCTCGGCCGGAATGTGCTCCAGGCCGCTGACCTCGATCCGGAAGTACTGCTCGTAGACCACCCGCAGCGCGGCCATCAGCTTGTCGTTGAGTTCGGGATCGAAGCCGAACTCGTCCACCTCGTACTCACCGGTGATCCGGCGGCGCAGGAAGGCCAGTCCGTCGGCGGCGCGATCCTCCCAGCCAGGTCCGGCCACGCCGTCGAGGAGTCCGGCGGCGGCGCCACCCACCACCCCGCCGATCGCGCCCGCGAGCGACCCGAACAACGAGCGCCCGGATCCCGGCGCGCGCCGGGGCCCCACCTCGGATGCGTCCGGGTCCGCCGATCCCGTCTCCGCCGGCCCCGGCTCGGCCGGTTGCGCGGATTCCGCCCGCTTTCGACCCGGTCGCGCCTCGATCGATCGCACCGGCACCTCACCCTCGACCGGCTCGGGTACCCGGACCGCACGCGCGGTCCGGGTGGGCCGACGCCCCGACCGGGGCGCGGGCGGGCGCGCTCCGGAAGTGGCGCCGTCGAAGGGAATGATGCGGGCCTCACCCATCGGGGTTCCTCCTGGTGAGCAGCAGGTCGGCGAGTCGATCGGGCACCTGGGCCAGGCGCCTCGGGTCGAGCAGGCCGGTCGAACGACGACCCTCGGCGTAGTCGGCGAACGTCTCGGCCGTGCTCCTGGCCGCGACGAAGCCCAATTTCTCCCGGGCCCGCGCGGGGTCCACCACGCGCCCGTGGGTGAGCAGGCGTACCTGCTCGGCGGACAGGTGCACCGAACCCGCGCGCCGCAAACCCTGGTTGACCAGACCCACCGCCGCCGCCGGGAACGGCACCACCGGTCGGCCCAATCGGCGCGCGGCCTGGGACAGGAACAGCACACCCTCGGCGGCGATGTTGTACGTGCCCGGCCGATCGGCGAGCATCGCGATCCGCAGCGCCTCGCGCAGGTCGTCCTCGTGCACGAACTGCAGGCGCGGGTCGTAGCCGAGCAGCGTGGGCAACACCGGCAGCGCGAAGTAGGCGCCCATCGGCGAGTCGGTACGCGGCCCCAGCAGCGGCGCGAACCGCAACACGGTGACGGCGACATCCGGCCGACGCCGGGCGAAGCCGCGCACGTAGCCCTCTATCTCGACGGCGTCCTTGGCCCAGCCGGCCGAGGGCTGCACGCGCGGTTCGGTGTCCTCCGCGAACAGCGCGGGGTCGCGCGGCGAACCGCCGTAGACGGCGGTGGTCGAGCGCACCACCAGACGGCGGATCGACGGCGCCTTCTGGCACGCGGCGAGCAGCTGCATGGTGCCGATGACGTTGGTCTCCTTGATCGAGACCGCTCCGCCCCGAATCGGCGGCAGCTCACTGGGGCTCAGGTGCACCACGGTGTCCACGGCGGCCGAGGCGACCACCTTGGCGATCATCGGGTTGCGAATATCGGCGAGTACGAAGTCCACACCGGCCGGCTCCGAAACGGGCGCCACCATGTCGACCCCGATCACCCGGTCGACATCGGGTTCGTCACGGATCATCCGCACAAACCCGGCCCCAGGATCACCGGCAACCCCGGTAACCAGGACGACACGCCCCATCCTGCGCCCTCCCCAACCCAACCCGGCCCGCACCAAATCCACGACACACTCGGACCCCTACGGTAGGCGCACCCCGAGCCACCAGCTCCCAACGTAACCGTACGCACGCCCCACCAACCCCCACCGGGCCACCCATTAACAAGCCATTCACAAACCCCACCCCCACAACCCGGCCCCAAACCCCAAACCCCAAACCCCGCACCTCCAACCCCCACCCCAAAGCCCAAACCCAAACCCCAAACCCGAAACCCGAACCCGAAACCCGAGCTCAGAGCGCGAGCCCGAGCGCAAAGCACCGGCCCGAAGCGCGGGACGGCCGGAGCACGGGCCCAGGGCGCGAGCCGGAGCGCAGGCTCGAAGCGCCGGCCCGGGGCGCGGGGCCGGGACGCGGAGCCGGAGCGCGGGCTCGGAGCGCAAGCCCAAGGCGCGGGCCGGGGGCCGGGGCCGGGACGCAGGCTCGGGGCGCGGGGCCGAAGCGGGCTCAAAGCGCCGGCCCGGGGCTCGGGGCCGGGACGCAGGCTCGGGGCTCGGTGCCGGAGCGGGCTCGAAGCGCCGGCCCGGGGCTCGGGGCCGGAGCGCGGGACGGCCGGAGCGCGGGCCCAGGGTGCGGGCCGGGGGCGCGGGGGGCCGGGACGCGGGCGAGGGGCGCGGGACGGCCGGAGCACGGGCTCGGAGGATAGGCCCAGGGCGCGGGCCAGGGGCGCGGGGCCGGAGCTCGGAGCGTGGGGCCGGAGCGCCGGCCCGGGACGCGAACCCAGGGCACAGGTTCGGAGCGCGGGTTCGGGCGCGAACCCAGGGCGCCGAACCCGAGGGCACGAACTCGGGGCGCCGAACCCGAGGGCACGAACTCGGGGCGCTGGGCCCCGGGCGTGGACCCGGGGCGGCGGACTCAGAGCGGACTCGGAGAGTGGAACCCGAGCCTTCGAACCCAAGCCTTCGAACCCGGGGCCCGAGCGCGAAGCGTCGGAGCCGAGCCTCGGGTCCCGGAGCACCGGACCCGAGGCGCCAGGGCCAAGGCGCCGGGCCCGGCCCCGGGGCGCGGCGGCCGGGGCGCGAACCTGGCGCGTCCATCCCCCCGCGCGCACCCGCGCCCGAACGCACGGCGACCGCCCGTCGCGCCCCCGTTTCGGGAGCGCGGCGGGCGGTCGCCCAAGGCTTCAGCGGCGCAAGCCGGTGGGATGCCTACTTCTTGTTGCGACGCTGCACACGCGTCTTCTTGAGAAGCTTGCGGTGCTTCTTCTTCGCCATGCGCTTGCGACGCTTCTTGATGACAGAGCCCACCGACAACCCTCGCTCACGTGACGTTTCTACCGCGCGGAGCCGGATCAGCCCGCACAACTGGGGGTCAGCCTACTCGCCGCCCCGGCCCACCTCTAAACGAGGCGGTCCGTAATGCCCCCCTACGCTGTTTCCACGTAGGAGTCTCGCAGGTAGTCGTGGACGGCCTGCTCCGGAACTCGGAAGGACCGACCAACCCTGATGGCCGGCATCTCGCCACTGTGGACCAGGCGATACACCGTCATCTTGGACACCCGCATCACCGCGGCCACCTCGGCCACAGTCAAGAAGTTGACCTCGTTGAGAGGCCTCTCTCCAGAAGCCATGACGCACCGAACCATTCAGCACGCGTCGGGCGCCGGCTTCCCCTCCGGCGACTGCCACACGCACGTGCGTCCCTCCAGAGTAGTGGCGTGTGGTACCAGTGGGGAAGAGGAGTAGTTATCCCACCTGAATCGCCCATCAGGCTGCTTTACCGATCGATTCCGGACAGTCCGGACCGATCGAGCACGTACGCCATGACCGGCTCGTACAGGTGTGGCGCCACGTTGTCGTCCAGCGGGACGACCACCTCGACCCGCCCCTCCTCGGCCGCCACGAACAGCGCGGGGTCGTTGCAATCCGCGAGGCCGATCGCCGCAACCCCCGCCTGACCTGCGCCTCCGGCCCAGCCGTGGTCGCCGATCAGCAGATCCGGCAGCGGCTCGGACCCGGCCGCCAGCTCGGCCAGCATCGCCCGGATCCCGCGCGCGGAGTGGGTGTGTCGGAAATCTCCCGCGTCGTCCACCACCATCGCCACGTCGCCCCGATACCGGATCGCGCGACTGTGCCCACCCTCGGCCGTGGGCGTGCGATAGCTCCACCCGGCGGCGGGGCGCAGGAGCGTACACCCCGCCTCGCGCAACACGCGCGCCAGCGTGCGGTACCAATCGCCTAGCCCGTTCGGGTGGCCCGTGGCCACGATCACCCGCTCACGACGCTCGGCGGCGAGCGCGATCCGGTCCGCGTACGCGTCCAGCGCGGCCACGGTCAGGTCCGGGTCGATGGTGTCCTGCCCGCTGCGGTGGGCCGGGTCGGCCACCACTCCGCAACGGCGCGCCATCAGCGCGAGTACGTCGTCCGCGGTCCACCGACCGTCCGGCTCCAGGCCGAACAGATGGCCGGGATGCCGCTCGCTCATCAGTCGGTAGTGCCGGAGGTTGTTCTCCCTCGTGGTCGCCACGTCGCCGGCGATCCGGCCGCGCACGAGATGGGAGCGAAGCTCCGAGGGGGTGGGAACCGCAACGGTCACGCACAGCTCCTTGGGTCACGGGTCGGGGTCACCACAGGCCTCGGGACCACCGGGTCACAGGTCGAACATCGGGTCGAGGCCGTGCACCGGGAAGACCGCCCGCCGGGTGGCCAGAATCGATTGGTCGGTGCGGTCCGCCGGGTCGTATCCGGTGGAGAACGGCCGAAAATCGCCGGTCCCGCCGTCGGTCATCCGGTGCGGACCGGCCTGGCGGGTGAGCATCCGGACCTCCTCGCGCCAGTCGAGCGGCACCTCGCGGGTGGGCTCGATGGCATGACCGGCCGCCTCCGCCACCAGGTGCGTCCACGAGCGCGGCACCACGTCGACGGTCGCGTAGCCCCCGCCGCCGGTGGCTATCCAGCGCCCGCCGGCGTGTTCGTGGGCCAGCGCGTGCAGCGCGGCGTGTGCCGTGCGCTGCGCGTCGAGGCTCAGTGCGAGGTGGGCCAGCGGATCGTCCACGTGGGTGTCCGTACCGTGCTGGGTGACCAGCACGTCGGGGCGGAAGTCCGCGAGCAGCGGCGGCACCACGGCGTCGAACGCGCGCAACCACGCGGCGTCGGCGATGCCGGGCGGCAGCGCAACGTTGACCGCGAAGCCCTCGGCGTCCGGCCCGCCGATCTCGCTCGCGAAACCGGTGCCCGGGAACAGGAAGCGCGGGCTCTCGTGCAGGCTGATCGTGAGCACCCGCGGGTCGTCCCAGAACGCCCGCTGCACACCGTCGCCGTGGTGTACGTCGATGTCCACGTACGCGACCCGCTCGGCGCCGAGTTCGAGCAGGCGCGCGATCGCGAGCGCCGGGTCGTTGTAGATGCAGAACCCGCCCGCGGCGTCGGGCATCGCGTGGTGCAGCCCGCCCGCGAAGTTGATCGCGTGGTCCGCGCCGTCGGGGTCTTCCGGCCCGCGCCACACCGCCTCGGCCGCGGCGATCGAGGCGCCGGCGATCAACGCTGACGCCTCGTGCATCCCGGCGAACGCGGGGGTGTCCTCGGTGCCGAACCCGAACGTGCCGTCGGCGATCCGGGGGTCGAGCGAGGCGGCGCGCACGGCGGCGGTGTACTCGTCGGTGTGCACCATGGTCAGGTCCGCGTCGGTTGCCGACTTCGGGCTGCGCACCCGCAGTTCGGGGAGGGTATGCAGCCCGAACGCGCGGATCAGGTCGATGGTCAGGCGCAGCCGGACCGGGTTCATCGGGTGCCACGATCCGAAGTCGTACCCGGTCATCCCGTCGTCCCACAGCACGTGCACCGCTCGACTCATGCGGTCACGCTACCGCCCGGGTCGGCTCCCGATCATCGGTCGTGAGCGGGTTCACCGTGCGGGGCGAAGGCGCGGGCGAGCGGCAGTACGGCGAGCACCAGGAACAGCGGCACGAGCATCGCCAGGCGGAACGAGGCCAGGTCGGCGATCCCGCCCACGAGCGGGGTGCCGATCAGGAAGCCGACGTAGTTGAAGATGTTGAGTCGGGCGACCGCCTCGTCGGCGTCCTCCGGCGACTGCCGACCGCCCGCGGCGAAGGTCTGCGGGACCAGTACGCACAACCCCACGCCCAGGATCACGAAGCCGAGCAGGCCCACCGCGGCGTGCGGGGCGGCGAGTACGACCGCGAATCCGGCCGCCGCGACCACCGCGCCGCCGCGGACCACCTCGACCATGCCCCAGCGCCGCACCGCGAGGTCGCCGACGCTGCGGCCGACGAGGGTGGTGACCATGTACGCGATGTAGGGGACCACCGCGAACGCCTCGGAGCTGTCCAGCACCTTCTCCAGGTAGACCGCGCTCCAGTTGGCCACTGTCGAGTCGCCGATGTAGGCGAACGTCATGACCAGGCACAGCGGGATCAGCGGACGCCAGGGCAGGGTGCGGCGGGGCCGCTCCGGGTCGGCGGCCACGACCTGCGGCGCGTCGTCCGCGCACAGGTAGCCGGGGCCGACCACGAGCAGGGCCGGCACGGTCAGCGCGGCGGCGCCCGCGTACATCGCGACCAGCGGCACCCCGCCCCACGCGCACAGCCCGGCCGCGCCCGCCCCGGCAAGGCCGCCGAGGCTGTACGAGGCGTGGAAGCCGAGCATGATGCTGCGCCCCGCGCGGGCCTGGATCGCCACGCCCTGCATGTTCATCGTGGCGTCCACCGCGCCCAGGGACAGCCCGAACACGAAGAGCACGATCGCCAACTGCCACAGCCCGTCCCCGGCGCCGACCCCGATCAGGGTGGCGCAGACGAGCGGCTGGGACATCCGCAGCACGGTACGACTGCCGAATCGCCGGGCCAGGGCGCCCGCGATCACGCTGCCCACGCCCGCGACGATCGGCACCACGGAGAGCACCGCGGTGAGCGTGCCGTCGCCCATGTCGTAGCGGCGCTGGATCGCCGGGATCCGGGTGACGAGCAGCGCGAAGGACACGCCCTGGATCAAAAAGCACGCGAGCAGGCTGAACCGCGCACGGCGCAGCGTCTCGTCCTTGGCCGACCCGGCGGCCGGTTCTCTCACCCGCATGGGCGAGCACGCTACCGACGGGTCACTTCCACGGACAGGGGCCGAGGAGATCTTTTGATGAACCGTCAGATTCGCCGACCGGACAAAACCCGGCGAAATCCGTCAAATGCCCAATAGTCCCGGCAGCTCGACCATGTCCTTGAACAGCGCGTCGGCGTCCGCGAGCCGTTCCGCCGGCGTCATCGCGGCGTGACCGTACACGGTCATCCCGGCCGCCCGCGCGGCCTCGACCCCCAGCGGGCTGTCCTCGACCACCACGCAGCACGCGGGATCGACGCCCATGGCCGCCGCCGCGTGCAGGAACAGGTCCGGCGCGGGTTTGCCCCGGGCGACGTCCTGGCTGCTGAAGATCACCGATTCGGGGAAACGCCCGATCAGCCCGGTACGGGTCAGCGCGAGCCGGATCCGCTCATGCGTGCCGGAGGAGGCCAGGCAGTACGGCACGCCCGCGGCGTCCAGCGCGGCCAGCACGTCGACGACCCCCGGCACCGCTTCGAGCTCGGCCCGGAATCCGGCGAACACCCGCTCGTGGTAGACGTGATCGAAGTCCTCGGGCAGCGTGACGCCGTCCCGCTCGCGAACGATCGTATGCACCCGGGCCATGGTGCCGCCGAGGTAGTCGCGCAGCGAGTCCTCGTAGGCGGTGGGCACGCCGAGTTCGGTGAGCAGCGCGGCGAGCACCCGGTTGGCGATCGGCTCGCTGTCCACCAGCACGCCGTCGTTGTCGAACAGGACCAGCTCCGGCCTCACGAAAGGCCCTCGGCGATCTCCTGCGAACGGTTGCTCGCGGCCTCCAGGGCGGCGAGCAGCGCGGCACGCACGCCGTGGTTCTCCAACTCGCGGATCGCCGCGATCGTGGTGCCGGCCGGCGAGGTCACCGCCTCGCGCAGCAGCGTGGGGTGCTCGCCCGAGTCGCGCAGCATCACCGACGCGCCGATCGCGGCCTGCACGATCAGGTCGTGCGCGGCGGCGCGCGGCAGGCCGAGCAAAATGCCGGCGTCGGTCATCGCCTCGACCAGGAAGTAGAAGTAGGCCGGCCCCGAGCCGGACAGCGCGGTGACCGCGTCCTGCTGCTTCTCCGGGACCCGGATGGTCTTGCCGACCGATCCGAAGATCTCCTCGACCCGCTCCAGGTGCGATTCCGTGGCGTGCGCGCCGCCGGAGATCGCGCTCATCCCCTCGTCCACGAGCACGGGGGTGTTGGACATGACGCGCACCACGGGGGTGCCCGCGGCCAGACGGGCCTCCAGGAACTTGGTGGTGATGCCCGCCGCACCGCTGACCACGAGCCGGTCGGCGGGTACGTGCGGGGCCAGTTCGTCCATCAGCGCGCCCATGTCCTGCGGCTTGACGGTCAGGATCAGGATGTCGGCGGCCTTGGCGGCCTCGGCGTTGCTCACCGCCTCGACGCCGTAGCGGCGGCGCAGGTCCTCGGCCCGTTCGGCGCGACGGGTGGTGACGAGGAGGTCGTCGGGGCTCTTGCCCGCCCGGATCATCCCGGACAACAGCGCTTCACCGATTTTCCCGGTGCCGACGACGGCGACCCGCTGAGCCATGGCCCCACACTTTCTCGCGTTCCTGGTCCGTCAGGGGCACGCCCGGTGCCCACGATGGCCACCGTACGGTACGTACACGTGTCCGAGGGTGGGCCCCGGCGCGGGTCCCGGGCCGCTCAGGGGGTGCGCCGGCGCAGGGTCAGCGCCCCGAGCCCGAGCGCGGCGAGCACACAGCCGGCGATCACCGCAACATCGCGCAGCAGCAGGCCGGAGACCTCGTGCTCGGTGGAGAGCCGGGTCATCGCGTCCACCGCGTAGGACAGCGGAAGCACGTCGGAGACCGCTTCGAGCACCGGCTGCATACGATCGCGCGGCACGAACAGCCCGCACAGCAGGAACTGCGGCAGGATCACCGCGGGCAGGAACTGCACCGCCTGGAACTCGGTGTCGGCGAACGCGCTCACCAGCAGGCCCAGGGCCATCCCGAGCAGCGCGTTCAGGACCGCGACGCACAGGATCAGCCAGGTCGGCCCGACCACGTCCAGATCGAGCAGCCCGATCGCGAGCCCGGTGGCCACCGTCGCCTGGAGCACCGCGACGATCCCGAACGCGAGCGCGTAGCCGCCGATCAGCTGCATCTTGCCGATCGGCATGGTGAGCAGCCGCTCCAGCGTCCCGGTCGAGCGCTCGCGCAGCGTGGCCACCGAGGCGACCAGGAACATCACCACGAACGGGAAGATCCCCAGCAAGGGCCCGCCGATGTGGTCGAACTGCTCCGGCCGGTCGTCGTAGAGCCAGTACAGCAGCGTGAGCAGCACACACGGCACCAGGAGCATCAGCGCGACGGTGCGCGGGTCGTGCCGCAACTGGCCGAGCACCCGGCGGGCGGTGGCGGTGGTGGCGGTGCCGGTCATGGCGTGCTCCTCGGGGCCGATGCGGTCGCCGCGGTCGATGCGGCCGGTCCCGGCTCGGCGGCGGCGTCGACCAGCGCCAGGAAGGCCGCCTCCGCGTCCCGGGTCCCGGTACGGGTGAGCAGCGCCCCGGGCGTGTCGTCGGCCAGCAGCGCGCCGTCGCGCAGCAGCAACAGCCGCTCGCAGCGCTCGGCCTCGTCCATCACGTGGCTGGACACGAGCAGCGTGACGCCGCCGGCCGCGAGCCGGTGGAACAGGCCCCACAGGTCGCGGCGCAACACCGGATCCAGGCCGACCGTCGGCTCGTCCAGGACCAACAGCTCCGGTGTCCCGAGCAGCGCGGCGGCCAGCGACACCCGGGCCCGCTGCCCGCCGGACAGCCGGGCCACCGCGGCGTCCTGCCGATCGGTCAGGTCCACCTCGCGCAGCACCCGGTCGAGGTCGTCGGCCGCGGCGCCGAGGAGCCGGCCGAAGTAGCGCAGGTTCTCCCGCACGGTCAGATCCGCGTACACCGACGGCGCCTGCGTCACATAGCCGATCGCGCTGCGCAGCCGCCGATGCCCGGCGGGCAGCCCGAGCACGTCCAGCCGCCCGCTCACCCGCGCCTGCACGCCGACGATCGCCCGCATCAGCGTGCTCTTGCCGCACCCGCTCGGCCCGAGCAACCCGGTGACACTCCCGCGCGGCACGGCGAACGAGACGTCGTCGAGCACCACGCGCCCGCCGCGCACGACCCGCAGCCCTTCGGCGCGGATCGCGTCCTCGCCATAATTCATCATGTGTTGAATATGCGCTTCCCCCCTGACGCCGTCAAGCGATTCCCTACGATTTCCCCGAGTCGACAAAGGGGCGACCATGGGGGCCGGTCGACCCCGTGAGCCGAAAAGGGCGCCCCGGCCGCAGCCGGGACGCCCCTTCGAAAACGTGCTACGCGCGACGCGTCAGTCGAACAACGACACGTCCCGCACCGCGCCCTTGTCCGCGCTGGTGGCCATCGCCGCGTACGCCTTCAGCGCCGTGCTGACCACCCGCTCGCGCTTCGCCGGGCGGTACTTGCCCAGGTCGTGCAGCAGGTGCTCGCGCCGCTCGGCCAGCTCCTCGAAGGAGACCTCCAGCTCGATCCGGCGGTTGGGGATGTCGATGGTGATGATGTCGCCGTCGCGCACCAGCGCGATCGCGCCGCCGGCCGCCGCCTCGGGCGAGACGTGCCCGATGGACAGCCCCGAGGTGCCGCCGGAAAAACGCCCGTCGGTGATCAGCGCGCACTTCGCGCCGAGCCCGCGACCCTTGAGGAACGACGTCGGGTACAACATCTCCTGCATGCCCGGACCGCCCTTGGGGCCCTCGTAGCGGACCACCACCACGTCGCCCTCCTTGACCCGCTTGGTCAGGATGGCGTCGACCGCCTCCTCCTGCGACTCGACCACCACGGCCGGGCCGGAGAAGGTCCAGATCGACTCGTCCACGCCGGCGGTCTTGACCACGCAACCCGCCTCGGCGAGGTTGCCGTACAGGATGCCCAGGCCACCGTCGCGGCTGTACGCGTGCGCCACGTCGCGGATGCAGCCCGAGGCCACGTCCAGGTCGAGCGAGTCCCAGCGCTCCGACTGGCTGAACGCGGTGGCCGAGCGCACACAGCCCGGCGCCGCGTGGAACAGCTCGACCGCCTCGGCCGAGGGCGAACCGCCGCGCACGTCCCAGGTCTTGAGCCATTCGGCGAGCGAGTCGGCGTGCACCGAGGTGACGTCCTCGTGCAGCAGCCCGGCCCGGTACAGCTCGCCGAGCAGCGCCGGCACGCCGCCCGCCCGGTGCACGTCCTCCACGTGGTACGGCGCGTTGTTCGGCGCGACCTTCGCCAGGCACGGCACCCGACGCGAGAGCGCGTCGATGTCGGCCATGGTGAAGTCCAGCTCGGCCTCCTGCGCGGCGGCGAGCAGGTGCAGGATCGTGTTGGTCGAGCCGCCCATCGCGATGTCCATCGCCATCGCGTTCTCGAACGCCTGGCGGGTGGCCACATTGCGCGGCAGCACGCTCTCGTCGTCCTGCTCGTAGTAGCGCTTGGTGATCTCCACGATCGTGCGGCCCGCGCCCTCGTACAGCGCCTTGCGCGCGGTGTGCGTGGCCAGCACCGAGCCGTTGCCCGGCAGCGCCAGGCCCATCGCCTCGACCAGGAAGTTCATCGAGTTGGCGGTGAACATGCCCGCGCACGACCCGCAGGTCGGACACGCGGCGTCCTCGATCCGCTCCAGGTCCTCGTCGGAGACCTTGTCCGACGCGGAGTCGGCGATCGCGGTGATCAGGTCCAGGTGCGGACGCACCCGACCGTCCACCATCACCGCGGTGCCGGCCTCCATCGGACCGCCGGAGACGAACACGGCGGGGATGTTCAGCCGCAGCGCGGCCATCAGCATGCCGGGGGTGATCTTGTCGCAGTTGGACACGCACACGATCGCGTCGGCCTGGTGCGCGTTGACCATGTATTCGACCGCGTCGGCGATCAGCTCGCGCGAGGGCAGCGAATAGAGCATGCCCGAGTGGCCCATCGCGATGCCGTCGTCGACGGCGATCGTGTTGAACTCGCGCGGGATGCCGCCGGCGGCGGAGATCGCCTCGGAGACGATGCGGCCGACGGGCTGGAGGTGGGTGTGCCCCGGTACGAACTCGGTGAAGCTGTTGGCGACCGCGATGATCGGCTTGCCGAAGTCCGCACGCTTGACGCCTGCGGCCATGAGGAGCGCGCGAGCGCCCGCCATTTCGCGACCGTGGGTGACCGTCCGAGACCTGAGTTGCGGCACTGCACACACCCTCTCAGCAATTCACCGGTGGATCCGGGTGCTTTCGAGCTTACGTCCGCAGCCGGGAACGACGGCGCGGCCGTCCACGATGCGACCGTCGGCGGGGGTTGGAGGACATGCGCCGGCGCCGGGCCGGCCGGGGCGTCGTGCGGGTGGGCGCGCGGCGGTCGGTCAGCCGTTCAGGTGACGCTGGAGGATCGGTGCGAGCCGGCGAACGAGTTCGGCCGCCGGCGTCGAGGCGATCGGCTCCAGGCACACCACGTAGCGGGTCAGCGCGACCCCGAGCAGCTGGCTCACGCACAAATTCGCGCGCAGTGCCGCGTCCGGGCCGCCGATGCCCTCGGCCAGGCGCGTGGTCAACTCCGCGCCGACGAACTCGCGAAAGGCCGGGTTGCCGCCCCCGTCCAGCACCACGGTGCGCAGGATGGCCAACAGCCGGGTGCCGGTGTCCGGGTGTTCCCACAACGCCACGAACGACTCGGCCAGCCGCTCGCCCGCGTGCTCGACACCGTGCGCGAACACCGTGCCGACCAGTGTCGCGGGGTCCAGCGGCAGGTCCATGGCCGCGATGAACACCCGGTCCTTGGAGCCGAAGTAGTGGTGCACGAGGGCGGGATCCACCCCGGCGCCGCGGGCGATCGCCCGGACCGACGCGCCCGCGTAGCCGCGCGCGGCGAACTCGGTGCGGGCCGCCTCCAGGATCCCGGTCCGGGTCCGGGAGGCATCCCCGCGCCGACCGGGCGGCCTGCCCGGACCGCGCCGCCGGACGTCGGGCGCGTCGGCGGCGGTCTTCGGGTCAGCCATGCCGGCGCTCCGCCCCGGCCTCGGCCGCCAGGTGCAGCCGGGTGTACGCCAGCGCCTCGGCGAGGTCGGCCTCGCGCTCGGCGCGACTGCCGCACCGGCGGGTGTTCACCTCGAGCACGACCGCGCCGGCGAACGAGGTGCGGGCCAGGTGCTCCAGGACTTCCGCGCACGGTTGGGTGCCGCGTCCGGGCACCAGGTGCTCATCCTTGAGCGAGCCGCTGCCGTCGGCCAGGTGTACGTGCCCGAGCCGGTCGCCCATGCGGGCCAGCATGTCCAGCGCGTCCGAGCGCGAGGTCGCGGTGTGCGACAGGTCGAGGGTGAAGTGCCGGTAGTCCTCGTCGGCGGGGTCCCAGTCCGGCGCGTACGCCGCGACCTCCTTGTCCCGGTAGCGCAGCGGGAACATGTTCTCCACCGCGAACAGCACGTCGGTCTCGCCGGCCATGCGCTCGATCCCGCGCACGAAGTCGCGGGCGTAGCTGCGCTGCCAGCGAAACGGCGGATGCACCACGACCGTGCGCGCGCCCAGCCGCATCGCCGCGTCCCGCGCGCGCACCAGCTTGGCCCACGGGTCGGTGCCCCACACCCGCTGGGTGATCAGCAGACAGGGCGCGTGCACGGACAGGATCGGCATCGCGTGGTGGTCGGACAACCGGCGCAGCGCCTCGATGTCCTGGCTGACCGGATCGGTCGAGACCATCACCTCGACGCCGTCGTAGCCGAGCCGGGCCGCGATCTCGAAACCGTCCGCGGTGGACTCGGGGTACACGGAGGCGGTGGACAGGGCGATCTTGGCGTCGGGCACCCGCAACACCGCATCCGGCACGCGTGCCGCGGCCGGGTCGGACCCCGTACCCGTGAGTATGTCGTGGTCGGCCACGTCGCCCAGAGTAGAACCATCGACCGCCGGATCGACCTCGTCCCGCCGCATCGGCGCGTCCGATCCGAACCGAATCGCCACCCGACGCCCCGTCCGGCTCGACCTCATCGGCCCCGATCGGCCGGATTCGTCCCGACCCGACGCGTCGCCGCCGGCGGGCCTCAGTCCATCCAGTCCAACCGGCGCAGGATGATCCCCTCCCGCAGCGCCCACGGACAGATCTCCAACGTGTTCACGTCGAACAGGTCCAACGCGGCGTCGGCCACTATGGCGCCCGCCACCAGCTGCGGCGCGCGTCCCACCGACACCCCCGGCAGCGCGGCCCGCTCGGTCGCGGTCATCGTCGCCAGCCGGGGCAGCCAGTCGGCCAGCCCGGTCCGGCTCAGCGAACGTTTGACGTAGGGGCCCTCCCCCGAGGACGGCGCGCCGGCGATCCGGGCGAGCTGCTTGAACGTCTTGGACGTGGCCACCACGTGGTCGGGCCGGCCGAGTCGGCTGAACTCGGCGACCGTGCGGGCGATCTCGGCCCGCACGTGCTTGCGCAGCACCCGCACCTCGTCCGCCGTGGGCGGGTCGGTGTGCAGCCAGTTCCGGGTCAGCCGGCCCGCGCCCAGCGGCAGCGAGGCGGCCGCGTCCGGCTCCTCGTCCACGCCCGCCGCGATCTCCAGCGAGCCGCCGCCGATGTCCAGGACGAGCAGCCGACCGGAGGACCAGCCGAACCAGCGGCGCACCGCCAGGAAGGTCAGCCGGGCCTCGTCCGCGCCGGTGAGCACCTGCAGGTCCACCCCGGTCTCGCTCCGCACCCGGTCGAGCACCGCCTCGGAGTTGGCCGCCTCGCGCACCGCCGAGGTGGCGAACGGCAGCAGGTCCTCGACGCCCTTGTCCTCGGCCACCTCGAGCGCCGCCGCCATCGTGCGGACCAGCAGATCTATCCCGTGCGGGGCGATGCTCCCGTCCGGCTCCAGCAGCTCGGCCAGGCGCAGCTCGCGCTTGTGCGAGTACGCGGGAAGGGGCCGAGCACCCTGATGGGCGTCGACCACGAGCAGGTGGACCGTATTCGAGCCCACGTCGAGAACACCGAGTCGCATGGTGACGAAGGTAATCCGTCGACCCGGGCGGGCGAGCGGGGGCGTTCCCTCGCTTGCCACGCCTTTGCCGAACCGGACATCCCGCCCGGCGCTCTACGCTGGTGGTGTGCCTGAGGTAGACCTGGATTTTCCGCGTGCTTGGTTCGAGTTTCCCGACCCCGACGACGCCGATCAGCTGTTCCGCTGCGATCTGACCTGGTTGACCTCGCGTTGGCAGTGCATCTTCGGTGCCGGCTGCCATGGCGTGGTGGCCGGGCGGGCGCCCGACGGGTGTTGTTCGCTGGGCGCGCACTGGTCGGACGAGGACGACGAGAAACGGGTGCTGGCCTGGGCCGAACGGCTGACCCCGCAGACCTGGCAGTTCCACGACCTGGCCGCCCGGAAGGGGGTCAGCGAGTTCGAGGACGGCGACAAGCGCACCCGGCTGGTCGACGGCGCGTGTGTGTTCCTGAACCGGCCCGGCTTCGCCGGCGGCGCCGGGTGCTCGCTGCACGCGCTCGCGCTGCGTGAGGGTGTGCATCCGTTGGAGACCAAGCCGGACGTGTGCTGGCAACTGCCGGTGCGGCGGACCTACGACTGGATCGACCGCCCGGACGAGACGCGCGTGCTGATGGTGACGATCGGCGAGTACGACCGCCGGGGCTGGGGCCCGGGCGGCCACGACCTGCACTGGTGGTGCACCGGGAGCACCGAGGCGCACGGCGCGGGCGAGCCGGTGTACGAGTCCTACGGGCCGGAGCTGCGCGAGCTGATGGGCGAGGCGGCCTACGCGGTCCTGGTCGAGGCGTGCCGGGCCCGGCTGGCCGGCGGTCGGCCGATCGCGCCGCACCCGGCGGATCCGGTCGACTGACCGGGGCCCGGCCCGGACCGGGCCGGCTCAGCGGCCGGCGGCCGGGCGGCTCGGCGGCGGCGTGCTCGCGGGCGCGCCGGTCGGCGGCGGGCCCGACGTGGCCGGGTCGCCGGTGCGGCCCTCGATGGTGACCACCGTGCCACCCGGCTCGATCACCACCTTGGCCGACCACGACCCCCGGGGCGCCTTCGCGGCCACGACCGAGATCGTGACGGTGTCCTCCTGCCCCGGCGCGAGCGTGCCGTGCGCTCGGCTCAGGCGCAGCCAGGCCGCCCCGGTCCGGGCCTGCCAGTCGACCGGGACCGCGCCGACGTTGCGCAGCGTGATCATGGTGCGATCGCCGGTGTGTGTGGCCGTGACCAGCGGCGGCACGGGGGTGGGGTCGGCGGGCGGCGGCACGAACACGACGCCCGGCGCGATCGGGTCCGGCGGCGTCACGGGCGGCGCGACGGCGGCCGGCGCCGAGCCGCGTCCGTGCGACGGGCCGCCGACACCGGGCCGCACGGCGGTCGCGGCCGGGGAGGCCGGCGGCGCCGCGGGCACGTTCGGCACGGTCCCGTCGGCGGTGTCCACGTGCGCCGACGCGATGGTGACCACCCTGGCGGTCGGCCCGGCGGCCGACCCGCCGGAGGCCTGCCACAGGGCCAGCGCGGGCGCGGCCACCACGGCGGCCACCACGACCGCCGCGATCACCGTGGCCCGGCGGCGATTGCCGCGCTCGACCACCCGGGCCCGAAAGACCGGGAAGCCGGCCCGGTCGAACTCGGCGACCCGGCGGGCGAGCTCCGGCGGCCGCTGGGCGGAGCGGCCCTTGCCCACCTCGCCCAGCACCTCGATCCGCAGCGCCGCGGGCGGGGCGACCAGCGCGAGGGCGACCGGCGCCGCCGCGGCGCCCGTGGTCGGCGCGAGCAGGGTCGCCGCGCGGCGCACGTGCGGCCCGCACCGCCGACACGTCTCGACGTGCGCGATCAATCGTTCGCGCAGCGCCGAGGTGAGCCGCCCGGTGGCCAACTCCTGGCCCTCGGGGCAGCCGTGCGAGACCTCGGCGCCCGCGACCGCCGCCCGGGTCCGGTCCACCTCGCGCCCGGCGCACAGGAGCAGGCTGCGGGCGTGCTGCTCGTCACAGCCGAGCACGGCGGCCAGGCCACGCGGATCGAGCCCGTGCCGGACCGACAACTCCAGCACCTCGCGCCGCTCCGGCGCCAGTCCCACCGCATCGGGCCAGGCAAGTTCGTCCAGGTCGCCGCACCGAGCGGGCACGCGCCCGGCCTCGGTGCCGGGGAACAGGTCGGTCGGCTCGTCGGCGTCGCCCGCCAGCGGCGGCAGGCTGCGCTCGTGCGCCCACACCACCCGTACGTCCTCGGGCCGGGCGGGCCCGGTGCCGACTCGCACGTGGGCGTCGAGGCGGACCAGGCACTCGTAGCGGGCGAGCGCGTACAACCACGGTTTGAGCAGATCCAGGTCCGGCAGTCGGCCGATGTGACGGTCGGCGAGCACGAACGTGCTGCGGAGGGATTCCGCGGCCGCCCGATGGTCGCGCAGCACCGACAGGCAGTAGGTGTAGAGCCCTTCGGCGTAGGCGTCGTAGGCGGCGCGTCCCCACGAAAGCACCGCGGCGGGGGCCGATGCCCGGCCGGTTACCGAATCCGTCACGTTCGTGAACGTAGGTGTCGGAGAGCCGTCGACTCAGGCGATTTGCACTTTCATACGCCTTTCGAGATCGACAATCATACTTTCGAGTGAATATCCGTCACCTTTGCCGGAATTCGTTCGTCGGACCTCCGCGCGACGCCGGTCCTCCGGTGACCGTCAGCGAAACACCGGTCGGATTCGCCGAAACGGTAACTGCCCACGTGGTGGCCGGTGCCCTGTCCGGATTCGCCGAGATCGTGATCGATATCGACTGGCCGTTGGCCAGTGTGCCGGCATGCGAACTCACCGTGAGCCAGTCGTTTTCCGACACCGCCAGCGACCAGGTGACCGGCCCGCCGGTCGCGGTGAGCCGGACGGTCTGCGCGGCGCCGTCCGCGCCGAGGTCCACCGTCGAACGGGACCAGGACAGCGTGCCCGGCGCCGCCGGATTGCCCGCGTCGGTGCCGCCCGACCGGGGAAGGGTCGCCGGCCCGCCGGCGAGCGGGGCGCCGGCATTCGTCGAGGGTTTGGCGCTTCGGCTCGTCCGCGCGGTCGGCTTCGCGGCGGCGGCCCGGGTGCTCGGCGCCGAGGTCGGCACCGCCCGCGTCGTCGACGGCGCGGACGCGGTAGTCGGGACCACACTCGCCGACGCGGCCGGCGGCTCGGCCGGATGCAGCGCCGGCGGCTGCTCCGGGAGCGGCGCCGAACTCAGCGCGATCGGCGTGTCGTGCTCGGCCCCGGGCCGCAACAGCACCGCCGTGCCGAGCACCAGCGCGACGGCCGTCGCACACGCGGCCACCACCGGCACCCGCGACCTCGGCCGACCCGTGCCCTTCGGAAAGCCGCCCCGCTCGACCGGATCCACCGGATCCACCGGTTCGGCCGCGCCGTCCACGCGCAGCGCCATCCGGATCGCGTACGGCGCGTTGGCCGCCGCGCCGCCCGCGAGCAGCGCCCGCGTCTGCACCGGTCCCGGGCACAGCGCCACGCAGTCCGGGCAGGAGTCGACGTGCAGGTGCAGCGGTTGCCGCAGCCCCGCCTCGACCGCGGCCCCCGCCTCCGGCAGCAGCAGCGCGAGTTCGGGGCAGTCCCGCCGCGCGTGCGTGGCCACCGCGTACACCGCGAGCGCCTGCTCGAACTGCACCGGTCCACGCGCGAGCAGCCGCGCCGCCCGCCGCTCGGACACGCCCAGCACATCGGCCACTTCGGCGTCGCTCAGGCGGTGCCGCGCCGACAGGTCCAAGGCGATCCGCTCGTCCTCGTCGACCGCCCACAGCGCGTACGGCACCAGCGGCGCCAATCGGCGTCGATCGGGCACCGACCACCCCGCGCCACCCGCGGCCAAGACCTGCTCGACCACCCCGGGGCCGGGCCGCTCCACCGCCGCCCGCTCGGCCACGACCCGCACCAGCGCGTACAACAGCGCCCGGCTCCGGCGCGGGTCGCGCAACGCGCGGATCCGCTCCGGCGCGAGCGTCAGCGCCTCGCGCACCACCCGCTCGGCGACCCGGGGCCGGTACCCGAGCGCCACGCAGAAGCCGAACAACGCGTCACCGTGGGTGTCGTACAACGCCACCGCGTCGGGCACCGCGCCCGTTTCGTCCGTCGTTCCGGATTCCCGCACCGCACCGTCCCCCACCATGCCGCCACACGGTAGGCACAACGCCCGACCGCCACCATCGCTTTGCCCACCCGGTGACAGGATCAAGACATTCCGCCCGTGATCGATCCCGGCCCCGTCTCCATTGTCGGCGCGGGCCGTTACGGTTCCTGGCATGGCCAGGACCACCACGAAGGATCGCCCGTCGTATCGCTGCACCGAGTGCGGCTGGACCGGGCCGAAATGGCTGGGCCGCTGCAACGAGTGCCACGCGTGGGGCACGGTCGAGGAGTTCGGCGCCCCCAAGGCCCGCTCGATCGCCGCCGGGCCGGTCACCACCGCGGCGCTGCCGATCGGCCGGATCGACGTACAGCAGGCCCGGTTTCGCCCGACCGGCGTCGACGAGTTGGACCGCGTGCTCGGCGGCGGCCTGGTCCCGGGGGCGGTCGTACTGCTCGCGGGCGAGCCCGGCGTCGGCAAGTCCACCCTGCTGCTCGACGTGGCCAGCAAGTCCGCGTCGCCGGACGCCCGCACCCTCTACATCACCGGCGAGGAGTCGGCCGCCCAGGTCCGCCTGCGCGCGGGCCGGATCGGCGCGCTCAACGAGGAGCTCTACCTCGCCGCCGAGACCGACCTCGCCGCGCTGATCAGCCACGTCGACGCGGTCAAGCCCGCCCTGCTCGTGGTCGACTCGGTGCAGACCATCGCCTCGCCCGCGATCGACGGCGCGCCCGGTGGCGTGTCGCAGATCCGCGAGGTGACCGGCGCGCTGATCCGCATCGCCAAGGAACGCAACATCGCCACCGTGTTGGTCGGCCACGTCACCAAGGACGGCTCGATCGCCGGCCCGCGCCTGCTGGAGCACCTGGTCGACGTGGTGCTGCACTTCGAGGGCGACCGACACGCCCGACTGCGCCTGGTCCGCGCGATCAAGAACCGCTACGGCACCGCCGACGAGGTCGGCTGCTTCGAACTGCACGACGAGGGCATCACCGGCCTGGCCGACCCCAGCGGCCTGTTCCTGACCCAGCGCGCCGAGCCGGTCTCCGGCACCTGCGTCACGGTGACCCTGGAGGGCAAACGGCCCCTGGTGGTCGAGGTCCAGGCGCTGGTGGCCCCGTCCCAGATCCCCACCCCGCGACGGGCCACCTCGGGCCTGGACTCGGCCCGGATCGGCATGGTGCTCGCGGTCCTGGAGCGGCGCGGCGGGGTGCGCCTGGAGAAGACCGAGATCCACACCGCCACCGTCGGCGGCGTCAAGCTCACCGAACCGGCCGCCGACCTGGCCGCGGCGCTGGCCCTCGCGGGCGCCGCCGCCGACCACCCGCTGCCGACCAAGCTGGTCGCGGTCGGCGAGGTCGGCCTCGCGGGCGAGATCCGCCGCACCACCGGCGTACAGCGGCGGCTCGCCGAGGCGTTTCGGCTCGGCTTCACACACGCCCTGGTGCCGCCCGATCCCGGCAAGATCCCCAAGGGCATGAAGGTGATCGAGGTGGCCGACATCCGCGAGGCGCTGCGCGCGTTCAACCTGGTCTCCGCACGCGAGCGCCGGGACGACCGCACATGATCGGCGGGGCCCGCCGACCGGGCCCGCGACACCCTCCCCCGCGTGCCCGGCCCCGCTCCCGGGCCCCGTCCGGCAACTTTCCGGGTGCCCCGAGGAGTGACCATGTGTCGCCTCGGACATACTCGACACGCGGAGCGGCACGCGCGACCCGTGCCGAAACACGGCTTCGAGTCGGTTGCGGCGACCGGTCGGCGGCCGGGAGGCACTAGACTTTTCCACCGATCTTCCGACGTAGCGGCCGACCTGTGTCGTCCGCAGGTCCTGAGGCGCTCCCGGCCGTGCATACCGGAGCAAATGCCCGGGTGACGGCCGATGGCCGGCCGAGGATGGCAACGACCACGGGGAGTTCTGTGGCTACGAATGACCGGACCGACAAGGGCACGAGTGCCGACGCGGCTCTCGTGAGGGCCGCGCTGCAGTCCGTGGCCCCGGGCACCGCCCTGCGCGACGGCCTGGAGCGCATCCTCCGGGGCAACACGGGCGGCCTGATCGTGCTGGGTTTCGACAAGACGGTGGAGGCGCTGTCCACCGGCGGCTTCGTGCTCGACGTCGAGTTCTCCGCGACCCGGCTGCGCGAGCTGTGCAAGCTCGACGGCGGGGTGGTGGTCGACCGCGAGTGCACGAAGATCGTCCGGGCGGGCGTGCAGCTCGTCCCGGATCCGTCGATCCCGACGGAGGAGACCGGCACCCGGCACCGCACCGCCGAGCGGGTCAACAAGCAGACCGGCTACCCGGTGGTCTCGGTGAGCCAGTCCATGCGCCTGATCGCGCTCTACGTGAACGGTCGGCGACACGTCCTGGAGGACTCGGCGGCGATCCTGTCCCGGGCCAACCAGGCGCTCGCCACGCTGGAGCGCTACAAGCTGCGCCTCGACGAGGTGTCGGGCACGCTGTCCGCCCTGGAGATCGAGGACCTGGTCACCGTTCGCGACGTGTGCGCGGTGTCCCAGCGGCTGGAGATGGTGCGCCTGATCGCCCGCGAGATCGACGGCTACGTCACCGAGTTGGGGGTCGACGGCCGGTTGCTCTCGCTGCAACTCGAAGAGTTGATCGCGGGTGTCGAGGACGACCGCAAGCTGGTCGCCCGCGACTACGTGCCGGAACGCGCGATCAAGCGCGGCCGGACCGAGGCCGACGTGCTCGACGAACTCGACGGCCTGGCCCACGCCGATCTGCTCGACCTGCAGACGGTGGCCCGCGCGCTCGGTTTCACCTCGGGCCACGAGGTCCTCGACTCGGCGGTCAGCCCCCGCGGCTACCGACTGCTCGCCAAGGTCCCCCGGCTCCCACCGGTGGTGATCGAGCGGCTCGTGGAGCACTTCGGCGGCCTGCAGAAGCTGCTCGCGGCCAGCGTGGACGACCTCCAGGCGGTGGACGGCGTGGGCGAGGCCCGGGCCCGCAGCGTCCGCGAGGGCCTGTCCCGCCTCGCCGAGTCCTCGATCCTGGAGCGCTACGTCTGATCGCTCGGCGGTGACACGGGAAGGGCCCCGGCGCTCGGCGCCGGGGCCCTTCCCGTTGCGTTCTCGTCCCGCGTTCGGCTCCCGCCCTGCCGGTACGCCGCTACTTGCCGACGGTGGCGGTGAAGATGAACTCGCCGGAGGGCTCCAGGCCCGCCAGCACGCCCTTGGCCCGGTAGGCGGCCTTGTCCGCCGGGGCGGCCTTGGTCTGCCCGCCGTTGGTGGCGCACTGCCGGGGGTCGGAGCGGGTCCAGGCCCAGTCCCGGGTGATCGACACGGCCTGCGAGGCGCCCTGCTGGATCTGGCGCACGTCGGTGCCCGGACCGGCCGCGCAGTCGGCCGAGCTCCACAGCCGGTCGCTGCCGGACAGCACCTCGATGTAGGCGTGGCTCGGCGCGAGGTCGACGTAGCAGGTGGGGCCCGACTCGTTGGTGACGATCACCTTCAGGGCCACGTTCTGCGAGGCGTTGTAGGCGCTCTTGCCCGCCTCCACCGGCTGGATCTGCACCCGGATCATGGCCGGCGTGCACCAGGTGCCCCCGCCCGGTGCGGGCTTGCCACCACCCGGGACCGTGCCACCGCCCGGGGTGCCCGCGCCGCCCGCCGACTGGCCGGCCTGGCCGCTCTGCCCGCCGGGCTGACCGGAGGCGCCGGCCGACGTACCGGCGGAGGTGCCCGAGGACGCGCCGGAGGTGCCGCCCGGCGTGCCCGTACTCCCGCCCGGGATCGGCGGGTTGGCGCCGTTGGTCGGGTTGGCCCCGGGCGTGATGGCGCTCGGATCGGGCGAGACCGAACCCGACGGGATCGGCTTCTTGTCCGAGGCGTTCTTCTTGTCGTCGGAGTCCCCACCGGCAGTGCATGCCCAGGCCACCAGCGCGATCAACAGCGCGAGGGCGAGCAGCACGACGACCCGCCGACGCCAATAGACGGTTGACGGCAGGTGACCCACGGGACGGCGCATCGAGTCCACGCGCAAACTCTAGGGGAGATCGTTACGCCGTCCGGTGTAGCCACACCGTCCGAAGCGTTGGATTTTCCGGCCGTGTCGCGACCGAAGAAGCCCTGGTCGCGGGCCTATTCCGGCATTTGCGGGCAGAAGCCACCGTCACCCGCCCGAGTGACCACCCGTAACGTGCGAGGATCGGGGGGAGATGTCACACGCACTGCACGAGCCGATCCTCGACTGGTATTCGGCCAACAACCGCGATCTGCCCTGGCGCACCCCCGACGCGTCCGCGTGGGCGGTGGTGGTCAGCGAGTTCATGCTGCAACAGACCCCGGTGGCCCGGGTGTTGCCGGTCTACACGGCCTGGCTGGAGCGCTGGCCCACCCCGGCCGCACTGGCCGCCGACGAGCCGGGCGAGGCGGTGCGGATGTGGGGCCGGCTCGGCTACCCGCGCCGCGCGCTGCGCCTGCACGGCGCGGCGACCGCGATGGTCGACCGGCACGACGGCGAGGTCCCGCGCGCACACGCGGACCTGCTCGCACTGCCCGGGGTCGGCGAGTACACCGCCGCCGCCATCGCCTCGTTCGCGTTCGAACAGCGGCACATCGTGCTGGACACCAACGTGCGCCGGGTGATCGGCCGGGCGATCGACGGCGTCGAGTATCCGCCGCAGGCCACCACGCCGGCCGAACGGCGCACCGCGACCACGCTGTTGCCCGACACCGCCGAGACGGCGTCGACCTGGGCGGTCGCGATCATGGAGCTCGGCGCGCTGGTGTGCACGGCCAAGTCGCCCAAATGCGTGGGGTGTCCGATCGCGGCGCTGTGCGCGTGGCGGCTGGCCGGCAAGCCCGCCTACACGGGTCCGCCGCGACGCGGGCAGACGTACGCGGGCACCGATCGCCAGGTCCGGGGCCGACTGCTCGCGGTGCTGCGCGACAGCGCCGAACCGGTGGACCAGGCCGCGTTGGACGCGGTGTGGGACGAACCCGTCCAACGCGCGCGAGCGCTGGACGGGCTGGTCGCCGACGGGCTGGTGGAACCGTTGGCGGCGGGTGTGTACCGCCTGCCGGCCGGTCCGCTCAGTGACAGTACTTCTTCTCCGCGTCGATCGGATTCGTCGGAATCCGCATCGAATTCCGTTTCACCGAGCCGGTGAAATTCTTCCAGAACCGGGACAACGACATCGGCTCGCGGGTCGCTTCCTGAAGTTCGCGAATTTCGCCGCAATTCAGCGCCCGACGGGCCGCCTCGACCTTTGCCGGGTCGACGTTGCGCAGGTCGAGCGGGGTGCCCGGCCGAGTGAAGTCGGCCAGAATCCATTCGATGTAGGTCAGCTTGTCGTGCCCCGACCGGGTGCGGTAGTCGAGGTCGAGGTGTGCGCCGAGCGGATTCGCCAGGCCGAAGATGTCGATCGCCAGACCCGAGGTCGGCACCAGCACGGCGGGCTGGCCGAGGGCGCCGTAGACGACCGAGTCGGTGACCGGGACATGATATTTGAGCGGCGCGGACCGGAAGTCGAAGTTCAGCATCCAGAACTTGTCGGGCTCGTGGTAGTAGGTCAGATAGACGAACTGCGCGCCGGGCGTCGCCCGATCCGCCTGCCATTCCCGGCCGACCCCTTCGAGCCGCTTCACGAACGCCGCCCGATAGGACGCCGCGGTCACGGGGTTCGACTCGCCCGTCCAGGCCGTGTACCAGGTGCGGGTGTCCTCGATGTTCTTCGGCCCGAACCCCTGATACGGCACCCGCATCGCGGCCGCGCAGACCAGCGACCACACCGCGAGCGCGGCCGCGGTACCCGCGTACAGCCGTTGCAGCGGCAACACCAGGACCGGCAACAGGAAGGCGAAGGTGCCCGGCAGCAGCAGCCGGGCGTGCATGAAGTCGCCGCCGACCACGATCACGTAGCCGAGCAGCACCGTGCCCGCGACCAGCGCGGTCCCGGTCAGCACCCGGATCCGGTAGCGCTCGAAGTCGCCCACCGAGCGTCCGACGGTCGCCAACAGACCGACCGCGACCACGGTCAGCAGCAGCGGCGCCCAGATGTTGTACGGGCTCGCGTAGTCCTCGAAGTACGTCCACCCGCGCCCGACGTCGGTCTTGGTGCCCTCCTTGGCGATCGCCGTGTTGGGCAGCAGGACGCCGTAGTAGCCCATCCGGAAGAGCTGGTACAGCACCGGCAGCAGCCCGCCGCACGCCGCGAGCACGGCCAACCGCTTCCGGGTCGGCCGCAGCAGCAGCCAGGCGGCCACCGCGAACACGATGGTGCCGAGCGCGAGGTCGGGCCGCACCAGGACACCCATGCCGAGCGCGAACGAGGTCCACGCCTGGCGTCGGAACGAGGTGTTCCGGTCCAGCCGGACCAGCAGACACCAACTCGTGCCCAGCCAGACGAAGATCAGGCCCATCTCCAGGCCCGAGGTGGCGAAGTCCCAGAACGGCGGGAGCGCGGCGATCACGAGCGCGCCGGCGGGCAGCGGCCATCCGCCGCCGGGCAGGTCGCGGTAGAGCCGGCGAGTGCCCGCCGAGGCCAGCGCCAAGCCGACGACCGCGCAGCCGAGCGAGCCGTAGACCGCGACGGCCACCAGGTCGATCCCGGTCGCCCCGCCGACCAGCGCGAGCAGCCACGGCCACAACGTCGAGGTCGCCGCCTCGGCCCGCTCGCCCACGTTGAAATTGGGTCCGTTGCCGTCCAGGATCTGCTGGGAGACGCGGACGAAGATCAGTCCGTCGTCGCCGATCCAGCGCCGCCGGAACGCGGCCACGCCGAGCAGCAGGGCCGGGACCAGGACGACGGCGAGGGCCCATCCGGTCCGCGCATCCGGCCGATACCACGGTCTTTGTGGCGATATTTCCGGACCGGAATTCTTCGCGCCCTCGACCGCGTGGTCCTCGACCAAGGCGCCTTCTACGCCCATCGTCCTGCCCCCGAGCTGTTGTGGTTCACACTTCGATCCGCGCGATAATAACATCGGTGAAATACGTGTTCGAATTACCCCTGCCCGAAGCCCGGCAATGCGATCGAAAACTGTATCGGCGACCGCGCCCGACATCGTCTTTGCGGGCCTATTCTTTTCCAACGTAACGAAATAACCGAGCGAACGCATTACCCGCCCACCCCGGCCCTACCGACCGGCGGCCCGGGGACCGCGGGCCCCGGACCGCCCCCCTCGCCGCGCGCCACTCCCCCGGCCGCCCGCGACGCGGTGCGGCGTTCCGCCCGGAATGCCGGCGCTCGGCCTCCGACGGGCGAATACTGGTTGTGCACGCGGCGGCTACGCAACGCGATCCGGCCGCGCAGCGCGGCGGTACACCGACAGCGAAGGGGGACGCGGTGATGGAGGACGCCGGCCACGACGAGCGCGGATCGGGCGACGCGATCCAATGCATGGGCTGCCAGGGCACCGGCCTGGACACCTCGGGTCGGGTGTATCGCAGCCGGCACCGCGAGGTGTCGACGATCTGGGCGGGCACCCGCTGTCCGCACTGTCGGGGCACCGGTTGGCTGCGCAACGGCCCGACCGATCCCCCCGAGGGCTCCACGGGCGGTCCCTGGCGCACCGGCACCTGACCCGCGCGCGAACCCACCCTCAACCGCGCGCCGCACCACCCGCGACGGGTCGCAGATAACGCCGAAACCCCTGGGCGAGGGCGTCGAACCCGCAGGCCCGATAGAAGGCGTGCACCTCGGCACCGTCGGCGGCGAGCAGTTGCACCTTGTAGCACCCGGCGTCGCCGGCGGCGGTGAGCGCGGCGGCCATCAGTCGCCCGCCGATGCCCCGCCGGCGATGCGACGCGGCGACCACGACGTTCTCCACGAACATGATCGAGTGCCCGCCTCGGGTCAGGTTGGGCAACACCACGCTGTCGACGGTGCCCACGACTGTCCCGTCCAGGTCGGCGACCAGCACCGTGCGCCCGCGCTGGGTGGCGATGTCCGCCCAGATCGGATGCGCCTGCTCGATCGGCAACGGCACGTCCCCGGGATGGAATTCGGCGTAGAGCGCGAGCAAACCCGACAGATCCCGAGCGGTCGCCGGGCGGATGGTCATGGTCATGCCGAGAGCCTACAAATCGGGACCGCCCGGGGCACGACGCCCGGCCGCTCTTGGGGGAATCCCGGCGGACCGGGTAAAGCCTCCTAGCGGCCCGACCGCCACGCCGCCGCCTTGACCGGTCGATAGACCATCCCCAGGGCCTCGTACATCCGGACGGCGGCGTGGTTCCACTCGTCGACCATCAGCGCCGCACGCCCGTGTCGACCCCGGGCCTCGGCCAGTACGAACGCGCACACCATCCGCCCCAGCCCGCGCCCACGCACCGCCGGATCCACGACCATCTCCCACACCGCACGAATCCTGTCGGAGCGTGCCCGCCCCACCCCCGCCGGGGCATCCCCGCGCCGACCACCGCCCACTCACCCACTCGGGTGAAATCCCACCCGCCCGCGCACGAGCCGGCGCGGATCGCATTCCCCCAGTTGACGGCGCCGCACCGGGGTACCGCCCGACCCCGTCCCGGCCCCCTCCGGTTGTCGCTTCGCCCGATTCGCCGTCTGCTGGAGAACGAAGCTCCCACACGACTACCTCCGGCCGGCGGCACCCCCGCCGCGACTCCGGGAACAGGAGCGTTGGCTCGTGAAGACGAATGTCACCCCACAGGAACTGATCGGCCGCAAGGTCGTCGATTCCGAAGGCAGCAAGATCGGGACCATCGGCCAGGTGTACCTGGACGACCGCACCGGCGAGCCGGAGTGGGTCACCGTCAAGACCGGCATGTTCGGCGGACGCGAGAGCTTCGTACCGCTGGGCCCGGCCGACATGCAGGGTGACGACCTGCGTGTGCCGTTCGACAAGGAGCTGGTCAAGGAGGCGCCCAGTCTGGGTACCGACGAGCACCTGTCGCCGGAGGAGGAGGCCCGTCTCTACCGCCACTACAGCGTCACGCCCTCGGCCGGCATGACCCGCACCGGGACTGCCGAAGGCACCGCCGGCACCGCCGCCGGAGCCGCCGGTACGGCCGCCGCCGCGGGCACCCGGCACCGGCCCGACATGTCCAAGTCCCAGCTCGCCGGTTCGGACGACGGCTACGAGGAGCTGACCGGCAGGCACGACCCGTCGGTGCGGACGAACGATCCGCCGGCCCGGGCCGCGGGCGCCCTGGACACCACGGCCGCCGGCACCGCCGGCGCCGTGAGCGGCCGGACCGCCCGCCCGACCGCGCGGACCGACACCGGGGCCGCCGGCGCCACGACCCGGCCCGCCTCCGCAGCCTCGGGCACCGCCGCCCGGACCGAGGCGACCTCCGGCAAGGCCGGCATGGAGTGGATGACCCGTTCCGAGGAACGCCTCGACGTGCACGTGGAGACGATCGAGGCCGGCCGCGCCGCGCTGCGCAAGGTGGTCGAGACCGAGCGGGTGGACAAGGTCGTCCCGGTGATGCACGAGGAGTGGGAGATCGTCCGCGAGCCGATCGACGACTCCAACCGCGGCGCCGCGCTCAAGGGCCCCGACATGCGGGAGAGCGCGCTGGAGATCGTGCTGCACGCCGAGCGGGTCGTCGTGCACAAGGAGGTCGTCCCGGTCGAGCGCATCCGGCTGGTCTCCAAGCGGGTGCAGGGCGAGCAGCGGGTGACCGAGGAGGTCCGCCGCGAGCGGATCGAACTGCACGACGGGGACAAGGTGCAGGTCCTCGACGGCAAGGGCGAACGGCTCGACAAGAACCGCTGACGCCGGCACCACACGAAGCCCCCGATCACCCCCGGTACATCCCTCCGGCGGCGATCGGGGGCTTTCGCGCACGAGCCCGCACGGCCCGCACGGCCCGGGAAAATCGCGGGAAATCACCCCTTCCACCCGGCGTTACTCGCCAGTAGGGTCCGAGCATGGACCTCACGGTGTTCGCCATTCCGGCCTTCACCCTCCTCCTGGTCGTCGAGTGGGTGTCGTATCGCTTCGCCCCCGACGACGACGAGCGCGGGTATGCGGTGAAGGACACCGCGACGAGCCTGACCATGGGCCTGGGCAGCATCGCGGCCGGCCTCGGCTGGGGTTTGTCGACCGTCCTTGCCTGGGACGGGCTGCACGAGCTGACTCCGTTGCGGCTCCCGCACACGTGGTGGACGTGGGTCCTGGTGATCGTCGGCGTCGACTTCTTCTACTACTGGGAGCACCGCGCCGGTCACGAGGTGCGGCTGCTGTGGGCGAGCCATGTCGTGCACCACTCCAGCCGGCACTACAACCTCTCCACCGCGCTGCGACAGACCTGGACCGGCGCGCACCACATCGTGTTCATCGGGCCGATGTTGCTGCTCGGCTTCCCCTTCGCGATGGTGGTCACGTCCTTCTCGATCAATCTGCTGTACCAGTTCTGGATCCACACCGAGCGGATCGGCCGGCTCTGGAAACCGATCGAGTACGTCTTCAACACCCCCTCGCACCACCGGGTGCACCACGGTTCGAATCCGCGATATCTGGACCGCAACTACGGCGGCATCCTGATCGTGTGGGACCGGCTCTTCCGCAGCTTCGAGCCCGAGGGCGAGCCGGTGAACTACGGGCTGACCAAGAACATCGAGACGTACAACCCGCTGCGGGTGGCCTTTCACGAATACGCGGCGATCGCGCGCGACGTGCGGGCCGCGCGTACCTGGCGGGTGCGGTTCGGGCGGGTGCTGCGCGGTCCCGGGTGGCAGCCCGCGCCGGCCGCGCCGACGGCCCCGGCAGGCGCCGCCGCCGAGGCCGCGGCGTGAGGGCTCGTGCACTGCTCGTCGCCTACCTGACGCTGGGCGTCGCCGACTCGGTGCTCGCGGCGGCGGATGTGGACGGGCCCCGCTGGGTCACCAAGACGCTGTTGATGCCGGTGCTGATCGCCTTCGTGTGGGTGGCCGCGCGGCCCGGCGCCGAGCACGACCTGCGGCTGCCGATCGGCGCGCTCGTGGGCGGGTTCGTCGGGGACGTGGGGTTGCTGGTGGATCGGGAGGCCACGTTCCTGGTCGGGATGGCCGGGTTCGCCGTCGGGCACGTCTGCTACCTGCTCGCCTTCCGGCGGGTGGGGATCACCCTGCCGGCGTGGCTGCCCGCGGTGTACCTGCTCGCCTGGGGCGCCATGATGGCCACCGTCCGCAGCGGACTGGACGATCTGCTGGTGCCGGTGCTCGGCTACAGCCTCCTGCTCACCGCGATGGCCGTGTGCGCGGCCGGGGTGAGTCGGCGCACCGGACTCGGCGGTGCGCTGTTCCTGGGCTCCGACGCGGTGATCGCCCTCGGCCTGGCCGATGTCGACCTGTTTCCGGGGCAGGCGGCGCTGGTGATGCCCACCTATGTGGCCGGGCAACTGCTGCTGGCGCTCACCTGGGCAAGCCGGCCGTTTCCCGGCCGGCACGCCGACGAGGCGGCGGACTCTCGGTCCACCGCCTCGTCGGGTTGAGCGGGTCGGTCAGTCGGCGTACCTGGCCGCCGCCGCGGTGTATTCCGGCTCCGGGTTCATCGCCGCCGCGAGCCGCAGGTACGGCGCCGCCTCGGCCCCTCGGCCGGCCCGCTCCAGGGTGCGGCCGAGCGCGTGGGTGGCCCACGCGTCACACGGGTCCAGCTCGATCACCCGGCGCAGCGTGGCCTCGGCCCGGCGGAGCTGAAGCGAGAGGTAGTACGCCCGCCCGGCCAGTTGCTGCACGGCGACGTTGTCGCGCTCCTCGTCGAGGGCCGGCTCCAACAGGCGCAGCGCACGCAGCGGCTCGCGCTGCTCGACCAGTCCTTCGGCCATGCGGTAGGTCTCCAGGGTCAGCGTCACGTCGGCTCCCTTCGCGATGCTCGTGACGGCGTCGGACACCCGACAGAACCGAATACCCCGGCCGGGTATTCCAACGGTTGCGCGGACCCCGCTCAGGCGCCCGGGACGAGCACCGCGCGGCCGTTGATCCGGCCGTGGTGCAGCCGGTCGTACACCTCGGGAGCGTCGTCCAGCGTGAATGTCTCCACGTGCGCCTTCACCGCGCCGCGGCGGGCCAGGTCGATCAGTTCGATCAGTTCGGCGCGCGAGCCCCAGTAGGGGGTGCTGACCGAGCACTCGTACGGGATCAGCCCGAAGCCGACCGGGAGGGTGCCGCCGCCGATGCCGACGATGGTCAGGTCGCTTTCCACGCCGGCGCACTTCGCGGCGAGGTCGACGGTGGGTTGTACGCCGGCGAAGTCGAGCACGAGTTGCGCGCCGCGTCCGTCGGTGGCCTCGCGGACGATGTCGGCGGCCTTGGCGTCGGAGGTGATCGCCATGTGCGCGCCGGAGGCCCGGGCCAACTCCAGTTTGTCCTCGCTCACGTCCAGCGCGATCACCTGCGCGGCGGAGAGCGCGCGAAGCAACTGCACTCCGATGTGGCCGAGGCCGCCGACGCCGATCACCACGGCCGTGCTGCCCGCGTACAGCTTGTCCAGCGAACGTTTGATCGCGTGGTATGGGGTCAGCCCGGCGTCGGTCAGCGGGACGGTCCGCACCGGGTCCAGGTCGCCGATCGGGACCAGGTGGCGCGGGTCGTCGATCAGCAGGTAATCGGCGAGCGCACCGGGGGCACCCAGGCCGGGCGGGCGGATGCCGAGTTCCCCGGCGCGCGAGCAGTAGTTCTCCCGGCCCTGCGCGCACGCGTGGCAGGTGCCGCAGCCCCACGGCCCGTACACGACCACGGCGTCGCCGATCGCCAGGCCGGTGACCCCCTCGCCGAGCGCGGCGACCACGCCGGCGCCCTCGTGGCCCAGGGTGAGCGGGGCGGCGAAGCCGAAATCGGCGGGCGGGCGGCTCATCACGAAGATGTCGGAGTGGCAGACGCCCGCGGCGGTGACCCGGAGCAGTACCTGCCCGGGGCCCGGTTCGGGTGCGGGGATCTCCCGCACCTCGACCGGCTTGCCGAACTCGACGTATTGGACGGCCTTCATGGGTTTCTCCCTTTCCGGCGTACCGGCCCCCATGCGGGTGACATGGCTGGTGCTCGGGTGGCACGGTGGGCCGGCGACGTCGTTTCCAGACTAGGACCCGCCAACCGGATGGATTACCGGGGCGGGGTATCCCGACGCGCGTGCTACGGCGCGGTGTAGCCGCCGTCGACCGGGTGGTAGCTCCCGGTGATGAACGAGGCCCGGTCGGAGAGCAGGAAGGCGACCGGTTCGGCGACCTCCTCGGGGGTGCCGAGTCGGCCCATCGGATGCAGCCGGGTCAGCGCGGCGCGCGCCTTCGGGTCGGCGTCGGCGAGCAGCGGGGTCTCGACGAAGCCCGGACCGACCGCGTTGATCCGGATCCCGCGCTGCGCATACTCGATCGCGGCGGTCCGGGTCAGGCCGAGCACGCCGTGTTTGGCGGCCACGTAGCCGGCCGCGTTCGGGAAGCCGACCACGGCGAGGATCGACGCCACGTTGACGATCGCCCCGCCGCCGCACTCCAGCATCGCCGGGATCTGGTGGCGCATCCCGTGGAAGACACCGCCGAGATCGACGTCGATCACCGTGCGCCAGCCGTCCGCCGGATATTCGCCGGTGAGTGCGTGCGGGCCGGTGACGCCCGCGTTGTTGACCGCTAGGTGCAGGCCGCCGAACGCCGCCACGGTCGCCCGCACCAGCTCCGCGCCGGAGTCCGGGTCGGCCACGTCCACCCGCATGCCCCGGGCGGTGCCGCCGGCCTCGGTGATCTCGGCGGCGACGCGGGCCGCGCCGACGTCGTCGAGGTCGGCGACCACGACCCGAGCGCCGTCGGCCGCGAGCCGCCGGGCGACGGCCGCGCCGATCCCGGAGGCGGCCCCGGTGACGATGGCGGTCCTGGCGGCGAAGTCGGCACTCATGCCTTCGATCCTGGGATCCCGCCACCACACCCGCCCGCCGGAGAGGGCCTATCGGGGGACGCCGGCCGGGGTTACAGACCGTTCAGCGCCACGTCGAGGCCGCGGCTGACGATGTCGGCCTTGACGTCGTCCGGGAGCCGGGCCAGCTCCGTGTCGAGGAGCAGCACGCTCAGGCCGTGCACCGCGGACCACATCACCACGTCGGAATACCTGCGCCGCTCCTGCGGGAGTCGGCCCAGCGCGACCAGTTCGTCCAGCGCCTCGGACATCAGCGCGTACGACTCGTCCGACACGTCGGGCGCGCCGTACGCCTCCCCGTCGTCGCCCTCGACCTCGGCCGTCTGCCGCCGGCCGACCATCGGCTCCTCCTCGGCGCCGCCGAAGAAGATGGTGCGGAACAGCCCGGGTTCGGCGAACGCGAAGCGCACGTAGCCCAGACCCGCCGCGCGCAATCGGCGCATCGCCTCGTCACCGGGGTCCGGGCACGGCTCGCCCTTGGCCAACTCGGCCCGCATCGTCGCCGCGAGCAGCGCCAAGCCGTGGTCCTTGACCGCCACGACCAACTCGTGATGGTTGGCGAAGTGCCGGTAGGCGGCGGTCGAGGACACCCCCGTCGCCCGGGCCACCTCGCGCAGCACGATCGCCTGTGGACCGGCCGCCCGGGCCCGCTCCACCGCGGCCTCGGTCAGCGCGTTGCGCAGGTCGCCGTGGTGATATCCGCGTCGGCTCGGCGTACCGGCGGCTTGCTCGCTTGGCATGGTTCTCCATTCGATCCAGCCCCATGTTGACACCGCGCACATTCAATGCAAAGTTATCAATGCCAACATTGTTATCGGCGTCAACATGACTCGCCGGACTCCGCACCCTCCGTTCCCCACGGATCGCATGGAAGGTCGATGATCATGCTCGAACGACTAGGGGACCTCGTCTTCCGCCGAGCGCGCGCCGTGCTCGTGATCGGCACACTGGTGTTGCTCGTCTCGGCCGGGGTGGGCTTCGGAGCCTTCGGCAAGCTGAAGTCGGGCGGGTTCGACGCGCCGAATTCGGCCTCCACCCGGGCCCAGAACGAGATCAAGGACACCTTCGGCGGTCGCCCGAATGTGGTGATCGAGGTCCGGGCCAAGGACGGCTCCGGCGTGGACACCCCCGCCGTCGCGGACGCCGGACGGCGACTCACCGCCGCCCTCGCCGCCGCGCCGGGCTTCGACCAGGTGGCCTCCTACTGGACCACCAACGCACCCGGCCTCAAGGCCGACGGCGGACGCGGCGCCCTGCTCGTCGCCCACTCGGCCAAGGACGACATCGCCGAACTACCCGAGAGCGCGCGACTGCCCGCCGACAGCCCGCTCCGGGTCCGGATCGGCGGCGACACCGCGATCGGCCCGGCGGTCAGCGGCCAGGTCGGCACCAGTCTCGCGATCGCCGAGTCGATCGCCGTGCCGCTGACCCTGCTGCTGCTCGTGCTCGCGTTCGGCAGCCTGATCGCGGCCCTGGTGCCGCTGGTGATCGGCTTCGTCGCGATCATGGGCACGTTCGCCGAACTGTTCGTCCTCGGCAGCCTCACCGACGTGTCGATCTTCTCGATCAACCTCACCACGGCCCTGGGCCTGGGGCTGGCCATCGACTACGCGCTGCTGATCGTGGCCCGACACCGCGAACTGCTGCACTCCGGACACGACCTGCACGACGCGGTGGTGGGCACGGTGCGCACCGCCGGGCGCACGATCGTCTTCTCCGCCGCGACGGTGGCCGCCGCGCTCGCCGTACTGCTGGTCTTCCCGCAGTACTTCCTGCGCTCGTTCGCCTACGCGGGCATCGGCGTGGTGATCATCTCCGCGCTCGCCGCGCTGATCATCGCCCCGGCCCTGCTGACCGTGCTCGGCCCACGCGTGGAGTCGATGCGCATCCGCGGCATCAAGGGCGTCCAAGGCGCCGAGGCGCCGATCTGGTCCCGACTCGCCGGCTTCGTCACCCGCCGGCCCGTGCTGACCGCGCTGCCCGTGGTCGCGGTGCTGCTGCTCGCCGCCTCGCCGCTGCTCGGAGTCACCTTCGGCACGCCCGACGAGCGGGTCCTGCCGACCAGTACCCAGGCCCGCCAGGTCGGCGACACGCTGCGCGCGGACTACAGCCTCGACGACACCCGCTCGCTCGACGTGGTCCTGCTCGGCACCGGCGCCCAGGCCCCGGTGGACGCCTACGCGGGTCGGCTCGCCGCGCTGCCCGGGGTGACCCGGGTGGACACCGCCGGCCCCGACCGGATCCGCCCGAACGCGCGGCTGATCTCGGTGATCACCACACTGCCCGCCAAGTCGGACGCCGCGCAGGACCTGGTCCACGACGTGCGCGCGGTGCCCGCCCCGAACGCCACCGAGGCCCTGGTCGGCGGCACCGACGCCCGCCTGGTCGACACCAAGGCCTCGATCGGCGACCGCCTGCCGCTCGCCTTCGGGCTGATCGTGCTCAGCACCTTCGTCCTGCTGTTCCTGTTCACCGGCAGCATCCTGCAACCGCTGCGGGCACTGCTCCTGAACGGGCTCAGCATCACGGCCGCGGTCGGCATCACCGTGTGGGTCTTCCAGGACGGGCACCTGTCCGGCCTGCTCGGCTTCACCCCGCTGCCGATGGACACCTCGATGACGGTGCTGCTGTTCTGCATCGCGTTCGCGCTGTCCATGGACTACGAGGTGTTCGTGACCAGCCGAATCAAGGAACTGCACGACGCGGGCGCGTCCGACGCGGACGCGGTCCGCCAGGGTCTGGGTCGCACCGGTCGCATCGTCACCACGGCGGCTGCGCTGCTCGCGGTGACCTTCGTGGCGTTCCTGACCAGCACCGTGAGCTTCCTGCAACTGTTCGGCTTCGGCGCGGCGCTGGCAATCCTGCTGGACGCCACGCTGGTCCGGGGCGTGCTGGTGCCCGCGGCGATGCGCCTGCTCGGCCGGCACGCGTGGTACGCCCCGCCGGTGCTGCGCAGGCTGCACGCGCGGGTGGGCCTGCACGAGTCGGCCCCGGAGTCCGGCCCGGCGCTGCCCGCCCGGGCGGGCGCCGAGCGTGGCGCGGACGTGCCAGGCGCCGTGCGCTGACCTGTGCCGGACACTGCGGCGGCCGGCAGGTTCGCTCACGGACCGCCGCACCCTGTCACGCGGGGGAGGGTGCGGCACACGAAAAGGGGCCGTCCCCGGGATTCGCATCCCGGGGACGGCCCCTTCGTCACATCTCGCGTCGGCTCGCGCCGGCGACTACTCCTTGGTCAGGTTCGGGCCCGAGCCGGTCGCCTCGACGGGCGGCGCGTCCGGCAGCGGTGCCTTCTCCATGCCCTCGAAGGTGAACTTCTCGTCCTTGCCCTCGCCCTCGGTGTCGACCACGATGATCGACCCCGAACGCAGCTCGCCGTAGAGGATCTTCTCGGAGAGGTTGTCCTCGATCTGGCGCTGGATCGTGCGCCGCAGCGGACGGGCGCCCAGCAGCGGGTCGTAGCCCCGCTTGGCGAGCAGCGTCTTGGCGGCCGGACGGAGCTCGATGCCCATGTCCCGGTCGCGCAGCCGCTCGTCCACCTTGGCGATCATCAGGTCGACGATCTGGATGATGTCTTCCTCGGAAAGCTGGTGGAAGACGATCGTGTCGTCGACACGGTTGAGGAACTCGGGACGGAAGTGCTGCTTCAGCTCTTCGTTGACCTTCGCCTTCATCCGGTCGTAACCGGTCTTGACGTCGGACGATCCGGAGAAACCGAGGCCGAAGCCCTTCGAGATGTCCCGCGTGCCGAGGTTGGTCGTCATGATGATGACGGTGTTCTTGAAGTCCACCACCCGACCCTGGGAATCGGTCAGCCGACCGTCTTCCAGAATCTGCAGCAGCGAGTTGAAGATGTCCGGGTGGGCCTTCTCGACCTCGTCGAACAGGACCACCGAGAAAGGCTTGCGACGGACCTTCTCGGTGAGCTGGCCACCCTCTTCGTAACCCACATATCCGGGCGGCGAACCGAACAGACGCGAGACCGTGTGCTTCTCGGAGAACTCGCTCATGTCCAGCTGGATGAGCGCGTCCTCGTCGCCGAACAGGAACTCGGCCAGCGTCTTCGACAGCTCGGTCTTACCGACACCGGACGGGCCGGCGAAGATGAACGAACCACCGGGACGCTTCGGGTCCTTGAGTCCGGCGCGGGTGCGCCGGATGGCCTGGGAAAGCGCCTTGATGGCGTCCTTCTGGCCGATGACCCGCTTGTGCAGCTCGTCCTCCATGCGGAGCAGTCGCGCGGACTCCTCCTCGGTCAGCTTGAAGACCGGGATGCCGGTGGCGGTCGAGAGAACCTCTGCGATCAGTTCCTCGTCGACCTCGGCCACGACGTCCATGTCGCCGGCCTTCCACTCCTTCTCCCGCTTCGCCTTGTCGGCGAGCAGCTTCTTCTCGCTGTCGCGCAGGGACGCGGCCTTCTCGAAGTCCTGCGCGTCGATCGCGGACTCCTTGTCCCGACGCACGTTGGCGATCTTCTCGTCGAACTCGCGCAGGTCCGGCGGCGCGGTCATCCGACGGATGCGCATCCGCGAACCGGCCTCGTCGATGAGGTCGATCGCCTTGTCGGGCAGGAACCGGTCGGAGATGTACCGGTCCGCGAGCGTCGCCGCGGCCACCAGGGCCTGGTCGGTGATCGACACGCGGTGGTGCGCCTCGTAGCGGTCGCGCAGACCCTTCAGGATCTCGATCGTGTGCGGCAGGGACGGTTCCGCGACCTGGATCGGCTGGAACCGGCGCTCGAGCGCCGCGTCCTTCTCCAGGTGCTTGCGGTATTCGTCCAGCGTGGTCGCACCGATGGTCTGGAGCTCGCCCCGGGCCAGCATCGGCTTGAGGATGCTCGCCGCGTCGATCGCGCCCTCGGCGGCACCCGCGCCGACGAGCGTGTGCAGCTCGTCGATGAACAGGATGATGTCGCCGCGGGTGCGGATCTCCTTGAGCACCTTCTTCAGGCGCTCCTCGAAGTCGCCGCGGTAGCGGGAGCCCGCCACGAGCGCGCCGAGGTCGAGCGTGTAGAGCTGCTTGTCCTTGAGCGTCTCGGGCACCTCGCCCTTGACGATCGCCTGGGCCAGGCCCTCGACGACGGCGGTCTTGCCGACGCCGGGCTCGCCGATCAGGACCGGGTTGTTCTTGGTGCGGCGGGACAGCACCTGCATGACCCGCTCGATTTCCTTCTCTCGCCCGATGACGGGGTCGAGCTTGCCCTCGCGGGCCGCCTGGGTCAGGTTGCGCCCGAACTGGTCGAGCACGAGGGACGTCGAAGGCGTGCCCTCCTGCCCGCTGCCGCCCGGGGTCGCGGACTCCTTGCCGCTCGAGTAGCCGGAGAGCAACTGGATGACCTGCTGGCGGACCCGGTTGAGGTCGGCGCCGAGCTTCACGAGGACCTGGGCGGCGACGCCCTCGCCCTCGCGGATCAGACCCAGGAGGATGTGCTCCGTGCCGATGTAGTTGTGGCCCAGCTGAAGCGCCTCGCGCAGCGACAGCTCGAGGACCTTCTTCGCACGGGGCGTGAAGGGGATATGACCGGACGGGGCCTGCTGGCCCTGGCCGATGATCTCCTCGACCTGCTGACGCACTGCCTCAAGCGAGATGCCGAGGCTCTCCAGGGCCTTCGCAGCGACGCCCTCACCCTCGTGGATGAGGCCAAGGAGGATGTGCTCAGTACCGATGTAGTTGTGGTTGAGCATCCGGGCCTCCTCCTGAGCCAGGACGACAACCCGCCGCGCGCGGTCGGTGAACCTCTCGAACATCGTTATCGCTCCTCAGAGCGGTCGTGCAGATCGGGGACGGTCCCCTCCCTGTCCTTCCGCATGCTAGTCCTGCACGCAGGACCGCTCGATTCGTCCGTGAAGACGGGCGACCCACGTGTTGCGGACCGCCTTGGACAACTAGTCAAACCCGATGGTGCGAGACGATGTTCCCGCCGGCCACGTACTGAGGCCGATTCCGAGTACGCCAGAAGCGAACGCGGCATTTTCGATCGCCGGTTTCGCCGTCGATCGCACCGAATCCGGCCGCCGTCGACGACTTCGCTTCCCCGTCTCCCCTCCATGTTCGGGTCATACCCCGGACGACACCTGCTGTATACCGGCAGGTCACGACCGGTGCGTACGCGACCGTGCCGGCACCGGGGGCGGCGCCGCGCGGCGAGCCCTCGAACCATGTCACTCATCGCGGTTGGCATATCACCTTTCGTAACCTCGCTGTCGTCCCGGAGTTGAACACGGTATGGCAGCCACGCTTGTTTTCGCGTCCCGTTCGGCGCCCGTCGTGCCCGGTCCGTTGGACGAGGCCATGTGGTACGCGCGGGCCCTGGGCTGGCCCGCGGCTCCCGGGACGGTCGAGTCGGCCGACCCGATCCCGGCCGCGACCACCGATCCGCGGCTGCTCTCGGCGTATTGGGCCAGCACGCCGGGGGCCGCCGTGCGGCTGGCCGCGGGGGTGCGGTTCGACGTCCTGGACGTGCCGGGCGCGGCCGGGACGTGGGCACTGGACCGGGTCGAGCGCCAGGGGCTGCCGGTCGGGCCGGTGGCGGCGACCGGCAGCGGGCGCACGCAGTTCTTCGTCGCCCCCGGCGTGGCGGGCGACCTGCCCGCGCTGCTCGACTGGCTGGACTGGGCCGACCTGGACCTGGACCTGCGCGCGTACGGCGAGGGCGACACGGTGGCCGCGCCGTTCCCGTGGCCGGCCACCTGGCGCTCGCCCTGGCCCCGGTCGTGGGAACACGCGCGCTGGGTGCGACCCCCGGTCGACCCCGGCCGGATGCCCCCGGTGGACGATCTCGCGGCGCGTACCGCGCTTCCACACGTGGACGTGCGCTTCCCGGACGTCACCCGGCTGATCGGCACGCTGGCGCACGCGTGCCAGCACGTACGGCTGTTCCCGAGGCCGCGGATGCGCGAGCCCAGGCTGCTGACCCACCACCGTCCCGGCGCCGCCTGAGCACCGGGCACAAAACGACACGAGCGGTGCTCTCCCCCGGTACGTACCGGGGGAGAGCACCGCTCGTCTACGGCGTCGGCGATCAGGCGTGGGCCTTCTCGTAGGCGTCGCGGATGTTGCCCGGCACACGACCGCGCTCACTCACGTCGTAGCCGTTCTCCTTGGCCCAGGCGCGGATCTTGGCGGTGTCGCCCGAGGCGGCACCGCCCTTGACCACCTGGCGAACGCCGCGACGGGCGGCGACCCGGCCACCGGTCTTGCGGCCGGCGTCGACGTAGGTCGTCAGCGCCGCGCGAAGCTGCTCTGCGTGCGTGGCGCTCAGGTCGATCTCGTAGGAGACACCGTCGAGCGCGAACGTCACCGTCTCATCGGCCTTGCCGCCGTCGAGGTCGTCAACGAGAAGAATCTGGACCTTCTGTGCCACCAGGATTCCCTTTCATCGGGAGGGTTCACAACGAGCTCAAGAAAAGGAAACCGCTTTCTGCGGGAAAATACAAACCCACGGGCGCGGAACCCCGTCGAGTCGGCAATACGTTACCGGGTTTGTGGTCACGACTTCACCGCACACCACACCGCCGCGGGCAAGAAGCGTCAAGGGGTTCGCCAGCACCGGTCGCGCGATCTCCGCCACACTCGTCCGGTCTACGCGGATCGAGATCACTGCCAGAGATGGAGCAGCATCCGCGTGTTGCCAAGGGTGTTGGGTTTGACGCGTTCCAGATCCAGAAACTCGGCCACGCCCTCGTCGTACGAACGCATCAGTTCACTGTAGACATCGCCGTCGATCGGTGTCTCCTCGATCTCGACGAAGCCGTGCTTCGCGAAGAAGTCGACCTCGAAGGTCAAGCAGAATATCCGTCGAACACCCAGCCAACGCGCGGTCTCCAGAAGTTTGCTGAGCAAGAGGTGTCCCACGCCGAGTCCGGTACACGCCGGATCCACCGCGAGAGTGCGCACCTCGGCGAGGTCTTCCCACATCACGTGCAGGGCCCCGCAGGCGACCACCTCGCTGTTGTCGTCCCGCTCGGCGACCCAAAACTCCTGCACGTCTTCGAAGAGGGTGACCGTGGGTTTGTCGAGAAGGATGCGTAGCCCCACGTACCCATCCACAAGGCGCCGAATGGCCCGCACATCGGACGTTCTGGCACGTCGGATCGTCACTTCCATGGGCTGACGCTATCGCGATCACGATAGGCGTCGCCGCTCCGCCCGGTTTACCACCGATCCGCCCCGGTGGCGGTGGAAACACCCGGATGGACACGCGAAGGCCCGGGCGAGGTTTCCCACCGCCCGGGCCACACGTTCTTCATACATGCGGTGCCGAGATCCGAACCGTGCCCTTGTGGAGTGATCAGGCCGGATATGGACGGATTTCCCCGGCCATTACCGTGTCCGGGAATCAGCCACGCGTGTGCCCGCACAGGCCGCCTCGGCGTCGTCGGTACACGCGTTGCGGATCACCGGCTTGGCACCGGGCGCGCTGACGAAACTCGACCTCGCGATCATCTCGGATCCGGCCGCGCCTTCCGGCACGGTGAGCACGAGAATCAGCGAGACCTCGGCGCCGGGCTTGATCCCGCCGGTCTTCCACACTCCGGTGGCGCTGTCGAATTCACCCTGCGAGGGCTTGGATTCGACCGGTTTCACGCCCGCCGGCAACGCGTTGCGCACGATCGCCGACTTCGCCTCGGTGCCGCCGTCGTTTCGCACGGTCACCGTATGGGTGATCCGGTCGCCGGGCTTGGCCTGCGCCGGGTCGGCCACGCGGCGCAGTTCCAGCTTCGGCGGCGCGGCGACGTCGACGGGCTGCGACGGCGGCACGGCCGGCTTGGTCGGCGCGGGGGTCGCGGTCGCCGTACCGACCGCGGCCAGGTTCGCGCCCACCGCGATGGTCGCCCCGACCGCGACCGCCGCGAGGGCACGTCCCGCTCGGGTTTTCGCTCGCATCATGTCGGCCCACTTTCCGTTCCACAGCTTCCGTTCCACCGCGCAGAAGTCCGCTTTTCTTACGTAGATCATTAATACGATTACGCAGAGTTGCGCCCCGAAGACGCTGCGGATTGCGCCGAACGAATTGACAAGGCCCCCGATCAGCCCAGGGAAGTGCCGAAGATCGCGCGAATCGGCTCACGGCAGCGCGACTCGCAGCGCGTCGCGCAACACTTCGATCTGCTCGGGCGTCATGCCCTCGACGAAGTGCACCAGGGCGCCGGCTCGACCACCGCCGGAGATCCAGTCGTCGCGCATCAACTCGGCGGTATGGGCGTCGCGCGAGTGCACCGCTTCATAGAGATAGGCCCGCCCGACCAACCGGCGGCGCAGCAGTCCCTTGCGGAACAGTTTGTCGAGCACGGTCATCACCGTCGTATAGGCGGGCTCCCGATCGGGCAGCAGCGCCTCCTGCACCTCGCGTACCGACGCGGGGCTGTTGCGCCGCCAGATCCGGAGCATCACCTGGGCTTCGAGTTCGCCTAGTCGATTCATGTCCCGCCCTTCGGGAAACCTCGTCGGGCCGTGAACTGCGTCACGCCTGCCGCGATGCCTCCTATGCGGCGTCGTAGAGGGAGCTTCATCCGAATTTGCCCGATTTCAAACGGGGACCGTCGGTTCGGCGGGATCGGGGCCGGGCGTGGGGTGCGGGTTTTGCTACTACGCGATGACGTAGTGTCCGCTCCGTTACGACTTGGTGGATATGCGGCGGATTGTTACCACTGGTGTCGGCCCCGTCGTCGACACCCCGAGGTATTCGTGCCGTACTCCCCCGCTTCCCCACCCACCGAAGTCCCCGCCACGCCCGTCGACCGCCGCGCCCGGTTGCGCGGCGCGCGTCCGGGTCGGGCGGTCGTCGTGGTCTCCGGCCTCGCGCTGCTGGCCGTGGCGGTCACCGCCGGTGTCCAGGGCGCGGGGACGGACTCGACCGGGAAGCGGGCGGCCGGTGCGGCGAGCGCGGATCCGGAGACGGCGCGGCGGCTCGCCGATCGTGGCGCGGACGTCGCGGCCCGCTCCGAGGAGCGCTCGACGCTCGACGCGGCGGGGTCGGCGGAGGCGGCCCGCCAGGCCCGCGAGACGCGCGAGGCGGAGCAGGCGGCCGCCGAGGCGGAGCAGGCCCGGGAGGCCGAGGCGGAGCAGGCCCGGGAGGCCGAGCGCGCGGCCCAGGCCGAACAGGCCGAGCGGGAGGCCGCGGCGGCGCGGGCGGACGCGGAGCGGGCCGCCTCGGGGTGGGTCCTGCCGACCTCGGGCTACACGCTGACCGGCCGCTTCGGCAACAGCGGCGCACGCTGGGCACACACGCACACCGGCCTGGACTTCGCCGCTCCCTCGGGCACCCCGATCCGCGCCGCCGCGGCCGGGACCATAACCTCCGCCGGTCCGGCCGGCGCCTTCGGCAACCGCATCGTGCTCAGCCACCCCGACGGCACCCGGACCTGGTACTGCCACCAGTCGCGGTTCGCCAAGACCTCCGGCTCGGTGGCCGCGGGCGAGGTGATCGGCTACGTGGGCACGACCGGCAACTCGACCGGCCCGCACCTGCACTTCGAGGTGCACCCCGACGGCGGCGCGGCCGTGGACCCGAACACGTGGCTGACCGGCCGGGGCGTCAAGCCCTGACCGGACGACGGGCGCGGCGGGTCGGCCGCCGCGCTCAGTGCCCCGGGGCCAGCGAGTCCAACCAGTCCCACCAGCCGCCGTCGGCGATCAGCGCGGCGAGTTTGGCGTAGCCCACGGCGTCGCAGTGCGCGCCGTCGCCGTACGCCTCGATGCCGGCCCACCACTGCGGGTCCTCGCGCAGCGCGCGCTGTATCGGCACGAACGGGATGCCCCGCGCGGCACAGGTCTTGGCGTAGGCGTCCTCCAGCGCGAGCGCGGCCTCACCGTGGTCCCGCTCGCCGGGGACGGGCGGCGCGCCGACCACCAGGCAGGTCCAGCGGGCGCCGGTCGCGGTGTCCAGTATCGCGTCGAGATTGGCGACGCTGTCGGCGTGGGCGACCCGGCGGCGGCCGTTCTCGATCCGCACGTCGTTGACGCCGAACGCGAAGACCATGCCGGTGCCGTCGGCGTGCCGCATCCTCGGTACGGCCTCGCCGTACCAGCGCTCGGCGACGTCGGCCGAGGTCTCGTACCGCACGCCCAGGTTGTACGCGGTCACCTGCCGGCCCCGGCGACGGGACTCGGCCGCGAGGCGGCCGACCCATCCGCCGCCGGAGAGGTCGCCGACACCTTGTACGAACGAGTCGCCGGCGACGCAGATCCGGAGATCGGGGGCTGCTGCTTCCATGCGGCCGACCCTATGCGTACGAACGGGTGACGCGCCCGGAAATGCGACAGGAGCCCCCTCGGGGGCGACGAACCGTCACCGAGGGGGCTCCCGTCGAGTCGATCAGTCGGTGGTCGGCTTCACCAGCGGGAACAGGATCGTCTCGCGGATGCCGCGACCGGTGAAGGCCATGATCATCCGGTCGATGCCCATGCCCACGCCGCCGCTCGGCGGCATCGCGAACTCCAGCGCGCGCAGGAAGTCCTCGTCGATCCGCATGGCCTCGACGTCGCCGCCCGCGGCGAGCAGCGACTGCTCGGTGAGCCGCCGGCGCTGCTCGACCGGGTCGACCAACTCGGAGTAGCCGGTGCCCAGTTCCATGCCGAAGCCGATCAGGTCCCACTTCTCCGCGACGCCGGCGACACTGCGGTGCTGGCGGGTGAGCGGCGATGTCTCGATCGGGTAGTCGCGGACGAAGGTCGGCTCGATCAGGGTGTGCTCGACCAGCGCCTCGAAGATCTCCTGGACGAGCTTGCCCTGGCCCCAGGACTTGTCGTATTCGATCTCGCGGGCGTCGGCGAGCTTGCGCACGGCCTCGATCGGCGTCTCGGGGGTGACCTCCTCGCCGAGCGCCTCGGAGACCGAGCCGTAGACGGTGATCTCGCGCCAGTCGCCGGAGATGTCCACCTCGCGGTCGCCGTAGCGGAAGATCTGCGAGCCGAACACGTCCTGCGCGACGTGCTGGTAGACCTCGCGGGTGAGGGTGGCCACCGTGTTGTAGTCGCCGTACGCCTCGTATGCCTCGAGCATGGTGAACTCGGGGTTGTGGGTCGAGTCCGCGCCCTCGTTGCGGAAGTTGCGGTTGATCTCGAAGACCTTCTCGGCGCCGCCGACGACCAGGCGCTTGAGGTACAGCTCCGGCGCGATGCGCAGGTACAGGTCCATGTCGTACGCGTTGATGTGGGTCACGAACGGGCGCGCGGTGGCGCCGCCGTGCACCGGCTGCAGCATCGGCGTCTCGACCTCCAGGAAGTCCCTGGCGTCGAACCACTCGCGGATGGCGCGCACGATCCGGCTGCGGGTGCGCAGGATCGCCCGCGACTCGTCGTTGACGATCAGGTCGACGTAGCGCTGGCGGACCCGGGCCTCGGGGTCGGTCAGGCCCTTGTGCTTGTCCGGCAGCGGACGCAGGCACTTGGACGTGATCGCCCAGGAGTCGACCATGATCGACAACTCGCCGCGCCGGGAGGTGATCACCTGGCCCTCGACACCGACATGGTCGCCCAGGTCGACGTCGCTCTTCCAGGCGGCCAGCGACTCGGCGCCGACGCCGTCCAGCGAGACCATCACCTGGATGTCGCCGTCACCGTCGCGCAGCGTGGCGAAGCACAGCTTGCCGCCGGTGCGGTACAGCACGACCCGGCCGGTCACGCCGACCCGGCGCCCGGTCTCCACATCGGCTTCGAGGCCGTCGAACTCCGCACGCAGCGCGCCCACCGTGGTGGTGCGGGGGAAGCCGACCGGGTACGGGTCGGTCCCCTCCGCCCGAAGCCGGTCGAGCTTGTCGCGGCGAACCCGCATCTGCTCGGGAAGGTCGTCGATCTGCGGCTGCGCTGCGCTCTGCTCGGTCACGGGACAAGGCTACCGACCCGCCGTCCGACCCTCGAACCGGTTCTCCCCGGTCCGGACGAGCCGCCCCGACCGTCACTCGGCAGGCGGGCGGGGCGATCCCGCGGCGCCGGCGCGGGACGCCCGGTGGCGCCGGTACCCGACGAACCCGACGGCCGCGACCGCGAGAGCCGCCACGGCCCAACGGGCGACCAGTGCCGCGGTCGACAGGCCGCCGGAGGTGGCGGAGGTGGAGGTGGCACCGGTTTCGGGGATCGCCGGCGGAGGCGGGCCGGCCTCGTCGCTCCGCATCGGCTCGGGTGTCCCGATGGTCGGGGGCGTCCCGGGAGCCACGGGGAAGGCGATGTGCACGAAGTGGCCCGGCGTCGTCCCCGCCCCCGTCATGCTCACCTGCGCGCTGCCGCCCGAGCCGGGTTCCGCCACGGCCTGCATGTGGTAGTCGACACTCTCGCCCGCGGCCAGATCCGCGATCACCGGACATGTGTAGGCACGGGGACCCCGGTACTGCGGTTGGCAGAGCTTGCTGCCCGCCGCCCCGATGTTCGGAGGCAGGTTCACGGTCACGTCGAGGAGGTGCCCGTACGCCGGACCCGGACTCACGTTCCGCACCCGGACGGAAAAGTCGACGTAGGTCGCCGAAGAGCCCATGCCGACGGGGTGGGTGTCCACGACGACGCCGTCGGACAGCGCGAAATCGGCCTGGACGGAGCGAATGTCCATCCGCTCGTTCCACTTGGGGTCGTAGAGGTCGCCGAAGGGGCGGTAGAGAGCGCCGTCGAGTCTGTCGACCTCGGCGAAGACGAGCGCGGGTCCGTCGCCACGACGGGCTCGACCGTGCCGAGCCAACCAATCGTCGAGATTTCGCCGCTCGAAGTTCTGCACCTCGACGGTGAAGTGCGAGACCACGACGTCTTGCGCAACGCCGAGGCCGACGCGACTCGTCGGCCGATATGTGGTCTGGGCGCTGAAGGGTCCGGTGGCCACACACAGGGCCTCGGGTGGTTCCACGCCGTCGGCGGACGAGTAGTAGCAGTTGCCGAACCGCTCGCGAAAGTCGACGCCCGGTCCCGTTCGCATGTGCACGACGAGGTCCCCGACGGCCTCGTCGTCCCTGTTGCGGAACATGGGTGCGGCGTCGACCGTCCCGTCGGCCTGCACCGGCACGGGATTCTTCAGCCCGTAGACGTTGGGCGGTGCGGGGTCCTTCGACACCGTGAACTCGGTTCTCGCGACGAGGACTCGCCCGTCGCCGGCCACGACCTTCAGGCCGAATCGCTCCTCGGGAGCCCGCGGTCCGTTGCGGGTACCGACGCGCATCGGCGGCAGTTCGCGGTAGCCGTCGACCGTGCCGACGGGGCAGTCGAGGAGGCCCTCCTCCCTGCCGCATGCCGGCAGGCCCACGTGGTAGTCGGTCATCCGTGTGGTGTCGATCAGGATCCGCACGTCCTCGACGGCGCCGCCGGAGGAGGTCAGCCACAGGTCGAACCCGGAGGTCGGCGCCGCCTCGTTCACCACGACATCGTTGATCGTGATGTGGGAGGACACGAAACCGAGAGTCAGGGTCGGTCCGGCGGCGCGCGCCGGGGTCACCGCGGCACCGGCGCCGAGCAGTACGAACGCGGCGACGATCGCCACGAGGGCTCGCGCGCGGGACAGACAGGTATGGAGCACGACGATCCCCCAGGCTCGACCGGACGAAGTGAGCGTACGACCCGGAGGCGGCGGGTTCAGCGGTCCGGGGCGGATGCGTTGCGACGGCGCCGGAGGACGAGGGCGACGCCGATACCGACGGCCAGGAGCACGGCCGTCACCCAGCGGGCGGTCAGCGCGGTCGTGGACAGGCCGGAATCACCGGCGGACTTCGGGGCGGCGGATCGGTCGATCGGCGGCTGGGGAAGCTCCGGCGCGCTCTTGGGCTTCTCGGACGCGTCGGGCAGGGCGGACGGCGCGGTGTTGATCGGGGCTCCGGGCCGAATGACGGTCCGTACACGCCACACGGGCTTGTACAGATCGAAGGACGCGTATCGGTCGCCCTGGAGTTGCGCGACCTCGGTGAAGTCGAGCGCGGGTTCCGTACCGGGCTCGGCATCGCCGTGCCTCGTCACCCAATCGGTCACGGTTCGTCCGTCGAACTTCCCCACCGCGGCGTCGAACCAGGTGGAGGAAACACCCGCGGAGATGTCGAGCACGACCGGGGTCGCCGGCTGGTACGTGGTGGATTCGGTGAAGGGCCCTTCCGCGACGCACAGGGCCTCCTCCGGCTCCCGATCGCTGCCACTGCCGCCGCCGCGAGAGTAGTGGCAGTTGGTGAACCTGTCCCGGAACCGGGCACCCGGGCCCGCCCGGAGAAAGACGATGAGATCTCCGGGAATCCCGTCCTCGACGCGGAACATGGCGATGGGATCCACGGTCGAGTCCGCCCGCACACCGATGGGCTGTTTCAGCTGGTAGGCCTTGGGCACATCGGGAGCCTTCGACACCGTGAACCAGGTCTTCGGAACCAGGATTCGCCCGTCGTCGGTCTCCGCCTGCACACTGAATCGCCCCACCGCACGGGCATCCGTCTTCCGGTTCGAACCCACGATCATCATCGAGGGCAGTTCGTGGTAGCCGTCGACCGTGCCGACGGTACAGACGTGGATCCCCGAATCGTGGGTGCACGGGTCGTCCGGTTGGCCCGGGTACGGGTAGCCGCTCATTGCGTAGGGCTCGATGCCCGTGGTGTCGAACCGGAGCCGCACATCGTCGACGGGCCCCCCGGAGGAGGTCAACCAGAGGTCGAACCGGTAATTCGGGCGGCTTTCCGCCGGATAGGTATCGTCCATGAAGAGGTCGGACGAGAAATAGCCCAGCGCCAGACCCGACCGGGCGGCATGCACCGGGCCGACCGCGGCGCCGACGGAAAGCAGCATGATCGCCGCGAGGATCGACCCGAGTGCGCGAACCCGGGATGTGCAGGAGCGGAACAAACGATCCCCCAAGAGTCCGACCCGACCACAGGAGCGGATGACCCACCCGCGACCCGCCCCACCGTACGCCCCACCCGAAGCCCTCCCGGCCCGGCGGCCGTTGCGCCCGGGACGGCGTGGATGCCGCCCTTCGCGCCAGTAAGGCCTTGGCGAGCTCGACCTCGAACCGGAGTTCAGCCGGTGCCGGTCTGGAGGATTTCCGGGGTGGGGAGTTGTCCGAGGACGCGGCCTTGGCGGCGATGGGGGATCACCTGGGAGAGGGTTTCCGTCGGCCGGACGTCGACGGTCGGCGGCGTTGTCGGAGCCTCTTCGAGGGTGGATTCCGGTGTGGGTGCCTCGTGTTCGAGAGTTGGCGCTTCGGGCTCGTGGGCTTCGGGTTTTTGGACCTCGGGGGCCCTGGTCTCGGGCTCGTGCGCCTCGGGCCCCGTGGCTTCCGGCTCGGAGTGCTCCGATCCGGCGGCCTCAGGGGCGGTGGGCTCGGTTGCCTCGGGCTCGACGACTTCCGGCTTCGGCGCTGCGGGTTCGACGGGCTCGGTCGCGGCGGGCTCGACGGCGGCCGGCTCGGGCGCGGCGGGTGCGTGCGCCTCGGCCTCCGGCGTCGTGGGTTGCGCCGGCGCGGGGGGCGGGGTGGGTCGAGCGGTGCCGGCCGTCCGACGCGACGGCGGCGGAGCGGCTGTCGCGCGGCCCGGGATGAGGATGTCCAACGGGTCCGGGCGGGTGGCGCGGTCGGCTTCGGCGGCGGCTCGGCGGTGGGCGCGGGCGGTGAGGCGTTGTTCGAGGGCGGCCTCGGCCAAGTGCGTGCAGCGGCGCAACAGGGCCGCGCGGCTCGCCCGTTCGTGGGGGCCGCAGGGGAGGTCGACGACCGTGCGCAGCGCGGCCAGGTCCTCGGCCGACGGCACGTGCGCGATCTCGTCCACGGCGTTGCGCAGGCAGGTCAGGAACGTGGCCGCGCTCCCCGGCAACGCGGCGCGATAGCGGCGCAGTTCGGCCGACATGAAGGCGCGCAGCCGCTCCCGCTCGTCGTGCGCCTCGCCGATCGCCCGGCCCAGCAGCCAGAAGTCGACCGAGTCGCGCCCGCCGCGCAGCGCGACGGTCAGCGCCCGACGCAGCACCCGCACCTCGTGCGCGCTGAAGGCCATCCCCTGGTCACCATGTGGCGTCGGCATACCACGCACTGTATGCGGCGAGCCGGACAATCCTGCTTATTTCATGCTTGTGTTTTTCCGACTTGGACGGCGAATCCGGGCCCGGCCCGCGCTCAGACCGTCGCGTTGCGCTCGTACACCATCCGCAGCCCGATCAGGGTCAACCACGGCTCGTGCACGTCGATCACCGACGCCTCGCCCAGGACCAGCGTGGCCAGCCCGCCCGTGGCCACCACCGTGACCGCGTCCGGGTCGTCCGGGGACAACTCGGCCGCCATGCGCTTGACCACACCGTCCACCTGGCCGGCGAAGCCGTACAGGATGCCGGCCTGCATCGCCTCGACCGTGCTCTTGCCGATCACGCTGCGCGGGCGCATCAGCTCGATCTTGCGCAACTGCGCGCCGCGGGCGCCCAGCGCGTCCACCGAGATCTCGATGCCGGGGGCGATCGCGCCGCCGACGTACTCGCCCTTGGTGCTGACCGCGTCGAACGTGGTCGCGGTGCCGAAGTCGACCACCACGCACGGGCCGCCGTACAGCTTGACGGCCGCGAGCGCGTTGATGATCCGGTCGGTGCCGACCTCCTTGGGGTTGTCCATCAGGACCGGCACGCCGGTCTTGACCCCGGGTTCGACCACGACCGTGGGGATGTCGCCGTAGTAGCGCCGCACCATGTCCCGCATCTCGTGCAGCACGGACGGCACGGTGGAGCAGATCGCGATGCCGTCGATGCCCTCGGCACCGATCAGCGGATGCTGGCCGAGCAGGCCCGCGAGGACGACCGCGAGTTCGTCGGCGGTCCGCCGGGCCTCGGTCGAGATGCGCCAGTGCTCGACGATCTCGTCACCGTCGAACAGGCCGAGCACGGTATGCGAGTTACCGACGTCGATGGTGAGCAACATCGTGGGCGTCCTTGGTGTTCTGGCTCGGGCCGTGGGGGACGGAGCGCGGCTTCGGGAGGGCGGGAGGAGCGCGGACGGTTGATCCGGTGAACGGTACCGGTCGCTCAGGCGCGCAGGTCCACACCGATGTCCAGGATCGGGGCGGAGTGGGTCAGCGCGCCGATCGAGAGGTAGTCCACACCGGTCTCGGCGACCTCCCGGGCGGTCCCCAGGGTGAGCCCGCCACTGGCCTCGAGTCGGGCCCGGCCCGCGACCAGGGCCACCGCCTCGCGCATCTGTCGGGTGCTCATGTTGTCCAGGAGGATCAGGTCGGCACCCGCCTCCAGGACCGGCGGGATCTGCTCGAGGTGGTCCACCTCGACCTCGACGGGAAGGTCCGGGAACGCCGCCCGCACGGCCTTGAACGCCTCCGCGACCCCGCCCGCGGCGACGACGTGGTTGTCCTTGACCATCGCCGCGTCGGACAGCGACATGCGGTGGTTGACCCCGCCGCCGCAGCGCACCGCGTACTTCTCCAACGCGCGCAGACCCGGCGTGGTCTTGCGGGTGTCCCGGATCGCGGCGCCGGTGCCGTGGACCGCGTCCACCCACGCGCGGGTGACGGTCGCCACCCCGGACAGCCGGGAGAGCAGGTTCAGCGCCACCCGCTCCGCGGTGAGCAGCGCGCGGGTGCCCGTCTCGGCGCCGAACAGCACCGTGCCGGGCGCCACCGCGTCGCCGTCCCGGACGTGCCGGGTGACCACCAGGTCGGCGCCGCAGACGAATTCGAGGACCGCCTCGGCGACCGGCAGGCCCGCGACCACACCCGCGGCGCGGGCGGTGAAGTCGGCGTGCCCGCGCGCGGTTTCCGGGATGGTGGCCACCGAGGTGACATCCACGCCGCCGGCCAGGTCCTCCGCGACGGCGGCGGCCACGAGCGCGGCGACGGCGAGCGGGTCGAGCCCGGCCTCGGCCAGGCGCGCGGTGAGGTCGGCGGACAGCTGGTCGGTGCTCACTCGGTGGACTCCTTCGGTTCGTGGGCCTGATAGGCGACCCGCAGCTCGCCATCGCGCAGCGTCGTGACCAGATTGCCGCGCCATGCCGTGTCGTCGGGGTCGGGGTGGTCCTCGCGCCAGTGGCAGCCGCGCGTCTCCTCGCGCAGCCGCGCGGCACGAGTGAGCGCGCTCGCGACCAGGTGCAGGTTGGTGGTCTCCCACGTCGACGTGCACGGATCGTCGCCGGCGCGCGCCGCGAGGCCGGTCAGCGCGGCCTCGGTCGCGGCCATCCCGGCCTCGTTGCGCAACACCCCGGCGCCCGAGGTCATCGCGCGTTGCAGCGGCAGGCGCACCGCCTCGCCCAGCAGCCCCGCGGGTGCGCTCGGTGCGACCGGCTCGGCGAACGGCGGCAGTTCCCCGGCCAGGTCGGCGGCGATGCGCTCGGCGAAGACCAGGCCCTCCAGAAGCGAGTTGGAGGCGAGCCGGTTGGCGCCGTGCACACCGGTGCAGGCCACCTCCCCGCAGGCGTACAACCCCGGCACGCTCGTGCGGCCGTGCAGGTCGGTGCGGACCCCTCCACTCGCGTGGTGCGCGGCGGGAGCGACCGGGATCGGCTCGGTCACCGGGTCGATCCCGTGCGCCAGGCACGCGGCCAGGATGGTCGGGAAGCGGTGCTTCCACATCTGCGCGCCGAAGTGCCGGCCGTCCAGGTACATGTGCTCGGCACCGGTCTCGGCCATCCGGCGCATGATGCCCTTGGCCACGACGTCGCGCGGGGCGAGTTCGCCGAGCGGGTGTCGGTCGGTCATGAACCGTACGCCCGCCGCGTCCACGAGGTACGCGCCCTCGCCGCGGACCGCTTCGGAGACCAGCGGCTGCTGTCCCTCGGCGTTCGGGCCCAACCACAAGACGGTCGGGTGGAATTGCACGAATTCCAGGTCGGTGACCTCCGCCCCGGCGCGCAGCGCGAGCGCGACCCCGTCACCGGTGGACACCGAGGGGTTGGTGGTGGATGAGAACACCTGGCCCATGCCGCCGGTGGCGAGCACGACGGCCCGACCCACCGCGGCGCCCACCCCGTCGCGCGCGCCCTCGTCCATCACGTGCAGCGTGACCCCGGCGGCCCGCCCGCTCTCGTCCTTCAACAGGTCGAGCACGAGCGCGTTCTCGATCACCTCGATGTCGGGCAGGGCGTGCACCGCGGCGACCAGCGCGCGCGATATCTCCGCCCCCGTCGCGTCGCCGCCCGCGTGCACGATGCGGTTGCGCAGGTGGCCGCCCTCGCGGGTGAGCAGCACGTCGCCGTCGGGGCCCCGGTCGAACTCGGCGCCGGTGTCGATCAGTCGGCGCACCGCGTCGGGGCCCTCGGTGACCAGCACCCGGACCGCGTCCTCCAGGCACAGCCCGGCGCCGGCCACGAGCGTGTCGCGCAGGTGCTGTTCGGGGCTGTCGCCCTCGTCGAGCGCGGCCGCGATCCCGCCCTGCGCCCAGCGGGTGGAGCCCTCGTCGAGCCGGCCCTTGGTCACCAACAACACCCGGCCGGCCCGCCGGGCCCGCAGCGCGACGGTCAGGCCGGCCACGCCGGAGCCGACCACGATGACATCGGCCCGTACGGTCCAGCCGGGATCGGGCGCGGCCAGGCGCATGGGTTGTGCGGGCGCGTTCACGACGTGGTCCGGGCGGGGGCCACGCGGTCGCCGCGCACGGTCTCCCCGCCGGGCAGCGCCTCGGCCGGGTCGTGCCCGGTGCCGGTGATCGTGTTGGCCGTGTCGACGAACACCACGCGCGGCTTCATCGCCCGCGCCTCGGCGTCGGTGACCTGCGCGTACGCGATGATGATCACCAGGTCGCCGGTGTGCACCAGCCGTGCCGCGGCGCCGTTGATGCCGATCACGCCGGTGCCGCGCGGGCCCGCGATCGTGTACGTCTCCAGGCGGGCGCCGTTGTCGATGTCGACCACGTGCACCAGTTCGCCGGGCAGGATGTCGGCGGCTTCGAGCAGATCCTCGTCGATGGTGATGGATCCGACGTAGTGGAGGTCCGCCTGCGTGATCGTCGCGCGGTGGATCTTGGACTTGAACATCGTGCGCATCATGACCGGGGGACTCCCGTGATCGTCAGGCGGGCGTTGTCGATGAGGCGGGTGGTGCCGACGCGGGCCGCCAGCGCCAGGATCGCCGGGCCCGCGTGGTCCGCGGCCACCGGGGTGAAGTCGTCGGGATCGACCAACTCCACGTAGTCGGGCTCGAGTACGGCCCGCAGCACCCCCACGGCCGCGGCCCGCACCGCCGCCGCGCCGTCGGCGGCGCGCCCGGCGCCCGCGTCGAGCGCGCGCCCGAGGGAGAGCGCGATCTCCCGCTCGGACGCGGAGAGATAGCGGTTGCGGCTGGACCGGGCCAGTCCGTCGGGTTCGCGGACGGTGGGCACGCCCACGATCTCGACGGGGAAGTTCAGATCGCGCACCATACGCCGGATCAGCGCCAGTTGCTGGGCGTCCTTCTCGCCGAAGAAGGCGACCTTCGGGTCGGTCAGGTGCAGCAGCTTGGCCACCACGGTGAGCATGCCGTCGAAGTGGCCGGGGCGGGAGGCGCCTTCGAGGACCGCGCCGGTGGGTCCGGCGGTGATCCGCACCTGCGGCTCGCCGCCCGGGTACACCTCGTCCACCGAGGGCGCGAACACCACGTCGGCGCCCGCCCGCGCGCTCACCGCCAGGTCGGCATCCAGGGTGCGCGGGTAGCGGTCCAGGTCCTCCCCCGCGCCGAACTGGAGCGGGTTGACGAACACGGTGACCACCACGTGTCCGGCCGGGCCGACGAACGCGCGCGCGGCGTGGATCAGCGCGGCGTGCCCCTCGTGCAGCGCGCCCATCGTCATCACCACCGCGCGCAGTCCGTGCGGGCGGGTGTCCTCGGCGAGTTCGGCCGCGGTCCGGGCCAGTCGCACATCGGTCACGGTCGGCCTCCCTCGGCCAGTACACCGAGCAGCGCCTCGGCCGCCTCGGCCTTGAGCAGCCCGGCGTTGAGCGCGCGGTCCGCGGTCAGCCGGGCCATCGCCACGTAGGCGGCCAGCGCCTCGGGCGAGACCCGACGCAGCTCGGCAACGTGCGCGGCCACCGTGCCCGCGTCGCCGCGCGCCACCGGACCGGTCAGCGCATGGTCGCCGGCGCGCAGCGCGTTGTCCAGGGCGGCGCCGAGCAGCGGCCCGAGCATCCGGCCCGGGGCCCGCACGCCGGCCGCGCCGAGCAGTTCGATCGACTGCGCGACCAGGGTGACCAGGTGGTTCGCGCCGTTGGCCAGGGCCACGTGGTAGAGCGCGCGGTCCTGCTCCTCGATCCACTCGGGCTCGCCGCCCATCTCCACCACCAGCGCCTCGGCGACCGGTCGCAGCACCTCGGGCGAGGTGACCCCGAAGGAGCAGCCGGCCAGCCGTTCCAGGTCGACGGTGCTGCCGGTGAAGGTCATCACGGGGTGCAGCGCGAGCGGCAACGCGCCGGCGCGGGTGGCCGGCTCCAGGATGGCGACGCCGTAGCGCCCGGAGGCGTGCACCAGGAGTTGGCCGGCCTTGATCGCCCCGGTCTCGGCCAGGCCGTGCACCAGGGCTTCCAGCGCGTCGTCGGGCACGGTCAGCAGGGTCAGGTCGGAGGCCGCGATGACCTCCTGCGGGGTGACCAGCGGGACACCCGGGAGCAGTTCCTCGGCGCGGCGCCGGGATGCCTCGGAGACGCCGGAGGCGGCCACCACCGAGTGCCCGGCGAGGGCGAGGGCGGCGGCCAGGGTCGGGCCGACGCGGCCGGTGCCCACCACGCCCACGCGCAGCCGCGCGGGGCGGTCGGCGGGGTCGGGCGAGCGGCCGTGCGGATACGGGCGTGCGGTGATGTCGTTGTTCACGCGAGCGAGCCTTCCGTTCCAGTCCGCGGCGGGTACCGGACGAGTACTGGCCCGATCAGGGTACTCACGCGCCGGGCGGACCGGTCCCCGGGATGGTCGGCGGGTGGGCCGGCCGCGGACTCGGCGCCGGCCACCGGTAGCGGGAGGCACCGGCCGCGTAGGAGGCCCGCAGGGCGACCTTGCGGCGGATCAGCTCCGGTCCGCGCATGCCGATCGCGCCGAGCGCGGTGAGCACGAGGCCGGTCAGCAACATCGTGCCGGTGACCACCCGGGCGACCCGCACGCTGCGCGGACCGCCCTGGGTCTGCAGCGAGTAGGCGGACGGGCTCGCTCCGTCGCCTCGGGGCGCGGATTCCACCGACGCGACGGCGCTACTGCGCTCGGGTGACGGAGCGGGAGCCGGGCCGGCGTCCAGGGCTCCGGCCGCCGCGACGATCCCGACCGCGGCGACCGCGAGCGCACAGCGGCGTCCCACGCGTATGACCAGTTGACGGCTGCCCATGGGAAGCCTCCCGGAGACCGGTGCCGATGAAACCGAGTACGAGCCTGTGCGGGCCGGGTACGAGGATTCGGCCCTCTTCGCCTTCCCCGAGTCGATCGTCTATGTGTCCCCTTTCGACCCGTGTCGCATGCCTGTCACGCTCCGGGAAACCGGAAAAAGCGCATGCGGAGACCCCGGGCGGGCCCGGCCCGCCCGGGGTCACCCTCGGTCGTCGTTCGCTACCCCAGCCGCACCGGCATCCGGGTGAGCGCGTTGTTGAGGTTGGAGCACAACCGCTCGGGCTCGCCGGTCCGCTCGATCACGGGATGCGCCGCGAGCAGCTCCTCGAAGAACACCCGGCCCTCCAGTCGGGCGATGTGCACGCCCAGGCAGAAGTGCTCGGCGAAACCGAAGGACAGGTGCGGGTTGGGCCTGCGGGTGATGTCGAAGCGTTGCGGGTCGGCGAAGATGTCCTCGTCGCGGTTGGCCGAGGTGTAGTACATCGCCACCTTCTCGCCCGCCCGGATCCGCACACCGCGCAGTTCGGTGTCCCGGGTGGCGGTGCGGCGGAAGTAGTGCAGCGGGTTGGCCCAGCGCAGGATCTCCTCCACCGCGCCCGGCACCAGCGCCCGATCCGCGCGCAGCGCGGCGAGCTGGTCGGGGTGGGCGAGCAGCGCGTCCAGCCCGGCGGAGAGCATCGTCTTGGTGGTGTCGTTGCCCGCGGTCACCAACTGCACGAAGAACCGGCCGAAGTCGAGGTCGGTCATCATCCGGCCGCCGAACTCGGACTCCAGGATCAGCGACGTGATGTCCGCGCGCGGCTCCTCGATCCGGCGCCGCGCCGCGAAGCCCATCGCGTAGCGGGCCATCTCGATCGCCGCCGTGCCGCCCTCGCCCGCCGTGTTGCGTTCGGCGAGCGCGTGGATGTGGTCCCAGTCCGCGGCCGGCAGGCCCATCAGCTCGCCGATCACCTGGGTGGGCAGCCCGGAGGTGACGTCGTGCACGAACTCGACCTCGCCGCCACCCACCCGGGCCAGGATTTCCCGGCAGATGGCCCGGATCCGATCCTCCATGCCGCCGACGACCCGCGCGGTGAAGGACTTGACCAGCGGCTTGCGGTAGGCCCGATGCCGCGGCGGATCCATCGAGAGCAGCGTGCCGCGCAGCGCCTCCAGGCGGTCCGGTTCGAGGTCCTCGACGAGGATCCCGCCCGCCTCGGCGGAGAAGATCTCGGGGTGTTGCGAGACGTACTCGACGTCGGCGTGCCGCAGCACCGCCCAGTAGCCCGGCTGCCCCGGGATGTCCTGCCAGTACACCGGCCGGGTCCGGCGCAACTCGGCGAACAGCGCGTGCGGCGGGCCGTCCACGTACCGCTCGGGGTGGTACAGGTCCGGTTCGGCCCGCTCGGCGATGGCGGTCATCGTGCCCCCTCGCAATCTCGACTCGCGGACATCCTCAACCCACCAGCACGTTCGGCCGGCCGAAACCCTGCGCCTCGCACAGCGCGCGGTAGGCCCGCAGGGTGCCGGGACCGTCGGTCACCGAGGTGATGTTCCCGTCCGCGTCCAGGTTGAGGTTGGCGCCGTACATCTGGAACCAGACCCGGGTGTCCGGCTCCACGCAGGTGAGCGTGTGCACCGATCCGGCGGGCTCGTACAGGAACGAGCCGGCCCGGTTGACGTAGTCGTACTCGGCGTACTTCCACGCGCCCGAGGTGGTGTAGCCGTACACGGGTCCGGTGTGCCGGTGCGTCTCGACCGCGAAGCCGGGCTGGAAGACGTTCTCCACGATCCACAGGCCCTCCTCCTCCTCCTTGACGCACAACACCTTGAGCTTGTTGCCGCCGCCGATGTCGACGAACGGCAGGTCGTCGACGCCGAGGTGGACAGCGGGGCGGCCGGGTGCGCTGGTGGTCATGCGATCTCCTTGGTCATGGCGGGTCCCCCGGGACGGGCGCCGCGTCCGCGGCGGCGCGACAGCATGTCTGTAACGGTGTAACAGCATGCCTCGAACGGCGCCGAGTTTCGAGGGCCGCGCAGGATGGGCAACACCATCGATCGCACGCGTACGCGCGGGGACACGTGCGGCGACGGGCACAGGGGACGGGTACAGGGGATGGGGAGCGGAGATGGGACAGCTCGACGGACGAGTCGCCGTGGTCACCGGCGGCGCCGACGGGATCGGCCGCGCGTGTTGTGAGCGCTTCGCCGAGGAGGGCGCCGACATCGTGGTCGCCGACGTGCGCGACGAGGCCGCGATGGACACCATCGAGGCGGTCGAGAAGCGCGGCCGACGGGCCACCTACATGCACACCGACCCGAGCAGTCCGACCGACACCGGGACGGTGATGCAGCACGCGATCGACACGTTCGGCGCGATCGACGTGCTGGTCACCGCGGCGGGCATCACCACGGCCGACCACGTCGGCGGCCGGCGCCGGCGGGCCGCCCCGGTCGAGTCGGACCCGATCAGGCGGTTCACCGACAGCCCGCTCGCCGAGTGGCAGCGGGTGCTGGACGTGAACCTGACCGGCACGCTCCTGGCGGTCCAGGCCGCCGCCCGCTGGATGGTCGCCCGGGGCCGGCGCGGCTCGATCATCACCGTCGCCTCGATCGCCGCGCGCCACCCCGAGACGGGCGGGCCGGGCTACGCGGTGTCCAAGGCGGGCGTGTGGATGCTGACCAAGCAGGCGGCCCTCGCGCTCGGCCCGGCCGGGATCCGGGTCAACGCGATCGGCCCGGGCTTCATCGAGACCAACATGACCGCGGTCCTGCGCGGCGTGCCGGAGCTGGAGCAGCGGCTGCTCGGCAGCGTGCCGCTGGGCCGGATGGGCACCGCGCGCGAGGTGGCCAACGCGGCGCTGTTCCTGGCGAGCGACCAGTCGTCCTACTTCACCGGCGAGATGTTGCACCCGGACGGCGGCTTCTACACCGACTGACCCGGCCGAGCCGACCAAGCCGGCCGGGTGCGCGGGCCGGGCGGTCGGCCCGCGCGCCCGGGACGCTACCGGCCGCGGGCCTTGACCAGGCCGGTTTCGTACGCCAGCACCACGACCTGGACCCGGTCGCGCAGCCCGAGCTTCATCAGGATCCGACCGACGTGCGTCTTGATGGTCGCCTCGGACAGGAACAGCCGCTGCGCGATCTCCGCGTTGGACAGGCCCTGGGCGACCAGCATCATCACCTCCAGCTCGCGCTCGGTCAGCGCGTCCACCACGTCCGGGCGGGGCTCGTGGTCGCTGGGCAGGATCGGCGCGAACCGGTCGAGCAGGCGCTTGGTCGTGCTCGGCGCCACCACCGCGTCGCCCGAGGCCACCGCCCGGATCCCGGACAGCAGCTCCGGCGGCGGCACGTCCTTGAGCAGGAAGCCGCTCGCCCCGGCCTTGAGCGCGGCGAACGCGTACTCGTCGAGGTCGAAGGTGGTCAGCATGAGCACCTTGGGCCGCACCCGACCCTCGGGCAGCACCAAGGCGTTCTCACCGCCGTCCGCGCAGATCCGGCGGCACGCCTCGACGCCGTCCATGCGCGGCATCCGCACGTCCATCAGGACCACGTCGACGTCCACGTGCCGCAGCTTGTCGAGCGCCTCGACGCCGTCGCCGGCCTCGGCCACCACGCTCATGTCCGGCTGCGCCTGCAACACCATGGTGAAGCCGGTCCGCAACAATTCCTGGTCGTCTACCAGCATCACCTTGATGCTCACTGGGCTCCTTGAAGAGTCGTTCGGGACGGGCCTGCGGCGGCGGACGCGGAATCGGACCGGCCGGCGTAGGGCAGCATCGCACTGACCGACCACCCGCCGCCGACGGTGGGGCCGGTCCGCAACCGGCCGCCCAGCATCGCGACCCGCTCGCGCATGCCGACCAGGCCGTGCCCCATGCCGTCGCCCGGCGCCGCCGCGCCCCGCCCGTCGTCGCTGATCTCCATCTCCAGGCCGGCCTCCCCGTAGCCGACGCCGACCTTCGCGGTGACGTCGGGGCCGCCGTGCTTGCGGGTGTTGGTCAGCGCCTCCTGGACGATCCGGTACGCGGTCAGCGCCACGCTCTGCGGCAATTCGACCGGCACGCCCGCGACCGTGAGCTCCACGTTCAGGCCGGTGGTGCGCACCTGCTCGACCAGTTCGTCGAGTTGCTCGACGCCGGGCTGCGGCACGTACGCCTCGGTCTCGCTCTGCGAGCGCAGCACGCCCAGGAGGCGGCGCATCTCGGCCAGCGCCTCGCGCCCGGTCGCCGCGATCGTGCCCAGCGCCTCGCGGGCGCGATCCGGCGCCGCGTCGATCGCGTACGCCGCGCCGTCGGCCTGCACCACCATCACCGACACGTTGTGCGCCACCACGTCGTGCAACTCGCGGGCGATCCGGGCCCGCTCGGCCGCGGCGGCGATCTGCGCCTGCTGGTCGCGCTCGAACTCGAGCCGGGTGGCCCGCTCCTCCAACTCGGCGTAGAACGCCCGCCGGGTACGCATCGAATCGCCCAGCACCCATGCGATGGCGAGCAGGACCACGGTGAACGTCAGGCCGAAGAGGTTGGCCTTGAACGAGGATTCGGCCGAGGAGGGGAACCGGGCGAGCAGTACGGCCGGCCCGATCAGGGTCATCGCCAGGCCGGCCCGGGAGAGCCAGCGCGGGCCCGACTTGGCGGCGGTGTACAACGACACGAGCATCGCGTAGTTGGCGGCGGTGATCGTGTTGTCCCAGACCAGCTGCATCAACCCGCCGACCACGACCAGCGCGGTGGCGGTGAACGGGCGCACCCGGTGCAGCATCATGCCCAGGCTGAGCAGCGTGGTCAGGAGCAGCCACCACCATGTGGGGGCGTCCGAGCTCGACCCGTCGGAGAAGACCTGAAGCACACCGAGGCCGAAGACCGGAATCGTGCACACCGAGTCGACCCACAGGGGGTGTGCTCGCAGCCACGCGTAGATTCGTTGCACACTTCGACGCTACGTGGGCCCCGCCCGACGCGCGTCCACCGACTTACCGAATCATCCCTCCGCCACAAGTCGCACCCCGCGCCGGGTGCGTCTCGCTCCGGAGGCCGGCCGGATCGGCTCAGGCACCGTCCGCGGGTCGTACCGGCAGCAGCGCGCGCACCTGCCAACCGCCGCCGGGCGCGGGCCCGGTCTCCAGTCGGCCGCCGAACATCGCGACCCGCTCGCCCATGCCGACCAGGCCGTGCCCCATCCCGTCGCCCGGCGCCGCCGCGCCGCGCCCGTCGTCGCCGACGTCCAGTTCGACGTCGTCGCCCAGGTAGCGCAGCCGCACCAGCGCCTTGACGTTCGGGCCGCCGTGTTTGCGGGTGTTGGTCAGGGCCTCCTGGACGATCCGGTACACGGTCAGCGCCACGCCCTGGGACAGCTCGACCGGCACCCCCTGCACGGTCAGGTCGACCGGGAGGCCGGCGTTGCGGACCCGGTCGAGGAGGTCCTCCAGCTGTTCGACGCCCGGTTGCGGGACGTAGGTGTCGGTCTCGGTCTGCGAGCGCAGCACGCCGAGCAGGCGACGCATTTCGGCCAGCGCCTCGCGCCCGGTCGAGGAGATCGTGCCCAGCGCCTCGCGGGTCAGCTCGGGCGCGTTGTCGAGCGCGTAGGCGGCGCCGTCGGCCTGGACGACCATCACCGACACGTTGTGCGCCACCACGTCGTGCAACTCGCGCGCAATCCGGGCTCGCTCGCCGGCCGCCGCGATCTGCGCCTGCTGGTCCCGCTCGCGCTCCAGCCGATCGGCCCGGTCCTCCAACTCGACGTAGTAGGCCCGCCGGGTGCGCATCGAGTCGCCCAGCACCCAGCCGATCACGAACGGGCCCATCAGCAGCAGCGTGAAGAAGATCACCCCGGTGGCGCCGACGTCCGGGTTGTCCCACCAGCGCAGCACCGCCGCGATCGGCGCGAGCACGCCGGCGACCAGCGCCGTGCGCGAGACCCAGCGCGGGCTGTACGCGGCGGCGCTGTAGGCAATCGCGGGCATCGCCAGTGCCTCCAGGCCCGGCGCCACGTCGTCGAAGAGCTGGAAGATCCCGATCACGAGGGTGGCCACCAACGCGAGGGTGGGATTGCGCCGGCGGATCAGCAGCACCAGCGACATCGCGCCGAGCGCGACCAGGTGCGGCACGTCGGGCGGACCGGGTTGATCGATGATCACCTCGAACCCGCCGAACATGAGCAGCAGCAGCGCCCACGCCCCGTCGACGAGCAGGGGGCGCCCACGGAGCCAGGCGTACAGGTGATGCACACAGGCAGGGTAGACGGGCACACACGTTCGCCCACACTCCGGACGGATCGCCACGGACCCGACCTCGATCGCACGGCAGCATCGGCGGGCCGGTACCGTCGGGTGCGATGGAACGATGGCTGACCTGGCAGGAAGCCACCCGTCGGGCGCTGTACGGAGCAGAGGGCTTCTACCGCCGGGCCGAGGGGCCGGCCGGGCATTTCCGCACCTCGGTACACGCCTCCCCGCTGTTCGCCCGGGCGCTGGCGGACCTCGCGGCGGCCTCGGGCCTGGACACCGTGGTGGACGTGGGCGCGGGGCGCGGCGAGTTGTTGATCGCGCTGTGCCGGATCGCGCCGCATCTGGAGTCGGTCGGCGTCGACGTCGCCGACCGCCCCGAGGTGTTGCCGCCGTCGATCGGGTGGGGGCCGGAGATCCCGGCCGGCCGGAATGTGCTGCTGGTCGCCAACGAGTGGTTGGACAACATCCCCGTCGACGTGGTCGAGGTGGACGCGCGCGGGGTGGTGCGGGTGGTCGAGGTGGACGTGCGCACCGGTCACGAGCGGCTCGGCGCACCGGTCGGCGGCGAGGACGCGCGCTGGCTGGAGCGGTGGTGGCCGCTGGGGGACGCGCGGCCGGGGCGGCGGGCGGAGATCGGCGCGCCCCGGGACGCGGCGTGGGCGCGGGCGGTCGGGCGGCTGGAGCGGGGGGTCGCGGTCGCGATCGACTACGGGCACGTGGGCGGGGGGCGACCGCCGTACGGGTCGCTGGCGGGGTACCGGCAGGGCCGCCAGGTGCCGCCGGTGCCGGACGGCACGTGCGACGTGACGTGCCATGTGGCGATGGACGCGGTGGCGGCGGCGGGCGAGGCCGCGGGGGCGGGCGGCACGGTCCTGACCACCCAGCGACACGCGCTGCGCGCACTGGGCGTAACCGGGCAACGCCCACCCTACGCACTCGCCCGCACCGACCCGACCGCATACCTGTCGGCCCTCCGCGACGCAGGCGAGGCAGGCGAACTCACCGCCAGAGGCGGCCTGGGCGACTTCCACTGGCTGACCCAATCAGCCCCCACCCGGTGACTCCGCGCCGAACCGGGCAAACAGCGGCAACGGGCAGAGTCCGCGCCAGGACGGCACGCAAGGCCGGGGCGGAACGGGCAGCGCGTATAGCCAAGCCGAACGCAACGGCACGTGAAACCGGGTCGGCCCACGAGCCCAACCTCACCACCCAACACAAGCGCCCCCCCGACCGGCACCAACGGCACCCCAACCAACACAATCCAGCCCGGCCGGCACGGGCGCCACGGCCGGCACGGGCGCCACCCCAACCCAACCGACACAATCCAGCCCGGCCGGCGTTTGAGGCCACCCCAGCCCAACCAACGCATGAGCCGAACCCAGCCACAAGCCCGACCCGGCCAACGTTCAAGGCCCGCACATGAAGCGCCCCCCACTCACCCCGACCGACACCGGCGGCACCCCAACCCAACCGACACAATCCAGCCCGGCCGGCGTTTGAGGCCATCCCAGCCCAACCAACGCATGGGCCGGGCCCGGCCACACAAGCCCACCCCAGCCCGGCCGGCGTTTGAGGCCATCCCAGCCCAACCGACACATGAGCCGGGCCCGGCCGCACAAGCCCACACCGGCCGGCCCGCGCCCAACGCGCGCGCCGCGTGGGCGCGGCCCCGCACCGTGGGGTCAGCTCGCGCCGAGTGCGCCCGCTGCACGGAGTTCGGCGATCTTGGCCTCGTCGTACCCGAGCAGGTCCGCGAGGACGGCCGCGCTGTGCTCGCCCACCGTCGGCGCCCGCTCCGGCACGGGAAGCGTCTCGCCGACGAACTTGATCGGCGACGGCAGTTGCTCGCAGCCGAGCCGATCCTGACCGATCCACGGGAACCTGTGCCGGAACTGCGGGTCCTCGGCGATCGTCTGCGGCGTGTTCACCGGCGCGATCGGCGTGTTCGCCTCGTTGCCGAACTCGATCCACTCGCGCGCGGTTCGCGTGGCGAAGATGTCCCGCAGGATGCCCCGCAGTTCGACGTTGCCGACCGCGTGGTCCGCGTACTTCGAGCCGGGCCAGCGCTCGAACAGGTCGGCCCGGTCCACCGCCTCGCAGAAGTTCTTCCACAACGACTGCTCGGACGCCATGAACAGCACGTGCCGGTCGTCCTTCGTCGCGTAGATCTGGTACCGGACGCCCTTCTCCATGCCACCGGTGCCGGGCGCCCGCCGGGCGTAGCCGTCCGACTTGTTCCCCGTCACCTCGGACTCGGGCCGCTCGTACGCCTTCCAGGTCTCGCTGCGCAGCCAGTCCATCGACGCGGCGGCGTCCGACTGCGCGATGTCGATCATGCCGCCCTCACCGGTGGCCCGGGCCCGGATGATGCCCGCGAGCACGCCGAGCGCGCCGAACATCGGACCGGCGTGGATGCCGATCGAGGCGTGCTCGGGCAGATACGGGAAGCCGTCCTCGTCGATCGCGGGCTTGACCACCCCGGCCCAGGTGTCGTAGGCCACACCGTGGCTGGGCATGTCCCGGTACGGACCGGTGGCGCCGTAGCCGGAGATCGTGCAGAAGACGATCCTCGGGTTGATCTTCCGCAGGTCCTCGAAGCCGATCCCGCGGCGCGCCAGCCCGCCCGGCCGCATCGCCTCGATCACCGCGTCGGCGTCCTTGACCAGGGCCTTGAAGGTCTCGATCGCCTCCGGCTTGCGCAGGTCCAGCACCAGCGACTTCTTGCCGCGGTTGACGTGGAGGTGCATCAGCGAGGTGCCCTCCACGATCGGCCACGTCATGTCGCGGATGTAGTCCCCCTGCGGCGGCTCGATCTTGATCACCTCGGCGCCGAGGTCCACCAGCGACGAGGTGATCGCGGCCGGTCCCAGCATCGAACATTCGATGATGCGAACCCCCGCGAGCGGGGCCCCACCCTTCGACTCGACCTGACTCATCGCTGCCTCCCTGCGAATATGACGATGCGTCAGATATTAACCGGCGCCCTCGCCGAGGGAAGAGGCGGAACCTGACGAGCTGTCAGATGCACCCTGGATCCAGCGTTCCGTGCCCGCTCCACGACGCCCGGTACGCGAGCGTTCGGCCTGTTCCGCGACAATCGTGTCCGCCTCCACCGCGTCCCGTCGGGCCGCCCGCACGTGTACCGGGCCCGGGGTCGAGTCGAGGTGCACCGTGGCCAGGCCCAACCGGCGCTCCCACGGTCCCTGGGTGCGTCGTACGCTCTGCACCTTCGCGTGCGGAATCACGTCGAGGATCCGGTGGAAGCGCCCGCTGCGCGCGACGAACACCTCGCCGTCCGCTCCGTACGCGTAGGCCGACCAGCCCACCGGGTCGTGCCAACGGGCCCGGCGCGGAGCCGGGATCAGCTCGATCGCGTCGATGTCCACACCCGGCAGGATCTGGCCGAGCAGCCCGTGGGCGACCGCGCGCGGCGCCACCGGCAGCAGGATCGTCTCCTTGGCGTCCGTGTCCTTGCCGCCGTAGCCGGCCACGTTGATTTCGACCCGGACCCAGCCGGGCAACCGCCACAACCACGGCTGCACGATCCGCACCGCCTGGACCCGACCGGGCGGCACGGTCTGATGCCGCTGTTCCAGCAGCCCGTGCCGCAGCCGCAACCCGTCCGGCGAGCGCGCCACGGTGAAGTCGAAGTTGCGGATCACCCGGCCCGCGGTGAACTGCCACGCGGCCAGGAACAACGGCAACGTGCCGAACACGAAAGCGAGTTCGTGCAGTACGAAGGCCAACACCAGGATCGCCACGCTCGGCGCCAACGCGGCCCACGTGCCCACCGACAGCAGTACCGAGCCGACCACCGCCGACAGCGGCACCGCCACCAACGGCTGCTCGGGCGCCTCCCCCACGTCCGGCCGCACCCCGGCGGCGCGCGCGAGCAGTTCGGCCCGCAACCGCTGCGCGTCGGCCTCGCCCAGATAGGACAGACTCGCCTCGGCCTTGTCCCCTCCCGCCACCTGCAACTGCAACTCCGCCAGCCCGAACAACCGGGCCACCAGCGGACGCACCACGTCGACCGCCTGGAGCCGGGACAGGCGCACGTGCCGGGTCCGGCGGAACACCATCCCGGAATCGATCCGCAGGTCGTCGCCCTCGATCCGGAACGTGGTGAACCACCACGACAGATAGCCGTAGGCGAACGCGAGCGGCACCAGCACGCCGAGCCCGATGATCAGCCGACTCGGGGTCGCCCAGCCGGAGTTGACGTTGTGCACCACCACGCCGAGGCAGGCCGCGATGACCACCCAGCCGCGCGCGGGCGGGGTCAGCGGGTGCAGCCGACGCGGCTCGACCGTCGGCGCGCCCGACCGCTCGCCCTGCTGTTCGACCGACGGCTCCACCGGTCGTTCGTCGCCGGTCACAGCCCCGCCGATCGGGCCTCGCCCAGCGCCGCGAGCCGGTCGCGCAAGCGCGCGGCCTCGGCGGGCGGCAGGCCGCGTACCCGTGCGTCGGAGGAGGCCGACGCGGTGTGCAGGGTCACCGTGGCGATCCCGAAGTGCCGCTCCAGCGGACCCGCCGCGACGTCCACGAACTGCATCCGCCCGTACGGCACAACCACCAGCCTGCGCAGCAGCACGCCGTGTTCGATCAGGAGGTCGTCGGCCCGCTCCGCGTAGCGCCACGAACGCTGGTTGCGCCGGATCAGCGGGAGCGCCCAGGCCCCGAAGCCGGCCACACCCACCACGAACACCGCGCCCGCCCACCACACGACCAGCCACCCGAGCAGGCCGCCGCCGAGTATCGCGAACAGGATGCACACGCCGAACAGCAGCGCCCGACGCATCCGGTACAGCTGTTCCGAAACGGAACGCCAGTCGAGGTCGGGGGGTGCCAGGGCGTCGTCGGCCGGTTTCATAGGGGCAACCTTCCCAGGTGGGCACACAAGGGTGCGAAGGAGGCCGCGACTACTGGCAGACTCAGGGTCCATGACCGCCAGGACCGTGGGCGTGGGTATCGGCGCCGACCAGCTCGACACGACCGACATGGTGCTCAACATCGGGCCCCAGCACCCCTCCACGCACGGCGTGTTGAGGTTGCGACTCGTGCTCGACGGCGAGCGGATCGTCTCCGCAGAGCCGATCGTCGGCTACATGCACCGGGGCGCGGAGAAGTTGTTCGAGGTCCGCGACTACCGGCAGATCGTGATGCTCGCCAACCGGCACGACTGGTTGAGCGCGTTCGCGAACGAGCTGGGCGTGGTGCTCGCGGTGGAGCGCATGCTGGGCATGGAGGTGCCGCAGCGCGCGGTGTGGGCGCGGACCCTGCTCGCCGAGCTGAACCGGGTGCTCAACCATCTGATGTTCCTCGGCTCGTATCCGCTGGAGCTGGGCGCAATCACCCCGATCTTCCACGCGTTCCGCGAGCGCGAGGAGATCCAGGCGGTGATGGAGGAGATCTCCGGCGGTCGTATGCACTTCATGTTCAACCGGGTCGGCGGCCTCAAGGAGGACCTGCCGGCGGGCTGGACCGGGCGGGTGCGGCACGCGGTGGCGACGGTGCGCACCCGGCTGGCCCGGCTCGACGACCTGGTCTCCGACAACGAGATCTTCCGCGCCCGCACCCGGGGCGTGGGCGTACTGACGCCGGCCGTGGTGGCGGCGTACGGGGTCAGCGGGCCGATCGCGCGCGCCTCGGGGGTCGACTTCGACCTGCGCCGGGACGAGCCGTACCTGGCCTACGGCGAGCTGACCGACGTACTGCGCGTGGTCACCCGCGAAGAGGGCGACTGCCTGGCCCGCTTCGAATGCCTGCTGGAGCAGGTACACGTGAGCCTGGACCTCGCCGACGCGTGTTGCGACCGGCTCGACGGCCTCCCGCAGGGGCCGGTGAACCTGCGGCTGCCGAAGGTACTCAAGGCGCCCGAGGGTCATACGTACGCGTGGACCGAGAATCCGCTCGGCCTGAACGGCTACTACCTGGTGTCCCGGGGCGAGAAGACCCCGTGGCGGCTCAAGCTGCGCTCGGCGTCGTACAACAACGTGCAGGTGCTCGGCGAGGTGCTGCCGGGCTGCCTGATCGCGGACATGGTGGCGATCCTGGGCTCGCTGTTCTTCGTCGTCGGCGACATCGACAAGTAGGCGGACCCGCCGGGATCCGTCGGGTCCGCCTACAGCCGCCTAGAGGCCCTGTCCGGCGGATCTTGGCGGGTCCGCGCCGCCCGGCACCGCACCTCGCCGCACCGGAGAAACAGCCGAATGGAACCACTATGCGGCTGCTTCTCCGGCACGCCGATGCACGGCACCGGACGACGCGGCCTGATCCACCAAGATCCGCCGGACAGGGCCTAGTAGTGCTTTGTCAGGTCGGTGTTGGTTTTGGTCTTCGTGGTGGGCGTGGGCGGGGCAGGGTCCGGTGGCAGGTGGGGCAGGTTCCGGTCCAACAGCCGAGGAGGTCCTGGAGGGTGTCGAGGACCCGGTAGAGCGTCAGGCCGGCGTGAGGGCTTTTGGGTCGGTCCGGTGGAGCGTGAGGAAGGCGTGGGCGGCGGTGACCAGGGTGACGTGGTGGTGCCATCCGCGCCAGGTCCGGCCCTCGTAGTGGTCCAGCCCGAGACCGTGTTTCAGTTCGCGGTAGTCGTGCTCGACGCGCCACCGCATCTTCGCGAGCCGGACCAGTTCCGCGACGGGTGTGTCCGGGGGCAGGTTCGTCAGCCAGTGGTCGGTCGGCGCGTGGGCGTCGGCCGGCCACTCGGTGAGCATGGTGAACACGGGCAGCACCCCGTCCCAGGCGACGTCGGCGTCCCCCGCGGCGGCCCGTGCGAGCCGCGCCGGGACCTTCCCGGCCGGTCGCACCGCGGTCGTGGCGAACCGTGACCGCATCGCGCCGCGCGAGCCCCGCCGCCACCCGACCTCGACGAACGCCTCCCGCCCCACGGCAACCGCGTGCTCCACCAGGGAGCGGGCCCGGTCCCGATACCGGGGCAACGGACGCGGTCCCAGGCCCGAGTACGCGAGCGTCGACGGCAGCGCGTCGCCGGTGTGGGCGATCTCGTCGCCGCGCACCGCGACCACGAAATCGAGCCCCCGCGCGGCGAGTTCGTGCCGGAACCCGCCGATCTGCCCGTATCCGGCGTCCGCCACGATCACCGGCGGGACCAGCCCCCACCCGATCAGGGCGTCGATCGCGTCCAGGGCCAGGCGCCACTTCTCGACGTGCCCGACATCCTCGGGAACCCCGGCCCGACTCCGCCGCACCGGATCCTCCGCCCACTCCTCGGGCAGGAACAGCCGCCACTGCAACGGGCACGACATCGCGTCCGTCGCCGCGTGGACGCTCACCCCCACCTGGCAGTTCGCCCGTTTGCCCAGCGCGCCGCAGTACTGCCGGGCGACCCCGACCGACGCCCTCCCGCACTTGGGGAACGACGTGTCGTCCACCACCCACACCCGCGGATCGATCACCGCGCACATCCGCTCCGCGACCCGCCGCAGCACCTGTTGGTGGTCCCACGGCGAGTCCGCCACGAACTGCTGCAACGCCTGCGCGTTCCCGTCCGGCAGCCGCTCGGCCATCGGCACGATCGACTTCCGCCGACCGTCCACCATCAACCCACGCGCATAACAGTCGCCCTGACGTCGCTGATCCGTCCTCGACAGCGACCCGAACATCTCACCCACGAACGCCGCGAGTTCCTCCCGCAGACGCTCCACATCCCCGAGATCCACCCTCCCACCATGCACCCAAAACAGCACACATGGGAACCTCACCTAACAAAGCACTACTAGGCGTGCTTACGGATGTCGATGCGGGGGATTTCCTCGGTGTCGTCGTGCGCGGTGAGGTCCACCGGGAGCGGCTTGCGTTGCGTGGCTCCGGTGGGGGTCCGGCCGGGCTCGGCGGGGGCGAAGCGCACACCCTGGCCACGGTGTACCGGCGCGGGCTGTGCGGCCGGGGCCTCGGCCTCGGCGTGCACCGGGTCGGCGATCCGGTCGGCCTCGATGTCGTCGGTCTCGGGCGCGACGTCGGCCGGCTCGACCGGCTCCACGTGCGGGCGGCCGGCGATGAGCGCGTCGTAGCGCGCGTCGGAGCCGAACAGTTCGTCGGTGAGGAAGCCGGTGGCCTCCGGCTCGGCCAGGGGCGCACGCGGCGCGAAGAAGTCGAACCGTCCGGACGCACCGGCGCCGGCCACCCGACGGGTCACCTCGAGCACCTTGTCCCGCACCATCCGGGTCACCTCGGCGGTCTCGGCGGCGACGGGCACGCTCGCGGGGCTCTCGACGCCGGGTGTGTCCGCGGCTTCGGTCACGGCGGGTACATCCGCGGAGCCCCCGGTGACCGGGACGTCGGCCGGCGCCTCGGCGGAGGCGAGTGTGTCGGCCGGGGCCTCGGCGGCACGCGGTTCCGCGACGGGCGCAGCCGCCTCGGGCGTGGTCCCGGCGCCGGCGGGCTGCTCGGCGACGCGAACGGCCTCGGTGTACCGGGTGAGTTCGGTGGGCGGCGCGATCGGCGCCACGGGCCGCGCGGCCGCAACGGCCGGCACAGTCTCGGATCCAAGCACGGTCGCGGCCACGGGCGTCGGCGCAGCCGCAGGTCCGGACTCGGCATCAACCGCCGCCGCAGGCAAGGGCGTTGCCTTGGTCACGGCCGCAATCGCAGGCTCGGGCACACCGGCCTTCCCGGACCCAGGCGTCGACGCCGGCACGGCATCGGACTCGGACGCGGCGCCCGCCCGGGACGCATCGGCCTCCGGCATCGCCCGCACGCCCGCCGCAGGCGCGACGCGCCGCTCGTCGCTGCGCACCGCCTCGTTCGCGGCCGCCGCGACCGCGGCCGCCGGCGCGACCGGAGGCCGTACGCCCGACCGCGCACCCGGGCCGAACATCGAGGCGGCATAGGCCCGAACCAGGTCCGGCGAGGACACCGGAGGTCGCCGCACGGCCGGCACGATGGACGGCGCCGTGGGCCGGGCCCCACCACCGCGGCGGTCCAGCAGATCGAGCACGGCCGCGGCCCGCGCGAACAGATCGGGGGTCAACTGCTGCGGACGCGAGGTCAGATGCTCGGCGGCCACGTCCAGAACCAGCCCGTGTTCCTCGGCCCGCTCTACGGCCAGCCGCAGTTCCTCGGCCATGCGCTCGCGCTCGCGACGCCGCGCGATGCTCTCCTCGGCCAGACGCCGCTGGTGCGCGGTGCTCCCGCGAACCACCCACGCGACCGCACCGACGGCGGACGAGACACCGAGCAGCACGGCGATTCGAAGGGTGTTCGCACCCCCCGCGACCACCGCCAGCACGACGGCGACCAGCGCCGGTGCGCATATGGCGGCAAGCAGGGATATGCGTGTGGCGGTCGAGACCGAGCGATGGCGTCCACGGGGCATATGGAGACGTTAGCGCGCACACGGTGTTCGGCTCGGTGCGGGGGCTGTCGTGCGCGCGTGTCGTTTTCCGCCTTCACTACCCGCAACTCCGCTCGGAACGGCCCCGAACACCGGCCGGTCATATGCAACTCCGGCCGGCGTCGGGGTATTTGCCGGTGACGAGGTTTTACCGAAAAATCAGATCAGGTTCTTCGACTTCAGGTATGCCTTCGCCACATCGGCCGGCTTCTTGCGGTCCTCGTCGACCTGCTTGTTCAGCGCGGTCAGGTCCTCGGTGGTGAGCACCGGGGCGAGCTTGTTCACCAGCGGCAGGATCTTGTCCGCCTTGCCCGAGTTGACCACCGGAAGCACGTTGTCGGCGTTCTGCAGCTTCTTGTCGTCGGTGAGCACGACGAGACCGAACTGGTCCAGGGTGGCGTCGGTGGAGGTGGTCAGGACCAGTTGGTCGCTGCCGTTCTTGACCGCCTGCTTGGCGGCGGTGGTACCGACGCCGAGCGGGTCCACGCCGGAGACCTTGATGCCGTACGTCTTCTCCAGGCCCGGTGCGCAAAACGGCCGCGTCTTGCACTCCTCGCCCGCCGCGATCTTCACATCGACGCCGGCCTTGCCGAGGTCCGACAGCGTCTTGAGGTTGTACTTCGCGGCGAAGTCCTTGGTCACCGCGAACGCGTTCTGGTCCACCGCCTGCGAGGGTTCGCCGCTCTTGAGCCCGGCCGGACCCGCGAGCGTGTTCAACGCGGCGACGGTGGCCGTCACATCGGGCGAGGCGACCGGAGCCGCGTCGGGGCCGTTCTTCTTGCGGTTCAGGAATTCCGCCATGGTCGCCGCGTATTCCGGCACAACCGCGATCTTGCCCTTCTCCAGCTCGGGTTCGTAGAGCTCACGGTTCTTCACCGTCTTGATGCTCGCCTTCACCCCGCCCTTGTCGAGCAGCTGTTTGTACATCTGCGCCAGGATCTCGGACTCGGTGAAGCCGGCCGAACCGACCGTCGTCTTGTCGTCGTCCGAGGACGAACACCCCGTCGCGCCCACCAGGAAGACCAGCGAGAGTCCCGCCGCCACACCGACCGTCATACCCGTTCCACCGCGCCGCTTCGGCATGCGATGCACCGCCCTTTCCGTTCTCACGAGGTCACACCGCCACGCGGTGTCCGGGCCGTGAACCGCTGCACGAGCGCGAACAGGCCCTCCACCACCAAAGCCAACGCGGCCACGAGGAAGGCCCCCGCGACTACTTGACCGTTGTCCTGCAGGTCGAAACCGGCCGTGACGATGCGCCCGAGACCGCCCCCCGCGACCAGTGCCGCGAGTGTTGCCGTGGCAACAACCTGAACGGCACACGTACGAATTCCCGTCATGATCAACGGAAGCGCGAGCGGGAGCTCGACGCGCAGCAACATCTGGCCGCCGGTCATGCCCATGCCGCGCGAGGCCTCGACCACGTCCCGGTCCACTCCGCGCATGCCGACGTAGGCGTTGGTGAGCACCGGCGGGATCGCGAACAGCACCAGCGCGATGATCGTCGCGGTGTCGCCCATGCCGATCGGACTGAGCCCGAGCAGCACGAGCACCGCGAACGTGGGGATGGCCCGGCCGATGTTGGAGATGTTGATCGCGAGCGCGCCGCCCCGACCCAGATGACCCAGCCACAGTGCGATCGGCAACGCGATGGCGACCGAGATCAGCACGCACACCACGGTCAGCAGGACATGTTCGGTGAGTCGGTTCCATACCCCGCTCTCGCCGCTCCAGTTCGCGCCGTCGGCCAACCAGTCCCAGGCGTCTCCCAGTACGGTCACGCCGCCGCCCCCGCTCGTGTGTCGACCTCGGCGGTCGGCGCGGACACGAGCGGCAACCGCCGCTTGCGGCCGCCCGCCCGCTCCCACGGCGTCAACAACCGCTGTACGCCCAGCAACAGCAGGTCCGCCACGATCGCCAGCGCCACGCACAACACCGACGCGGTGAGCACCTGCGCCCTGAACAGCGTGTCGATGCCCGAGTAGATGAGATTGCCGAGGCCGCCCGAGCCGACGATCGCGCCGACCGTGGTGAGCGCGACCGTGGACACCGTGGCAACTCGCACGCCCGCCATGATCGCGGGCAGCGCGAGCGGCAGTTCGACCTGGAAGAGCAGTCGCCCCGGCCCGTAGCCCATCCCCTTCGCCGCCTCGACCACATCGGGCGGCACCGCCCGCAGACCGGCCAGCATGTTCCGGACCAGGATGGTCAGCGAGTACAACACCAGACCGATGATCACGGTGGTCTCGGTCAAGCCGGTGAACGGCTGCAAAATAGCGAACATCGCCAGCGAGGGGATCGTGTACAGGATCGTGGTGGAGCCGAGCAGCACGCTGCCCGCCGGGCGCCACCGCCGGGCCGCGAGGGCCATCGGAAACGCGATGAGCACGCCGATCGCCACCGAGACGACGGTCAGATAGATGTGTTCACGCAACGCCGTGGTGATTTCCCCGGAGTACTCGTCGAAGTACTTCCCGCAGATCCACGAGTTGCGCTTCAGGCAGTCACCGGAGGCCACAATCACGGGCGAACAGTACCCAGGCGGTCGGACACGCATGCCCGTGACGGCGGACACACCCGGTGTGCGGGCAGGGGCACCCGGGTACGTTGCCTCCCCTGGGGGTCGGGGAAACACTCGGGTCTCCGGACACCTGCCACGACCGCCTGCCATGCCCCGGAGGGCCCCCATGATCCGGCTGGACCGCGTCACCAAGCGGTACCCCGACGGCACCGACGCGGTGGCGGACCTGTCCCTGGACGTCGCCACGGGCGAGCTGGTCACCCTGGTCGGCCCGTCCGGCTGCGGCAAGACCACCACGATGAAGATGGTCAACCGGCTGATCGAGCCCACGTCCGGGCGGATCTTCCTGGACGACGAGGACATCACCCGGGCCGACCCGGTCAAGCTGCGCCGACGGATGGGCTACGTGATCCAGTCCGGCGGCCTGTTCCCGCACCGCACCGTGCTGGAGAACACCGTCACCGTGCCGAGCCTGCTGGGCTGGGACCGGAAGAAAGCCAAGGCGCGCGGCGTCGAACTCCTGGAACTGGTCGGCCTGGACCCGGCGAAACTCGGCGACCGCTACCCGCACCAGCTCTCCGGCGGTCAGCGCCAGCGGGTCGGCGTGGCCCGCGCGCTCGCGGCCGACCCGCCGGTGCTGCTGATGGACGAGCCGTTCGGCGCGGTGGACCCGGTGGTGCGCGAGCACCTGCAGACCGAGTTCCTGCGCCTGCAGCAGGAGTTGCGCAAGACCATCCTGTTCGTCACCCACGACATCGAGGAGGCGGTGCGGCTCGGCGACCGTATGGCGGTGTTCTCGATGGGCGGTCGCATCGAGCAGTTCGACACACCCTCCAGCGTGCTCGGCGCGCCCGCCAACGACTACGTCGCCGATTTCGTCGGCGCCGACCGCGGGCTCAAGCGGCTGTCGGTGACCGAGATCACCCCCGACGACCTCGAACTGCCGCCCATCGTGCGCCTGGACGACCCGATGCCGGAGGCGCTGGCGAAGCTGCGCGCGGCCGGCTCGCGCTGGGCGGTGGTGCTCGACGACGCGGGCGATCTGCACGGCTGGGTGGACGACCGGGTGGCCACCGGCACGGTGCGCGACCGGGCCCGGCGGATGGAGGCGTGGGTGCCCGTGCACGCCTCGCTCAAGCAGGCGTTCGGCGAGATGTTGCAGCACGACGCCGGCTGGATCGCGGTGGTGGACGGCGACCGGTTCGTGGGGGTGCTGACCCCGGCGCGGCTGCACGAGGCGCTGCGGCGGTCGATCGGCGCCGAGGAGCGGGACATCCCGCCGGCCGAGGTCGTCCTGGACACCATCGAGGGGTGAGCGGGGCCGGCCGTACCGCCTACCGGATGGTGGGTACCGGCCCCCGATTCACTTGTCCTCGGGATCCTCGGGCACGCGCAGTATGCGCTCCAGGAACAGACACCCGCCGACCAGGAGCACGCCCGCGCCCACCGCGAACGCGCACCGCTGGGCCTGTGCGGAGCGCTCGGTGACCTCCAGGAAGTGTGAGAGGTAAAGCGCGTAGCCGCCGTACAGACCCACCACCAGGGCGCCGACGAGCGAGCCCGCCTTGGCGAAGACCACCGCGCGCGCGGCGACCAGCGGGTCCACCGCGCGCGCGTTCGGGCGCCGCTCGCGCTGCGCCTTCAGCCGCGAGCGCAGCGACAATGCGGTGGCCAGCGCGACCGCGGCCAGGCACAGCAGCACGATGGGCGCCAGGATCGGGACCACGGGCGGTGTCCCGCGCGAGTCCCACAGGTCGATTCCGGCATACGCGATGCCGCCCGCCCCCAGCGCGAGGGCGAGCAGGACGAGCGGGCGCGTGGGCTTCATCGGTCTGCGGTCAGCTCCAGATCGTCACGGCGGTGCACGCCGGCCGGGCCCACCCGCGCGAGCAGGTCGGCGATCGGGCCGTGACCCGGCAGCTCCGCCTCGGGGTCGATGTCGTGCCAGGGCGCGAGCACGAACGAACGCTCGTGCGCGCGCGGATGCGGCAGGGTCAGCCGCGGGTCGTCCTGCGTCACGTGCTCGAACCAGATCACGTCCACGTCGAGCGTGCGCGGTCCCCAGCGCTCGACCCGGACCCGCTGGAACGCCTCCTCGATCGAGTTGGCGCGCTCCAGGATCAGATCCGGGGTGAGCAGCGTGCGCACCTCGACCACCGCGTTGAAGTAGGTGCCCTGCTCGGGGCCGCCCACCGGGTCGGTCTCGTAGACCGGGGATACCCGCAGCAGGGTCACCCCGGGAGTGTCGGCGATCTCGTCGATCGCGCCCTGCAGGGTTTCGAGCCGGTTGCCCAGGTTGCTGCCGAGCGCGAGCACGACCCGGCTCCAGGACAGCTGCGCGCGCTGCGCGGTGGTCTCGGCGGGGCGCTCCGGGGCCGGCTCGCGCGGGGTCCGCGCGGCGGAGGTGTCGGTCATCGGTCGCGCCCCCGCACGATGGTCACGGTCACGTCGTCGAACGGGACGGTGATCGGGGCGTCGGGCTTGTGCACGATCACTTCCACCTCCTGCACCAGCGGCCGGGCCAGGCACACGTCGGCGATCCGCTGGGCCAGCGTCTCGATCAGGTCCACCGCATCGCCCTGGACCACGCCGACCACGTCCTCGGCGACCTCGCCGTAGTGGACCGTGAGGGTGAGGTCGTCGGCCCGCGCGGCCGGTCGGGTGTCCACCCCGAGCACGACGTCGACCACGAACGTCTGGCCCTCTTCGCGTTCCTTCGCGAACACTCCATGATTGCCGCGGGCCTTCAGCCCCCGCAGCGAGACGCGGTCCAGCATCAGTCGCCTCCTCGGCGCGTATCCCATCACTGCGCACCCCGAACGGTCGGTCGCCCTTCCGGTCGAGGGGCGGTCGCGCCGACGGCCGGACCACCTCTGTGCGGTACGAATGTACCCAGCGGTCCCGACAGGTTCCGTCGTCCGGGTGCCTCGAACGCACCCGAACGACACCTCGAAGCGGTCGGGACCGGTCAGATCTCCTCTTCGGCGTCGACCTCCGCCATCACCGGCGACGCGTGGTGCAGCCACAAGCGCCAGCCCGCGGGGGTGCGCCGGAAGACATTGGTGACCACCGCACGGCCCCCGGCGAAACCCGTCTCGTCGCCGCCGTCCTCCTCGGCCATCCCGGTCAGCATGTTGGCCGTGCAGGACAACACCGCGACCTCGCCGGCCAGCTTGACCTCGACGTCGGTCAGGAAGAACTGCACGTACGCGGTATTGGCCATGATCAGCGCATAGGAGCGCAGGATCTCCGCGCGTCCGTGCAGCGCGGGCCAGCCCGGATGCACACAGGTCACGCTCGACGCGTCGGCGCCGTCGGCCCAGATCGCGCCGAGGGCGTCGATGTCGCCCTCCTCGACGGCCGTCCACAGCGCGAGGTTGACCTCGCGTACCGCGTCCGCCTCGGGCGACGTCTGGTCGTCGATCGGGTTCATCGGGCCTCCTGCCAGGCAGCCGCCACCTTGACCGCGTCGAGCGAAGCGGGCACCTCGTGCACACGGACGGCCCACGCGCCCGCGGCGGCGGCCAGCGCGGAGACCGCGGCCGTCGCGTCGTCGCGCCCGCGAGGTGGGCGCAGTGTGCCGTCCTCGGCGGCGAGCAGCCGGCCCAGGAAGGTCTTGCGGGACGCGGCCACCAGCAGCGGACGACCGAGGTCGTGCAGCGCGTCCAGGTGGGCGAGCAGTGGCCAGTTGTGTTCGGCCGTCTTGGCGAAGCCCAGGCCGGGGTCGAGCACGATCGCGTCGGGATGGACCCCGGCGGAGACCACCTTGTCCATACGCTCGGCGAGTTCGGCGCGCACCTCGGCGACCACGTCGGAGTAGACCGCCCGCTCCTGCATCCCGCGCGAGTGGCCGCGCCAGTGCATGACCACGACGGGCACTTCGCTCTCGGCCACGTAGGCGGCCATCGCCGGATCCGCGAGCCCGCCGCTGACGTCGTTGACCAGCCGGGCGCCGGCCGCCACCGCCGCGCTCGCCACCTCGACCCGGGTGGTGTCCACGCTGACCACCGCGCCGGCCGCGGCCAACTCACGCACCACCGGCACGACCCGCCGCAGTTCCTCGTCGGCGTCCACCCGACCGGCCCCCGGGCGGGTCGACTCGCCGCCCACGTCGATCAGGTCGGCCCCCTGTTCGATCAGCGCGAGCCCGCGCGTGATCGCGGCCTTCGCGTCGAACCAGAGACCGCCGTCGGAGAACGAATCGGGGGTCACATTGACCACACCCATGACCGCGCACCGGCCGAACTCGGGCAGGCCGCGCACCCTCGGCGGGCGGTCGGGAGCCCGATGGCGCGGGCCGGTCGTCGCTGTCATGGGGAACAGAGTAGGGGGGGGGGGGGGGCGGGCCCGGGCCCCCCCCCCCCCCGCCCCCCCGCGGGGGGCCGGGCCCCCCCCCGCGGCCCGCCCGGGGGGGGTGGGGGGCGGGCGCCCCCGCTCAAAGACCAAACGCCCCCCCGCG
>NZ_JBHZAE010000003.1:0-209619 GCF_042754105.1 Embleya sp. NPDC059237 | reverse complement strand
GGGGCGGGCCCCCCCCGGGGGGGGGGGGGGGGGCCCCCGGGGGGGGGGGGGGGGGGGGGGGGGGGGGGGGCGCCGGGGGGGGGGGGCCGGGCCCCCCCCCCCCCCACCCCCCGACTACTGCGTCGCGACTTGTTATCGGCACCTCGTCGGCTCGCGACCGGGTGTCCTCGGGTCGCTACCGACTCAGGATCAGGCTCATCGCCTCGGCGCGGGTGGCCGCGTTCAACAACTGGCCGCGTACGGCCGAGGTGAGCGTGCGCGCACCCGGCTTGCGTATGCCGCGCATGGTCATGCACAGGTGCTCGCACTCGACCACCACGATCACCCCGCGCGGGCGCAGGATGTTCACCAGCGCGTCGGCGATCTGCGTGGTCAGCCGCTCCTGCACCTGCGGCCGCTTGGCGTAGACGTCGACCAGGCGGGCCAGCTTGGACAGGCCGGTGATCTGGCCGTCCTCCGACGGGATGTAGCCCACGTGGGCTACGCCGTGGAAGGTGACCAGGTGGTGCTCGCAGGTGCTGTAGACCTCGATGTCCTTGACCAGGACCAGCTCGTCGTGGCCGAGGTCGAAGGTCGTGGTGAGCACGTCCTCCGGCTCCTGCCGAAGTCCCGCGAAGATCTCCCGGTACGACCTGGCCACCCGCGCCGGGGTGTCCTTGAGGCCCTCGCGGTCGGGGTTCTCCCCGACCGCGAGCAGCAGCTCCCGAACCGCGCGCTCGGCGCGATCCTGGTCGAACTCACCCACGGCGGGACGGCCGTCGAAGGTGACCGGGTCGATCGTCACGTTCAGTTCTCCGGAGAATCGGACGGCGGCTCGGGGTGCGCTACCGCCCCACCGGACCCCGTCGTGGTGCCCGTCGCAGAGGTCGCGCCGCCGTTGAGAATCCCATTGTCGCTGCCGCCGCCGGAGAGCGTGAGCTCGCGGGGCGTCATCACGGGGGGGCGGCTGGACGGCTGACGCCGACTGGAGCCGGTCCACGCCGGGCGGGCCGGACGCTTGGTGACCGGTGCGAAGATCTCGGCGACCTGGGCCTTGTCCAGGGTCTCCTTCTCCAACAGCTCCAGCACCAGGTTGTCCAGCACGTCGCGGTTCTCGACGAGGATCTCCCACGCTTCGTTGTGGGCGGTCTCGATGAACCGCTTGACCTCTTCGTCGACGATAGCCGCGACCTCTTCCGAGTAGTCGCGCTGGTGACCCATTTCACGACCCAGGAAGGGCTCGGCACCGTCGTTGCCGAACTTGATCGCGCCCAGTCGCTCGGTCATGCCGTACTGGGTCACCATCGAGCGGGCCAGGCCGGTGGCCTTCTCGATGTCGTCCGAGGCGCCGGTGGTCGGGTCGTGGAAGACCAGTTCCTCCGCCGCGCGCCCGCCCAGCATGTAGGCAAGCTGGTCGAGCATCTCGTTGCGGGTGGTGGAGTACTTGTCCTCTTCCGGCAGGACCATGGTGTAGCCGAGCGCCCGGCCCCGGGACAGGATGGTGATCTTGTGCACCGGGTCGGTGTTCGGCAGCGCGTGGGCCACCAGGGCGTGGCCGCCCTCGTGGTACGCGGTGATCTTCTTTTCCTTGTCGCTCATGATCCGGGTGCGCTTCTGCGGCCCGGCCACGACCCGGTCGATCGCCTCGTCCATCGCCAACGCGTCGATCAGCTTGGCGTCGGAGCGGGCGGTGAGCAGCGCCGCCTCGTTGAGCACGTTGGCCAGGTCGGCACCCGTGAAGCCGGGGGTGCGCCGGGCGACGGCCTTGAGGTCGATGTCGTCGGTGACCGGCTTGCCCTTGGCGTGCACCTTGAGGATGTCCCAGCGGCCCTGCATGTCGGGGCGGTCGACCGCGATCTGCCGGTCGAAGCGGCCCGGGCGCAGCAGCGCGGGGTCCAGGATGTCGGGCCGGTTGGTCGCGGCGATCAGGATCACGCCGCCCTTGACGTCGAAGCCGTCCATCTCGACGAGCAGCTGGTTGAGCGTCTGCTCGCGTTCGTCGTGGCCGCCGCCCATGCCCGCGCCGCGGTGTCGACCGACCGCGTCGATCTCGTCGACGAAGACGATCGCCGGCGCGTTGGCCTTGGCCTGCTCGAAGAGGTCGCGCACCCGGGAGGCGCCGACACCGACGAACATCTCGACGAAGTCGGAACCGGAGATCGAGTAGAACGGCACGCCCGCCTCACCCGCGACCGCGCGGGCGAGCAGGGTCTTGCCGGTTCCGGGCGGGCCGTAGAGCAGCACACCCTTGGGGATCTTCGCGCCGACCGCCTGGAACTTGGCGGGCTCCTGGAGGAACTCCTTGATCTCGTGCAGTTCCTCGACCGCCTCGTCGGCACCCGCCACGTCGGCGAAGGTCGTCTTCGGCGTGTCCTTGGAGATCAGCTTGGCCTTGGACTTCCCGAAGTTCATCACTCGGGAGCCGCCGCCCTGCATCTGATTCATCAGGAACAGGAAGACCACGACGATGAGCACGAACGGCAGCAGGGAGAACAGGATGCTGACGATCGTGCTCTGCTTGCTGAGCTTGACCGTGTACGAGTCCTGGATCTTGCCCTGCTCGTACTTCGACTGGAGCAGGCGCTGGATCTCCACGCCCTGCTCGTCGATGTAGGAGGTCTTGATCTTGTTGTGCTTGTCGATCTTCACCCCGGGGATCAGGGTGAGCTCGAGTGACTGATCGTTGCCGCCGATGAGCTTGGCTGACTTGACCTGGTCGTTCTGGATCGCCTGGATCGCCTTGCCGGTGTCGACACCCTTGAAGCCGCTCGAAGAGGAGACGAGCTGCATCAGGAGGATCACAGCAATGACGGCCAGCGCGATCCACATGACCGGCCCGCGGAAATAGCGCTTGACGTCCATCGATGCGGGGCAGCAGACGCCCCGTCCCTCCTGCCGACTTTTGACCCGGGCGCCTCATGGCCCCCGGGTACGTTGCCTGTCCGGTATCGCCCGGCACGGTCGCCCGTGCTGATCGGATGTCGTTGCGTTAGACGGTACACCGGGCGTCCGCACGCCAACGCGCCGCGCGTTCACTCGCGATGCGCGCCTTCGTGGATCGACCCCCGACGCACCCTCCAACGAGGGGAAACGTTCCCCTTGTTCCCGGATGCTGCAACCGGATGTCGATCGCGCAAACCCGAAGGCGTGATCCGAGTGCCCGAGCGGGTCAGGTCGGCTTCGAACCGCCGTATACGTGCTCGGCCAGTGTGCCGACGAACGGCAGATTGCGGTAGCGCTCGGCGTAGTCGAGGCCGTAGCCGACCACGAACTCGTTGGGGATGTCGAAGCCCACGTACTTGACCGGGATGTCGACCTTGGCCGCCTCCGGCTTGCGGAAGAACGCGCACACCTCCAGCGAGGCGGGACCACGCGAGGTGAGGTTGGCGAGCATCCACGACAGGGTCAGACCCGAGTCGATGATGTCCTCGACGACCAGGACGTGCCGACCGGCGATGTCCGCGTCGAGATCCTTGAGGATGCGCACGACGCCGGAGGACTTCGTGCCGGAGCCGTAGGAGGACACCGCCATCCAGTCCATCTTGACCGGCGAGTGCACCGCCCGGGCGAGGTCGGCCATCACCATGACGGCGCCCTTGAGCACGCCCACGAGGAGCAGGTCCTGGCCCCGGTAGTCCTCGTCGATCCGTTCGGCGAGCTCGACGAGCTTCGCCTCGATCTCCTCCTGCGTGACGAGGACCCTTTCGAGGTCGGCGCCCATGTCCTTCTCGTCCACCACATGCCTTACTACGAAGTTGTCGACAGAGCCCCGCGAGCACCGGTCAGGATTGAGCCGGCCGGTGAAAGAGAAGCCTGCCACACCGTCTGCGTATCTCGACGCCCCCGGGCAGGTGGATGGGGCCCTGGCCGTGCCACGAGATGACCAGCTTCTCCACCGCCTCCACGTGGCGCGCGAACAACGCGCCGGACGGGCTGCCCGCGACGACCGCGGTGCGGCGCAGCACGCGGCGGCGCACCGCTGCGGGCAGTTCGGCCAGGCCGGCCACCTCCAGCTCGCCGTCGTCGTGGGTGACGTCGGCCTGGGCCCGGTCCGCCCACTGATCCAGCGCCTCCGCGTCGTCGCGGAACAGCCGCGCGGTGCGGGCCAGCGCCTCGGACACGCCGGGGCCGAGCGCCTTCTCCAGGACCGGCAGCACCTCGTGCCGCACCCGCGCCCGGGTGTAGGCGGGGTCGGCGTTGTGCGGGTCCTCCCAGGGCAGCAGGTCCTGCGCGACGCAGGCCTGCCGGGTGATGTCGCGGCCCAGGTCCAGGAACGGGCGCTGGTAGTGGCCGGTCAGCGGCGGCATGCCCGCGAGGGATCGGGCGCCGGAGCCCCGGGCCAGCCCGAGCAGGACGGTCTCGGCCTGGTCCTCCAGGGTGTGTCCGAGCAAAACGAGCGCGGCGCCGTGGGTGCGGGCGGCGGTGTCCAGGGCGGTGTATCGGGCCAGGCGCGCGGCGCCCTCGGGGCCGCCGCGGGTGCCGACCGTGACGCCGAGCGCCTCGACCGGTGTCAGGCCCAGCTCGCCCAGCCGGGCGACCAGGTCCACGGCGCGACGGGTCGAGCCCGCCTGCAGGCCGTGGTCGACGGTGATGGCACCGGCCCGCAGCCCCGCGCGCGGGGCCTCGAACGCGGTGGCCGCTGCGAGCGCCAACGAGTCCGCGCCACCACTGCACGCGACCAGGACGAGAGCACCCGGTTGCAGGTCGCGCAGGGTATTGCGGACGGCCAGCCTGGTGGCGGCCACGGCGGGATGGGGTCCCACGGCTCGACGACACCTCCTTGCACGTCCGGTTCGGCCGGTCAGCGGAGGTCGCGGCCTCCGCGAGATGTGCCGAAGAGAATTGGTTTGCCCACGCTACGTCACCCGAAGCGACTCGGGCCGCAGACACCGCCGGATGTCGCCCGGATGAGGACGCGGGCGGGCCGACGATCGACCGGACGGCACCCGGCGGGCCGGCCGGACCCGGTCCCGGCCGGCCGCGTCCGGCCGCCGGGACCGTCCGGTCGGGCGCCCGGATCACTCCGCGTCGGTCGGTCCTTCGGCTCCGGCCTCGTCGGCCGTGCCCGCCCGGCCGTGCACCCGGTCCACCCAGGAGCCCGGGTCGGCCACCTCGGCCTTGGTGGGCAGCGTGTTCGGCGACGTCCACACCCGGTTGAAGCCCTCCATGCCGACCCGGCCGACGACCTCGCGCACGAACCGCTCGCCGTCGCGGTACTGGCGCAACTTCGCGTCCATTCCGAGCAGCTTGCGCAGTGCCAGGTCGAACCGCCCGGTGCCCTGCGCGCGGCGCTCGGCGAACTTCTCCCGGATCTCCGTGACGGTGGGGATGACCTGCGGTCCGACCCCGTCCATCACGAAGTCGGCGTGCCCCTCCAGGAGCGACATCACCGCGGTGATCCGGCCCAGGATCTCGCGCTGCTCGGGCGTCTGGACCAGTTCGACCAGCGAGGCGCCCTCACCCTCGCCCTCGCCGGTGCCCCCGCCGCGGCGCGCGCCGGCGAACGCGGAGACCGCCTCGCGCAGCCGGCCGAGCACGGCGGACGGATCCACCTCGGTCTGCCCCAGGAAGCCGTGGATCTCCTGTTCCAGGTGGTCGCGCAGCCACGGTACGGCGGTGAACTGGGTGCGGTGGGTCTCCTCGTGCAGGCACACCCACAGCCGGAAGTCGTGCGGATCCACGCCCAGTTCGCGCTCGACCTGGACGATGTTCGGGGCGACCAGGAGCAGTCGGCCGGGGCCGCGCCCGGTCGCGCCCGGGGTCTGCGGGGCGAATGTCTCGTACTGGCCGAGCACGCGCGAGGACAGGAACGCGAGCAGGGTGCCCAGTTCCAGGCCGGTCACCTTGCCGCCGACCGCGCCCAGGGCGGCGCCGCCGGGCATCGTCTCGCGGCGCTCCTCCACCTTGTCCAGGAGCGGGCGCAGCACGTGCCGGAAGCCCTGTACGTTGGCGCGGGCCCAGCCGGGTCGGTCCACCACCAGGACCGGGGTGTCGTTGTCGCCGGCGTCGAGTCCGGTGAAGGCCCGTACGTGCTCCTCGGACGTCTTGGCGTGTGCGCGCAGTTCCGCGACCACGGCCCGTGCCTCGTCCCGCCCGACGTCGGGGCCCGGCCGCACGAGCCGGTTCGCCGTCGCCACGGCCAGGTCCCAATCGATCATGTCCGCACCGTTGCCGCTCGTCATACGGCCACGTTACGTGCTCGAAGCGGCCCCGAAAGAGGATCGGGGGTCCGCGTTCGGATCGGGTTCCGGTTTTGCCGGCCCACTAACCGGCGCGCCGGCGGGACGAACGCGGGTCAGCCGGCGGTGCCGCAGCCGCAGTCGGCCAGCGCGGCGGCCATCCGGTCGATCGCGGCGCGGGCCGGATCGGGGTCGCCGGTGAACCGGTCGGCCAGTATCGCGAAGGCGAGGAGTCGGCCGTCGCGGTCGCGTACCAGGCCGGACAGCGTGCTGACCCCGGTCAGCGAGCCGGTCTTGGCCCGGACCACGCCGGCCGCGTCGGCGGCGCCGCTGTTCGGCCCGTACCGGTCGGTCAGCGTGCCGGTGAAGCCTGCGATCGGCAGTCCGGTCAGCGCCCGGCGCAGTTCGGGGTGTGCGCCGGACGCGGCGGTCGAGAGGGCCTGCACGAGAGTCTGCGGGGTGAGCCGGTTCTCCTTGTCCAGGCCGCTGCCGTCCTTGAGGTTGGAGGCGCCGTAGGTCACGCCCAAGCCCTCCAGGACCTGCCGGGCCGCGGCGGTGCCGCCCTGGAAGCTCGCGGGCTGCCCCTTGGCGATCGCGACCTGCCGCAGCAGCGCCTCGGCCAGGTCGTTGTCGCTGACGGTGAGCATCTGCTCGACGATCGCGGACAGCGGCGGGGACTGTACGGAGGCGAGTTCGGGCGCGCCGCCGCCGGGCGCGGTGCCGGGGGTCGGCGCGCCGTCGACCGTGACGCCCGCGGTCTTGAGCATCGTGGCGAATTTCTTCGCCGCGTCGACGCCCGGGGAAGGCACCCGGTTGCTCTCCTTGCCGACCACGGTCGGGTCCACCCGGCCCTCGTCGACCATCAGCGACACCACGGGGGCGATGTTCTCGTTGACGCCGATCGCGTGCAGCGCGGGGCCGGTGTAGAGCGAGGTGTCGTACTGGAGCTTGACCTGCGTGGTCCCACTCGCCTTGAGCGCCACCGCGGTCGCCGCCGCCAGGTCGGAGAGGCGCGCGGGCTGGTAGCCGTTGTACTGCCGGCCGTCGAGCGCGGTCAGCGTGGGGTCCCCGCCGCCGACCAGAACGATCGTGCCGGGCGTGGTACCGGGCACCACGCGGGTGGCGATCCGGTGGTCGGGGCCGGGCGCGGTAAGCGCGGCCACCGCCGTGGTGATCTTGGTGGTGGACGCGGGCGTCGCCGCGCGGTCCTGGTTGGCGCCGTACAGCAGGCGCCCGGTCAGCGCGTCGACGACGGCGACCGCGGGCGGCGCGCCCAGCGCGCTGGTGCGGCCCAGCGGTTCGAGCACGGCCCGGATGCCGGCCTCGGTCGGGGTCGCTCCGGCCGGGTCCCCGGACACCGGCACGAGCACGGGCGGTGCGGCCGTCGCGGCGACCCGACGGGTGCCGTCGTCGCCCCGGGCGCTCAAGCGCTCGCCCTTCCACGATCCGTGGACGAGGGTCACGAGCACGGCCAGCAGCACGGCCGCCAACGCCGCGGCGATCGCTTTGCTCCTCATGCCGGGCACGCGAGACCATCCCCTTCCGCCGGACCACCGGCCATGCGAGACACTGAGTGCAGATCAGGTTCTGTCCGGGACCTGTGCCGGGTTCGGCCTCGCGGACAGAACGACCCTAACGGTCCCGGCAACGGTCCCGGCGCAGCACATGGAGGAGCCTTGGAGTTCGACGTCACCATCGAGATCCCCCGGGGATCGCGCAACAAGTACGAGGTGGACCACGAGACCGGTCGCATCCGGCTCGACCGCATGTTGTTCACCTCGACGCGCTACCCGGCGGACTACGGCTTCATCGAGGACACCCTCGGTGAGGACGGTGACCCGCTGGACGCGCTGGTGCTGCTGGACGAGCCGACCTTCCCGGGCGTCCAGGTGCGCTGCCGCGCCATCGGCATGTTCCGGATGACGGACGAGGCCGGCGGCGACGACAAGGTCCTGTGCGTTCCGGCCACGGACCCGCGCGTGGAGCACCTGCGTGACATCCACCACGTCTCGGAGTTCGACCGCCTGGAGATCCAGCACTTCTTCGAGGTCTACAAGGACCTGGAGCCGGGCAAGTCGGTCGAGGGCGCGAACTGGGTCGGCCGCGACGACGCCGAGGCCGAGGTCGAGGCCTCGCGCAAGCGGCTCACCGAGCAGGGTCACCACTGACCCGGTAGCCCGATCCGGACGAACGCCGATCAACGGCAGCCACCCCTCGGGGTGCTGCCGCCGATCGGCGTCCGTGCTTTTCGCGCCCGTGTTTCGCGTCGGGATCCGCGCGGGCGTGGTCAGGACGGGCGGGCGTAGTAGTCCGGGGTGCCCATGTAGAACAGGTTGCTGATCTTGACCACGTCGCCGGTGCGCGGCGCGTGGATCATCTTGTCGCCGCCCAGGTACATCGCGACGTGGTGGATGTCGGAGGCGCTCTTGGTCTCGGTCCAGAAGACCAGGTCGCCCGGGCGCAGGTTCTTGTACGACACGGGCGTGCTCTCGAAGTACTGGGTGGCGGCGAAGTGGGCCATCTGCACGCCCGCCCGGCGCCAGGCCTGCATGACCAGGCCGGAGCAGTCGAAGCCGCTCGGGCCCTCGCCGCCCCAGACGTAGGGCTTGCCGAGTTGGGCCTTCGCGTAGGCGATCGCGGCGGTCGCGCCGGCGGGGTCGGGCGCGGCCTTGTCACCGGAGCGGTCGGGCTTGCTCGCGGCCACGGGGTCGACCCGCTTGGCGGGCTTCGCGGCCGGCTCGACGGGCTTGGCGGCGGTGCTCGGCTTCGCGGGTCGGGCCACCTCCTGCTCGCCGGCCACGTCTTGCTCGCGCGCCGCCTCCTGCTCGTGGGCCGCCTCTTGCTCGTGGGCCGCCTCGGCCAGGCGCGCCTGCTCCGCCCGCCGGTCGGCCTCCTCCTTCTCCTGGCGCGCCTGTTCGCGGGCCGCGTCGGCCTCGGCCCGGGCCCGGGCCTCCTCCTCGGCGCGTCGTTGCGCCTCGGCGGCCCGGCCGTCGCGGCGCTGCGTCTCCAGATCGATCGAGGTCTGCTTCAGCGTGGCCAACTCGGCCAGCAGCGCGGTGTGTCGGGCGGTGATCTCGTGGACCCGGCTCTGCTGAGCGGCGAGTTCGGCCTCGACCCGGTCCTTGGCCGCGCGTACCGCGTCGGTCGCCCGGCCGGCCGCCTCCGCGCCGTGTTCGGCGTCGGTCTTGGCGACCGCGGCGTCGTGCACGGCGGCGGTGCCGCGCCGGAGCGTGTCGTCGCTGTCCTGGGAGATCCGCCGCAGGCTCTCCATCCGGGAGAGCAGGTCGCCGGGCGAATCGGCGCCGAGCATCGCCTGGAAGACCCCGAGCCCCGCGCCGCCGCCCATCCGGTAGGTCTGCGCGGCCAGTCGGCCGAGTTCGTCCCGGGCCCGGGTCAGGCGGGCGTCGGCGGTGCGCAGGTACCCGTCGGCGGCGGCGGCCCGATCCTGGGCCTGCTGCCGCAGCACCACGGCGCCGTTGTACTCCTCGACGGCGGCCTCGGCGCGGATGTCGAGCCGGGCCAGATCGCTCGCCTCGCGATCGAGTTCGGCCTCGATCCGGCCGACGTCGTCGACCTTGCCGGTGACCGCGTCGTGGGCCCGGCGCACCTGGTCGGCATCGGGGTATCCGGCGCCGCCGGGGTCGTCGGCGAGCGCTCCGGGCGTGAGCGTGAGGACGAGGACGGCGGCGAGTCCGGCAGGGACTGCGGTGCGGATGAACGATCGGCGAGGCATGCGGTCTCCCTCCAAGCGGCGGGCACCGAGGGGAACCGGAGGTTCCGATTCCGGGCAGGTCTCCTCACGCTAGCCATCCGTGTTCACAGCTGCACCATAAGCGACATATTTCCCGCTAATGGGCTTATTGCCCGAGAGTCGACTCGAACACCGGTACGCACTCGCGTCACATCCGTAGCCGATCGGCCGCCCGATCGGCCACGGATGTCGGGTCAGCCGACCGTCTCCAGCGTCCAGGCGCAGACCGTCCCCGACTCCGCGTCGGCGGTCAGCCAGATGCCGTCGGAGCGCACCACGAGCCATTCGCGCGGCGCGTCCTCGGGATACTCGATCTCCGCGATGGCACGCAGGTCCGGCACCGAGAACAGCACGTGCCGCTCGCCCGAGGAGGCCGCGAGCACGAGGTCGCGGCGCAGGAAGCCGGCGTAGATGTCGAAGACCTCGTCCGGGTCGGGGAAGACCTGCTCGCTCGGTCGGGCCGCTATCACCGCGCCGTCCGGGAAGCGCACCAGGGACAGCGGGCCGGCCTCGATCGGCGTGGTCAGCATCATCAGCCCCGACGCGTGGATGTCGGTGAGCACCCGGCTCTCCCCCGGCGGCACCTCGGCGACCTCCTCCGAACCGGCCGAGGCGAGGACGAAGATCCGGTACGCCTCGTCCGCGTGCGACGCGGCCAGGCCCAGATGTACGCCGTCGGGGTGCGGGATCAACTCGGAGCCGACGGTGGCGGGGGCCACCGGCCGGATCACGCGCGGCGCGCCGTCCGCGGCGTCGAGCAGCACGCACCGGTCGCCCTCGGCGGTGCGGACCACCGCCCAGATCCCGACCGCGGTGACCGCGCTCGACCCGGCCTCCTCGGCCTGCCAGGGCACGTGTGGGTGGGACCACACCTCGGTGCCGTCGGCGTCGAGCACCACCACTCGATCGGGTGTCGAGGCGACGAAGCGGGCCAGGTCGGGGGTGACCGAGTGGCCCCCCTTCCAGTCCCCGGGCAGCCGGATCTCGCGGACCACCGCCAACGAGTCGTCGAGCACGACGAGGGAACCGTCCACGCCGTGGGCGAGCCAGGCCGCCGCCCCCGGGATGCGGTCGAGACTCCACAGGGACGGCAGGGTCGCCCGGGCCAGAAGTTGAGCACGCATGGCGTGCACTCTATTGGCGCCCGCCACCCGTACGGCCCAGTGGCGACAACCGTCCTACGCGTCCCGCCGGTCGTCGCCCGCCCGGTGCCGGCCCCGGCCCGCGGCCGGCTCCACCGGCGCGGTCGGCGTGGTCGGCTCGGCCGCGGCCCGTGTGCGCGACGTCGAGCGGGCGCGCAGGAGTTCGATCGCCACCGGGATCACCGAGATCAGCACGATGGCGATCAGGATCAGTTCGATGTTCTCGCGAACGAAGTCGACCTGGCCCAGCGAGTAGCCGAGCACGGTGACCCCGCACGCCCACAGGAAGCCGCCGACGATGTTGTAGACGACGAAGGTGCGGTACTTCATCCGGGCCACGCCCGCGACGATCGGGGTGAAGGTGCGCACGATCGGGACGAACCGGGCCAGCACGATCGAGCGCGGGCCGTACCGGTCGAAGAACTCGTGCGCCTTCTCCACGTTCTCCCGCTTGAAGAAGCGCGAGTTCGGCCGATTGAACAGCGAGGGCCCCACCTTGCGGCCGAACAGGAAGCCGACCTGGTCGCCGACCACCGCCGCGGTCCACAGGAGCAGGCACACCAGCCACAGCGGCTGCGAGAACTTGCCGTCGGAAACCAGCAGGCCGGTGGTGAACAGCAGCGAATCGCCCGGGAGGAAGAAGCCGATCAGCAGGCCCGACTCGGCGAAGACGATCACCAGGATCCCGATCAGGCCGAACGTGGAGATCAGCTTGTCGGGGTCCAGGAACGAGGGACCCAGGGCGATGGTTTGCACGGCACGTGCCTCCCGGAGCGGGCGATGGCGGACAGCGGAAGCCCCCCGACCAGGTCATGGTTGGGCAAAGAGATTTCCTTCCGAAGGTAACGTCCGCGCCGGGGGACCGGTTCCCGGGGACCCACGTCGAACCGCGACTCAGATCCGCTCGGGCCGGGTCAGCGCAACCAGCGCACCGTCCTCCTCCAGGGTCAACTCGACCGCCAGCGAGCGCAGTTCGCCGAGTCGGGCCAGGTGCGAGCCGCCGCACGGGACGTGCGCGTCACCGTCGGGCAGCCCGCAGTGCCACACCCGGCGCGCGGTCAGCGCCGGGGCGGGCACCTCGATCCGGACCCCGGCGTCGGTCTTCAGCCACTCGCCGAGCAGCGCCTCCACCTCATCGCGGATCCCGGGCAGGTCCTCGGCCAGCGTGTCCGCGGTGAAGCCCTTCTTCCGCAGCGACTTGCCGATCCGGTAGTCGTCCCGGCTGCCCGCCTCGGTCAGCCGGGACCGGGTGATCGCGAGGTTGTCGAAGTCCGGGCGGCCCAGGCTGTCGGTGCGCACCTCCTTGCGCCAGCGCGGCGCGAGCACCGCGTTCAGCGCGAACGCCAGCAGGTGGCACGCGGTGTGCGCGGCGCTCAGCGCGGCCCGGCGCTCGGCGTCGACCACGAGTTCGGCCGCGGCGCCGACCAGGTCGGCCGGGTCGCCCGGGGCCGGGTCCACCACGTGCAGCGCCAGCCAGGCCCAGTCCTCGTCGCCGCGCCGCACCGGGATCGCCTCGCCGACCGCGAACGTCCCGTCCGGGCCGACCCCGCCGGTCAGGCAGTCCACCACCGGCAGTTCCGCGCCCGCCACCCGGATCACCCCCGTGTCCGCGGGCTGGTCCGGCCAGGTGTGGTCGAGCGGATGGAACGGCGTACGCCCGACCACCAGGGCGGTGCGTCCGTCCGGCAGCACCGGCGCCGCCAGGATCGGCGCCTCGCCGGTGGTGGCACCGGCCGGGAAGGTCACCTCGGTGGAAGTCGTGGGGAGGGCCATGCGCGTCCTAACCTCGATTCGATCCGGTCGCCATCGTGCGGGAGCGGCGATGGCGCCATGCGGTCCATTCGATCATGGACAATCCTCCTCACACGGAAATCACGAGCAGGGACGGGCTGTGCAGGACCAGGGCTGGATCTCGACCACCGCTCGGCTGGCGGGCGACGCCGAGGCCGGGCCGCACGGCGTCGGCTGGATGCTCGTCGCGTTCATCTTCACCTTCGCGGTGACCAGGCTGATCACCCGGCTGATCCGGGCGGGCAAGGGCCCGTTCCGGAACATGGTGGTGGGCAAGGTGCACGTGCACCACCAGGTTTACGGGATCTTCCTGATGCTGATCGCGGGCGCGCTCGAGTTCTCCTACGAACCGGGCGGCGCGCTGCGGCAGGTGCTCGCCGGGTTGTTCGGGATGGGCGCCGCACTCACCCTGGACGAGTTCGCGCTGCTCGTACACCTGGACGACGTGTACTGGGCCGCGGACGGGCGCAAGTCGGTGGACGCCGTACTGATCACCGCCGCGATGGGCGTGCTGCTGTTCGTCGGGGCCAACCCGCTCGGCCTGGGCGACGGCGACAGCAAGCCGGTGGCCGCGGTGATCGTGGTGTTCAACCTGGCCTTCGCGTTGTGCGCGCTGGCCAAGGGGAAGGTGGCCACGGGGCTGATCGGCGTGTTCGTCCCGTTCGTGGCGATGGTGTCGGCGATCCGGATCGCCAAGCCCGAGTCGCCGTGGGCGCGTTGGCGCTACAAGGAGGGCCCGGGGCGGACCTCGCCGCACGCGGACACCAAGCTGGCCCGCTCGCTGCGCCGGTTCCCGCCCGACCGGCGCACGTGGTGGGACCACACGAAGGACTTCGTGGCGGGCGCGCCGCACCGCTGACCGACCGCGATCGGCGGGCGACCCGGGGCGGGCCGCCCGCCGGCCGGCGCTCGCTACAGGTTCGGCAGTACCTCGTTCTCGAACAGGCGCAGGCTCTCCCAGGCCAGCTCCGGCGGGATGCCGCCCATCATCGGGTGCAGGATCGCGAACGCCGCGTCGCCCTGGGCCTTCAGCTCGGCCACCAGGGTCTGCGGGGTGATCACCCGGTACTGCCCGCCCGCCCGCAGCGCGTCGGCGTCGGTGACGCTCGCGTAGCCGCCCACCCCGGCGGTGCCCGCCCTGGCCATCGTCTCGCCGTAGGCGTTGACCTCGTGCAGCGCGTGCGGCGCGATCCGGTCCCAGTCCCGGTCGGGGTCGTTCGAGAGGTGGAAGAAGCCGGTGTCGCCGCCGAAGTACGGGCCCGGGTCCTCCTCGCCGAGCGTGACCTTCTCGTCCCGGTAGAACTCCCAGATGTCCGGGTTGGACGGCATGAACCCGTCGGCGATCCGCGCGGCGCGGCGGGCGGCGGCCTCGACACTGCCGCCGAGGATGATCGGCGGACCGCCCTTTTGGAACGGCGCGGGGGTCACCCGCACGGTCCGGCCGCGGAACTCGAACTCCTCCCCCGTCCACGCCTTGCGCAGCGTTTCGACGGTCTCCACGGTGCGCCCCACCCGCTCGCGCATCGGCACGTCGTACATCGCGAACTCGGTGTCCACGTAGCCGTTGGTGAGCACCACGTTCACCCGGCCCTGGCTGAGCAGGTCGAGCACGGCCAGCTCCTCGGCCAGGTGCAGCGGGTCGTGCAGCGGCGCGGGGATCGCGGCGATGGTGACGCCCATGTTCCGGCTGCGCGCGGTGATCGCGGCGGCGAACTGGAGCGGGGCGGGCAGGTATCCGTCGGCGAAGCCGTGGTGCTCGGACAGCGTGACCATGAAGAATCCGCGCTCGTCGGCCCACTCGACCATGTCGAGTGCCGCGGCGTAGCGCTCCCCCATGCTCGTCCCGGCGAAGGCCGGATTCCGGAAGTCGAAACGCAGCGCGAACACAGCCATGCCGTACTCCTGTCCCCGGCGCCACCGGGGTGGGCGACACCGCACTGTCTGATGGCGCGTCAGATTAGTGGGCGGGGTCGAGGAGAACCAGGGTCGGCGCCCGGCCGTCGCTCAGTCGCCGTTCAGGGCCCGGTCGAGCAGGACCCGCAGGGCCCGCCGGTCGGCGTCCGGCAGCCCGGCCAGCGGCGGGTCCACGGCGAGGCCGGCGAACAGGCGGGCGCGCAGTTCGGCGCCTTCCGGGGTGAGTGCGATCAGCTTCGCCCGGCGGTCGTTCGGGTGCGGCCGGCGCTCGACCAGGCCGCGCTCGACCAGCCGGTCGACCACGAAGGTCACGTTCGGCGGCTCGCAGCACATCCGGCGGCCCAGCTCGCGCATGCCCAGCGGCTCGGCGAGTTCGTGCACCGCGTTGGCCTGGGACGCGGTCAGCCCGATCGCTCCCGCGCAGGCCGCGAAGTGCGCGTCGAGGCGGGCGGTGGCCGCGTAGAGCAGCGCGGTCAGTCCGGGCGGCTCGCCCTCCGGCGTGGTCATGGCCACACTCTAGCCGAACTTCGTTACAACTCGAATGATTCGAGGTGTAACGTCTGCCGCGAGCTGACAGATCGTCAGCCCCCTTGGTCGCCCTTGGAGGAGCCCGCCCATGCCCGCGATCCTGGCCGGCCGGATGGCCCTGGTCACCGGTGGCAGCGGCGGCATCGGCGCCGCCTGTGCGGCCCGCCTGCTGGCGGACGGCTGCTCGGTGACGCTCGCCGCCCGCCGGGCCGACGCGCTCGCCGCCACCGCCGAACGGCTGCGCGCGGGGGCGCCGGCCGGTACCGAGGTGCGCCACGTCGCGGTCGACGCCTGCACCACCGACGGCGTCCGCGAGGCGGTCCGCGCGGCGGGTCCCGCGCTCGCCGTCTGCGTGGCCACGGTGGGCGGCGGGAGCACCGCGCCGATCCTGGCCATGGACGACGACGCGTTCCTGGCCGACCTGCACCGCAACACGCACAGCGCGTTCCTGGCGATCAAGTACGCGGCGCCGGTGATCGCCGCACGCGGTGGCGGCGCGATCGTCTGCGTGTCCTCCACCGCGGCCCGGCTGACCATGCCGTTCCTGAGCGGCTACGCGGCCGGGAAGGCGGGCCTGGAGGCCCTGGTCCGGGCCGCCGCCGACGAGTTGGGCGCGGCCGGCGTCCGGGTCAACGCGGTCCGCCCCGGGCTGGTTCGCTCGCGCGAGGACGCGCGGATCTTCGCGGACGAGGAGATGATCGGCCGCTTCCTGGCCAACAAGCCGCTGGGCCGCACCGGGTTGCCCGAGGACATCGCCGAGGCGGTCCGCCACCTCGCCGGCCCCGAGTCGTCCTGGACCACCGGGCAGAGCCTGGCCGTGGACGGCGGCAACGAGCTGCGCCGCGCGCCCTCCTTCGAGAAGTACGCCCGGGCGGCGCTCGGCGACGCGGTGATCGACGCGGCGCTCGCGGGCCGCGACCCGTACGCCCCGCCGACGCCGGCACCCGTACCGACTCGACCGACGCACCCGCCGCGGCCGATCCGCCCACCCCGCCCGATCGCGGAACCGGGTCCGGGTCCCGGCCCCGGTCACCCCCTCGCCCACGCCCCCGACGCCGCGCCCGACACCGACCCCGACACCGATTCGACGGAGCATCCGGATGAGCACTGACGTGCAACTTTCCATCGGCCTGCCCAACTTCGGCAGCTGGCCGGCCGGCGACTGGCGCGGCTTCACCGACGTCGGTCGCGCGGCCGACGACGCGGGGATCGACCGCATCGTGCTGGTGGACCACGTGGTGATGGGCCCGAACACGCAGAACTACGCCTGGGGCCGCTTCCCCACCCCGCCCGAGGCGGACTGGCCCGAACCGCTCACCCTGCTCGCCGCAATCGCCGCCGTCACCTCGCGGGTGCGCCTCGCCACCGGCATCCTCGTCGCCCCGCTGCGCGGCGCCACCCTGCTCGCCAAGACCGCCGCGACGCTGGACCAACTCTCGGGCGGGCGGCTGGAGCTGGGCGTGGCCACGGGGTGGCAGCGCGAGGAGTACGACGCCGCCGGGATCGACTGGGACAACCGCGGCCGGCTGCTCACCGACACCCTCGCGGCCTGCAAGGAGCTGTGGACGAACCTGCCCGCGTCGTTCGTGTCCGAGACGGTGAACTTCACCGACGTCTACTGCGCGCCGCAGCCGGTCCAGCCCGGCGGGGTGCCGCTGTGGATCGGCGGCACGCTGAACACCCGCAACCTGGCGCGGATCGTGCGCAGCGGCGACGGCTGGATCCCGATCATGGGCCTGTCCACCGCCGACATGGCCCGGGACGTGGCACGGATCCGCACCGCCCTCGCCGACGCCGGCCGCGACCCGGGCACACTGCGGGTGCAGGGCCCGCTGCCGCTGGTCAAGGACGACACGGGCCGGTTCGACCTGACCCGCACGATGGCCGGCGCGGCCGAGGTGATCGCCGCCGGGGCGACCGCCGTGCATCTGCCGATCCAGGTGTTCTGCGCCGGGCCCGAGGGAGCGCCCGCCTTTTTCGCCGAGGCCAGGAAGGCGTTCGACAAGGTGGTGTCGGGCGTTTGACCGAGCCCGATGCGGGCTTGTCACCTGGGGCTTTACCCCTGCTTGGTTAAAGTTTCAGGTTTGCGGAACGTCGTCGGGGGGAGGGTCGTTCCCCTGGACAACGGCGCGATACGGCGTCTTTGTCCAACCGGGAGGGCCCTCCATGTCCGACGTCACGCTGCCCACCGGCGCCAACGCGCCCCTGACCGGCGACCGTGCCGAGGTCTCGATCGGGTGGGCCTCGGCCGACGTAGTGGACGTGTCCGCCGTGCTGCTGACCGACGCGCACAAGGTGCGTACCGACGAGGACCTGGTGTTCTTCAACAATCCCGTCGGCGGCGACGGCGCGGTGCGCACCACGGCGGGACCCTCGGGAACCACGCACGTCACAGTGGAACTCGCCAAGCTGCCGCCCGAGATCACCAAGGTGGTGGTCGTGGTGAGCGCGGACGCGGACCGGCCCGGGGCCACCCTCGGCCAGGTGCCCGGCCTGAGTGCGCTCACCACGTCCGGCGACGCGCGGATCACCTACCCGGCCGGCACGTTCGAGGGCGGCGAGACGGTCGCGGTGCTGGTCGAGTTGTACCGGCGCGGCGACGCGTGGAAGGTGCGCGCGGTGGGCCAGGGCTACGCGAACGGACTGGCCGGGCTCGCCACGGACTTCGGCATCTCGGTGGAGGACGAGCCGGAGCCGGAGCCGACTCCCGCGCCCGCCGCGCCGGTGCACGCCCTGGTCAAGGAGCCCGCCGCCGCGCCCGCGCCGGCCGCGCCCGCGCCGATCTCGATGGCCAAGGAGCCGCTGGGCCGGGTCGACTTGGCCAAGGGCGGCCGGGCGACGATCAGCATGGACAAGGACGACCGCTCGATCACCGTCACCGCGTCCCTGGTCTGGGACGGCGGCAACGACGCCCGCCGCAAGTCCGGCGCCGACCTGGACCTGTACGCGCTCTACGTGCCCCGATCGAAGCTGGGTGCGCTGAACAAGGGCGACAGCGACGGGGTGATCTACTACCGCGACCTGGGCAGCCTGAACTCCGCGCCCTACATCAAGCTGGACGGCGACTCGCGCGTACCCGGCCGTGAAACGGTCCGGATCACCCGGCCCGACCAGCAGGGCTATGTGCTGATCTGCGCCTACAGCGCGGTCGAGAACGGCTTCGGCAGCTTCAAGTCGTACGGCGCGCACGCCGAGGTCACCGACGGCCAGGGCTCGACGGTGAACGTGCCGCTGTTCAACAACAAGCGGGCGGTGTTCTGGGTGGCGATCGCGCTGGTCGACTTCACCGACCCCGAGGGCGTCTCGATCCAGCACGTGGAGAAGTACTCGAAGCTGATGCAGGAGCGGCGCCCGATGCTCTACCCGGACGGCACGTTCGAGATGGGCGCGGGTCCGGCGGAGTTCAAGACGGTGCGCGCCCCGCGCGAGCGCTGAGCACGGGTCCACGGGGTCCCGGGGTCGGAATCGCTCGGTCGTGCCGGCCGAGCGATCCCGAACGCCGGGGCGGGTGGATCCGCGACCTACTTGGTCGAGCGGTAGACGATCACCTTGTCGCCGACCCGGGTCTCGTCGAAGAGCCGCTGCACCAGGCCCTTGTCCCGAACGTTGACGCAGCCGTGCGAGGCACCGTTGTAGCCGTTGGCGGCGAAGTCGGCCGAGTAGTGCACGGCCTGGCCGCCGGAGAAGAACATCGCGAACGGCATCGGCGTGTGGTAGATCGTCGAGACGTGGTCGCGGCTCTTGAAGTTGATGCTGAACGCGCCCTCGCGGGTCGGCGTCTCGGCCGAGCCGAAGCGCACGGCGGTCGCATACTGCACCTTGCCGTCGATCACCCAGGTGAGCCGGTCGGTGCGCTTGTCGATGCAGATCGCCCGACCGGTCAGGCACCGCTCGTCCAGCCCGGCCTGCGCGGCCGGCGGCTTGGGCTTGGTCGTCGGCGGCTTGCTCGTGGTCGGCGGCTTGGTGGTCGGCGGCTTGCTCGTGGCCGCCTTCGCGGACGTCGCGGGAGCCGTGGGCGACACGCTGGTCGGGGCGCTGCTGCTCGGTGCGGCCGACGTGGCGGGGGGCGTACTCTCCGCACTCGGCGTGACGGGTGCGGACGAGACGGTGGTGGGCAGGTTCGACTGCGTGCCCGCCTTGGCCGTCGAATCACTCGACGAGCCGGAGTTGCAGGCCGACAGGGCCAGGATCGCGGTCACGGCGACCGCGAGGGATATACGTGTCTTCTTCATCGAGTGGTGGCCTCTCCCGACCCAAACCAAAATGTGGTGTTCCCCGAGTCGTGCACCCTTGTAGACGCCAATGGGGCCCGAGAGGTTGCGTCCCTAGTTTGACCCATTCGGGTGGATGTTAAGCCGGACGTGTTCGGCCGTGACCTGTTCGGGATCGATCGATCGTAGATCCGTGGCCCAGGCGTCGAGTGCGGCGCCGCCGGCCCCGTCGGCCAACGCCGCGCCGATGCCCAGGCAGCGCATCCCGGCCGCCTCGGCGGCGCGCACACCGCTCTCCGCGTCCTCGACGACCAGGCAGCGGTGCGGTGGTACGCCCAGCAGATCGGCCGCGCGCAGATAGCCCTCGGGGGCCGGCTTGCCCTCGGTGACGTCCTCCGCCGTGATCATGTACACCGGTTCCGGCAACTCCGCCGCACGCAGGCGCCCCCGCGCGACCCGGCGGGTGCCGGAGGTGACGATCGCCCAGCGCGCCGAGGGCAGCGCGGCGAGCAGGCCGGCGGCGCCGGGGATCGGCACGATGCCGGTGAAGTCGCGTTCCTCGCGTTCGACGATCCACGCGGCCTCGACCTCGGCGTCCAGGGTGGGGGCGACCACGCGCACGAGGTCGATGTCCCGGCGGCCGTACGAGGCGCCGACCGCGACGTCGGGATCGACGCCGCGGTCGGCGGCCCAGGCGCGCAGGATGCGTTCGATCAGGGGGTGGGAGTCCACCAGCACACCGTCGAGATCGAACAGGATCGCGTCGCAGTCGAGCGTCGTGCCGTCGTTCGCCATGCGGTCAGGCTGTCAGGCACGGCAGCGGGGCGTCGAGGAATTCGCGGCGGGTAATCGCGGTGGGTGATCGCGGGCGCGGGCGCCGTGTGGTCGTGGGCGCGTGCGCTTCGTGATCATGCGCGCCTTCGTTTCATGATCACGTCGCGCCGATCGGTCACCCACATGGCGCAGATATCGATCGAAAGTGATCGTCGGCAGGCGCGGGAAAACGGCCTTCGTTGCCTAACCGTCACGTTTGCGCCGTTCGCCACCGGCTAGGGGGCTACTACGGCCCGGACGAGCTCACCCCAGGCGGCACTCATGTATTTGGTCCTAGCTCTGCTTGCACCGATCGTGATGTTCCTGTTGATACCCGGACTCGCCTGGCTCGAGGACCGCCTGCTCGGGCCGCTGACCTCGCCCGCGCCACCGCATCCGCCGTCGACCGCACGGCCCGCGATCGAACCGGCCGCCGCCGCGCCGACCCCGCTCCCGGTCCCGGCGCCACTCGGGCGCCCGGCCGAGCGGCGACCGACCGATCACCACACGGTGCGCTCGGGTCGCGGCCGGCACGCCCGTCGACACGAGTCGGTACTCGGCTATCGCCACCACATCGGGCGCCGACGCCCGCCCCGCGCCCCGGCCTTCCGCTGACGTCCCGGTCCCCATCGGCCGGTACATCCCGCCCCGGAGTCGACCCTGACCGAGTCCGCCGCACCGCCGCCGGTGCGCATCGAATCCGTCCCGCCCGAGCTGGGCTCACCCCTGGACGCCGCCCCGCTGTCCACCCGTTCCGACATCTGGCACGTGCTCGGCAGCGATGCCGACGCGGTGCTCAAGCTGGCCACGCCGGACGGCACGGCGCCGGCCAATCCGCGCTACTGGGCCCGGGAGGTCGAGGCGTACGAGAGCGGTCTGGCGGCCGGCGTCTACGCCGCGCACGGGTTGACCGCGCCCCGGACGCTGCGGGTGGATCGGCGGGGCGACGGGTCGGTGGCGTTGTGGCTGGAGTACGTCCGGGGTGTGGCCGGGACCGAGTGGGATCCCGCCCGATGGGCCGACTTCGCCCACCGCCTCGGCGCCGCGCAGGCCGCGACCGGGCCGCTCGGGCCGTCCTGGTTGTTCGAACCTCCGTCCCCCGTCGGGCCGCTGGCGGCCCGGGTCGCCGAACTCCCGTACCTGCTGTGCCACCTCGACCTGCGGCCGGACAACCTGATCGCCCGGGACGAGGACATCGTGCAGCTCGACTGGTCGCACGCGGGCTACGGGCTGCCGGGCGAGGACCTGGCCGGATTGATCCTCGCGCACGTCGCCGAGCCGAGGGTGGCCGAGGCGCTGGACGCCGCGCTGCCCGCCGAGTACGCCCGAGGCGCGGGACTCGCCGAGGCGGGCATCCGGGTCGCGATCGCCGCGACGGCACCGACCAAGTACGGGCCCGGCGCGAACGAGGCGACCCGGCGGCTGTTGCGCACGTGGGCGAAGGACGCGGCGAGCCGGTGAAGTCCGGCCCGGTCGCCCTACCGACGCTTCGCGCGGATCGCCCAGACCAGGAGCGCCACGGTCGCCAGGGCCGCGACGCCGGCGGGCACCGGTCCCCGCCGCGCCCGGATCGGGGCGGCCGGCCGCGTGTAGCGCAGCGGATCGGGGGTGTGCTCGAAGAGCGGGTCGGGCGCGGGGAGCCCGGGGGCTCGGCTCGGGGCGGTCATCGATGTGTGCTCCTCTGCGCGGTCCGGGTCGTGCGCATGCCGCCGGGCACCGCGACCGGGACCGTCTCCCCGATCCTGCCGGGGGCGCAGTCCCGGCAGGACCGAGGACACGGTCTCGGCGTGCGACGGCCTCGATCCTCGATCGGTGTCTCGGACCCGAGGCTAGAAAGGACCAAGCCGAGAGTCACGAATCATCACCCGGATGCCTCACCCGGCGTGTCCGACCGCTCGAACCTCACGTGCCGGCGCGCGGGCGCGGGCTCGTACTCCTCGGCGTTGTGGCACGTGTGAGCGAGTCGGGCTCGCGGGGCCGGCTTCCGGGCCACGCGTGCGGGTGAAGCTTCGGGCGGGAGGCGTGCCGCGCGGTGGGGCGGGGCGCTCGGGGGCCCAGGATCGGGGCGGTCGACCCGAGATCGTGCCGGCTTCGGCCGGCGGGATCGCCAGTGCCGGAGGTACCCGTGCCCACCGCGTCCGCGTCCCCCACTCGAGTGCGCCGTGCGGGCGCCGCGGTATTCGCCTGCTGTGTCGTGCTGTTCGGGCCGGCGAGCGCGCGGGCCGACGTGCCGACCGATCGGGTGCGGCCGGTGGCGGACCCACGGCCTGGCGCGGATTCCCGGCCCGGCGCCGATCCCCGGCCCGTGGCGGTACCCCGGCCGACCCTGCCGTCCGTGCCGCCTGCGCCGCCCGGGTTGCCGGGGCCGCGTGCCTTCGCCGACGTGGTGAGCACCCGCGCCGGGCAGTCGGTGAATGTCGCGGTCCTGGCCGACGACACCGGCGATGGGCTCGTCGTGCTCTCGCACACCAACCCCGAACACGGTCTGGTCTTCCAGGCCGAGGACACGACCGGGACGGACGCCGTACTGCGCTACACCCCGGGGCCGGGCTTCGTCGGCCGGGACGACTTCCGCTACACGGTGAGCGACCGGTTCGGGCGGCAGGCCACCGCGAACGTGCGGGTCGAGGTGACACCGGCCGCCACCCGGGTACGGGAATCCGCCGCGAGCCGCGTCGTGGACCAACTCCGCGCGACCCCGGCCGACGCGGCGAGCCGGCCGCCCGCGGCCGGGACCGGGCCGGGCGGCCGGGTGCTGCTCGTCGTGTTCCTGGGCTCGGCCGTGCTCGGCGCCGGTTTCCTGGCCCTGGTCGCGCAGCGTCGTCGGCCGCGCGCCCGGGCGGCTCACGCCTTCCGGTCGCCCTGGATCGATCGGTAGATCCCGTACAGCAGTTCGGCGATCCCGAGAATCAGCAGCACCATGCCGAGCTTCCCGGGTTCGAACACGGGCGTGTGCACATCGTCGGCAAACAGTTTCAGGCCCGCGCCCACCAGGGCGGTGACCAGGCCGGCCACCATCGAGCCGCGTGCCTTGGCCACGGTCCGTCTCCTTCACTCGACCTGCGGATACGCCCACGAGGCTAGGGCCGCGTCCCGCGTCGGCACGCCCTCCCTCGGGACGAAACGGCGTACACACTTCGGCCTAGACGCGCGGGACTTCGAGCCGCGGGCCGGCGGTCGCACGTCCCGCAGGGCCGATCGTCCGTAGGGGGTTTACCCCCACCCCAAGTGGCCGGCGGGCCCCATGGGCGGGTGCCGCGGGCGCTTCTAGCGTGGATTCGACGCCGCCCACGGGGAGCGGCCGAACGGCTGGAGGGTCATCGTGGGCGGGCAACCGACACGCGAGCGGGAGTGGGACACGAGCGGAGCCGGGCATGCCGATGCCGGGGAACCGGCGGTTCGGCTCGACGCGGTCCGCAAGGTCTACGGGAAGGGTTCCGCCTCGGTCGCCGCCCTCGACGGGGTTTCGATCGCCTTCACACCCGGCTCGTTCACCGCCGTGATGGGGCCGTCCGGCTCGGGTAAGAGCACCTTCCTGCACTGCGCGGCCGGTCTGGACCGGCCGACCTCGGGTGCGGTCACCGTGGCCGGTCGGGATCTCGCCGAGCTGAACGAGAACGCGCTGACCAAGCTGCGTCGGGAACGGATCGGCTTCGTCTTCCAGGCGTTCAACCTGCTGCCCACGCTCACCGTGGAGCAGAACGTCACCCTGCCGCTGCGCTTCGCCGGCAAGCGGGCGGACCGGCGCCACATCACCGAGGTGATCGCGCGGGTCGGCCTCACCGACCGGGCCCGACACCGCCCGCACGAGTTGTCCGGCGGCCAGCAGCAACGGGTCGCCATCGCCCGCGCGTTGGTGGTCCGGCCCGCCGTGCTGTTCGCGGACGAGCCGACCGGCGCGCTGGACACCCGGACCGCGGCCGAGGTGCTCGGGCTGCTCCGGGAATCGGTACACGTCGATGGCCAGACCATCGTCATGGTCACCCACGATCCGGTCGCCGCGTCCTACGCCGACCACGTGGTCTTCCTCGCCGACGGCCGGATCGCCGGCCGGCTGGCCGCGCCGACCGTGGACGCGATCGCGGACCGCATGACCCACCTGGGCGCCTTCGAGGCCGGCCCGGGCCGGTCGCTCGGCGGGGTGCGCTGATGTGGGGACTCGCGCTGCGCACGCTGCGTTTTCGGGCGGGCAGTTTCGTCGCGACCTTCGTCGCGCTGTGCTTCGGCGCCACCGTGGTGATGGCCTGCGGCGGCCTGCTCGAGACGGGCGTCCGCAACAACGCCCCGCCGCAACGCCTGGAGCGGGCCTCGCTGGCGGTGATCGGCGACCCCACCTACACCGGCCCGCGCAGCGGCGACGGCGACCGGGAGCGGGACTACGCACTGGGTGAGCGCGTCCCGTTGGACGCGGGCATGGTGGAGCGGGTGCGCGGCGTCGCCGGGGTGCAAGCAGTGGTCGGCGAGCGTACGTTCCGCACCGCGCTGATCGGTCCCGACGGCAACCGCAAGGCACAGGGCCACGCGTGGGACTCCGCCCAACTGACGCCGTACACCCTGGCCGGGGGCGTCGCGCCGACCGGGCCGGACGAGGTGGTCCTGGACACCACGCTCGCGCGCCGCGCGGCGGTCGACGTGGGCGACCGGGTCCGGATCGCCGCACACGGCGGGGCGCGCGCCTACCGGGTCAGCGGGATCGCCCGGCCCGCCCGCACGGTGCCGCAGGCAACGATGTTCTTCGCCGCGGCCGAGGCCGACCGGCTGTCCGCGCCCACCGGCGCCGTCGCGGACATCGCGATCGTGGCCGCACCGGGCACCGACCTCGGCGCGCTGCGCAAGGCGGTCTCCCGCGCGGTGCACGACGACCGGATCCGGATCCTGGCCGGGGACGATCGCGGCGCGGTCGAGCATCCCGAGATCCTGGCGAACAAGTCCGACCTGATCTCGCTGTCCGCGGTGTTCGGCGGTCTGGCCGTCGCGGTCGCGGTGTTCGTGGTGGCCGGCACGATCGGGCTGTCCGTACAGCAGCGGCGGCGCGAGTTCGCGCTGATGCGGGCGATCGGCGCCACCCCGCGCCAACTGCGCCGGATGTTGCTCGGCGAGACACTGCTGGTCACCGTGCTCGCGGCGGGTGTCGCCTGGTTCGCCGGCCCGGCGGCCGGGCGGGTGCTCTTCGATCGGTTGGTCGCCTCGGGGATGGTCGCCGAGACGGTGGAGTTCGAGCAGGGCTGGATCCCGGCGGTGGCTGCGGCGGGCGCAGTGCTGCTGACCGCGCTGGTGGGCGGGTTCGTCGGCGCCCGGCGCGCGGTGACCGCCAAGCCGACCGAGGCGCTGGCCGAGTCCGCCTTCCAGCAGCGATGGTTCAACTGGTTCCGGCTCGTGCTCGCGCTGATCGCGCTGGCCGGCGCCACCGCGTTGGGCCTGGTCACGGTGAACGTCCTGGAGGGTCCGATGGCGGCGAGCACCGCCGGCCCGGCGGTGATCTGCGCGGCGATCGGCCTGGCCCTGCTCGCCCCCGGGCTGACCAAACTGCTCACCTGGGTCCTGTACCGTCCGCTGGGCGCGCTGACCGGGCGGTCCGGCCGGATCGCGATGCTCGGCGCGCGGGTCACCTCGATCCGCACGGCCGCGGTGGTCACTCCGATCATGCTGGCGGTCGCGATCAGCACCGGCGAGTTGTACCTCCAGACCACCACGACCGGGCAGGCCGAGCGGGTGTACACGGAAAGCCTGCGGGCCGACGCGGTGGTGACCGCCGCCGTGGGCGGCGTGGACCCGGGCCTGGTCGAGCGGGTGCGGGCGATCCCGGGCGTGGCGAGCGCGAGCGCGTACACCGCGAGCGCGGGCTTCGTGGAGAACCCGCGTGTCGCGCCGGACAGCAGGCACGGGGTGCCGATGCAGGGCATCGACGTGGACACGGGCCCGGCCACCGTCGGGGTGACGGCCTCCGCCGGCTCGCTGGCCGAACTGCGCGGCGACACGGTGGCGTTGCCGAGGGCGCTGGCCCGGTCGATCCATCGTGGGCTCGGCGACACGATCCGGTTGCGGCTCGGCGACGGCGCCTCGGCGGACGTACGGGTGGTCGCGCTGTTCGAGAGCCGGCCCGGTTACGACACCATGCTGCTGCCGGTGTCCCTGCTCGCGCCGCACACCACGGACGGGCTGCCCGCGCAGATCCTGGTCCGCGCGGCCGAGGGCACGGATCCCGACCGGCTGGTCGCATCGCTGGGCGCCTGGGCCAAGGAGCACCCGGGGCTGCGGGCGGCCTCGCGCGACGCGCTGCTCGAAACGCACGCCGAGGAGTCGAAGACCCAGGCGTGGGTCAATTATCTGATCATCGGCATGCTGACCCTGTACACCGCGTTGTCCCTGGTCAACTCGCTGATCCTGGCCACGCACAATCGCCGGCGCGAGTTCGGGCTGCAACGCCTGAGCGGCGCGACCCGCGGCCAGATCATGCGGATGTCCGCGGTCGAGGCGACGCTGACCACGCTGATCGGGGTGATCCTGGGCACCGCGGCGGCGGCCGCCGCGGTGGTCCCGTTCAGCCTGTCGTTGACCGATTCGTGGTTGCCCATGGGCTCGATCCGGATCTACGCGGCCGTGGTCGGCACGGCGGCGGTGCTGACCTTCGCGGCGACGCTGCTGCCGACCTGGAAGGTGCTGCGGACGAACCCGGTGGCGGTGACGCAGGGCTGACCGGCCCGGTCACGCTCCGCTCAGGGCCCGGCCATCGTCGGGCGGTCGGCGGCGGTCACCAAGGCGGTGAAGGACAACGGGGCGCGGGGCGGCTCGGCGGTTTCGGTCGGGCGTGGGCCGAGGCCGTCCAGGGCCACGTCGAGGTGGTGGTGCAGGAGGGTGTCGTCGGTGTCGAGCCGGGCCAGGCCGCCGGGCAGCGGGCGGGAGAGCCGGATCGAGAGCAGGACCAGGTCGCCCATGCCGATGTCCGGGCGCAGCGTGCCCGCCGCGTGGGCGGCGTCGATCAGGGCCTCGACGGCGTGCACGGTGGCGGTTCGTACCCGCACCAACTCCGCGTCCACGACCAGCCCTTCGAGCAGCACCGGGATGACCGCGCCCATCCGCAGGTCGGCGGCGGCGTGGACGAAGCGACGCAGCGCCGCGTACGCGTCGTCGTCGACGCTCGCCGCCTCGTGCGCGGCCGTCTCCAGTCGGCCCAGGAGGTCCCCGGTGAGGTCGCGGACCAGCGACTCCCGGTCGGGGTAGCGCCGGTAGAGCGTGGCGGGGCCGACTCCGGCACGGCGCACGATCAGGTCCAGCGGCGCGTCCGGTCCACGCTCCAGGAAGACGTCGCGCGCCGCGTCGAGGATCCGCCGTCTGCTGCGTGCCGCGTCCGCCCGCATGGCGCACCGTCCTCGATGTCGAGAGCTAATCGGAGACTTTATCTCCGTCTATGGTATCGGTTTGAAACGGGAGCGAGGGAGCCGGACCGGGCCTGCGGATCCCCTGCGAATCCGGATTGGCCGTTGCCGTCCGAATCGGATTCATTTGGGCGCGCCACGCCCGCGACGACGGCGAAAAATGGGTTCAACGTCAACTTCCCCTTGCCGTCATGTACTTGCCGAATCCCCTTTAGGCTTCGGCCAACAAACCGGGTCACGACCGATCCGTGGGGGGATCGCCGTCGGGCCCTTTGAGGTGATGAGAGTAGGTATGACACCTTCAAGTGAACGGACGCACGGCGCCGCGCAGGGAGGACGCCGACTGCGATCGGCGTTACGCGCGCCCCGCTCCATAGGGGGCCTCGCGGCACTCGCCGTCGGATTCGGCGGTTTGGCACTGGCGGCGTCGCCTGCGTATCCGGCGACGGAGGACGGCTCCGTGACCGTCCGCGTCGTGCGGGCCGTGGACACCACCGGGGTATGGAGTCCCGCCCTGGAACCGGGCATGGGCGGCGTCACGGTGACGCTCACCAACGACGACGGCGCCAAGGTCACCGGGGTGACGGCCGCCGACGGCACGGTCAAGCTGGCGCCCGGTACGGCTCGGACGCCTTCGGGCAAGTATCGGATTCAGGTGGTGAATCCGAAGCCGGGTGTGCTGTTCCCGGCGTTCGCGTCGCGGAAGGGCTTGGGCGGCGGACCGAACGAACTGAGCAGCAACGAGGAGTTCGTCGACCTCGGCAACGGCAAGGATGTGGCGTACACGACGGGGCTGTGGAGCCCCGGCGACTACTGCCAGAAGAACGCGCCGCTGGCCACCGCTTGCCAGCCCGCGACGAACGAACCGACGTCCGCGCGGACATTGGTGACGTTCCCGTACAACGCGCGCGGCACGAACACCAACGTGACGGACCTGTCCACCAACGCCGCGACGGGCAACCTGTACGGCATCGGTTGGAGCAAGCCCGGCAAGCGGCTGTTCAGTTCGGCGCTGGCCAAGCGCGACACGGTGTACGGCCCCGGTGGCGCCGGCGGCATCTACGTCACCGACGTCGCCACGAAGAAGACGTCGCTGTTCACCACCGTCCCGGACGCCGGCACCTCGGCGCACGGCGTGGGCACCAGCGACAACGCCTTCCTCGCCGCGCCCGGCAAGGAGGGCTTGGGCGACCTGGAGGTTTCCGACGACGGCCGCGACCTGTTCGTGGTCAACCTCGAAAACCGCAAGCTGTACCGCTACGACGCCACTGCGGCGACCGCGACGGCGCCGGCGGCCTCGTACGCCATCCCGGACCCGGGCTGCCCGGCGCCGGGCGACTGGCGGCCGTTCGGTCTGGGACTGCAGGACGGCGTCGGATACGTCGGCGGCGTCTGCTCGGGCGCCTCGACCGGGAAGCTCTCGGACATGCGCGCCGTGGTCCTGGCCTTCGACCCGGCGTCGGGCACCTTCGGCAAGCAGGTGCTGAACCAGCCGCTGGACTACCCGCGCAAGGCCACGCTCGGCGGTGCCTGCCCGGGAGCCGCCTGGTTCCCGTGGACGGACACCTTCCCGGCGCAGCAGAACGGGCAGACGTGCGCCGGCGCCATGGCCAACCCCGAACCCGAGTTGGCCGACATCGCGTTCGAGACCGACGGCTCGATGCTGCTGGCCTTCCGGGACCGGTTCACCGACCGGACGACGGCGTACGCCCGGCCCGGGGAGCCGACGACCGCCATCGCGATGGTGGCCGGCGGCGACCTGAACAAGGCGTGCCTGTCCGAGGGCAAGTACGTCATGGACACGAACCTCGGCTGTGGCAAGACGCCGCGGGGCACCAGGTTCTTCGACGTGAACACCATGGGCGGCGGCCACCCGAACGCCGCCTACGCCGGCCTCGCGCTGTCGAAGGTGGAGGAGTTCGTCGCGACCGCCGGTGTCGACCCCATCGACACGCCGTGGAGCGCCGGCACGATGTTCACCAAGCGCGACGGGACGCGGCAACCCGCCGCGGGCCTGCGCTTGAACACCGAGGGCAACGCCTCCTTCGGCAAGGGCGCCTCGATGGGCGACCTGGAGGTGCTCTGCGACCAGGCACCGCTCCAGATCGGCAACCGGGTCTGGTACGACCCGGAGCGCAAGGGTGTCCAGGGCCCGAGCCAGCGTCCGGTGGAGGGCGCGACCGTCAACCTGTACGACGAGTCGGGCAAGGTGGTCGGGACGACCAAGACCAACAAGCGTGGTGAGTACTACTTCGACGACTCGAACGTGACCGGTGGTCTGAAGCCGAAGACCAAGTACACGATCCGGCTCGACAACCCGGCCGACTACGCGGCGAACGGGCCGCTGTACCAGTGGGTGCCGACCGAAGAGGGTGTCGGCGACAACCGCTTCGTGGACTCCAAGGGCAAGGTCCCGACCGGCGGGCGTTATCCGGAACGGGCGTTGACCACCGGCGGACCGGGCGAGAACGACCACACGTACGACTTCGGATTCCGCCAACAGGAGGGCGCGGTGCGCCTGGTCAAACACGACCAGGACGGCAAGGCGCTGGCCGGGGCGAAGTTCGAGTTGTGGCGGGAGACGAACGGGACCGAGGGCTTGCAGTCCGACGGAACCACTCCCGATACGAAGGTCGGCGAGCCCTGTACGACCGGGACGGACGGCATCTGCAAGCGCGACGTGCTGCCCGGGACGTACTTCTGGAAGGAGATCAGCCCTCCCGAGGGTTATGCCCCTCCGGAGAAGCCGGTGCTCGGCCCGCTCGTGCTGAACGCGCAGAACCTGGACGCCGGAGTCGAGGTGACGGCGGTCAACAAGCTGCTGCCGCCGACCACGCCTCCGCCGACGACGAGCGCGCCGACGACATCCGCTCCGTCCACGTCGGGCGGAAACCACGGTGGGTCGTCGGGGCCGCTGGCTCGGACGGGTCTGGGCGGGAACCTGCCACTGGTCTTCGGCGTCTCGGCGGCGATGATCGCGCTGGGTGGCGGGGCGCTGGTGTTGTTCCGTAGGCGCGGAGCGCGGCAGCAGTAACTCCGGGGTCGGCGGGCGGGGTTCGATACCGCGCGCCGATCGCCCGGCGGGCGGCCGGCGGCTGACGGCTGATGGCCGCCTGTTGCCGACTGTCGACTGCCGAAAGAGATGGAGCGGGCGGGTCCGCGGACCGATGGTCCGAGGGCCCGCCCGTGTGTTGATCGACGTGAGAGAAGGCATCCGCATGGCCCGGAAGAAGACCGGCGATCGCGCGCCGCGTCGGCGGCGGCTCTGGATCACGGCCCTGGTGGCGGTCGCGCTGTGCGGAAGCACCGCGGGCGGGCTGGCCGTGCATCGGGCGCTCTCCGACGACGGCGACCCGGACCGGGCCGTGACCATCGACGAGGCGGGACGCCTGGCGCTGTCGCGGCTGACGTTGTACCAGGCCAGTCCGGTCGCGGTGACGCTCACCGCCGCCGAAGGGGGCGGCGTCACGATCCGGGTCGAGGCGGTCGTGGACTACCGCAACCACCGGGCCGTGGGCGGCTATCAGGTCACCGGAGCCGCCGGCTCACTCGATCGGGGCCTGATCGTGTGGGACGGCGCCGGGCTGGGACTGGCGCCGGTGCCGGCGGGCGTCGACGGGCCGCCGTGGCAGCAGGCCGAACACATCCCCCGTTCCGGCTGGTCGTCGCGCGCCTTCACCGCGGACCCCCTGGACTCCGGACTGCGGCTGCTGATCCAACTCGGCGCGGACCGGCCCGACAACCCGATGCTGCTCGCCCAGTCGGGGGCACGCCGACTGGGCCGCGACCGCATCCAGGGCCGGACCTACGACAGGTTCTCCGGTCCGCGCGCCCAGGACGCCGCGCGCGGTGGGGCGTCCGCCGGCGAGTTGTCGCCGCTGACCTACTGGGTCGACGGTGACGGCGGCCTGCGCCGGGTGACGATGCGCATGCCGGGCCTGGGCACCCCCACGACCGTCGAGATCGGCGGGCGCGACGACAAGGTACGCATGCCCGAGGCGCCGTGGATCGCGGGCTGACCCCGCCGCGTCGACGGCGGCGGGGCGTTCAGCGCGGTCGCGGCATCGCGGCGGCGTCGGTCGGCAGGGCGTAGCGCTCGGGGTCGACCGCCCCGGGCAGGTCCGTCGCTGGCCGGCCGGGCACCGTCGGGTCGGGCATCGAGGGCTGCGCGGGCGGGGCGGGCACGGCGTGGAACGCGAGGCCGGGCGGCGGTTGCACGGCGACGGCCCGACCCGCCGGGACGGCCCGGCGCGGGGTGACGCCGCACCCGGCGAGGTCCTCCAGGCCGCTCGGGCTCTGTGTCGCGGGCGAGTTGCCGGTGAAGCAGTTGCCGGGGTCGGCCGAGGCCGTCACCAGGTCGGCGCCGTTGTCCGTGACGCGGTTGCCCTCGACGCGGTTGCCGACGGCCGGATGCCCCGCCGGGTCGGTGACGAGGACGCCGGCCGAGCGGTTGCCCCGGATGAGGTTGCGCGCGACGCGGTTCTCCTGGCCGCCGCCGATCCCGATGCCGATCCCGAAGCCTCCGTCGGCCTGTTCGGGCGTGTCCGACGCGTTGTTGTCGGTGATCACGTTGCCGGCGATCACCGCGCCGTGCTGCGGCGCGAGCGCCTCCAGGTCGTTGGAGTTCACCGTGACTCCGACGCGGTTGCCGACGACGCGGTTGCCGAGCACCGACAGGCCCTCCGAGGCGTTGGTGATCTCGATGCCGACCGCGTTGCGCTCCACCGTGTTGCCGCGTACCAGCGTGTCGCACGGCTTGCACTGGCCGACGTAGATGCCGGAATCGGCCTGCCCGGACGCGTAGGAGTCCTCGATGACACCACCACGCGCGTCGAAGGCGTAGATGCCGTAGAGCCCGTTGTTGTACGCCGTCACGTGGCCGGCCCGGAAACCCTGGAGCATCGGGAAGCGGGCGGTGTCCAGCGGGTTGTACGCCGAGCCGCCGGCACCCCGCCCCTGCAGTCGCTCGTCGGTGACACCGGTGAACAGGACGCCGTTGGCGAGGTAGCCGCGGACGGTGAGGTTCTCCACCACGGAGCCCGCGCCGGTGACGGTGATGCCGTTGGCGAGCCGCACACCGCCGTCGAAGACCACGGCGTTGCGATCCGTACCGCGCAACACCAGGCGCGGCACGGCGACCCGCACACTCTCCCGGTACACGCCGGGGCCGACCAGCACCGTGTCGCCCTCACGCGCGACATCCACCGCCTTTTGCACCGTGCGGAAGTCCTGCGGTACCCGCAGCACGTTCCCGGCGGGATGTTTCCCGGCGGACGGTTCGGCGTCCGTCGACGACGAGCAGGCCGCGACCGTCGGCGCGAGACAAACGAGCGCCAGCGACAGGTGGCGCAGCATCGTCGTCCGCGTCCGCGTCCGCGTCCGAGTCCGAAGGACGACAGGTCGGGACGTCCATGGACGTAACGAGCTTTGGGGAGGCAGGAGTTGCATGACAGGTGTTCTATCGTCTGCAATGTCGCCCATGCATACCGACCCGGAAAGTCGACAGGAGCAGGCGCGACCTGCCACATCCGGTTTGGGACGCAGAGCCCTGCTCGCGACCGGAGCGGCACTGGCCGCGGCGGTCGGCGCGGCGGCGGAACCGAAGGCGAGCCGACCACAGCGCCGCAACACCGCGTCCGACGCTCCGCCGGCGGCCGCGATCCCCTTCCACGGACTGCGCCAAGCCGGTGTGACGGGGCCTCAGTTACCCGCGACCCACATACTGTCCTTCGACGTCCCGCCGACGACCGCCGGCGCGGACCGCGAGACGCTGCGCAACATCCTCACCGCACTGACCCACACCCTGTCCGGCGCGGCCGCCGGCACACTTCCCGACTCGCGCCTGCACACCGGAGAGCCGACCCGCCTCGCCTGCGTCGTCGGCGTCGGCCCCACTCTCGCGACCCGCCTCGCCCTGAACGTGCCCGCCGAACTGGCCGACCTGCCCGCATTCCCCGGCGACCGCCTGGACCCGGTCCGCTGCAACGGCGACATACTGCTCCAACTCTGCGCCGCCGACCGCTGGACGCTCACCATCGTCGCCGAACTGGCCGCCGCCGCCGCACAGTCCGCCGGCGCCGTCCCCCGCTGGACCCAATCCGGCTTCCTGCCCCACACCCCGCCGGGCATCACCCCGCGCAACCTCTTCGGCCTCAAGGACGGCACCGCCAACCCCGACGACCCCACCGCCGGGCGCTGGGTCTGGGGCCCACCGGGAGCCCACGAACACGCGACCACCCTGGTGTTCCGCAAAATCCACATGGACGTAGCCGGCTTCGCGGCCGTTCCCCAAGACCACCAAAACAAAATAATCGGCCGCCGAGCCACCGACGGTGTCCCCTTGACCGGCACCGCCGAACACGACGACCCGGACATCTACGCCAAGCACCCGGACGGCTCCTACATCATCCCGGCCACGGCCCACGTCCGCCTCACCAGCCCCCGCCTCGACGCCGGCGCCCGCATGCTCCGCCGCAGCTACAACTACGACGACGCCCCCACCGACAGAGGCCTCCTGTTCTGCGCCTACATGCGCGACCCAGGCCTATTCACCCGAGTCCAATCCCGCCTCGCAGCCCGAGACGCCCTAAACCCCTTCCTCGAACACCGAGCCTCCGCAGTCGCCTACATCCTCCCGGGCACCCCACCAGGCGAACCCCTCGGCAACCGCCTCTGACCCCGGGAAAAACAACAAGGCCCAGGTCAGAAACCTACTGACCTGGGCCTTCGAGGAGCCGCCTAAGGGAGTCGAACCCTTGACCTACGCATTACGAGTGCGTCGCTCTAGCCGACTGAGCTAAGGCGGCTTGTCATTCCACCTTGTGGTGGCGACAGGGAATGAGTGTACACACCCGTCGGGGTGGTCGACACGCGCGTTTGGTGGGGGTCAGCGGCAGGTCTTGCCCTTGGGTGGGACGGTGGACTGGGTGAGGTAGTCGACGACCGTGCGGTCGACGCAGTCGCTGCCTCGGCCGAAGGCGGTGTGGCCGTCGCCGTCGTAGGTCAGGAGGTTGCCGGAGGCCAGTTGGCCGGCCAGGGACTGGGCCCAGGAGTACGGCGTGGCCGGGTCGCGGGTGGTGCCGACGACCAGGATCGGGGCGGCGCCCTCGGCGCGGATCGGGTGCGGTCGACCGCTCGGCGGGACCGGCCAGGACGCGCAGGCCAGGCCCGCCCAGGCGAGGTTGCGGCCGAAGGTCGGCGACGCCGCCACATACTCCGGCAGATCGCGCTCGACGTCCTCCCGGGTCGTCGCCGCCGGCGGGGCGTCCAGGCAGTTCACCGCCGCGTTGGCGGACATCAGATTGCTGTACCGGCCGTCCGCGCCCCGCTCGTAGTACTGGTCGTTGAGGTCGAGCAGCCGCTGTCCGTCCCCGCGCAGCGCCGCGTCGAGCGCGCGCCGCAGGTCCGGCCACTGGTCCTTGGAGTAGAGCGGCGACAGGATGCCCGTCGTCGCGATCGACTCGGTGACCCGGCGGGTCGCGTCGCCCGGGAGGGGGCGCGCATCGAGCTGTTGCAGCAGGCCGCGGATCTTGGCCAGCCCCGCCTCTCGGGTCGCGCCGAGGGAGCACGAGCCGCCGCCGACGCAGTCGTCCAGGAACGCCGCCAGCGCGGTCTCGAAGCCGCCGCCCTGCACCTTGTTGGCGGCCATCGCCGACTGGCTCGGGTCCATCGCGCCGTCCAGCACGAGGCGGCCGACCCGCTTGGGGTACAGCTCCGCGTAGGTCGCGCCGAGGAAGGTGCCGTAGGACGCGCCCAGGTAGTACAGCTTGGGGTCGCCGAGCGCGGCCCGCAGCAGATCCATGTCACGGGCCGCGTCGACCGTGCTCACATGGCCGAGCAGGTCCCCCGAACGGTCCGCACAGGCCCGGCCGTACGCCTTCTCCCCCTCGATCCACGCCTGCTCCTCCGCGGGGGTGTCCGGCGTCGCGTCGAGCTGGGTGAAGGCGTCCATCCCGTTGTCGGCCAGGCAGCCGATCGCGGTGCTGCGGCCGACGCCGCGCGGGTCGAAGCCGACGATGTCGAACCGTTTGCGCAGCTCGGCCGGGTAGCGGGTGGCCGCGTACTGCGCGAAGTCCAGCCCGGAGCCGCCCGGACCGCCCGGGTTGAGCACCAGCGAGCCGATGCGGTTCGCCCCGGTCGCCGGCTTGCGCATCACCGCGATCCGGATCTTCGGCCCGTCCGGCTTGGCATGATCCAGCGGCACCTGGAGCGTGCCGCACTGGAACCCGCCGGTACACGGGGTCCAGCCGATCGGTTCCACCGCGGGCGTCGGCGGCGCCGACTCGGTGCCCCCGCCGCCGCCCGAGTCACCGGTCGCCGGCGCCGTGGCGGTGTCCGCGACCCGGTCCGGCGACTTCGACGACGAACTCGACGAGCACCCCGCCACCAGGAGCAGACCGACCGCCGCGGCGGCGACCCTCGCGCACGAACCCCGCATCATGCGACCGCTCCTCCAGTAGTCCAGCCCGACCGTGTACCTCTGGGGAGGGTAACCACGCAGGCCGGCGATACTCCCCAACGACCCGACGACCCATGGACCCGGCGACCCATCGACCCGACCGCCGACACCCCTCAGCTACACCGCTTCCCCTTCGGCGGCATGGCCCCGCGCAACAGGAACCCCTCGACCGCCCCGTCCACACACGGGCTGTTGCCCCCGTACGCCGTGTGCCCCTCACCCTCGAAGGTCAACAGCGTCGCGTTGGCCAACTGCCCCGCCAGCTTCTCCGCCGAGGCGTACGGCGTCGCCGGATCCCCCGTCGTGCCCACCACCAGGATCGGCGCGCTCCCCTGCGCCCGGATGGCGTGCGGCTTGGCCGGCGACCTGAACGGCCAGTTCTCGCAGTTCTCCCCGGTCAGGTCCTCCGCGGTCACATCGCGCGACAGCAGCGGCGCCTCGGCCTTGAGCCGGTCCAGCGCCGCCTGCACCTGCGCCGGCGTCGGCGCCTCCCCCGCGCCGTCCGCGCAGCCGATCGCGACGAACGCGTCGGCGCTGTTGTCGTAGTGCCCCTGCTCGTCCCGACCGTTGTAGTTGTCGGCGTAGAACAGCAGGGCGTCCGGCGATCCGCGCACGATCGCGTCGGCGAGCGCGTCGCGCAGGTACTTCCACTCGGTGTCCTTGTCGCCGTACAGCAGGCTGACCACGCCCGTCCAGCCCAGGCTGGAGGTCAACGTCCGGCCGCCCCGGGAGGCGGCCAGCGGGTGCTGCTGCAGGCCGTCCAGGAAGTCGGCGGCCTTGCGCGGCGCGGTCTTCGGGTCGGTGCCGAGCGCGCAGCCCGGGCGCCCCGCGCAGTCCTCGGCGAACCGGCGCAACGAACGGTCGAAGCCGACCTGCTGTTCGACCGCCCGGCTCAGGTTGTCCGCGGCCGGGTCGACCGCGCCGTCCAGGACCAGCCGGCCGGTGCGGGTCGGGAAACGTTCGGCGTAGGTGGCACCGAGGTAGGTGCCGTAGGAGAAGCCGATGTAGTTGAGCTTCTCGTCGCCCAGCGCCGCGCGCAGGACGTCCATGTCGCGAGCCGCGTTGTCGGTGCCCACGAAGGGCAGCAGTTCGCCGGATCGGCTCTGGCACTCGGCCGCGTAGGCCCGCTCCCGCTCCTTGGCCCGGGCCTCGGCGCGGACCGGGTCCTCGGGCAGGTCCTCGGCCACGTACGCGTCGCGCTCGGCGTCGGTCATGCACTTCACCGGCGCGCTGCGATCGACCCCGCGCGGATCGAAGCCGATCAGGTCGTAGACGTCCTGAACCGGCTTGCCGATGGTGCTCTCGGACATCCACCACGCCGCCGTCACCCCGGAACCGCCCGGGCCGCCCGGGTTGATCAGCAACGAGCCGAGCCGCTGCCCGGGCTTGGCCGCGCTCTTGCGGGTGACCGCGATGTCGATCGTGCGGCCGGTCGGCCGGCTGTAGTCCAGCGGCACGGTGAAGTTCGCGCAGCGAAACGCCTTGGCCTGGCTGCGCTCGTCGTCGTCCTCGCTCTCGCAGGACTTCCAGGTGGGCCGCTGGGTGTAGAAGCGGGCCAGCGCCGGGTTGGGGTCGCCGGGCGTGGCCGGTGCCTTGCCGGCGCCCGAGGCGGGGCTCGACGCACTGGTGCGACCACCGCCCGCGGCGTCGCCGAGGTCGGACGCGACGGAACAGCTCGCGACGGTCGCGACGGCGAGCACGACCGGGATCGCACGGCCGAGGAGCCCCACTCGGGGTATTCGTTTCACCCGTACTGCCTACCATCCGCCGCACCCCGACGCACGAACGGGACCCGCTGCACCGGGGCCGCGACTCTTTCGCCGCGCCCCGCGTACCGAGCCCCGCCGCGCGCCGTCACGCGGCCGGGTTCCGGGTGTTGCGGCCGAGGAAGGTGAGCGCGTCGGGCAACTGACGCGTGATGTCGGTGGAGGTGCCGCCCGCGCCCGCGACCGCCTTGACCGTGGTCGGGGCCTTCGCCTTCGCGGCGAACTCGCTGCCGGTGGTGCCCGAGTGGCCGGACAGCATGATCGTCACGTCGGGTCGCGCGTCGAGCAGGCGAACCGGGTCGTTCGCCGTCTTGGCCGCCGAATCACCGCCCCACAGCGCGGACTTGAGCGTGGTCCGGCCGGACAGGCTGACCGCGCTCGCGTAGTACTGCGGGTATTGCAGGGCGTACTTGACCGCGCACAGCCCACCCGAGCCGTCCCCGATCAGCGCCCAGGACGCGCGGTCGGCGCTCGCGCGGTAGGTCGTCAGCACCGCCTCGCGCACGTCCTCGTTGTGGAAGGTGGCCATCTTCGGCCCCTTCGGGATGTCGCTGCACTCGGTGTCCTTGGCCGTGGTCAGGCCGGCTTCCACGTCCTGCTTCGAGTAGGGCATCAGTTCGGGCGCGACGACGATGTACGGCGGGACGGTGCCGGATTCGATGCCCGCGGCGAGCTTGCTCAGGAACGCCGACGAGTCGTCCGTGAAGCTGTTCGACTCGACGCCCGGCAGCGACGACTGGGCGACCAGGACGGGGTAGTTGCGGCCCTGGTTGGTGGGCGTGTCGTAGCCCGGCGGCAGCCAGACCCACACGTCGGCGGTGACCGCGGACTGCCGGCCCGTGACGGTCATCCGGTTGAGCGTGCCACCGGACTTGGTGCCGACCTTGGTGAACTTCTGCGGCGCGGCCTTGGGTTGGCCCGCGGTCGCCACTGGTTCCGCCGACGGGTCGACCCCGGTGGCGGCGACGTTCTGCGCGTCGTCGTGGGACATGTTGCGGTAGGCGAAGGTACCGCCGACCCCGGCGGCGATCACCGCGAAGGCGAGCAGGCCCACACCCGCCGGCGAGCGCACCCCGCGCCGACGGCGCCGCGGCGCCGGGTCGGGTGGGGCGGCTTCGGTTTCGGCCGGTCGTACCGGCTCGTGCCGGGCCAACGCGGCGGGCGCCGAGGAGGCGAGCCCGACCGGCGCGAACGGCAGTGGCACATCGGCCCGTTGCGGCGTCGCCCCGGCCGCGCCGGCGTCCCGCCCGACAGAGGTCGAAGCGACCGCCGCCCCCGGAGCGATCGCCGACCCCGAGGCAACCGTCGCCCCCGACGGCGCCGAGCCGACTTCCCGAACAGAGTCCCGAACGGGCTCGATCTCGCGCGCCGGCGCCATCGCCCGCTCCCGCACCGACACGTGTGGCACGACCGGCGGCAACTCGGCGGGCCGGGGCCCGGGTTCGCCCTCCGGACCGGCGATCGAAACGGCATCACGGCTCTTGCGCGCCCTCAGCACGAGAACGACAACCGCCCCGAGGGTCACCGCGATCAGCAGACCTTTGAGCGTCCTGGTCACGGAACGCAACCCCGCACCGTCCTTCCGAGCCTCACCCGTCACAATGTTCCCGCAGTTCCCGCAGTTCCCGCATGTTCCCGGGAACTCTCCCACGATGACGTCCGGGTGGGGGTTTCGGGTTCCGTCCGGCGAACACCTCCGCTCCAAGGAGTGAAGCGGCGTTCATCCCGGGTCGGTACGGCCTCAGCCGGTCCGCAGCGTCAACACCATCGCCTCGACCGCGAGCAGCGGCGCGACGTTGGCGTCGATCGCCCGCCGGCAGGCCAGGATCGCCTCGATCCGCCGCAGCGTCGCCTCCGGCGTGGACGTTCGGGCCACCGTGTCCAGGTCCGCCCGCAACACGTCGTTGGCCAACGGGACCGCGGCCCGCAACTGCAGCGCCAGCACATCCCGATAGAAGCCGGTCAGGTCCACCAACGCGCGGTCCAGGCAGTCGCGTTGGGTACGGGTGGCGCGCTTCTTCTGCTTGTTCTCCAACTCCTTCATCACGCCCGCCGTACCGCTGGGCATACGACCGCCGCCGACCGCGCCGAGCGCGGCCCGCAGATCCTCGGTCTCGCGCCCGTCCAGATCCGCCGCGACCTGCTTCGCGTCCTCCGCCGCCGCGTCCACCAGACGTTGTGCGGCGGCCATCGCCAAGCCGATGTCGCCGACCACCATCGGGATCCGCAGCACATCGGCGCGCCGCCCCCGGGCCTGCTCGTCGAGCGCCAGCCGGCGAGCGCTCTTGATGTCGCCGGCGGACGCCGCCGCGGCGAACGCGGCCATCGCCGGGTCGATCCCGTCCCGGCGCATCAGCAGATCGGCCACCGCCCCGGCGGGCGGAGTACGCAGCGCCACATGGCGACACCGCGAGCGGATCGTGGGCAGCGCGTCCTCCAGGGACGGCGCGCACAGCAGCCACACGGTGCGGTCGGCGGGCTCCTCGATCGCCTTGAGCAGGACGTTGCCCGCGCCCTCGGTGAGCCGCCCCGCGTCCTCCAGGACAATCACCTGCCAGCGCCCGCCCGCCGGCGTCATCGCCGCGCGGCGCACCAGGTCGCGGGTCTCCTTGACGCCGATCGAGAGCAGTTCGGTGGCGACCACGTCGACGTCGGCGTGTGTGCCGGTGAGCGCGGTGTGGCAGCCGTCGCAGTGTCCGCAGCCCGGTTCGGCGCCGAGCGCCAGATCGGGACTGACGCACTGCAACGCCGCCGCGAACGCGCGCGCGGCGGTCGCCGTACCCACCCCGGGCGGGCCGGTGAACAACCACGCGTGGGTCATCCCGCCGACGCCCTCGCCCGCGAGCACCGCCCGGGCCGCGCCGGCCGCGGTGCGCAGCTGCTCGGCGACCCGATCCTGCCCGACGAGGTCGTCCCAGACGGTCACGCGCTCTTGTCTCCTCGTTCCGGTGTGCCCGATACGACCGTACCGGGGCGCCGTGACAATCGACGCCACGTCACCCCGGTACCGCTCGTCCGCGACACCCCGGCGGGACCCGGGGTCAGGACTTGTAGGTCGAACCTCTAGGTCGGACTTGTAGATCGAACCTGTAGGTCGGACCTACAGGTCCGACGCGTGGGTCGGGTCACCCGACCCACGCGTCGGACCGTGCGTCAGGACTTGTTCCGACGCCAACGTCGCTTGCGCCCCGCCTCCTGCGCCGAGTCCGCGGCGGACGAGCCCTCCGCGTCGCCACCCTCGGCCGCGTCCGCGTCCGCGTCGTCCTCGGCCTTCCAGGGCCCCAGCAGATCGTCCGCCAGCGACTGACTCCCGGCGGCCGGCGGCGTCAGCACCGGCAGCGCGTGCGTCTCGTCCAGGCTCACCTGCGGGATCTCCCGGGTGTCCTCGGCCGCCTCGCGCAACCGGATCTGCCGCAATTCGGTGGTGTCGGCGTCGTCCGGCGACACCTTCGGGATGCCGTGCACGGGGGTGTCCGCGAGGGCGGGGTCGGGGCGCCTGATGCCGTGCACCGGCGTCTCGACCATGTCCGTGTCCGGCACCGGGCCCGCCTCCGCCGCGAGCGCGGCGGCCTCCTGCGCGGCCCGCGCCCGCGCCGACGCGGCGGCCTCGGCGGCCCGGGACGCCTCCCGTTCGGCCCGCCGACGATCCGCCTCGGCGCGGCGCAGGGCGTCCTCCGCCCGGCGGCGCTCCTCGGCGTGCCGCCGCTCGTCGGCCACCCGCACGGCCTCCTCGGCGCGCATGCGCTCGACCTCGCGGGCCGCCTCGGCCTCCAGCCGCTCGCGCTCCTCCTCGGCCGACCGCTGCCGCTCCAGGGCGGCCTCGCGCTCCTCCTCGGCACTGGCCCGCGCCTGCTCGGCCTGCAGCGCCGACGCCTCCTCCAGCCGGCGGCGCTGCTCGTCCCGGCGCTCGGCCTCCTCCTCGGCGCGCACCCTGGCCTCCTCGGCCCGGGCCTTGGCCTCCTCGGCCAGCCGCTGCTGCTCCTCGGCCCGTCGTTCGGCCTCCAGCGCCAGCCGGCGTCGCTCCGACTCGGCGTGCAGCCGGGCCTCCTCCGCCGCCTCGGCCGCGGCGCGGGCCCGCTCGTCGGCCTCGGCCGCGATCCGACGGGCCTGCTCCTCGGCGTACCGCTGCTCCTCCTCGGCGAGCCGGGCCGACTCCTCGTCCAGCCGGGCCTGTTCGGCCTGCCGCTGGCGCTCCTCGCTCTCCGCCCGCAACCGGGCGATCAGCGCGGCCTTCTCCGCGTCCCGGGCGGCCTGCTCGGCCTTGCGCCGGGCGTCCTCCTCGCGCATCCGCTTGGCCAGCTCCAGCGCCTGGCGCTTCTCCTGCTCGGAGAGCGGGAGTTCGCGGTCGAGCCGGTGCCGGATCGGCGTGGTGACCGCGTCCGGCTCCTGGTCGGCGTCCACCACCAGGTAGCGGTCCGGGTCGTGCGCGGCCAAGTCCAGGAACGCGTGCCGCACCCGCAGGTGGAACTCGCTCGACTCGGACTCGATCCGGTCGGGCGCCTCGGTGAAGCGCGCGTGTCCGACCGCCGGGTCCAGGTCGAGCAGGATGGTCAGGTCGGGCAGCAGACCGTCGGTGGCCCAGCGCGAGACCCGGCCGATCTCGCGCGCGCCCAACGAACGCCCGGCGCCCTGGTAGGCGATCGAGGAGTCGATGTAGCGGTCGCTGATCACGATCGCGCCGCGCCGCAGGGCGGGCAGGATCACGGTCTGCACATGCTCGGCCCGGTCCGCCGCGTACAGCAGCGCCTCGGTGCGCGGGTCGACCGGCTCGCCGTCCAGGTCGAGCAACATCGCCCGCAGCCGCTTGCCGACCTCGGTCGCGCCGGGCTCGCGGGTGACCACCACCTCGTGGCCCTTGGCCCGTATCCAGGCCGCGATCGCGTTGGCCTGGGTCGACTTGCCCGCTCCCTCGCCGCCCTCCAGGGCGATGAAGAAGCCGGTGGCGCCGGCCGGTCGGCCGGTGATGTGGTCCTCGTTGCGGGTCGCCGCGGCCAGGTCGCGCAGGATCGGCACGCCGCGCCGATCGTCCACGCTCAGCAGCGCGATCCAGCCCAGGATCACCACGAGCACGCCGGTGCCGCCCAGGACCAACGCGGCGCCGCTGTAGTCGAAGGTGAACCGGTCCGCGACCACCCACGAACGCACGCCCACGTAGCCCGCGGCAATCGGCCCGGCCACCAGCGCCACGAACAGCACGACGCGCACGATGAGTTGGGCGAACGCGAAGGCCCGGGCCCGCATGTCCTCGCCGAAGTCGAGGCCGTACATGGTGTATCCGGTGACCCAGGCGACGCCCGCGAACACCCCGAGCACGGCGGCGAGCACCGCTGCCATGACCACGTTGGCGACCGCGCCCAGGATCAGCAGGGTCAGCCCGGCGCACATCACGGCCATGCCGTACAGCCGCCGCCGGCTGAACGCCGGCACCACCCTCGGGCCCCACAACATGCCCGCGCTGACACCCGCGATGAGCATCAGGAACACGGTGCCGTACGCCGCGTTGCCCGCGTGCAGCCCGACCACGAGCAGCGGCGCGGTGGACACCAGCGCGCCACCCGCCAGGAACAGCGCGACCATCCCGACGATCAGACCGCGCGCGGTCCGGCCGTGGCCGAACACCCGGCGTCCGTCGGCGAGCACCTTGAACGGATTGGGCCGCCGAGTGCTGACCGAGCGCCCGCGCGTGGGCATCCGGATCAGGAACGCGAAGACCGCGGCGAGCAGGAACACCGCGCCTGCGAGGTAGAACGCCAGGTTCGAGGGGTGCTCGACGAACATCGACACGTCGTGCGAGAACGCGGTGCCGACCAGCGCGCCGAGGATGAACAACAGCGCCGCCGCCGGGGCCGCGCCGTAGGAGGTCACGAGGTTGAACTGATTGGCGGTGCCCAGCCGTTGCCGGGGCACCAGGTTGGGCACGGTGGCGTCCCGCGCGGGCCCGGCGAGCGCGCCGATCACGGCGACCACCGCGGTCGCGCCCCAGATCCACCACATCCGGTCCACGAACGGCACGGACACGAGCACCAGGGCCCGGACCACGTCGCACGTGACCAGCGTCCAGCGCCGATCGAGATGGTCCACGATCGCGCCCGCCACCGAGGCGGTCAGCGCGGCCGGCACCATCCGCAGCGCGAACACCACTGCGACCGCCGTGGCGTGCTTGCGGTAGTCGCCCTCGACCGTCCACAGCGCGGCCGAGGTCAGCGCGAGGAGCGCGAGCCAGTCACCGAGCGCGGAGGCCGCGACCGCGAACCAAAAGCGCCGGAACGGGCGGATGCTCAGCACGCCCCCGACGCTCTCCGTCGGTTCGACCTGACGGGGCGGTATCGCCGAATCCGGCGCTTGCTGCTCCGCGTTCGTCATACGGAGAACCCTAACGTCGTCATCTGACGGGAAACGGCAACCTGGACCGGATCCCCGTGTTCCGGCGGCGGGACCGTAGCACAGGGCCCGCGGTCGTCGCCGCAACCGACCGGGGCGACGCCGGATCCCGCCGGCGCCGCCCGATCGATGCGTACCAGGAACGTCCCCACCGGGACATCCCTACCTCGGTCCTACCGCGTCACGCCTTGTCGGCGGCGTTGTTCGCGCCGGCGTTCGCGGTCGCCTTCGCGGCGGCGGCCTTGGTGGTCTTGCCGTCGGCCGCGGACTTCTTCGCGGCCGTCTTCTTCGCGGCGGTCTTCGTCGCCGTCGCCTTCTTCGCGGGCGCCTTCTTGGCCGCCGCCTTCTTCGCCGTCTTCTTCGCCGGACCCTTGGCCCGCTTCTCCGCGAGCAGCTCGTAGCCGCGCTCGGGGGTGATCGTGTCGACCGCGTCGCCCGCGCGCAGCGTGGCATTGGTCTCGCCGTCGGTCACGTACGGGCCGAACCGGCCGTCCTTGACCGTGACCGCCTTGCCGCTGACCGGGTCGGAGCCCAGTTCCTTGAGCGGCGGCTTGGCCGCGGCCCGACCACGCGCCTTGGGCTGGGCGTAGATCGCCAGCGCCTCCTCCAGGGTCACCGTGAACAACTGGTCCTCGGTCTCCAGGGAGCGCGAGTCGGTGTCCATCTTGAGGTACGGGCCGTAGCGGCCGTTCTGCGCGGTGATCTCGGTCCCGGTCTCCGGGTGCTTGCCGACCACCCGCGGCAGCGTGAACAGCCGCAGCGCGTCGTCGAGGGTCACCGTGTCCAACGACATCGACTTGAACAACGACGCGGTGCGCGGCTTGGGACCGTTCTTCGCGGCGGTCTTCTTGGCGGTCTTCTTCGCCGGCTTGGCGCCGTCCGCGGCCGGGGCGGGCGCGGCGGGGGCCTCGGGCTCGGGCAGCACCTCGGTCACGTACGGGCCGTAGCGCCCGTCCTTGGCCACGATCATGTGGCCGCTGACCGGGTCGATGCCCAGCTCGTGGTCGCCGCTGGGCTTGTCGAGCAGCTCCTCGGCCTTGGCCACGGTCAACTCGTCCGGCGGCAGGTCGTCGGGTACGTCGGCACGCCGGTCGCCGCGCTCGACGTAGGGGCCGTAGCGGCCCACCCGCAGCACGATGCCCTCGCCGACCGGGAACGAGTTGACCTCGCGGGCGTCGATCGAGCTGAGGTCGGTGACCAGGGCCTTGAGGCCGCCGAGGTGGTCCTCGTCGGGCCGGCTCTCGTCGCCGAAGTAGAACCTGCGCAGCCACGGCACGGCCTCGGTCTCGCCGCGCGCGATCCGGTCGAGGTCGTCCTCCATCTTCGCGGTGAAGTCGTAGTCGACCAGCGTGGCGAAGTGGCCCTCGAGCAGCCCGACCACCGCGAACGCCAGGAAGGACGGCACCAGCGCGGTGCCCTTCTTGAACGTGTAGCCGCGGTCGAGGATGGTGCCGACGATCGAGGCGAAGGTCGACGGGCGACCGATCTCCCGGTCCTCCAGCTCCTTGATCAGCGACGCCTCGGTGTAGCGGGCCGGCGGCTTGGTCGCGTGGCCCTCCGGGGTGAGCTGATCGGCGCTGAGCGCGTCGCCCTCGGTGACCATCGGCAACCGGCGCTCGCGGTCGTCCAGCTCCGCGTCCGGGTCGTCGGAGCCCTCGACGTAGGCCTTGAGGAAGCCGTGGAAGGTGATGATCTTGCCGCTCGCGGTGAACTCCGCGTCCCGCCCGGGCAGGTCCGCGCCCTGGGCGACGCCGCCGATGCGCACGGTGACCGACTGGCCGATCGCGTCCTTCATCTGCGACGCGACGGTGCGCATCCAGATCAGCTCGTACAGCCGGAACTCGTCGCCGGACAGACCGGTCTCGGCCGGGGTGCGGAAGCTCTCGCCCGAGGGACGGATCGCCTCGTGCGCCTCCTGCGCGTTCTTGACCTTGCCGGCGTACACCCGGGGCGCGTCCGGCAGGTATTCGGCGCCGTACAGGTCCCGCACCTGCGCCCGGGCGGCCGTGACGGCCGTGTCGGAGAGCGTGGTGGAGTCGGTACGCATGTACGTGATGTGGCCGTTCTCGTACAACTTCTGCGCGACCTGCATGGTCCGCTTCGCGCCGTAGCCGAGCTTGCGCGAGGCCTCCTGCTGGAGCGTGGTGGTGCGGAACGGCGCGTACGGGGAGCGGCGGTAAGGCTTGCGCTCGACGGCGCGCACCGAGAACGCGGCGGATTCGAGCGCGGCGCTCAGCGCCCGGGCGCCGGCCTCCTCCAGCTGGAGCACGCCGGCGTTCTTGAGCTTGCCGTCGGGGCCGAAGTCGCGGCCCGAGGCGACCCGCTTGCCGTCGAGCGAGACCAGGCGCGCGTTCATCGTGCTCGGGTCGGTCGGGTCGCCGGGGCGGCCGGTGCCGAACACACCGAGCAGGTCCCAGTAGGACGCCGAGGTGAACGCGCGGCGCTCCCGCTCGCGCTCGACCACCAGGCGGGTGGCCACCGACTGCACGCGGCCGGCCGACAGGCGCGGGCCGACCTTCTTCCACAGGACCGGCGAGACCTCGTAGCCGTAGAGGCGGTCCAGGATGCGCCGGGTCTCCTGCGCGTCGACCAGGCGCTGGTTGAGCTCGCGCGGGTTGCTCACCGCGGTGCGGATCGCGTCCTTGGTGATCTCGTGGAACACCATGCGGTGCACCGGCACCTTGGGCCGCAGGACCTCAAGCAGGTGCCAGGCGATGGCCTCGCCCTCGCGGTCCTCGTCGGTCGCGAGGAAGAGTTCGTCGGCGTCCTTGAGGAGCTTCTTGAGCTTGGCGACCTGAGCCTTCTTGTCCGCGTTGACCACGTAGATCGGCTCGAAGTCGGCGTCGACGTCGACACCCAGGCGGGCCCACGGCTTGCCGGCGTACTCGGCCGGCACCTCGGCGGCGCCGTTGGGCAGGTCGCGGATGTGTCCCACGCTCGCCTCGACCACGTAACCGGGGCCGAGATAGCCCTTGATCGTTTTCGCCTTGGCCGGGGACTCGACAATGACGAGTCTCAGGCCGTCGCGCGCGGTCTCGCTGCTCGGGGACACCTTCGCTTCTCTCTCCATCGTCGTCGGCTGCGGCCGAGCCCGATCGGGCACGGCCGTACTGCGGCTTCGTATTCACATTGCGGTCGACCTGTGGCGGAGCGTGACCGGTGGTCGGCCCCGCGTGTCAAACCGGTGCTGCTCGGCTTGCGTCGCAAAGTCGTCCCGGCGCGGCTGTCCGTCCGGACGGTCCCCCCGGATCCGGCGATTACTCCGACGGCCGGGTCCCACGCCCCTCGAACGGTAACGCGCGCATCGCGGTTCCCGCCTCCCGACCCCGTTGGTTCGCGGCCGAGCGTGGTTCGCGGCCGAGTCGGGAGCCGCCGCCTCCATACAACACATTTTCTTGGCAACGGCAAGGAGCATCCGGTGGGGACAACACCTGCGACTGTACAGGCGTGTCGGCCCGGATCACGGTGCACCGGGCCAAGCCGCGCTCAGTCGGCGGTGCGCGACTGCGCCGACGGAGCGTCGCCGGCCTCGGGAAAGAGCAGGAATCCGTCGGCCACCAGACCGCGCAGTTCGCCGGGCACCGCGTCGCGCAGCGCGGCCGGGTCCTCCTCCAGCAACTGGGCGATCGCGTCCACGATGACGCCGGCCGGAAGCCGCCCGTCGCTGGCCCCGGCCAGGGCCGCGCCGACCGTGTCCACCCGATCCGCCCGGCACATCCCGCGCCGCTGACGCAGCACCACGCTCTCCGGGTCCTCCGCGCCGGGCGCGCCGGTCTGCTCCTGGACCACGTGCTCCGCGAGCCGGAAGGCGACGTCGAGCAGCCCGTCGTCGTCCGTCCGGGCGAGCCGGTCCTGCCGGTCGAACCAGGCGTGCACCTCCGCGCCGAGCGGTTGTTCGATCGTGTGCGGCCAGTCCTCGATGTGCACCGTCGGCGTGTCGGCGCCCGACGCGCGCAGCGTGATCCAGCCGAATCCGATCCCCTCCACGCCGTCGCGCTCGAACGCCGCCAGCCACGCGTCGTAGCGCTGCGCGTACGCCTCGCCGCGGTGGTCGCCCGAGTCGCGCAACCACAACTCGGCGTACTGCGCCGGGTCCTGGACGTCGCGCTGGACCACCCACGCGTCGCACCCGGTCGGCGCCAGCCAGGCGGCCAGCCGATCCTGCCAGTCCTGTCCGCGCAGGTGCTGCCAGTTGGCCAGCAGCTGGCAGTAGCCGCCTTCGGCGAGGTGGCGGGGCGCCTGCGCGACCAGCAGCCGGCACACCTCGTCGCCGGGCAGACCCGCGTCGCGGTAGGTGTACCGCTCACCCACCGGGGTGATCACGAACGGTGGGTTGGACACGATCAGGTCGAACCGCTCGCCCTCGACCGGCTCGAACAGACTGCCCTCGGCGAGGCCGACGTTGCCCACCCCGGACAGCGCCATGGTCAGCCGGGTCAGGTCGAGCGCTCGCTTGTTCACGTCGGTGGCCAGCACCGATTCGGCGTGGCGCGACGCGTGCAGGGCCTGGACGCCGCACCCGGTGCCCAGGTCGAGCGCGCGGCCCACCGGCTCGCGCACGGTGATCCCGGCGAGCGTGGTGGAGGCGCCGCCGATGCCGAGCACGTGGTCGGCGCGCACCGGGCCGTTGACCCCGCCGATGCCCGCGCCGAGGTCCGACACGACCCACCAGTCGGTGTCCGCCTCGCCGTAGGGCCGGATGTCCACCAGCGGCCGCACCGCGTCGCCGTCGCGCGCCAGCAGGCCCCCGGCGAGCGCCTCCTCGAGCGGCAGGGCGCGCCGCACGTGCGCCTCGGGCGCCGAGGTCTGGAGCAGGAACATCCGGATCAGCACCGCGAGCGGGCTCGCCGCGTCGGCCCGCAGCGCGCGCAGCGCGGGCACGGTCTCACCGCGCGACAGCGCCGCGTACGCCTGCGGGCCGAGCGCGTCGAGGCAGCCGTCGACGGTGTAGTCGGCCGCGATCAGGGCCTCGCGGAGGCGGGCCACCTGTGAGGTGTCGTTCATCGTCACGCGCACCATCCTGCCCGCTACCGGTCGGCCGGAACGTCAGCCGGTCGCCGGCGGCGCGCTCGTGGTGCCGCTCGGGGGCGGCGACGAGGAGCCCGTGCCGGCGCTCGACGGCGGTGGGCTGCTCGGCGCGGTGGATCCGGACGGGGCGGTCGAACTCGGCGCCGTGGACCCCTTCGGCGTGCCGCTCGGGGACGCGCCGGTGGTGGGCGCGGAGGTCGCCGGCGCGGTCGGGATCACATCGGCCTTGCCCGCCGCACAGCCCGGCACCGACGCGAGCGCCTTGCCCGCCTCGCCGCGGTGCAGCTTGTTCAGCGCGGTGTTCGAGGACGCCCGCAGCGCGTCGATCTCCGGTCCCAGCGAGCGCAGCCCGTCGGCGAACGTGTTCTGCTGGTCGGTCGCCAAGCCCTCGATCCGGTGCTGGATCCCGGTCCAGCCCTTGGCCGCGTTGCGCAGTTCGTCGACTACGGACATCCGCAGTGTGGCGCCGTCGGGCACCGCCGGTATGGACGCCTTGTCGATCGCGTCGGCCAGCGCGTTGTCCGCGTCCGCGAGCCGGGACACGTCCACCGCGAGCCGGGTGCGCAGCGTCGTGGGCGGCTCGTTGGGGACCACCTTGTCCACGTCGGCGAGCGCCGCCCGGGCCTCGTCGATCCGCGCGGTGACCTCCGTCGCGCAGACCTTGGCGGCCCACGCCTTCAGGTCGGCCTGCTTCTTCTTGTCCTCGTCGCTCTTGCCGTCGCCGCCGCCGCACGCGGTCAGGGCCGACGCCAGGACCAGCGCGGAGACCACCAGGAACTTCCTCGACACGCTTCCACCTTCGTTCGGACTTCCCTCGGAGCCGGACGCAGACTCGCACAGCGTGAAGGTGTCCGGTCAAACCGCGGGCCCGAACGCGGCACGGGCGCGGTCCCGGTTTCTCCGGTTCCGCGCCCGTACGTACCTCGGATCGGGGGATCAGGCCGCCGCCTTGGTCGGCTGCCCCTCACGGTCGCCGTCGCTGTCGCCGACGACCACCGACTTGCGTTTGCTGTACCAGACCGCGCCCACGATCACCACGACCGAGAAGGCCGCCGCGAGGGCCCGCAGGGCGCCGTTCTCGTCCGCGCCGATGCTCAGTTTGACCACCGCCGGCGCGATCAGCAGCGACACCAGGTTCATCACCTTGAGCAGCGGGTTGATCGCCGGTCCGGCGGTGTCCTTGAACGGGTCGCCGACCGTGTCGCCGATGATCGTGGCCTCGTGCGCGGCCGAGCCCTTGCCGCCGTAGCTGCCGTCCTCGACCATCTTCTTGGCGTTGTCCCAGGCCCCGCCGGAGTTGGCCAGGAACACCGCCATCAGGGTGCCGGTGCCGATCGCCCCGGCGAGGAACGCGGCCAGCGGCCCGATGCCCAGGGTGAAGCCGACCGCGATCGGGGCCATCACCGCGAGCAGTCCGGGCGTGGCCAATTCGCGCAGCGAGTCGCGGGTGCAGATGTCGACCACCCGGCCGTACTCGGGCAACTCGCTGCCGTCCATGATCCCGGGTCGGGTGCGGAACTGGTTGCGCACCTCGAAGACCACCGCGCCCGCCGCGCGGGAGACCGCGTTGATCGCCAGGCCGCTGAACAGGAACACCACGGCCGCGCCCAGGATCAGCCCGACCAGGTTGTTCGGCTGGGTGATGTCGGTGGCGAACGAGAGCGAGGTGAGCTTGGACGCGTCCTTCAGCCCGCCCGCCTCGTCCACTGCCGTGCTCACCGCGTCCCGGTAGGACCCGTACAGCGCGGTCGCCGCGAGCACGGCGGTCGCGATGGCGATGCCCTTGGTGATCGCCTTGGTGGTGTTGCCGACCGCGTCGAGTTCGGTGAGCACCTGCGCGCCCTCGCCCTCGACGTCGCCGGACATCTCCGCGATGCCCTGGGCGTTGTCGGAGACCGGCCCGAAGGTGTCCATGGCCACGATCACCCCGACCGTGGTCAACAGACCGGTGCCCGCCAGCGCCACCGCGAACAGCGCGAGCATGACGATGCCGGCGCCGAGCAGATACGCGCCGAGCACCGCGACCGAGATCAGCACCGCCGCGTACACCGCCGACTCCAGGCCGAGCGCGATGCCGGAGAGGATCACCGTGGCCGGACCGGTCAGCGAGGTCTTGGTGACGTCGCGCACCGGTCGCCTGCTGGTCTCGGTGAAGTAGCCGGTCAACTGCTGGATGACCGCGGCGAGCACGATCCCGATCAGCACCGCCACCAGCGCGAACACGCGCGGGTCGGCGTCGTGCGCCAGGATCTCCTGGTCGGTCAGCCCGTCCAGGTCCGAGAACTTGCTCGGCAGGTACAGGAACGCGGCGCCCGCGACCAGGACCAGCGAGATGACCGCCGAGACGAAGAAGCCCCGGTTGATCGCGCTCATCCCGCTGCGGTCGCCCGCGCGGGGCGCGACCGTGTAGATGCCCACCACGGCGGTCAGCACCCCGATGGCGGGCACGATCAGCGGGAAGACCAGGCCCGCGTCGCCGAACGCCGCCTTGCCCAGGATCAGCGCGGCGACCAGGGTGACCGCGTACGACTCGAACAGGTCGGCGGCCATGCCCGCGCAGTCGCCCACGTTGTCCCCGACGTTGTCGGCGATCGTCGCGGCGTTGCGCGGGTCGTCCTCGGGAATGCCCTGTTCGACCTTGCCGACCAGGTCGGCGCCGACGTCGGCGGCCTTGGTGAAGATGCCGCCGCCGACCCGCATGAACATCGCGAGCAGCGCGGCGCCGAAGCCGAAGCCCTCCAGCACCTTGGGCGCGTTCTCCCGGTACAGGATGACCACGAGCGCGGCGCCGAACAGGCCCAGGCCGACGGTGAACATGCCGGCGACGCCGCCGGTGCGGAAGGCGATCCGCATCGCGGTGTCCCGGCCGCCGGTGCCGGCTCGGGCGGCGGCGGCCACGCGCACGTTGCTGCGCACCGCGAGCCACATGCCGACGTAGCCGGTGACCGCCGAGAAGACCGCGCCCACCAGGAAGAACAGCGAGCGGCCGATCCGCTGGTTCCAGTCGTCGGCCGGCAACAGCATGAGCAGGAAGAAGACACCCGCCGCGAACACGGCGAGGGTGCGGAACTGCCGGGTGAGGTAGGCCGCGGCGCCTTCCTGGATCGCGCCGGCGATCCGGCGCATGGAATCGGTGCCCTCGTCGGCGCCGAGCACTTGACGCACGAGTCCGGCGGCGACGCCCAGGGCACCGAGGGCGATCACCGCGACGATCACGACATAGGTGAGATTGCCGCCGGACACGGACACGTCCGAGGCGAGTTGGAGTTCGGAGGGGTGGATCCCGGACATTCGTCCTCCTTGGCTAGGAGCACTTTCAGATCGGGACTTCTCAATGCGAAAGGAGTGTATGCAAATGATCAAGATCAGACCATGGGAATCGCCATGATCGGATCAAATTACCGATGAAATCCGGGCGCGATTCCCAAAATCGGCGTATCGATCCGGAATCAGGTTTTACGACCCGGAAATCGGGATACACGGGAACGCCGAAAATCGCCCCCGGGTGTCCCGGAGGCGATGCGGTGGAGCGACGTGGCGTGGTGGAGCGGGGTGGGGCCGGACGGACCCCGGGTCAGCCCACGGTCTCGGCGGACTTGGCGCCGGAGGGCCACGACATGCGGATCACGCCGCCCTCGGCGCCGGCCCGCACGTCGAGATCGTCGACGAGGCCGAGGATGACGGCCAGGCCCATCTCGTTCTCGATCAGGTCGAGGCCGGAGCCGTTCGCGGCCAGGTCGGGCACCAGCCCGGCCCCCTCCGCGAGACCCGCCTCGGTCAACGCCGGCTGCGGTACGCCGTCGTTGACCTCGATACAGAAGCGGCCGTCGCCGTCGTCCAGGGTGACCGTGACCGGGCGGTCGTCGTCCGCCCGGCTCCGGTGCATCCCGACGGCGCGGGAACACGCCTCGCCGACGGCGAGGCGCACCTCGTCGAGCACCGTCTCAGCAACCCCCGCTCGCCGCGCCACGGCGGCGGCGACGAGCCGCGCCGTGCGGACGTGTTCGGGCAGCGCGCTGAAGCGCAGCTCGACGATGGCCATGGTTCGTTCCCCCAGCCGTGCGTGCACCCGCCCGGATCCGCGCGGGTGCGATGTGCGTCCGGTCAGGACGTACGGTCGGTCAGTCGGACGCCTCGATGGCCGTGGCCACCGACGGATGAATCGGGAAGACCTTGGTCAGGCCGGTGATGCGGAAGATCTTCAGGATGCGCTCCTGAGTGCACACCAGCTGCAGCGACCCTTCGTGGGCACGCACCCGCTTCAGGCCGCCCACCAGCACACCGAGCCCGGTCGAGTCCAGGAAGTCGACTGCTTCCATGTCGACGATCAGGTGGAACTGGCCTTCGTTGACGAGTTCCACCAGTTGCTCGCGCAGCTTGGGTGCGGTGTATACATCGATCTCGCCGCCCACCTCGACGATCGTACGACCGCCCTCGGTTCGGGTCGACAGGGACAAGTCCACGGATCCTCCAGCACCTTGCTCTTGAGCGGTCGCCCCCCATGGATCGGCAGCCGCCAAGGCATTCAACCACTTATGGGCACTAGGGGACGATGAATCCCGCGACATTGGATGTAACACTGGTGCCCGATGCAGCCCAGTACACGCCCCCCGGAAGGTCTTCTCGGCCGCCTTATGGCGGGTCGGGATCGACCCGAACGAGTGACGCACGTCCGGCGCATACCCGCTCGCGAAGGCGTCACCTCGGCCTGGCCCGACTGGGTTCGGCCGGAGGTGGGCGACGCGTTTCGCGGCGCGGGTATCGAACTGCCGTGGGAACATCAGGCCCGCGCCGCCTCTGTTGCGGCATCGGGCCGCTCGGTCGTGATCGCCACCGGCACCGCCTCGGGCAAGTCCCTCGCCTATCTGTTGCCGGTTCTCACGACCCTGGTCGAGGGCGCGGGCGCGCCCAGCGGGCGCGGTGCGACCGCACTCTACCTCTCTCCGACGAAGGCGCTGGCCTCGGATCAGGCGCGCGCCGTCGAGGAGTTGCGCGCGGCGAACCCCGCGCTCGGGTGTGTCCGCACCGCCACGTACGACGGAGACACCCCGGTGGAGATCCGCCAATGGGTGCGCGCGCACGCGTCGTACGTCCTGACGAATCCCGACATGGTGCACCGCGCGCTGTTGCCCGGGCACCGCTCGTGGGGGGCTTTCCTGCGCACGCTGCGCTACGTGGTGATCGACGAATGCCACACCTATCGCGGTGTTTTCGGCTCGCATGTGGCCCAATTGATCCGTCGTCTGCGTCGGGTGTGTCGCCGGTACGGATCGGACCCGGTGTTCATCCTGGCGTCGGCCACGGTGTCCGATCCGGCCGTCGCGGCCGAACGGTTGATCGGCGCGCCGGTGGTCGCGGTGACCGAGGACGGCTCGCCGCACGGCGAACTGGTGTTCGCCCTGTGGGAGCCGCCGCTGACCGGCCACGAGGGTGAACACGGCGCGCCCGTACGGCGTACCGCGACGGCCGAGACCGCCGATCTGCTCACCGACCTGGTGCTCGACGGGGTGCGCACGGTGGCGTTCGTGCGCTCGCGGCGCGGCGCGGAGGTGGTCCGGGTGATCGCCCGGGACCACCTGGCCCGGGTGGACGAGGGGTTGGCCGACCGGGTGGCCACCTATCGCGCGGGCTACCTGCCCCAGGAGCGGCGGGCGATCGAGCGGGCGCTGCACGACGGCAGCCTGCTGGGGGTGGCCGCGACCACCGCGCTCGAATTGGGCGTGGACATCTCCGGGCTGGACGCGGTGCTGATCGCGGGCTATCCCGGCACCCGGGCCTCCCTGTGGCAGCAGGCCGGACGCGCGGGACGGGCCGGCCAGGAGGCGCTGGCGGTGCTGGTGGCGCGGGACGATCCGCTGGACACGTTCCTGGTGCACCATCCCGAGGCGCTGTTCGATCGGCCGGTCGAGGCGACGGTGCTCGATCCGGACAACCCGTACGTGCTGGCCCCGCACCTGTGTGCCGCCGCGGCCGAGTTCGCGCTGACCGACGAGGACCTGGAGCTGTTCGGGCCGGTGGCCGCCGAGTTGTTGCCGGGTCTGGAACGGCGCGGGCTGCTGCGCAAGCGGTCGACGGGCTGGTACTGGACCAGCCGGGAGCGGGCCACCGACCTGACCGACATCCGCGGCGCGGGCGGACCGGCGGTGCGGGTGGTGGAGCAGGACACGGGCCGCATCCTGGGCACGGTCGACGCGCCCGCCGCGCACTCGGCGGTGCACCCCGGGGCGGTGCACCTGCACCAGGGCGACACGTACCTGGTCCGCGAGCTCGACCTCGGCGAGGGTGTGGCGCTGGTGCGGCCGGCGAATCCGGACTGGACCACCAGTGCGCGCGAGGTCACCGAGATCCGGATCCTGGAGACCGTACGCAGCCGGGAGTGGGGCGCGGCCCGCCTGCACTTCGGTTCGGTCGAGGTCACCGGCCGGGTGGTCTCCTTTCAGCGCAAGCGGATCGTCACCGGCGAGGTACTGGGCGAGCACAAGCTGGACCTGCCCGAACGCAGCCTGCGCACGCGCGCCGTGTGGTGGACGGTGACGCCCGAGCAGGTCGCCGAGGCGGGCATCGACCCGACCGACCTGCCCGGCGCCGCACACGCCGCCGAGCACGCCTCGATCGGCCTGCTGCCGCTGTTCGCCACCTGCGACCGCTGGGACATCGGCGGGGTCTCCACGTCGCTGCACCCGGACACCCGCCTGCCGACCGTCTTCGTCTACGACGGCCACCCGGGCGGCGCCGGCTTCGCGGAACGCGCCTACGTCACCGCCGACACCTGGCTCACCGCGACGAGGGAGGCCATCGCCTCCTGCGAATGCGACCACGGCTGCCCCAGCTGCATCCAGTCCCCCAAATGCGGCAACGGCAACCAGCCGTTGAACAAGCCGGCCTCAATCGCCCTGCTGGACGCGCTACTACGGGAGGCGGAGGGGACGAGCAACCCGAAGGGGTAGCAAAGCCCAGGCGGCAGGAGCACGCCGGCCGGGCTGCCCGCCCTGGTCGAGGGCGCGGGCGCGCCCAGCAGGCGCGGTGAAACCGCACCTCCGACGGGCCGATCAGGGCCGGGCGGACAGCACCGGCCGAACGGGCGGGCCGATCAGGGTCGGGCGGGCGCCGGGCCGGCCAGACGGGGGTGGGCGCGCCGGGCGGGACGGGCAGGTCCGGCGGGTGGGCCGGGCGGGCGGGGCGGACAGCGTCAGCCGAATGGGCAAGCCGGTCGGTCCGGACCGGGCGGGCGCCAGGCGGGGCGGGCAGAACGGGCCAACCGGGCGGTCAGGGTGGAGGGCGTCAGCCGAACAGACGGGCCAACCAGGGTCGGGCCGGCCAGACGGGTGGGCGCGCCGCGCGAGACGAGCAGGCCCCGGTGCGTGGGCCAGGCGGGCGGCCGGCCGGGCAGGGATGGGCGAACGGGTAAGCCGGTCCGGGCCGCGCGGACGCCAGGTGGGGGCGGAGCGGGGCGGGCAGACGGGTGGGCGGGGCCAGGCAGGGGCAGGCAGGTGGGGTCGGCTTGTGCCGTGTGGGGTGCGGCGGGGTGGGCCGGCCCCGTGGGGGGCGCTTGGGTTGGTGGGGGCTTCTCTGGGTGGGTGGGGTGGGTCAAGGGCTGCTTGGGGGGTCTGGTGGGGGTGTGGGGGTGGCTGGGCCGGCTCGGGCGGTGGCTTGGGCTGTGCCGATTCGGGTGGGGGCCGATACGCGGACCTCGGCGAAGCCGTTGGTGAGCCGGCAGCTCGTCAGGTCCGTGTGCTGGGCTCGGGCCACTCGGCGGGCCAGGGCGCAGGCCTCGTCGGGGCCGGACCCGGCGACGGATCGGGCCGCGGCAGCCAGCGCGGCCAGGTCGGCGGCGGCACCGGCGCGGTGTCGGGCCGCGACTGCTCCGGCGAAGGCAAAGACGAACGCCGCCGCGCACATCGGGATCAGCGCGAACGCAAGCACCCACAGGGTGGCCGAACCCTCCTGGCCCGACCGGCCTCCCCTCACGGCGGCGCCTCCGCCTCGACAGCCGCCACCGCCGTATGTTCCACGTGGAACGTGACCCCGGCCCAGGCCGCACCCGGCACACCGACCTCGGCGGTGACCCGGAAGCGCACCAGACCGTCCCCACCGGACACCCCCGTCCGCGCACCGGCCGGCCCGACGGCCGCGGCCCGCGCCACCGCGACCTCGGTCGGCTCGCCCCGCGCCAGCGCCCGAGCCCCGGCCTGCGCCGCGTCCACACAGCGGATCTGCGCGGTGGCGGCCCCGATCCCGGCCGTCAGCACGGCGGTCAACACCACCAGGACCGGCAACACCACGGCGGTCTCCGCGGTCACGAATCCGTCCGCCCCGCGAAGCCCCCACCCCGCACGAGCCTCAGAACGAGACATCGAGTGCCTTGGTGATCACCCGGGCGAGCGCCGCGGCGACCCCCGGGCTGGTCACGATCTTGAACAACACCGCGCCGAACGCCACCGCGGCGACCGTACCGACCGCGTATTCCGCGGTGGTCATCCCGGTGTCGACACGCAGCCACGACCACACCCGACGTGCGCTCGGAATCGACATGCGCATGAGTCCCCCCTCATCGATACGGACCTACATGAAACCTGCATGAAACGCCTATAAAAATGTGCACTTCGGACACACCCGCCGACTCACCCCGCCCGCAGCAGCGACGTGCCCAGCCCGATCACGATCGGGACCACCCCGACCAGCAGAAAGGCGGGCAGGAAGCACAATCCGAGTGGAACGGTGGCGCGCACCCCCACCCGGCGCGCGACCGCGGTCGCGGTCCGGCGCTGCTCGGCCCGGTGCTCGTCGGCCATCCCCGCCACCAGGACCGCCGCCGGCACACCACCGGTCGCAGCCCGGGCCAACACCCGCCCCAGCGGCGCGAGCACGGGATCGTCGGTCAGCCCCAACCAGCACCGCCCGGGGTCGCCGCCGAGCCGCAACGAGGCCACGATCGGCCGCAGTCGCCCCGCCAGCGGCCCGCCGACCGCGTGCGCAACCGCCTCGGCGGCGTCCGCCGGTGTGCTGCCCGCCACCAGGCACGCCGCGAACAGGTCGGCCGCGGGCGGCAGATCGGCCCGCAGCCGATCCCGCAGGGCCCGTCCCGACCGCGACTCCAGGCCGGTCAGTCGCCGATCCAGGACGACCGCCACCACGAGCCCGGCCACACCCCCGGGCCAGCCGCCGAACACCACGAACACCGCCACCCCGCCGAGCCCCGCCGCGGCCCGCCGACCGAGCGCCGGATCCCGCCCCCGCGCCGACGGCCGGCGGAACTCCGGACCCCGCCCGCGCACCGCGCCCGCCGCGCCACCCGCCGCCGCGACGACCGCCACCAACACCGCCACCGCGCTCATCCCGGCACCGGACCTGCTCGGGCCACCAGGCGATCGGTCCACTCCAGCCCGACCACCACGAGGGTCAGCCCCGCGCACAGGCACCCGATCCCGGCCGGCGTGCGCAACAACACCTCCACCGGCCGCGCCCCCAGGGCGCCGCCCAGGAACAGGCCGAACACCGGCAGCCCGGCCAGGACCTGCGCGGTCGAGCGGGCCCCGGCGAGTTCGGCGATCACCTCCTCGTGCGCGTCCTCCTCGGCCCGCAGACCCGCCGCAATGCGCTCCAAGGCCGGTGCGAACCCGGCGCCTCGCCCGGTCGCGATCCGCCAGCAGGCGGCGATCCGACGCAGCCCGGCCGCCCCGGGCACGGCCGCCGCGCGATCCAGCGCATCCGGCACGTCGCCACCCACCCGGGCGGTCCCGATCGCCTCGCCCACCACCGCCAGGATCGGCCCATCCACGGCATGCGCCGCGGCGGCCAACGCCTGCGCCGGCGTGCGCCCGGCCCGCGACTCCCCCGCCAGCGCCGCACACAGCCGCACCACGCCACAACGCACCGCCCCGGCATCGCGCTCGCGCCGGGCCCGATCCCGCCGCCGCCGCACCACCCAGGCCCCCGGCAAAGCCAGCAGCACAGGCACCACCGACCCCAACCCCAAAGCCGCCAAGCCCCCCGCAGCCATCACCGCCGCAACCACCCGATGGCGCCCCAGCACCCCCACCCAAGCCACCCACCGCCCACCCGACCCGCCGCCCGCGACCCCCAACACCCCAGCCAACCGCCCAGGCCCCACCCGAGCCATCGACCACCACACCAACCCACCAACCCCAACCGCCCCCACCACCACCAAAATCACCCACCCCACCCCCACCGAATCGCCACAAAACCCCGGCGCTTGAGGACACCCGCCGCAAGCCCCCGAAAACCACCACCCGAACCCGGCCCCCTCCAGCCCGTCCGGCGTTTGAGGACGCCGCAGGTGCCCGGCAACCGCAGCCCGGACCGGCGAACACAGCGCCCTCCAGCCCGTCCGGCGTTTGAGGACACCCGAGTCGGGCCGACCCTCCGTCCCCGAGGCCGCCAACCCACCGCGACCGTCGTCACCCGCGCCACCACCCGGCCAGCAGCGCGGCCAACCTGCCGTGGCCCGGTCCCGGGCGGCAGCCACCGGCGCGTTCGAAGCTCACCGCCGGGACCGGTCGCACCCAGCCCGCCGTGTCCCGTTCCAGGACATGGACCTCGGCCGCCCGCCGCAGCCCATCGCGCTCGCGCACCACATGCACGACCAGATCGAGCGCCGCCGCCACCTGGCTGTGCACCGCGTCCCGACCCAGCCCGGCCAACGCCCCCAACGCCTCCAACCGCGCAGGCACATCGGCCGCCGAGTTCGCGTGCACCGTGCCGCAGCCGCCCTCGTGCCCGGTGTTCAGGGCCGCGAGCAGCTCCACCACCTCGGCCCCCCGCACCTCGCCGACCACGAGCCGGTCCGGCCGCATCCGCAGGGCCTGGCGGACCAGATCGCGCAGGGTCACCTCGCCCGCGCCCTCGACGTTGGCCGGCCGCGACTCCAGCCGCACCACATGCGGGTGACGCGGCGTCAGTTCGGCCGAGTCCTCGGCGAGCAGCAGCCGTTCGGCCGGATGCGCACACCCAAGGAGCGCCCCGAGCAGCGTGGTCTTGCCCGAACCGGTGCCACCCGAGACCAGGAACGCGGCCCGCGCCGAGACCACCGCACACAGCAGTTCGGCCGCCGCCGGCGACAACGAACCGGCCCGCACCAGGTCGGCCACCCCGAGCGAGGTACGCCGAGGAACCCGCAACGACAGGCACGTCCCCCGCACCGCCACCGGCCGCAAAACCGCATGCAGCCGCACACCGTCGGCGAGCGTGGCGTCCACATACGGCGAGGCGTCGTCCAACCGCCGCCCGACCCCGCTCGCCAACCGCTGGGCCAACCGCCGCACCGCAGCGTCGTCGGCGAAGGTCACCGCCGTGCGCTGCGGGCCCGCGCCCCGATCGATCCACACCTCGTCGGGCGCGTTGACCAGCACATCGGTCACCTCGGGGTCGCGCAGCAGCACGTCCAACGGCCCGGCCCCGGCGATCTCCGACCGCAGCGCCCGAACCAGGTCCGGCAACGCCGCCTCGCCGAGCACCCGCCCCTCGGCCCGCAACGCCGCGGCCACCGCCGCGGGCGTCGGCTCGTGCCCACCGGCGGCCAACCGCGCCCGCACCGCCTCGACCAACTCCGGATCCGGCGCTGGAGCGATCACCGGCCCGGCCGCCGCGCCCGGCACCGCGACAGGTCGCGGCGGCGGCGCGGAGAAGACCCCGGTACCCCCGACCGGCGGCGCCGGCACCGGCCACGGCGGCGGCTGCGGCACCCGGCCCGACCGCACACCCCTCGGCGGCAGCGGCGGCGCGCCCGGCGGCGGAAACGGCGGCATCGGCGGCACCTCGCGCGCGCTCACGCCGCCTCCCGCGCCACGCCGGCCGGATTGCCCGCGAGGTAGTCCCGACAGAACCGGGCCAACGGCCCCCGCGTGCGCAACCCCGGCGGATCACCCCGCTCGGTGGCCGCCGCCAACCCCGCCTCCGGCCGCAACTCCCCCGCGAGCGGCAACCCCAGGCCCCGCGCGACCGCCTCGGAGGTCAGCCCCGACGAACTCGGCTGCCGCACCACCGCCCGCAGATCGCGCACCATCGAGCCCACCCGGCCCGCCACCTGCGCCGACGCGGCCAGCGCCCGCACCTCGGCCGGCACCACCAAAAGCCCCGTGTCGCACAACCGCAGCGCCTCCGCCGCCCCCGGGTCGGTATGCCGGGGCACGTCGAGCACCGCCACGTCGTGTCGTCTGCGCACCGCCCGCACCACCGAGCGGACCGTCTCCGGCGGGATCGCGGGCGGCCTGTCCCGGTCCCAGGACAGCACGGTCAACCCGTGCAGGTGCGGCAGCGCATCGGAAAGCGCGCCCCCGTCGATCCGCCCGCGCGCGCTCGCCAGATCGGACCAGCGCAGCCCGCTCTCGTCCTCGCCGCCGAGCAGCACGTCGAGGCCGCCGCCCAGCGGGTCCACGTCCACCAGCGCGGTGGCCAGTCCGGTCCGCACCGCCGCCACCCCGAGCGCACAGGCCAGCGTGCTGGCCCCGCTGCCGCCGCACCCACCCAGCACCGCGATGGTGTGCGCGTCGGGCCCGGTGCCCTCCGCGACATCGCCCAAGCGATCGACGATCCAGTGCTCCGCGTCGGGCAGGAACACCACATGATCCGCGCCGACGTCCACCGCCCGCCGCCACACGTCGCCGTCGTCCAGGTCGTCGCCGATCAGCACCACGTCCTCGCGGCGTGGCAGCCCGCACCGGGCCAATCCCGGCGTCACGTCGTCGCCGACGATCACCAACGGCGCCCCCGGCCAGGCGGCCCGCGCCGCGCCCGCGTCCGGTTGCACCTCCGGCTCGATCCCGGCCACCGCGCACAGCCGCAGGAGTTCGTCGAGCAGGGCCGGATCGCCGGTCACCAGGAGCGGACGAGCCGGCCGAGGTGGGGAAAGCGCTGCCACGGAACCTCCAGGGGTCGGGGAGGTCCGGCCGCACCGGCCCTCCCGGGAACTGACCCCAACCGTCGCGGCGATCGCGCGCTCCGCCGAGCGGGTGGTTCCCACCTGTGGACAAGCCCGCGACTGTGGATTACGGATTCACTCGTGTGAGGGACACCCGAGCCGTTCCGGCGCCACCCCCGACCCAGGCCCCGACCACAAGGCCCGCACCCCCACCCACCCCACGGCACGACCCAGGCCCCGGTCCCGGGCCCCAGTCCTAGGCCCCGGTCCCCGGTCCCACTCCGAAAGCCCCACCCGATTCCCCACAACGAAGCGCAACGCCAAGCAACCGCCGACAATCACGAGAGAACCGACCGGCATCGGGGATTACCACCCCGGCGACCACCCGAGCACAACCCCGCACCCACCCGCATCGGGACGCAAAAAAGCCCCCGGACAAGCGACGACCCCCGCCGGGGGGGAGAGCGGGGGTCGTCTCCGCGGCCGACTCGGGGGGGGAGGAGTCGGACCGGGTTAGCACGGTCGCGAACGATCCGTGACTTCCAGGATGTACCCGAGGGGGTTCTCTAGCAAACCCACGACGCGGAGTTTACGCCGAATGGCTGCCCTTATCCTCGTGAACTGTGGAAACCCAGGCGCCGAAGCGGACAGCAGCCTTCTTCGACCTCGACAAGACCATCATCGCCAGGTCCAGTGCGCTGGCGTTCAGTAGATCCTTCTACCACGGCGGACTCATCAATCGCCGCTCCGTCCTCAAGAGTGCCTACGCCCAGTTCGTCTTCCTCGTCGGCGGCGCGGATCACGACCAAATGGAGCGCATGCGCGAATACCTGTCCGCGCTGTGTCGCGGCTGGGACGTGCAGCAGGTGCGCGAGATCGTCGCGGAGACCCTGCACGACATGATCGACCCGATCATCTACGACGAGGCCGCGTCGCTGATCGAGGAACACCACGCGGCCGGCCGCGACGTGGTGATCGTCAGCTCCTCCGGGGCCGAAGTGGTCGAGCCGATCGGCGACATGCTCGGCGCGGACCGCGTGGTGGCCACCCGGATGGTGGTCGAGGACGGCCACTACTCCGGCGAGATCGACTTCTACGCGTACGGGCCCAACAAGGCCGCGGCGGTCAAGGAGTTGGCCCGCACCGAGGGCTACGACCTCACCTCCTGCTACGCGTACAGCGATTCGATCACCGACCTGCCGATGCTCTTGGAGGTCGGCCACCCGTACGCGGTCAACCCGGATCGCGGCCTGCGTCGCGAGGCGACCGCCCGCGGGTGGCCCGTACTGGTCTTCAGCCGCCCCGTGGCGCTGCGCCAGCGGGTGCCCGGCCTCTCGGTACCCTCGCGCCCCGTGCTCGCCGCGACCGCGATCGGCGCGGGCGCCACTGCCGCCGGCTTCGTCTGGTACCTCGCCAGGAAGCGCCGCTGACCGGAAGGTCAAGGCCGCGGCGGCGCCCGACGATCATCGACAGCGGAGCAAATCCGACAAAGGCCGAAAGTAAAGATCTTGGGTCAGGGGTTCCCCTCCTCTCGGCAACCCACTAGAAAAGGGACCAACGGCCCGTACGGCCCCCGCTCACCCGGGTGGCCGGGACGGATCGAGCACGACCGCCGGGAACCCACGTGCGACCGACCCTCGTAGGGGCCGAACGCGTCGGACAACCTGCATGTTCTTCCCCCCGTGGATGCGCATGCCGGGGCCGATCGTCATAACGGGTACACGCCTGATACCTCGGCGGGAGTGACAAAGCGGCGGCGTCCTCACGGGCGCCGCCGTCTCGTACGTCCGAACCCGAAACGCCCGCGACGAACCGCACCGAGCCGGGCCGCGCCCACCCGAGCCGCCCCGCCCCGAGCCGCCCCCGGCCGAAGCAACCCCGCCGGCCGTCAGATCCCGCGCATCACCGCTTCGCACACCGCGACGCTCTCGCGCGCACCCAACGTCATCGCCTCCGCGCAGTGCCGGATCCAGGTCGCCACACCCTCGGCCGTACCGCTCTCGTACGCCCGCAGCGCCTCGGCGTAGGCATCCACGCCCAGTTCCAGGTGGCCGACCTCCGGCACCGCCGCGCCCTTCGGGTCCAGGCCCCGGGTGATCAGCACGATCCGCTGCGCGGCGCGGGCGATCAGCCCGTTGCCCCAGCCGAACGGGGCCAGGCTCAGAATCTCCCCGTGGGTGACCGCGGCGACCACGATCGCGGGCGCGGCGGACGGCGCGAGCAGCAGTCGGGACAACCCGTCGAGGCGGGCCGCAACCTCGTCCGCCGGAAGTTGCCCGGCCGAGGACTCGTCGTCCCGGCGCGGCCGGCCCAGCGCCTCGGCGGGCACCGCATCGGCCGCGGCAACCACGTGCAGCCGGGCCAGCACCTGGAGCGGACTGTGCCCCCAAGTACCGAGGAGCGTGCCGATCTCGGCGGACAGCCGCAACGCACCCGCGACCACCGCACCGCCGTCGTCGAGCGAGGACGAGTAGTCGGTCCGGCGGCGAATCTCCTCCAGCGACCAGTCGACGCCCTCCAGGGCGGCACTGGCCCGCGCACCCCGGAGCGCGGATTCGGCGCTGATGTCCATGCTGCGGCGGCGCATCGTGCGGTGGCCGAGCAGCCGGTCCACCGCCGTGCGGGTGTCCTCGACGGACTCCGGCACGCCGGGCAGGAGCGCGAGGGCGGCGAGGGGATCGGTTGCGGTGCTCACCCGAGCGACCCTACGCCGGGCCGGGAATCACCCGCGACACGGGCCCGCACCGACCCCGGCCGCGCCCGCACGCGGTCGACGGCCCCCCGGCCGACACTTCGACTACTTTCCGACTTGACCTGATCACGGTCCGCGACGGATGATCCTATCGAAAACGATTGTCAAACTCATATATCAAGGGAGAGGCCGTGAAAATCGCCTTCGTCGGCAAGGGCGGCAGCGGCAAGACCACGCTCTCGTCGTTGTTCATCCGGCATCTGGTGGCCGCCGGCCGCCCGGTGGTCGCCGTGGACGCGGACATCAACCAGCACCTCGGCGCCGCGCTCGGCCTCGACGAGCAGGCCGCGGCGGCGATGCCCGCGATGGGCGCCCGACTGCCCACGATCAAGGACTGGTTGCGCGGCGACAACCCGCGGATCGGCTCGACCGAGCAGATGGTCAAGACCACCCCGCCGGGCCGGGGTTCGCGGCTGATCCGACTCACCGAGGACAACCCGATCCACGCGGCGTGCGCGCGCGAGGTGCCCGGCCTGCCCGGACTGCGGTTGATGGCGACGGGGCCGTTCGCCGAGTCCGACCTCGGCGTCGCGTGCTACCACTCGAAGGTCGGCGCGGTGGAGCTGTACCTCAACCACCTCGTCGACGGCGCGGGCGAATATCTCGTGGTCGACATGACCGCCGGTTCGGACTCGTTCGCCTCCGGGTTGTTCACCCGGTTCGACCTGACCTTCCTGGTCGCCGAGCCGACCCGCAAGGGTGTCGGCGTCTACCGGCAATACCGCGACTACGCCCGCGACTGGGGCGTAGCGCTCGCGGTGGTCGGCAACAAGGTCCAGGGCCCCGACGACGTCGAGTTCCTGCGCGAGCACGTCGGCGACGACCTGCTCACCTGGACCGTGCAGTCCGACTACGTACGGGCCCTGGAGAAGGGCCACTCCCCCGACTTCGACAGCCTGGAACCGGCCAACCGGGCCGCGCTGGACGAGTTGGTGCGCGCCGCCGACGCCGGTTTCGAGCGCCGCGACTGGGCGCAATACACCGCGCAGATGGTCGAGTTCCACCTGCGCAACGCACGCGGCTGGGCCAACGCGAAGACCGGTGTCGACCTGGCCGAGCAGGTCGACCCGGCGTTCGTACTCGGCCCGCAGGCCATCTCCGCGCCGGTCTGAACCGCCCACCCGAAGCCCCGATCCCGACGACGCGGGGCGGCCCGCCCACCAACGACGGACCGCCCCGCATCCACTCCGTCCCGCTCAGTCCTCCGTCGGGGCCGACGGCAGCTGCGACGAGATCAGGTCCATCACCGACGAGTCGGTCAGCGTGGTGACGTCGCCGAGCGTGCGGTTCTCCGCCACGTCGCGCAGCAGGCGGCGCATGATCTTGCCGGAGCGGGTCTTGGGCAGCTCCGCCACCGGCAGGATCCGCTTGGGCTTGGCGATCGGGCCGAGCACCTTGCCGACGTGCTCGCGCAGTTCGGCGACCAGTTCGGCCGACTCCGAGGCGCTGCCGCGCAGGATCACGAACGCCACGATCGCCTGACCGGTGGTCGCGTCGGTCGCGCCGACCACCGCCGACTCGGCGACCTTGGGGTGCGACACCAGGGCCGACTCGACCTCGGTGGTGGAGATGTTGTGGCCCGACACGAGCATCACGTCGTCGACCCGGCCGAGCAGCCAGATGTCGCCGTCGTCGTCCTTCTTCGCACCGTCGCCGGCGAAGTACAGGTCCTCGAAGCGCGACCAGTAGGTGTCCTTGAACCGCTGGTCGTCGCCCCAGATGGTGCGCAGCATCGACGGCCACGGCTGGTCCAGGACCAGGTAGCCGCCGCCACCGTTGCCGACCTCGGTCGCGGTGTCGTCGACGACCTTGGCCGAGATGCCCGGCAGCGCGCGCTGCGCGGAGCCCGGCTTGGTGGAGGTGACGCCCGGCAGCGGGCTGATCATGATCGCGCCGGTCTCGGTCTGCCACCAGGTGTCCACGATCGGGGTCTTCCCGGCGCCGATGTGCTCGCGGTACCAGATCCACGCCTCGGGGTTGATCGGCTCGCCGACACTGCCCAGGATGCGCAGCGAGGAGAGGTCGAACTTGGCGGGGATGTCGTCGCCCCACTTCATGCAGGTGCGGATCGCGGTGGGCGCGGTGTACAGGATGGTGACCCCGTACTTCGCCACGATCTCCCACCAGCGGCCCTGGTGCGGGGTGTCGGGCGTGCCCTCGTACATGACCTGGGTGGCGCCGTTGGAGAGCGGGCCGTAGGTGATGTAGGAGTGCCCGGTGACCCAGCCGATGTCGGCGGTGCACCAGTACACGTCGGTCTCGGGCTTGAGGTCGAAGACCGCGTGGTGGGTGTAGCTCGCCTGGGTCAGGTAGCCGCCGGAGGTGTGCAGGATGCCCTTGGGCTTACCGGTGGTGCCCGACGTGTACAGAATGAACAGCGGGTGCTCGGCGTCGAACGGCTGCGGCTCGTGCTCCTCCGGCTGCGCGTCGACCAGGTCGTGCCACCAGATGTCGCGGCCCTCGGTCCACGCGACGTCGCCGCCGGTGCGCCGCACGACCAGCACGTTGCGCACGTCCGGGCAGGACGTCAGCGCCTCGTCGATGGCGGGCTTGAGCGCCGACGGCTTGCCGCGCCGGTAGCCGCCGTCGGCGGTGATCACGATCCGCGCGTCGTTGTCGGTGACACGTGAGGAGACCGCGTCCGCGGAGAAGCCGCCGAAGACCACCGAGTGCGGGGCGCCGATGCGCGCGCACGCGAGCATCGAGATCACCGCCTCCGGGATCATCGGCAGGTAGATCGCCACCCGGTCGCCCGCCTCGACGCCCAGCGAGGTCAGCGCGTTGGCCGCCTTGGAGACCTCGCGCTTGAGGTCGGCGTAGGTGAGCGTGCGGGTGTCGCCCGGCTCGCCCTCGAAGTGGATCGCGACCCGGTCGCCGTGGCCCGCCTCGACGTGCCGGTCGACGCAGTTGTAGGCCACGTTCAGCTTGCCGTCGGCGAACCACTTCGCGAACGGGGGCGTCGACCAGTCCAGCGTCTCCTGCGGCTCGACCGCCCAGTCGAGCCGCCGGGCCTGCGCGGCCCAGAAGCCGAGCCGATCGGCCTCCGCCCGTTCGTACGCGTCGGCCTTGACGTTGGCGTCGGCCGCGAGCGCGGGCGGAGGTGCGAAGCGGCGCTCCTCGCGCAGCAGGTTCGACAGTGCCTCGCCGGCCTTGTCTCCCGTGTTCCGGTCTGCGTTGCTCACGCGTACTCCTCCGTGCGGCTGCGGTCTCTTCTCTGCCGTAGCTCATCAGGGACCGGCCCGAGCCGGCAAGAGGAGCACGGAGATTGGTTTAGACCACTCCGATGCGCAGCACACATCGTGGCCGACCGCGCGAGGGTACGGGCCGGCTATCCGGGATTGAGCGCCGGAAAAGTGTGATCTTCGGCGCTCGCCGGGACGACCTGCGGGAGTGCCCCGGACTCCGCCCGTTCCGCATCCACGGGACCGAAGTCGCCGCGCACCGCGTCGTAGAGGTACATCTGTGCGGACGCAAGGTCGAAGTAGAGCCCGAACAACCGCAGTCGGCCCGCCGCCACCGCCTGCGCAACCACCGTGTGCTCGCGCAGGTTGTCCAGCTGCTGGACCACGTTGGTCAGGCACAACTGCTCCACCGGCGGCACGGTATGACCGGTCACGGTCGGCGCGGGCTCGGCGGTGAAACGGGCCAGTGACGCGTCGCCGTGGCGCAGCCAGCGGTCCAGGTGCGGCGTAGCACCGGGCCTCGATCCGGCGTCGGGCACCGAGCCGACCTTGTCGAGCAGCGCCTTCATCGCCCCGCACCCGGAGTGCCCGCACACGGTGATGCTGCGCACCCCGAGCACCGATACCGCGTACTCGATCGCCGCGCCCACCGACGCGTCGCCCGTGCCCGGCTCGACCCGGGCGGTGTCACCGGGCGGCACCAGGTTGCCGACGTTGCGCACGGTGAACAGGTCGCCGGGACCGCTCGCGGTGATCAGGTTCGGCACGATCCGCGAGTCGGCGCAGGTGATGAACAGTTGCGCGGGCTTTTGCCCCTCCAGCGCGAGGCGTTCCAGGAACGGCTGGACCAGGGGCGCGGTGCGCCGACGGAACTCGCGGGCACCGGCCACCAGGGCCTGGGACGCGGTGCCGTCCTCGCGCGGACACGCGCGCTGCCAATGCCACCACGGCGCGAACCAGCGCGGCGACGGAGTCAATCGGGACCGCCGGGGCCCCGGGGTGCCGCCCGCGGCCCGCTCGTAACAACCGTCGTGGATCTCCTCGATGTCCACCCGGCCCCCACGCGCGAGGTAGCCGGCGCGCCACGAGTGCACGGTCTCGAATGCGGCCTGGTCGAGGTAGTCCACGGTCATGTCCATCACCACGTGCTCCCCGGGCGGCAACTTGGCGAGCACGCGCGACAGTCGCGGCACCGACAGGAAGGTGAGCGAGCCGTGCACCTCCACGTGCAGCACCCCGTCGCCGGGGTGGACCCGCACGGTGCTGCGGCTGAGCCGGTACAGCGCGGTGCACACCGCGACCACCACGCCGAGCAGCACACCCTGGAGCACCCCGGCCAGGATCACCCCCGCGATCGTCGCGGCGTACGCCGGGAATTCGCGGTGACGGTGGACGTGCCGGATGTGCGCGAGGCTGACCATCTGGAGGCCGACCGCCATCACCAGGGCGGCCAGCACCGCGAGCGGGATGCGCTCGACGAGCGCGCCGAGCAGGGCCACGAACACCATCACCCACACCCCGTGCAGGATCGTCGCGGCCCGGGTGACCGCGCCGGCCCGCACGTTGGTCACCGAGCGGATCGCCACACCGGTGACGGGGTAGCCGCCGATCGCGCCGGAGACCACGTTTCCCACGCCCTGGCCGATCAGTTCGCGATCGAGTCGGGCGCGCGGCCCGTCGTGCAGCCGGTCGGCCGCCGCGGCCGAGAGCAGCGACTCCATCCCGGAGACCAGCGCCACGCTGACCACGCCGACCACGATCGCGCCCCACGCGCCCGACGGGGGCAGCACCGGGGTGGTGAACACGACCGAGGACAGGTCCACCCGCGCCACGTCCAGGTGCAGCACGCTCGCGCACGCGGTGGCCAGGGAGACCGCGACCAGCGGCGCCGGCACCCGGCGGAGCGCCGCCCCGCGACCGGGCAGTCGGCCGAGCAGCGGCCAACCGAGCAGCAGGGCCAGGGTGATCACCCCGACGGCGACCGCAGGGGTGTGCAGGTCGGCGATCTGATGGGGCAGTTCGCGCAGGTTCTCCCAGGCCGACCGTTGCGGCGCGCCGCCCAGGACCACGTGCAACTGGGCCAGCGCGATCACCACGCCGATGCCGGCCACGACGCCGTGTACGACGGCCGGCGACAGGGCGAGGGTGGCCCGGGCCACCCTGGCCACGCCGAGCAGGATCTGCAGCAGGCCGGCGCCGACGGTGACCAGGCAGGTCACCCGCCAGCCGTAGTTCTGTACGAGACCGGCCACGATCACCGTCAGGCCCGCGGTGGGGCCGCTCACCTGGAGCGGCGCGCCGCCGAGCAGGCCGACCACGATGCCGCCGACCACGGCCGAGATGATGCCGGCGCCGAGCGGGGCGCCGGCCGCGAGCGCGATGCCGAGGGAGAGCGGCACGGCGACCAGGAAAACCACCAGCGAGGCGCCGAGATCGGCCCGCGCGGACGCGACCCTGGAAACCGGCGCGGGCGTGGTGACAGGGGCAACGGGCATGTCCGTGTCCTCCGGGGTCAGTCATGTCAGTCATGTCATGGCGGGCATGGCTGCCGCAGGGGTGGCGGCGCGCGGGTCGAAAGCAGAGTGTTCGGGCCGGATAGGCCAACTTAACTCTAAGTGTTTACCTCGTCACAGTAAGGCTATCCTTTTCAGAACGTAAAATGTGCACCCATATGGGTGAAACAGATGTTTCACACCGAGCACCTTCCACACTGTGTGTGATGGCCCGTAATCTCCCCGGAGTGGGGGTGGTGCCGTGCAGGTGCTCACGCTGTTCGCGACCGGGCTCGGCGCGGGGTTCGCCGCGGGCGGCGCGTCCTGTGCAGCGGTCCAGGGCGGCCTTCTGGTCGGCGCGGTCCGCCCGTGCGGGCCGATCGCGGCCACCGGGGGGACCGATCGCGCCGATCGCAAGGGACCCGCCGGACCCGCCGAATCCGTCGAGGCCGCCCGGGCCGCCGACTGCGCCGCCTCCCCCATGCGCCGCCCGCTCCCCCGCGCGCTGGCCGCCTTCCTGGGCGCGAAGCTCGTCGCCCACGCCGTCCTGGGCGCACTGCTCGGCCTGCTCGGCGGCGCGATCCAACCGGCGCCGAGCACCCGGGCGATCCTGATGCTCCTCGCCGCCGCGCTGATGGTGCTGTTCGGATTGGCCATGCTCGGCGTGCCCGGCGTGGGTCGGCTGTTGCCGCGCGGCGCGGCCCGCGGCGCCGGGCACGGCCCGCTGCTCCTGGGCGCGGCCACCGTGTTCGTCCCGTGTGGGGTGACGCTGGGCGCCGAACTGGTCGCCGTCACCTCGCAGAACGCGCTCGGCGGCGCCGCGGTGCTGACCGGTTTCGTACTCGGCACCATCCCGCTGTTCACCGTCCTGGGTCTGCTCGTCGGCGCGTCGGGGCGGGTGCTGCGCGGGCGACTGACCGCCGCCCTGGGCGTGTTGGTGCTCGTGGTGGCCGCGTGGACGGTCGGCTCCGGACTGCGTCTGGCCGGCTGGTGGAGCCCGGCGGCCCGCGGCGCGGTCGACCACGCGGCGGCGAGGACGGGGCCCGACGGTGTTCAGCGGGTCACCGTCCGGGTGGCGAACGAGGGTTACCACCCGGCCCGCGCGCTGGCCCGGGCCGGCGTACCCACCGTCCTGGTGTTGCGCACCGACCACACCACCGGCTGTACCCGGGGCTTCGTGCTGCCCGCGCGCGACCGGCAGCAGGTCCTGCCGGTGACCGGCGAGACCACGATCGACCTGGGCATACCGCGCCCCGGAACGGTCGACTGGACCTGTGCGATGGGCATGTACGGCGGGCGGATCGAGTTCCGCGCCGACCCGTGACCGGAGGGTGACGCCGGATCGCTTCCGGGGCCCGACGCCCCGTACGGTGATGTGTCCGCGCTCACGCGTTCCGGACGATCCGATGGATCCCGGCCCGGGTACGCGGGGAAGCGGACCGGGGACGCACGCAACCGGGTGACCCCGGCGTGCGTATGTATCGATAGGGAATACAGCCCGGTCCGGCATGTCCATGGGAAGAGGTGAACTGTGCGAACTGTCCGCGGCGCTGCGGTGCTCGTCGTTGTCGCAGTCCTGGCCGCTATCGGTTTCGTGGTTTTCGCAAAGGACGGGAAAGATTCCGGTAACTCCTCTGCAAAGAACCCTGGCAGCGGAAATCCGAGCGATCCGGGTAAGGAATCGGACAAACCGAGGGGTCCGGTCAAACCGATCGGTGACGGCTCGACCGCCGACACCGGTCCCCAGCCGAACCAGCCCAAGGTGGAGAAGCTCAAGCCGGGGGAGAAACCGCCGCAGTTCGTCGTGTTCTCGTGGGATGGCGCGGCCGAGGACGGCAACAAGCTGGTTTCGCAATTCCTGAAGGTGTCCGAGGCGAACAAGGCCCAGATGACGTACTTCCTGAGCGGTATCTACACGCTCCCGAAGACGAAGAAGGCCATGTACACCGGGCCGAAGCACACCGCGGGTCAGTCGGACATCAACTTCATGTCCGACGAAACCGTGCGCAACACGATCATCCAGATGCGCGAGGTCTGGCTCAAGGGCAACGAAGTCGGTACGCACTTCAACGGCCACTTCTGCAACAGCGCCACGAGCGGCAAGAGTTGGAGCCCGGCCGACTGGAAGAACGAAACCGAGCAGGCGGTGAAATTCGTCCAGAACTGGAAGACCAACACCGGCTACGCCGACCTTCCGCCGCTGCCGTTCGACTACGCACCGGGCAAGGAACTCATCGGTGGCCGCGCGCCGTGCCTGGAGGGCCAGCCGAACCTGATGCGGGCGGCCAAGGAGATGGGTTTCCGCTACGACGCGAGTTCGCCCGGCGGTCTTCAGGTGTGGCCCAAGCGCGGCAAGGAGACCGGAATCTGGGACTTCCCGCTGCAGTCGCTGCCGTGGCCGGGTGACGCGAACAAGTCGCAGCTCTCCATGGACTACAACATCATGTACGAGCAGGAGCAGCGACACGGTAAATACGACCCGTCCAAGAAGGACGCGTGGGAGAAAGAGGCCCACGAGTTCTACATGAACGGATTCCAGCGCGCCTATACCACCAACCGCGCTCCACTGTTCATCGGGAATCACTTCGAGGACTGGAGCGGCGGCATCTACATGAACGCCGTCCGGGACACGGTGACCTCGATCTGCACCAAGGCCGACGTGCGCTGCGTGACCTTCCGTCAGCTGACCGACTGGCTCGAGGGGCAGGACCCCGCGGTGATCACCAAGCTCCAGGGACTGGGCGTGGGCCAGACTCCCGCCGACTGGAACTCGATCGTCACCGCCGCGCAGGGCCCGAACAAGCCCGCCGCGAACCGGGCGCTCTCTGTCGAGGAGAACGCGCTGCCGACGCGTCGACAGGACTGACCGACCGGCGACCCACTGCTCCACGAGGGCCCCGTACCGAGCGCAACCTCGGTGCGGGGCCCTCGTGTTGCCGCCTGCGGCGGGTCATGGTGCGCGCCGTGGCCCGGATCGGTTCGGCAGAATCGAAAATCTTGTCGATACACTGACGGGGACCGGGTTCGGGTCGGACCGCTCCCGCGTCACGGGTCTCCTCCGTCGGGAGACATGCCGGGAAGTCTGGTCGGCGCTGTTTTGTCGTTTTCGCAGGGCGGTATACGCCCGCGAGCCGCAGCCGACCTGGAGGTCCCGTGGGTGCCGAGTCCGCACCACGCAACAAGTTCTTTCGGCGTCCGTCCACACTGGCCGAGCGGAATTTCATCGCCGACGCGCTGCGCACCGAAACGGTCGGCGGCGCGCTGTTGCTGATCGCGGCGGTGGTCGCGGTGGTCTGGGCGAACACCGCGTGGAGCGACGCCTACCAGGACCTGCGCGACTTCCGGTTCGGCCCGTCGGCACTGCATCTCGACCTGTCGCTGAGCACCTGGGCCGCCGACGGACTGCTCGCCATCTTCTTCTTCGTGGCCGGCATCGAACTCAAGCGCGAGTTGGTGGTCGGCGACCTGCGCAATCCGGCCCAGGCGATCCTGCCGGTGGTCGCCGCCGGATGCGGGATGCTCACCCCCGCGCTGTTCTACTTCGCGGTCAACGCCGGCGGCGGCTCGCCGGACGGCTGGGCCATCCCCACCGCGACCGACATCGCCTTCGCGCTGGCCGTACTCGCCGTGATCGGCACCAGCCTGCCGTCCGCGCTGCGCTCGTTCCTGCTCACCCTGGCCGTGGTGGACGACCTGGGCGCGATCTTGATCATCGCGATCTTCTTCACCGATTCGGTGAACTTCCTCGCCCTGGCCGGAGCGTTCGCACTGCTCGTGGTCTTCTGGCTGCTCCAGCGCCGGCGGGTGCGCGGCTGGTGGTTCTACGTACCGCTCGCGCTGGTGATCTGGGCGCTGATGCACGAGAGCGGGGTGCACGCGACGGTCGCCGGCGTGGCGATGGGCCTGCTGATGCGGGTGGTTCCGGACCGGGACGAGCGCACCTCGCCGGCCGAGCACGTCGAGCACCTGGTCCGGCCGGTCTCCGCCGGTCTGGCGGTGCCGCTCTTCGCGCTGTTGTCCGCGGGTGTCGCGGTCTCGGGGCCGGTGCTCGGCGACGTGTTCACCCACCGGCCCACGCTCGGTGTCCTGATCGGCCTGATCGCGGGCAAGGTGGTCGGCATCTTCGTCGGCACCTGGCTGGTCGCCCGGTTCACCCGGGCCCAACTCAGCGACGACCTGGCCTGGCCCGACGTGTTCGGCATGTCCATGCTGGCCGGCATCGGCTTCACCGTGTCGCTGCTGATCAGCGAACTCGCCTTCACCGACGACCCGATGCTGACCGAACAGGCGAAGGCCGCGGTCCTGGTCGGCTCGGTGCTCTCCGCCGTGGCGGCCACGGTCGTACTGCGGATACGGAACAACACCTACGCCCGGCTGTGCGCCGAGGAGAACCGCGACGACGACGGCGACGGCATCCCCGACGTGTATCGAACGGACGCCGACGGGCTGCGCCGGGACAAGCTCGCGTAGTCCGGATTGTTTCGTTTCCCATCCGAAACACTCGTACGACGTGCCCCGGTGGATACGTATCACCGCAGCAGGGCATGATCGGGGTTCGGCTTATCCATACCGGTACGAGGAGTGACCATGGCAGGCACCGACAGGTCCCCGGCCCAGGACGTGCCCGTCGACGCACAACGATCCCTCGGCGAGCTGTTCTCGTCCGCCAGCAAGGACATGTCCACCCTGGTCCGCAGCGAGATCGCGCTCGCCAAGAGCGAGGTCAAGGTCAGCGTGGTCAACGTGGCGAAGGGCGGCGGCGCGTTCGGCGCGGCGGCCTTCGTCGGCGTGTTCGCGTTCGTCTTCCTGAGCTTCGCGGTCGTGTACGGAATCCACGCCCTGGGTCTGGGTGTGGCGTGGAGCTTCCTGATCGTCGGCGGCTTCTACCTGCTGCTCGCGGGCGGGCTCGGGTACTACGGGATCGTGTCGTTCAAGAAGGTGCGGCCGCCGGAGCGCACGATCACCACCACCCAGGACACGATCACCACGCTCAAGAACGTCGGCTGACCTCGCGGCGCGCCCGGGCCGGGGAAACCGGGCGCGGAAACAGGAGTGGGATCGCGAGTGTGCAACGCTGCTCGGCATGACGGTTCCCGAGAGCACCGTGGTCAACGTGGCCGGGCCCTGGACGCACCGCGACATCGCCGCCAACGGCGCGCGGTTCCACATCGCCGAGACGGGCGAGGGACCGGTCGTGCTGCTGCTGCACGGATTCCCGCAGTTCTGGTGGACCTGGCGGTACCAGATGCAGGCGTTGGCCCGGGCCGGCTATCGCGCGGTCGCGATGGACCTGCGCGGCTACGGCGGCAGCGACCGCACCCCGCGCGGCTACGACCCGATCACCCTGGCCTTGGACGTGACCGGGGTGATCCGCTCGCTCGGCGAGCCGGACGCGATCGTGGTCGGCCACGACCTGGGCGCCTATCTGGGGTGGACCGCCGCGGTGTTGCGGCCCAAGGTGGTCCGCCGACTGGTCGCGGTGTCGATGCCGCACCCCCGGCAACTGCGCGGCGCGCTGCTGACGGACCGTCACCAGATGGCGGCGAGTTCGCACATCTTCGGCTTCCAGCGGCCGTGGGTGCCCGAGCGGCAACTGATCCGCGACGACGCGGCGATGGTGGGCGACATGCTGCGCGCGTGGTCGGCGCCGGGCCGGCCGGTCGACGAATCGTTCACCCGCTATCGCCAGGCGATGCTGGTGCCGGGCACCGCGCACTGCGCGGCCGAGCACTATCGGTGGCTGATCCGCTCCATCCCGCGCCCGGACGGCATCCAGTACTCGACCCGGATGAAGGCTCCCGTCGAGGTGCCCACGCTGCATCTGCACGGCGCCCTCGACCCGGTGATCCTGCCGCGCACCGCGGCCGGTTCCGGGCGCTACGTGGAGGCGCCGTACCGCTGGCGACTGCTGGACGGCGTCGGGCACTTCCCGCACGAGGAGCAACCCGCGATGTTCACGGAGGAACTGCTGGGCTGGTTGAAGGATCCGGAACCCGAACGTTGAAGTTCCGACAGCGCTTTCGGGCCTTCGTTGTGTGATTTCGATGGGCATATCCGACACTTCCGTATAGATCACCCCGGATGGGCTCGGGAATCGTTTCCGGCCCGATGGGCGGCGCGATTACGCCGTCGGTGGCCCGGGTAGGCGCCCCCGTATGAGCCGGACGTACAACGCTCCGAGCATGGCGGCGGGGGCCGGGGACACCCGGTCGGAGACGGCAGAGACCCTCATGGTTGAGATCCACACCACCGGTACCCAAGGGTTCGAGCACGAGCGAGGGGCGCCGGTCGGCGCGGTTGCCGACCGGGGGGATCATTTCCCGGGGCTGATGGGGATATTGCGCCGGCGAGCGCGCTGGTTGACGTTGCGCCTGCGCTTCCCCCGCTGACCCGGTACGGGCCGCCGCGCCCCGGCGGCCCGTCGGTTCGACGTCACATCGCGCAACTCTGGGTGTCCACGGGGCGGTCGGCGACCGCCCCGGCCTCGGCGTCCGCGCGGACCTCCTCGACGGTGAGCGCGTATCCGGTGGACTCGTCGTCGAGCGACTTGGCGAAGATCACCCCGGCGACCTTGCCGTTCGGCGAGATCAGCGGCCCGCCGGAGTTGCCCTGGCGGACCTTCGCGTAGAGCGAGTAGACGTCGCGACTGACCGTGCCGCGCTTGTAGATGTCCGGACCGCCGGCCTGGATCCGGGCCCGCACGCGGGCGGCCTCGACGTGGAAGGCGCCGTTCTCCGGGAAGCCCGCCACGATCGCGTCCGCGCCGCTCTCCACCTTGGGCTCGAACAGCAGTGGGGTGGCCTTGAGTCCGGGCACCTTGAGCACCGCGATGTCGCGCTTCCAGTCGTAGAGCACGACCTCCGCCGGGTACTCCCGGCCCTCGCCGCCGATCTGCACGTTCGGCTTGCGCACCCCGCCGACCACGTGGGCGTTGGTCATCACGCGCTGCGGCGCGTAGACGAAGCCGGAACCCTCGATCACCTTGCCGCAACTCTTCGCGGTGCCGACGATCTTGACGATCTTGTCCTGGCTCTCCCGGACCGCGGGCATCGACAACAACTTGGGGTCCGGCGGCGGCACCTGCGGAATGTCCTCGCGCACGAACGGACTGAACACCTGCGGGAAGCCGTTGCGGTCGAGCAGATTGCCGAACGAGGAGAACCACGTGTCCGCGCCCCGGGGCAACACCTTCTGCACGCCGCCGAGCACCTGGGACGAGCGCACCTCGCGCGAGACGGTGGGCATCGACGCGCCCGCGACGGAGGAGCCGATCAGCCACACCACGATCAACAGCGCGCACACGCTCACGATCGCGCCGCCCGCCGCGTCCACCAGGCGCGCCGGTCGCCAGGTGAGTCGGCGACGCAACCGGTTGCCGGCCGCGGTGGTCAACGCCTGGAGCGCGGTGGCCAGCACGAGCACGACGCAGATCGCCGCGATCGAGGGCCCGAGCCCCGGCTCGAACCGGTTCAGCAGCGAGGGCACCAGCCACATGCCGAACACGCCGCCGCCGATGAAGCCCAGGAACGAGAGCACGCCGACGATGAAGCCCTGCCGGTATCCGGAGATGGCGAAGGCCACCGCGGCGGCGAGCAGCAACAGGTCCAGGACATTCACGCGCTCACGTTCTCACGTGCGAGCCCGCGCTGTCCGCAGCCGTGCCGGTTCGTCGAACACCGGTGACACAGCCGTACACAGCCCCTGTCGACGCACCGCCGGCGCGCTCTTGCGCCCGGGCCGGCGGGGCGTCGCATCGGTGTCGCCGAGGCCGCGCCGGAATCCGTCGGACAGGGCCTGGGCGCCGATCAGTCCCGGGCCTCGGGTTCGGAGGCGGTCTCCTCGTAGGGGTCGAAGCCGCGCCGGGCCAGTCGGTCCTCGGCGTCGGACAGGGTGATCTCGCGCCGGGGATCCCACGGCCGCTCCCACCCGGTGTGGTGCAGCACCCGGTCGATCAGCCCCGCGGTGAAGCCCCAGACCACCAGGTCCTGCACCTCGAACGCCGGTCCCAGGTGGCCGCCGGGATGCCGCAGCCGGACCCGATTGGCCGGGTCGGCGAGTTCGGCGATGGACACCCGCAACACCCGCGCGACCTCCTCCGGCGCGCCCGGGGCCACCTCGCTCTCTTGATGCCACCAGGCGAGCACGGGCGTGACCACGAAGTTGCTCACCGGGATGTACAGGTCGGGCAGTCGGCCGAAGACCCGCACCCCGGCGGGGTCGAGCCCCACCTCCTCCTGCGCCTCGCGCAGCGCGGTGCCCTCGGGCCCGTCGTCGCCCGGATCCACCGAGCCGCCGGGGAAGGCGGCCTGGCCCGCGTGCGAGCGCAGCGTCGCGGCACGCTGGAGCAGCAGCAGGTCGGGTCCCTCGGGGCCCTCGCCGAACAGGATCAGTACGGCGGAGCGCCGGCCGCCCTCGGCGGGCGGCAGGAAGCGGCTGAGCTGTTCGGGGCTGACCGACCGGGCGGCGCGCGCCACCGGGCGCAGCCACTCCGGCAGGTCGGCCTCGGCCCACGTCTGGATCCCGGTCCCGGTCTGCGTCACCCGGCGTCCCCCTCGTCTTTCGGTGCTTTCGGTGCGTCCTGCGTCGGCTCGGCCTGCTCGGTCGGCTGGGCCAGTACCGGTTTGGCCGGCGGCTTGAGCCGTTGGCCGGGTTGTCCGGCCATCTCGTACTTGAGCAGGGCCCGGGCCTTGATCGGGTCCGTCTCGCCCTCGCCGTAGGCCGGACACAACGGCGCGATCGGGCACGCCCCGCAGGCGGGCCGGCGGGCGTGGCACACCCGGCGGCCGTGGAAGATCACCCGGTGCGAGAGCAGGGTCAGGTCGCGGCGCGGGAAGAGCGCGCCGACCTCCTTCTCGATCCGGACCGGATCGTCGTCGGTGGTCCACCCGAAGCGGCGGGCCAGTCGCCCGAAGTGGGTGTCGACGGTGATCCCGGGGACGTCGAAGACCTCGCCGAGCACCACGTTGGCGGTCTTGCGGCCGACCCCCGGCAGGGTGACGAGGTCGGCGAGCCGCCCCGGCACCTCGCCGGCGTAGCGGTCCAGGAGCGCCTGGGCCAGGCCCTGCACCGAGCGGGTCTTGGCCCGGAAGAACCCGGTCGGCTGAATGATCGACTCCAGCTCCGCCGGTTCCGCCGCGGCGATCGCGGCGGCGTCGGGGAAGCGGGCGAACAGCGCCGGGGTGACCGTGTTGACCCGGCGGTCGGTGGTCTGCGCGGACAACACCACGGCGACCAGCAACTGGAACGCGTCGCCGTAGTCGAGTTCGCAGTGCGCGCCCGGGTATATCTCGCCCAGTTCGCGGTTGATCCGGCGCGCACGGCGCACCAGCGCCAGGCGGGACTCGCCCTTCCCGGCTTTTGTGGCTTTCACGACCTTCGCGGTGCTCCGCGACCCGCGCGGCGCGGGCTCCGTCACGTTGCTCGACACCCGGCCAGAGTACGCAGATGCGCGGGCACTACGGTCGAGCAGTCCGCACACGCTCGATCACAGGAGCGACATGTCCGGTTACTGTGGATCCGCCCGTTCGTGATCCAGGCCACCCCGCGTGATGATTGCGGGTACCGGTGCGTCAGACTGTGACCGATCGCACTGTTTGACCGTCCGGCTTCATTGGTGTCGACCAGGCCGGCCTAGGAGGAACCTCGTGGACGACGTTTTGCAGCGGGCTCCGCTGTTCGCGGCGCTCGAAGATGAGGACGCCGCCGAGCTGCGGGCCTCCATGACGGAGGTCGGGCTCGAGCGCGGGGACTCGCTCTTCCACGAAGGTGACCCGGGCGACCGGCTTTACGTGGTGATCGAGGGCAAGATCAAGCTGCACCGCAGCTCCAACGACGGCCGGGAGAACATGCTCGCGGTGCTCGGCCCGGGCGAGATGTTCGGCGAGTTGTCGCTGTTCGACCCCGGACCGCGTACGGCGACCGCGACCGCGCTGACCGACGTGCGGCTGCTCGGCCTGGGCCACTCCGACCTGCAGCCGTGGCTGACCGGTCGGCCCAAGGTCGCCGCGGCACTGCTGCGGGCGATAGCCCGTCGGCTCCGGCGGACCAACGAGAGCCTGGGCGACCTGGTCTTCTCCGACGTGCCGGGCCGCGTGGCCAAGGCGCTGCTCGACCTGTCCCGCCGGTTCGGCGTGCCGGCCGACGAGGGCATCCACGTGGCGCACGACCTCACCCAGGAGGAGCTGGCCCAGCTGGTCGGCGCCTCGCGGGAGACGGTCAACAAGGCGCTGGCCGACTTCGCGAGCCGGGGTTGGCTGCGGCTGGAGGCGCGTGCGGTGGTCCTGATGGACGTCGAACGGTTGTCGCGCCGCTCGCGCTAGCACTTCGTACACATCGAACCGTGGGCCCGCCGGCGGCGGGCCCACGGTCGTGTTCGGGCGGCGGTGCGCTCAGGCGTCGGCGCGCTCGGCCAGATACTCCAGCTGGGCGCGGACCGACAGCTCTGCGGCCCACCACACGTCCCGGTCCACGTCGGCGTAGACCCGCCGGACGACCTCCTCGGCGGTGGTGTCGCCCGCGGCGACCGCGGCCTCCACCTGGGCCAGCCGGGCCGCACGGTGCGCCAGGTAGAAGTCGAGCACGCCGGCCGCGTCGTCCAGGATCGGGCCGTGCGCGGGCAGCACGGCGGTGATCTCGCCGGATCCGGCCAGCGCGCGCAGCCGGCGCAGCGAGTCCAGGTAGTCGCCCAGGCGGCCGTCGGGATGCGCGACCACCGTGGTGCCGCGGCCGAGCACGGTGTCGCCGGTGATCACGAACCGGTCCGCGGCCACCACGAAGCACACCGAGTCACCCGAATGGCCGGGTGTGGCCAGCACGCGCAGATCGAGTCCGCCGTCGTCGATCACCTGCCCGTCGGTCAGGCCCTCGCCGCCGTAGCGCCACTGCGGGTCGACCGCGTGCACCACCGCGTTGGTGAGCGCCTTCAGGCCCGCCACGCCCGCCGAGTGGTCGGGGTGGCCGTGGGTGAGCAGGATCCGGCCCACCCGGCGGCCCTCGGCCTCGACCGCGGCGACGATCGCGCGCAGATGGCCCTCGTCGTCGGGGCCCGGATCGATCACCACGGCGGTGTCCGCGCCGGGCTCGGCCACGATCCAGGTGTTGGTGCCGTCGAGCGACATCACGCTCGGGTTGGGCGCGAGCAGACAGGTCACCCGCGCGCTCGCGGGTCCGCCGATGCTCACGCGAGGGTTGCCGGGCAGGGGCTGTGCGTTCATGGTCGCCATCCTGTACCTCGGGTGCCCGGGACCGAACGGTGGATCGTTGCGTATCGGCCCCCGGGGCGCCGACGCGGGGTCAGCGCAGACCGAACGGGTCCGCGATGCCGGGCCATTCGAGCACGAGGCGGTCTCCGTCGAAGCGGCCTTGCGCCATGATCGGGCTGATCTCGCGGTCCGCGGCGGCGGCCAGCGCGGCGGCGGGGTCGGCGAGTTCGGCCAGGTGGCGCAGCATGTCGATGGTGGGGGGCAACATCGCCATCTCCTGCGCGCGGTGTTGGGCCAGCGCGTCGGCGGGGCGGGCCCAGGTGACCCGGTCCGCCTCGCCCGAGACGTCGCGGGTGCGTTGGCCGGCGGGCAGCGCGGCGACGAAGAACCACGTGTCGTAGCGCCGGTCCTCGAATTCCGGGGTGATCCAGCGCGCCCACGCGCCGAGCAGGTCGGAGCGCAGCACCAAGTCGCGGCCGGCCAGGAACTCGGTGAAGGTGCGCTCGCGGGCCACCAGCGCGGCGCGGTCGGCCTCCCAGTCGGCACCGGTGGTGTCCGAGACGACGGTGGTCGGGTCGGGCCCGGCGAGCAGCACGCCGGATTCCTCGAAGGTCTCCCGCACTGCCGCGCACACGATCGCGCGGGCCTCGGCGACCGTGGTGCCCAGCCGTTCGGCCCACTCGGCGGGTTCGGGTCCGGCCCAGGCGGGCGAGTGGTCCGCGTCGCGGGGGTCGACCCCGCCGCCGGGGAAGGCGTACATCCCGGCCGCGAACTTCATCGTGGTGTGCCGGCGCAGCAGGTACGCCTCGGCCCCTCGGGGACGGTCGCGCAGCAGCACCACGGTCGCCGCGCGGCGCGGGGGCACCGGTTCGGCCTCGCCGGCGATGATCGCGCGGGCCCGTTCGGTCCAGGACGCGGGCATGCCCGGCTGGGCGTTCCCGGCTTGCGTACTCCCCGTTTCGGCCATGCGCCGGATCGTACGCCTGACCGAGTCAAGTTCCATCCCTGACCCCCCGAAACCGAGCGGACCCGCCCCTTTCGGGTGCGGGTCCGCTCCGCGCGTACCCGAACGGACGCGCGCCGTTCGGGTCAGACCACCTCGACGAGGATCTCCACCTCGACCGGGGCGTCGAGCGGCAGCACCGCCACGCCGACCGCGCTGCGCGCATGCTGGCCGGCCTCGCCGAAGACCTCGCCGAGCAGTTCGCTGGCGCCGTTGATCACGCCGGGCTGCCCGGTGAAGTCGGGGGCGCTGGCCACGAAGCCGACCACCTTGACCACCCGGCGCACCAGCGCGAGGTCGCCGAGTTCGGCCTTGACCGCCGCGAGCGCGTTGAGCGCGCACTGCCGCGCGAGGTCCTTCGCCTCCTCGGCGGTGACCTCGGCGCCGACCTTGCCGGTCGCGGGCAACTTGCCCTCGATCATCGGCAGCTGGCCGGAGGTGTGGATGTAATTGCCGGTGCGGACCGCGGGCACGTAGGCCGCGACCGGAGGCACCACGCCGGGCAGCGTCAGGCCCAGGTCGGTGATGCGCTGTTCGGGGTGTACCTCGCTCACGCCGCCACCTGCTTCGCCCGCTTCATGTAGGCCACCAGGCTCTCCGGGTTCGGACCCGGCACCACCTGGACGAGTTCCCAGCCGTCGTCGCCCCAGTTGTCCAGAATCTGCTTGGTCGCGTGCACCAGCAGGGGGACGGTCACGTATTCCCACTTCGTCATGGGTCCAGACTTTAGACCGACACGTCCGGCGGTTCGACGGGGCGCCACGCCACCGGCGAGGACAACACCATCGTGCTGGAGGGTTTGCCGTGCTCGGCGAGCCGGTCGATGAGCACCTGGAAGTCGACCATGGTGGCGACCGCGACCATCAGCAGGCAACACGCGTCGCCGGTGACCCGGTGCACCTGGAGCACCTCGGGCCATTCGCGCACCGTGTCCGCGTCGCGGCGCAGCAGACAGCCCGGGCCGTAGCAGTTCATCCGGACCAGGGCGACCACGCCGCGGCCGGCCGCGGCCGGGTCCACGTGCGCGTGGTAGCCGGTGATCACGCCGCTGTGTTCGAGCCGGCGCACCCGGGTGGCCACCGCCGGCGCGGAGAGGTTGATCCGCCGGGACAGTTCGTTGAGCGAGGTCCGGGCGTCGCGTTGCAGTTCGGCGAGCAGTCTGCGGTCGATCGCGTCCATGTTCGCCCTCCGTTCACGATCGTGAGGGTATGTCGTCCGACACGTTGCGAGCGTAAACCGAATCGGCCGTTCCGAGGTTCGACGCCCATTCCCAACCGAGCCGTCGCACGATTGCATGTGGGCACTCCCCGACCGGCCCCCGGCGGGCCCGGCGCGAGAGGTGGACGTATGGCGGTCGGCGCACCTACGCCCCGAAGCGAACCGGCGCACGGCGTCCACCCGCCGGATGCGTGTGAGCCCGGCGCGGTCCCCTACGGGGACTATGTGCGGCTCGACACCCTGCTGTCCCTCCAGCGCACCCGCACCGACGTGCCCGCCGAGATGTCGTTCCTGATCGCGTCCCAGGTGATGGAGTTGTTGTTCGCGCTGCTCCGACATGAGTGGACGATCGCGGGCGAGCGGCTCGACGCCGACGACGTGGCGGGCGCGACCGACACGCTGCGGCGCAGCGGGCGCGAGTTGGACGTGCTGGTGTCCACGTGGGACCTGCTCGCCACGCTCACCCCCGGCGAGTTCGGCGCGTTCCGCGAGGAGCTGGGCGAGGCATCCGGCTTCCAGTCTTACCTGTACCGGCACCTGGAGTTCCTGCTCGGGATCAAGCGCGCGGGAGTGCTACGGGGCTACGTGGGCGCCCCGGACGTGCACGCGGAGCTGGATCGGGCGTTGCGGGCGCCGAGCCTGTACGACCACGCACTCGACCTGCTCGCCCGGCGGGGCCTGTGCGAGGCCGCGAGCGGGCGGCCCGACCCGAGCCGGCCCTACGAGCCGACGGAGGACGTCGAACGCGCGTGGGCGGGCGCCTACACCGACGGGGTGCGCGATCTGGTCGCTCTCGGCGAGGTGTTGACCGACATCTCCGAGCGCTGGACCCGCTGGCGCGAGCGACACCTGGCCGCCACACTGCGAGCGCTGGGGAACCGACCGGGAACGGGCGGTTCGGCCGGTGCTTCTTGGTTGGAACAGACCGTTCGCGTGCGCGTTTTTCCCGAGTTGTGGACCATGCGCACCTTGGTCGAACCATCGAAGTCCTGATTCATCGAAAGACTGGTGGAGCATGTCGGATTCCTCGTTGAACACGGTCGCCGACGATTCGTCGGACCAACGCTCGACCGCCGGCCTCGCGGCCGGGCGGAGCACCACCGCGGCCGCGCTCGACGCCGCCGATCCGCTGGCGCACGTGCGCGAGCGGTTCCTGCTGCCGGAGGGTGTGATCTACCTCGACGGCAACTCGCTCGGCGCGCTGCCCGCCGGCGTGCCCGAGGCGCTGCGGGACGCGGTGCACCGGCAGTGGGGCACGGACTTGATCCGTTCCTGGAACGCCAACGACTGGTGGGGCGCGCCCGCGCGGATCGGCGACCGGATCGGCGCGCTGATCGGCGCGGCGCCCGGCCGGGTGGTCTGCGGCGACTCGACGTCGGTACAGATCTTCAACGCGATCGCGGGCGCGCTGCGACTGCGCCCGGGGCGCACCGTGGTGCTGGCCGACCCGGACAGCTTCCCGACCGACCTCTACCTGGCCGACTCGATCGCCGGCCTGCTCGGTGCCCAGGTGCGCCGGGTACCGGTCGGCGAGGCGGCCGAGGTGTTGCGCGCGGACAGCGACACGATCGCGGTGATCGCGTACAACCACGTCGACTACCGCAGCGGCGAGCTGCGCGACCTGCCCGGCCTGACCGCCGCCGCGCACACCGCCGGCGCGTTGGCCCTGTGGGACCTGTGCCACTCCGCGGGCGCGTTCCCCATCGACCTGGACGCGCACGAGGTGGACCTCGCGGTGGGCTGCGGCTACAAGTACCTGTCCGGCGGGCCCGGCGCGCCGGCGTTCGTCTACGTCGCCGAGCGGCACATCGCCGCGTTCGAGCCGGCGCTGACCGGCTGGCACGGGCACGCGAACCCGTTCGGCATGGAGGCCGGCTACGCCCCGGCGCCCGGCATCGAACGGGCCCGGATCGGCACGCCCCCGCTGCTGTCCATGCTCGCCCTGGAGGCCGCCCTCGACGCCTACGACGGGGTGTCCATGGCAGAGGTGCGAGCCAAGGGCCTGGCACTGACCGACCTGTTCATCGCGTGTGTGCACGACCTGGGCCTGGAGACGCTGACCCCGACCGAGCACGCGCGGCGCGGCAGCCAGGTCGCGGTGCGCCACTCCGAGGCGCACGCGGTGATGGCGGCGCTGATCGACCGGGGGGTGATCGGCGACGTGCGACCGCCGGACGTGCTGCGCTTCGGCTTCAACCCGCTCTACATCGGACACGCCGACGTGGTCGAGGCCGCGCGGGTGCTCGGGGACATCCTGGAGACGGGGGCGTACAAGGAAGCGCGCTACGCCGTTCGGTCGACGGTGACGTGACGCGAGTCACCCCGGGGGGATCACCTCCGACCCGGCAGGGAGCGGGTGGTTAGGCTCGACTCGTGAGTTTGGGTGCGAGGTCACACGGGTCCGGTGGTTGCACGCGTGCGGCCGAATGGCGCAAGCCTTCGAGGGCAGGGATCCGGGCATGCCGCCGCCCCGAGCCGAGCGCGCCGCCCCGTTCCGCCGGGCGGCTGCCGTGACCACGTGGCCGGCGGGCGCACGCACGACCGACGGCGACGCCGATTGGGAGGGCGTGCGCCTGCACGTGGTCAGCGGCAAGGGCGGCACCGGCAAGACCACGGTGGCCGCCGCCCTCGCCCTGGCGCTGGCCACCGGCGGGCGGCGCACGCTGCTGGTCGAGGTCGAGGGTCGGCAGGGCATCGCGCAGCTCTTCGACTGTCCGCATCTGCCCTACGAGGACCGCAGGATCGCGGTCGCCCCGGGTGGTGGCGAGGTGTACGCGCTCGCGATCGACCCGGAGGAGGCGTTGCTCGAATACCTCGACATGTTCTACCACCTGGGCCGGGCCGGTAAGGGCCTGAAGAAGCTGGGCGCGATCGACTTCGCCACCACCATCGCGCCGGGTCTGCGCGACGTGCTGCTGACCGGGAAGGCGTGCGAGTCGGCCCGGCGGCGGGTGCAGGGGGCGTTCGCCTACGACGCGGTGGTGATGGACGCGCCGCCGACCGGGCGCATCGCGCGGTTCCTCAACGTCAACACCGAGGTGGCCGGGCTGGCCCGGTTCGGCCCGATCCACACCCAGGCCGAGGCGGTGATGGGGGTGATCCGCTCGGCGCAGACCGCGGTGCACCTGGTCACCCTGCTCGAGGAGATGCCGGTCCAGGAGACCGTGGACGGTGTCGCCGAACTGCGCGCGTCGGGCCTGCCCACCGGCGGTGTGGTGATCAACATGGCCCGCCCGCCGCTCCAGGCCGAGGACGAGAGCGACACCGGCCGGCGGCTGACGCCCGAGCTGCTCGAGGCCGGGCTGCTCGCGGGCGGGATCAAGCCCACCCGGCTGCTGGTCGCCTCGCTGCTCGGCGAGGCCGACGAGCACGCGAGTCGGATCGAGTTGGAGAGCACCGGCCGGGCCCTGGTCCGCGGCCTGGATCTGCCGGTCTACGAACTGCCGCTGCTGGCCGACGGGATGGATCTGGGCGGTTTGTACCGCCTCGCCGAAGCGCTGCGCGAGCAGGGGATGGCATGAACAGGCTGGAGATCGACGCGCTGCTCGACGACCCGGGCACCCGCATCCTGGTGTGTTGCGGCTCCGGCGGCGTGGGCAAGACCACCACGGCCGCGGCGCTCGGGCTGCGCGCGGCCGAGCGTGGTCGCGACGTGGTGGTGCTGACCATCGACCCGGCACGCCGACTGGCCCAGTCGATGGGGCTGACCGAGTTGGACAACACGCCCCGCCGGGTCCTCGACGTCGACGAGACCAAGGGCGGCAGCCTGCACGCGATGATGCTCGACATGAAGCGCACGTTCGACGAGATCGTCGAACAACACGCCGACCCCGAGCGCGCGCAGCAGATCCTCGACAACCCCTTCTACCAGTCGTTGTCCTCCAGCTTCGCCGGCACGCAGGAATACATGGCGATGGAGAAGCTGGGCCAGTTGCACGCGACCGGCGAGTGGGACCTGATCGTGGTGGACACCCCGCCGAGTCGCTCCGCCCTCGACTTCCTGGACGCCCCCCAGCGTCTCGGCTCGTTCCTGGACGGCCGGCTGATCCGGATACTGTCCGCCCCCGCCAAGGTCGGCGGACGCGGCGCGCTCAAGTTCCTGTCGGCGGGCATGGGCATGATGACCGGCGCGCTGAGCAAGGTGGTCGGCACCCACCTGCTGACCGACATCCAGACCTTCGTGGCCGCGCTCGACACCACCTTCGGCGGCTTCCGCAAGCGGGCCGACGCGACCTACAAGCTGCTCCAGGCCCGGGGCACCTCGTTCCTGGTGGTCGCCGCGCCGGAGAAGGACGCGCTGCGCGAGGCCGCGTACTTCGTCGACCGGCTCGGCACCGAGCGCATGCCGCTGGCCGGCCTGGTACTCAACCGGGTGCACGCCACGAGCGCGGGGCGGCTGTCCGCGGAGCGGAGCCTGGCGGCGGCCGAGTCGCTGACCGAGCGGGCCGAAGACCTCGACGACCCCGGTGCCGGGGAATCGGCCGACGACGCGCCGCAGCCCGCCGATCTGCGGCTGGTCGCGGGGCTGCTCACGCTGCACGCCGAGCGGCTGCGGGTGATCGACCGCGAGGAGCGCATGCGGACCCGCTTCACGTCGATCCACCCCGAGGTACGGGTGACCGAGGTCCCGGCGCTGCCCGGAGACGTGCACGACCTGGCGGGTCTGCGTGTCATCGGCGAGAGCCTGGGCTCCGGCTGACCCCGCGGCCGGGCCGACCCGTGGGCCCGGGTGATCCGGACCGCGGTGACCCACCGCCCGACGTCTCGTCACCACCCCGCCGGGACCCGGGCCTGACTCCCGGCCCCGGCGGGCGGTGACGTGCGCGCGCGATGGCGTTGCGGATGCGGCGGTGTTCGAAGGTGCCGACCTCGGGTCGTCCACACGTGTTGCGCCACGTGTGCCGACACGTGTTCAGCCGGCGACCCGGAACTCCTCGTCTCCGTGGATGTCGCGCTCGTACTCCTCGCGCGCGGTCTCGAGGAGCCGACGCCACGAGGTGATCATCGGCCGGCGGCGCAGCAGCGCGCGCCGCTCCCGCTCGGTCATGCCGCCCCAGACGCCGAACTCCACCCGGTTGTCCAGCGCGTCGGCCAGGCACTCGGTGCGGACCGGGCATCCGGTGCACACTGCCTTGGCGCGGTTCTGCGCCGCCCCCTGCACGAACAGCTCATCCGGATCGGTACTCCGGCAGGCGGCCTGCGTGCTCCAGTCGGTAACCCAGCTCATGCTGGTGCCGTCCTCTCCCGATTTTCGAGGCTCCCCCAACGGCGGCGCCGGGAATTCCCGATGCCAAGCAGGACGGTACGAAACCCTGGGCACGCGCAACAGCCCCTGCGCGGGCAGTCATCGATGGCCCGGAAGGACTATGCGCAAATATGGACCCACCCGTCCGGGTGAATGCTCTTGCGCTTTGGGTCCGGGCTTCACTCAGAAGAGGGCACGTCGGAGGCACGAGAGACGGCAGCAGGACCCGACATCCGGCCACTTTCACTCCAAAGAGTGAAATGCGTGATGACACGAATCCCCCGGCTGCTCCGCCAGCTTAGGCGAAGTGCCTTCGCCGCGTAGGGTGTTTCGGCACGTAGGCTGTCGCCCATGGCCCGAACTTCCTCCGGCTCGGCCCGCCCGAAACGCGGTTCGTACCGTCCACGATCCCCGCTGGGCTTCGTGGGACGGTTCGCCGCGTTCGTGGGTGCGAGCATCCTCGCCGGCGCCCTGGTCGCGGGAGTCGCGCTGCCGTTCGTGGGCGGCCTCGGCCTGTCCGCGAAGGCGGCGTCGGAAAACTTCGACGACCTGCCCGGTGATCTGGATCAACCGTTCCTCTCGCAGCCGTCGTACATCCTCGACTCCGAGGGCAACCAGCTCGCGATGGTCTACGACCGCTATCGCATCCTGAGGAACTTCGACCAGATCGCGCCGATCATGCGTCAGGCGATCGTGGCGATCGAGGACTCGCGCTACTACGAGCACGGTCCGATCGACCTCAAGGGCACCCTGCGTGCCCTGTTGCGCAACCAGCAGTCGGGTGGCACCGGATCCAAGCAGGGCGGATCCAGTCTCACCCAGCAGTACGTGAAGAACATCTTCGTGGAGGAGGCCGGCAACGACCCGGCCAAGGTGGCCAAGGCCCAGGCCCAGGAGGTCTCCCGCAAGATCAAGGAGCTGAAGTACGCGATCGGCCTGGAGCAACGGCTGTCGAAGGACGAGATCCTCACCCGGTATCTCAACATCACCTTCTTCGGCCGCCAGGCGTACGGCGTCGAGGCCGCGTCGCAGCGCTACTTCAGCAAGCACGCCGCCGATCTGACCCTGCCCGAGGCGGCCACCCTGGCCGGCGTGGTGCAGGCGCCGTCGGCGTACGACCCGATCGGCTATCCGAACGCCGCGCGGGATCGACGCAACGTCGTGTTGCAGCGCATGGCCGAGGTGAAGGTCATCACCCAGGCCGAGGCCGACACCGCCAAGGCGACCGAACTCAACCTGAAGACCCAGCCGCTGCCCAACGGCTGCATCACCGCCGATCAGATCGACGGTGCCGCGTTCTTCTGCGACTACGTCGAACGGGTGGTCAAGAACGACCCGGCGTTCGGCGCGAACAAGGACGAACGCGACAAGATGTGGCGCGAGGGCGGCCTGAGGATCACCACCACGTTGGACCGAAAGGCCCAGAAGGCGGCCTACACCGCCGCAACCAAGGGCGTACTGCAAAAGGACCCGGTCGCCGACGCGGTCGTCATGGTCGAACCGGGCACCGGGAAGATCAAGGCGATGGCGCAGAGTCGGCCGTACGGGTTCGGCGACTACGAGACCACGCTCAACTACTCGGTCGACCACAACATGGGCGGCTCGACGTACGGCTTCCAGACCGGGTCCACGTTCAAGCCCATCACCGCCGCGGCGGCGCTGGAGAACGGGATGAAGGTCGACCAAGAATACTCCACCGGCTACGACATCGACATGCGGAAGGAGAAGTTCCGCACCTGCGGCGAATCGACTCGCGACCCCAAGTACCAGCCGCAGAACGAGAGCCGCAGCGAGACCGGCACCTGGAACATGCAGACCGCGCTGGAGAAGTCGATCAACACCTACTTCGTCCTGCTGTCCAAGGACGTGGGGCTGTGTCCGATCGCGACGCTGGCCGATCAGATGGGTGTGCACCAGGGCAACGGCGAGGCACTGAAGCAGGTGCCCAGCATGACGCTCGGCGCCAACACCATCGCGCCGATGAACATGGCGGCGGCGTACGCGACGTTCGCCAGCCGCGGGGTGTACTGCACGCCGATCGCGGTCACCGAGGTGGCCAAGCTCGACGGCACCAAGTTGTCCGTCCCCCAGGCGGGCTGCAAGCAGGTGATGAAGCAGTCCACCGCGGACACCATCAACACCCTGCTCAAGGGTGTGGTCGAGGACGGCACCGGCACCCAGGCCGGCCTCAAGGACCGCGACAACGCGGGCAAGACCGGCACCACCAACGAGCGCAAGGCGGCCTGGTTCGTCGGCTACACGCCGAACCTGTCCACCGCGGTGTGGATCGGTGGCGCCAAGAACGATGTCGAGATGGTCGACATCAAGATCGCCGGGACCACGTACGAGAAGGTCTACGGCGGACAGGTCCCCGGACCGATCTGGAAGAGCGCGATGTCGGGTGCGCTCAAGGGTGTGGACGCGCCGGACTTCGCCGCCCCGCCCCCGGGCGCGATCCCGCCGAAGCCCGATCCCAACAAGAAGCCGGACGACGGCAAGCCCAACCCGCGCGACCAGAACCGGCCGCCGGGGGGCGGGAGCACTCGGCCGCCGTGGCCGCCGTGGACTCCGCCGGTGACGCCGCCGACCACGCCGACCACGGGTGGGGGCGGTGCCACCAAGCCTCCGGAGACGCCGCGACCGCCGGGGCACACTCGGCCGCCGAGCACGGGGGATATCGGGGGTGGGGACTTCGGGGGGTTTTGAGTGGGGGTGATCGCGGGAGGCGCTCGCGATCGCCCGTAGTCGCTCGTGATCGCTCGTGATCGCTCGTGATCGCTCGTGGAAATGTCGATGGTGGTGCTCCCGATGTGTTCGGGGGCACCACCATCGGCGTGTGGAGCGGAGGTCGGGCGGGTGTACCCGGGGTCGGGCGCGGGACCGGCCCTGTGTGGTCGGGCCCGTGCGCTCCGCCCGGTGTGGTCGGGCCCGTGCGCTCCGCCCGGTGTGGTCGGGCCTGTGCGGTCGGCTCTGTGTGGTCAGCCGGCCAGCTGGCTTTTGATCTCGGCGGCGATCCGGCCGCCCTCGGCGCGGTCGCCGATCTTGGGGCGGACCACCTTCATGACCTGACCCATCGCCTGCGGGCCGGCGGCGCCGCTCTGCGCGATGGCGTCGGCGACGATCGCGCGGAGGTCGTCGTCCGACAACTGCGCCGGCAGGTAGGCCGCCAGGACCTCGCCCTCGGCGCGCTCGCGGGCGGCGGACTCGGCCCGGCCGCCGTTCGCGAAGGCCTCGGCGGCCTCGCGACGCTTCTTGGCCTCGCGCACGATGACCTTCAGCACCTCGTCGTCGGACAGCTCGCGGGCGATCTTGCCCGCGACCTCCTCGTTGGTGATCGCGGTCAGGGTGAGGCGCAGCGTCGAGGAGACCAGTTCGTCACGGGACCGGATGGCCGCGGTCAGGTCGCTCTGCAAACGGCTCTTGAGGGTGCTCATGGGGTCAAGTGTCGCAGCCGTGACCGGTGTGGCCGTACCGAATTACCGCGCTCGGAGTGCGTCCCGACCACTCCCGCCCGGGCCCGGCCGCCGTCCCGCGACGTCGGGTGCGCCGCCGAGACTGCCGAGCATCGGCCGGCTCTGCCAGCATGGAGGGATGCGACCGCGTTCAGCCTTTCCCCTAGCCGTAGCCGCCACCGGGGCCGCCTGCCTCACCTACGCGGCGGCCTACGAGGCCCGTTCGTTCCGTCTGCGCCGGGTCGAGGTGCCGGTATTGCCGCGCGGCGCCCGGCCGGTTCGGATCCTGCAGGTGTCCGACATCCACATGGTGTCCGGTCAGCGCCGCAAGCAGGAGTGGCTGCGCCGGCTCGACGCGCTGCACCCCGACATGGTGCTGAACACCGGCGACAACCTGTCCGACCCGGAGGCGGTGCCGGAGACGCTGGACGCGCTGGGCCCGCTGCTCGGTCGGCCCGGGGCGTACGTGTTCGGGTCCAACGACTACTTCGGCCCGCGCCCCAAGGACCCCACGGGCTACCTGCGTCGCGACGACGGCACCCGACGACTCGGCCGGGAGAACCCGTGGACCGACCTGCGCGACGGCTTCGACGCGGCGGGCTGGGCAAACCTCAACAACGCGCGCGGCCGGCTCAAGGTGGACGGCCTGGACATCGAGCTGGTCGGCCTGGACGACCCGCACATCGACCGGGACCGCTACGAGCAGGTGGCCGGCGGCCCCGACCGGAGCGCCGACATCTCGCTGGCCGTGGTGCACGCGCCGTACCTGCGCGCCCTCGACGCCTTCACCGCGGAGGGCTACCCGCTGGTGATCGCCGGCCACACCCACGGCGGCCAGGTCTGCGTCCCCTTCTACGGCGCCCTGACCACCAACTGCGACCTCGACCGCAAACGCGCCAAGGGCCTCTCGAAGCACCTGTCCGCCGACCGCGAGGCCTACCTCCACGTCTCCGCCGGCTGCGGCACCTCCCGCTACGCCCGCTTCCGCTTCGCCTGCCCCCCGGAGGCCACGCTCCTCACCCTGACCCCCCGTCAGTCCACCGCCGGCACCCCCTCCGCGCCCCCGCGCTAAACCGGATTTCGCCTCAGCCCCCCGACCCGCTAAGCTGAACGCGCAACATCGGGGTGTGGCGCAGCTTGGTAGCGCGCTTCGTTCGGGACGAAGAGGCCGTGGGTTCAAATCCCGCCACCCCGACCCAGGTCAGAGGCCCTATCGGATGATTCCGGTAGGGCCTCTGGCACGTTGCCAGCACGAAAGTACAGCAACCACTCCGGCTGCAAGCAGCCCTTGCTGACCGCTGGGCGACCGCGTCCGAAGACAAACGCGCCGAGCCTGCCAGCAAGTTGACGGTCCAAATCGCGCGTGGGGACAGTGCCAGTCTCGCGGCCGACGATGCTCAGGTCGCGGCGGCTGCCCCGCAGGTCGCAGGCTTGGGGTCCACAGCTCAAGACATTGGCGGCACGCACCGCAGTGCCGGAGATTGTTTTTGGAGCGGTCGGCTCAATGGCCCGGTCCAAATGAACCCACGGGCTATGGAAGGCAGCCTTTCGCTCCGGGGGAGTCAGCCGAAGGTCTGCCGAACTCCTTACACCTTCACCGAAGCCTTAACCAGGGTCTCGCGCGTGACCTTTATCATGCGACAAGATCAGCGATTATGACCATTCGGGTGCTTTATCCGCAATATCTAGTCTGTTTGATCGCCGTGCGTCTTTCTAGGCTGGCCAAAGCGTGATCATGGCGATCGCGTTGCTGGAGGGGACTAGGCGTGTACACACGCAGACTTCGTGCTGCCCCGAATCGGGCAGGACAATCATCCCGGCCATGGGTGACCTCGCGAGCCATCGCGATCGTCACCGCCGGGGCAATGGGCGCATCCTTACTTACCGGCGCCGGTACCGCGTTCGCGGCTCACAACAATCAGAATCCTATACCGAAGACCGATTCTCGTTCGAAAACCGAATCGACCGCCCAGGACCTCCCTTCGGCGCGCCTCGCGGCAAAACTGCGCGGCGCCCGGGTCGAAGTGTTGGGGCTGCGCACCGAAACTGCCACGACCTGGGCCAATCCCGACGGGACCCTGACCACGGAGACGGCGGCAGGACCCATCCGGTTCCTGCGCGGCAACACCTGGGTGGATGTGGATGTCACGTTCGCTCGTCAGCCCGATGGTTCCGTGGCGTCCAAGGCGCATCCAGGCGCCTTGCGTCTTGCGGGCAAGACCGGAGATCAGGCGCGCTCGTTCGCAGAGTCGTCGAACACCCCCGCGCAGGATCTGCTCACACTCGGGTCCGGTGATCGGTCGGTCGCCGTCCGCTGGCGGGGAGGGCTGCCCGCGCCGCAGATCGACGGTGCCAGGGCGACCTATGCTGCGGCTCTTCCGGGAGCGGACCTGGTTGTCGAGGCCACCCGGACCGGGTTCGAGCAATTCGTAGTGCTGAACAGGCCGCCGACGGAGAGTTCCTCCTTCACGTTGCCGTTGCGCGCCGAGGGCACGAGCATCGCGCAGCAACCCGACGGCAGCGTTCTGTTCAGCGACAAGGCGACCGGTAGGGCGCTGGCCACGATGCCCGCTCCCTTCATGTGGGACTCCACAGTGGACCCGCGATCCGGCGAGCACACCCGTCAGGTCCCTGTGGGCCTCCAGGTCGTCCAGGCCGGGACGGACATCGAGCTCAGGCTCACTCCCGACGAAGCCTTTCTCAGGGATCCGGCAACGAAGTTCCCGGTGACCATCGACCCGTCCAGCGGCACTTTGGCGGACGTCTTCGACACATGGGTCCAGCAAGGGCAGACTGCCGACCAGTCGACACACACTGAGCTGAAGGTCGGTTGGCCGGGCGACTATGCGGACCCGCCGACCAATGCCAAGCCTCGAACCGCCCGTTCGTTCATCACCTGGGACATGACTCCCATCAAGGACGCGCTGGTCTCGAAGGCCACGCTGAAGCTCTTCAACTTCCACTCCTGGGACTGCACCAAGGCCCGGCCATGGGAGGTATGGGACACCAACACCGCCACCGCCGCCACGCGCTGGACGAGCCAGCCCACCTGGATCCAGAAGTACGCCACATCCACCGAGACCAAGGGGCAGAACTGCTCGAACGCCGGTTGGGTCTCGGCAGATGTGACATCCCTGCTCCAGTACTGGGCCGGGCAGACGTCGACCACGCGCCAGGGCATGGGTCTGCGCGCGACGGACGAAACCGACGTGAACGGCTGGAAGCGGTTCTATTCCGGGAACGCCGCCAGCACACAGATTCCCAGGATCGAGGTCACCTACAACTACCGCCCGCGTACCGGGACGGACCAACAAGCCGGCCCTCCGTTCTTCTCCTACAACGGCGCGTTCGTGGTGAACACCACGACGCCCACCCTGCGTGACACGTTCGTGGACGCGGACAACGACAAGGTCGACGGCACCTTCCAGATCTTCGACTCCGCGACCGACACCCAGGTCGGCGCGGTCCTGGTGTCGCCGTACGCGCCGAGCGGACAGCCGGTCTCCGTGACGGTCCCTGCGGGTCTGCTCCAGAACGGCAGGACGTACAGGTTCCGTACAAGCCCGTACGACGGATCGGTCTACAACGTGGGCTGGTCCGCCTGGAAGACGTTCGTCGTGGATACCTCCGCCCCCTCGGCGCCGGGAGCGATCACATCCACGGATTACCCTTCCGGCGAGTGGGTGAAGGGGATCGGGCAAGCCGGAACGTTCGTGGTGACCCCGCCGGCCGGTGATCAGCAGTGGCTTGAGTGGTCGCTCGACGGCACCACGTGGAGCAAGGTCACCACGAACAACAACACCGCTCCGGTGTCGCTGTCCGTGTCCCCCACCCGAGGCGGGACGAACACCCTGCAGGTTCGTGCTGTGGACAAGGCCGACAACAAGTCCGAGCCCGCTTCCTACCTGTTTCACGTAGGTGCGGGCGGCCTGAGCGGGCTCGACGACGGTCAGCGCACCGCCGCCCGATTGCCTCTTGCCGCAGAGGCGGACGCAGGTAAGTACGATGCCGTGACGTTTTCCTGGCGCCGTTCCGACGCCGACGCGTGGGCACCGATCCCCGTTTCGGACGTCTTCGACGCCGGTCAACCCGTCGCCACGTGGCCGGTGCCGCTGGTGCAGGGCAAGAACCGCCCACTGGTGTGGAACACGACAAACACGGTCAACCCCGACGGTGCCATCCAGATCAGGGCCGACTTCTCCGGCCCAGGCGGTGCAACCGGTACCGGCGACGCCGTCAAGGCCTCCGTCGACCGGGCAGCCGATGGCGCGGCGAGTCAGAACGTAGGCCCCGGCACACTGAACCTGCTCACCGGCGATTACTCGTTGTCCGTATCGGACACCTCGATCTACGGCATGACCGTGTCCCGCACGGCATCCTCGCGCCAGCCCACCGCCGGTGGTCAGCAGGATGGACAAGTGGCCATCTTCGGCAAGGAATGGGTGTCCGGCACCATCGCGGAACTACCCGACTCCAAGCACGAAGCCATCCACAAGACGTCCACCACGTCGCTGGATGTCGTCGAACAGGACGGCACCGCGATCCACTTCACCGCCAATCAGGCCGGGAACGGCTGGATCGCCGAGACCGGCGCCGGACGTCTCACTCTGACCGGATCATTTGCCGCCTCCTTCACCCTCTCCGAGCCCAACGGAACCGTCACCACCTTCGCCAAGGCGGATCCCCTCGTCGAGTCGTGGACGGTCGACTCCGCGCTCGTGAACGGCCTGGCGAACTCGACCGTCAAGGTCGTTTCCGAGACTGTCGACGCGCCAGGCGGAAAGAAGTTGGCCCGACCCAAACGCGTGATCGCCGCCAGTTCCGCGGTGACGCTCGCGCAGTGCGCGGCCGATCCGAGCGTGCGCGGGTGCCGGGTCCTGGAATTCGTCTACGCCTCGGCAACCACCGGCACCTCATCGGTGCCCGGCGACTTCGTTGGCCAAGTCTCGACGATTCGTCTGTGGGCCACCGCGCCGGGCGCGTCCGCCTCCACCGCGACGGACGTGGCGAAGTACGGGTACGACGAACTGGGTCGGCTTCGGGAGACCTGGGATCCCCGAATCTCTCCGGCACTCAAGACCCGATATGCCTACGACACGGCAGGGCGGATGACGACCCTGACCCCTCCCGGGCAGTTGGCCTGGACGTTCGAATACGGCCAAGCCGGAGGTTCGGCCGCAGCCGGCCCCGGAATGCTCGTGTCGGTATCGCGACCGACTTTGAGTCCCGGCAGTACAAGCACCATCAACGGCGTTGCGACCACCTCGGTCGTCTACGGGGTGCCGGTCAGCGGGAACAAGGCCCCGTACGACCTCGGCGCAAGTACCGTCGCCTCCTGGGGTCAGGGCAATCTCGTCACCGACGCCACCGCAGTCTTTCCGGCGGATCAGATCCCGACCTCTAACAACGGTCCGGACCTGACCGCAGGAGCCTACGGTAGATCGACGGTGCACTACCTCGACGTCTCCGGGCGCGCGATCGACACCGCACAACCGGGCGGCCACATCTCGTCCACGGAGTTCGACAAGTTCGGCAACACCGTCCGGCAACTGTCCGCGGGCAACCGGGCCTTGGCTCTAGGGCTGACCGACTCGGACAAGGCGACGCTGGCCGCTTTGGGCATCGGAGGTCTGCCAAGTTCCGAGCGCGCCCAGCTGCTTTCCTCAAGCAGCGTCTACGACGCGGAGGGCATCGAGGTACTGGAGAGCCTTGAACCTCTCCAACAGGTGACTCTCGCCGCCGATCTGACGGACGGGCCCACCGTGGTCGCTGCGGCCGGCACGCAACTGCCCGCGAGACAGCGCACCGTCACGCAATACGACGCCGGCCGACCCACCGACGGGACAGCTAAGGTCAGACATCAGCCGACCAAGGAGCAGGTGGGGGCACAACCGCGTGCCAACAACGCGCTGCTGGCGGACGTCCGCGTCACCGATACGCAATACGACTGGGCGGCAGGCGTGCCCACAAGCACCATCGAAGACCCCGGCGGCCTGAACCTGGTCAAGACCAAGACCTACGACACCCAGGGCCGCGTGATCAAGAGCACCCAGCCCACGTCGACGGGTAACGACGCGGGTGCCACCATCACCACGTACTACACCGGTGGCGGCACCGGTCCGTGCGCGGGACGCCCCGAGTGGGCGGACGCTCCCTGCAGGGTGGGCCCTGCGGCTGACATCACAGGTGGCGGCTCCAACCCCAACCAGTCGACAACCAAGACGACCGAGTACAGCCTGCTCGGGCTGCCCTCCACGGTCACTGATACCGCCAACGGCTCCGCGCGCGTGAACACCATCGGATACGACGCAGCGGGACGCCCCCTCACGGCAACACTCACCGGTGGTGTCGGAAGTGCCGTCGCCGCCACGACCACGACCTACGATCAGGCGCTCGGACTGGTCGCGACAACGTCCTCGGCAACCGGCGGAACGATCACCTACGGGTACGACCAACTCGGTCGCACCATCACCTACGCCGACGCCGACGGCGGTGTGACCACCACGCGCTACGACGCGCTCAACCGACCGACGCAGGTCGACGACAACGTCCCATCGACGACGACATACGCCTTCGACAACGCCATCGAACCGCGTGGATTGCCCATCTCGGTCACCGACTCCGTCGCCGGAACGTTCACAGCCCGCTACGACGCCGACGGCGCGGCCACGAACACCGGACTCCCCGGCGGCTACAGCATGCGCCAGACGAAGGACCCCGCCGGAAATCTGACCAACCGGACCTACACCCGTGACAGCGACGGATTGACGCTCCTCAACGACAGCATCACACCCACGGTCCACCGACAGCGGGCCACCCATACGGGCACTCCGGGTCAGGCATCGACTCAGACCTACACGTACGACGCCGCCGGTCGCCTCGCCCAGGTCAACGACACCAACAACGGCGTCTGCACGACCCGCACCTACACCTTTGACAAGAACACCAACCGCACGGCGCAGAGTTCCGCCACGGCCGCTCCCGGAGCCGTCTGCTCCACAAACGGCGCGACCTCGGTCGGCCACACCTACGACAGTGCCGACCGACTCGTCGACGCCGGCTACGTCTACGACGCCTTCGGCCGCACGACCGCCCAACCGGGCGGCATCAGCACGAGCTACTACGTCAACGACCTGGTACAGCAGCGCTCGACCGGGGCTTCCCGGCAATCCTGGACGCTGGATGCGGCAGGCCGTCTCCGCGGCTCGGTCAGCGAAACGCTCTCGGGTGTTGCGTGGACGCAGAACGCGGCACGACTTCAGCACTATGCGGACGACACCGACAACCCACGCTGGACCATCGAGAACCCGACCACCGGCGACCTCACTCGCAACGTGAGCGGGGCCACCGGGAGCTTCGACGCGGTCACCGGCAAAACGGGCGGCGTACTGCTCACGCTGATGAACCTGCACGACGACGCGACCGTCTACCTGCCGCTGGACACCGCCGTCCCACCGACCGTGCTCGACTACGACGAGTACGGGGTTGCTCGGGTCGGTCAAAGCGCGGCTCGATACGGCTGGCTGGGTGGCGCGGTCCGGGCAACGGATGATCCGACGGGTGCTCTGCTCATGGGCGTGCGTGTGTACGAGCCGGGCTCCGGGCGCTTTCTCCAGACCGACCCGGTCCCCGGCGGGTCGGCGAGCGCGTACGACTATGTCGGCGCAGATCCGAGCAATGCCACGGATACCGCCGGCACCTATTCGAAGGGAAGCTCGTCGTTCAACTTCTTCTCGCCGGTTTGGTGGTTCACCGTGCATCTGAATCGCAACGAGACCTCATGGCTGGCGTGGGCAAGCGGAACGATCTTCAACGCCTTGTGGTATGCCGGTGGCAAGTGGAAGTGGGTTGCTCGCATCCTAGGCCGGGTTCTGACCGTCCTGGAGATCTACCTGTTCTACATCTCGGCCACCGCGGCCTACGCTTCAGCTCGCGGGAACTGCGTTGCGATTCAGGTGTCCGGGGCCAAATGGCCATGGTCGAACGGAATCAAGTTCGTCGTTCCACCGTACTTGTGGTCGGAAAGGTGCCGTGGATGACAGCGGAACAGGAAAATCGCTCACGTAAGCTGTGGCTGATCTGGGGGCCGATATCAGCCATCGCGTTGGCCATTGCGGTGCTCTTGGCCTCAAACGGGAGCTGGGGGCTGTGCGCACTGATGGCCTTCACATCGGCGAGTGTCGCTATCGGCTGCTACCGACAGACGAGAGCCAACCCGTAACAAAACCGGGAGCATGCAGCGACGACAGGTCTGCCGGCGAGGTCGAGACCTCGCCGGCGGGCGTGACTCGGTGAGCCCGAGGCCCAACCAGGCACGCGAACTATCGACAAAGGCTCTACGGCTATCAAGCCAGAGCAAGGACCATGGGTCCACGGGACGAGCCCTTCCCACCAGACCTGTGCCGAGCCGAACGCTCGCAAACGCCCTGTCTGGTCGCCATCGACCAGACAGGGCGTTCGCAAGACGCGGCATGTGCTATGGGCGCTGGCGGCCTCTATCAGTGGCCTGGTACCGCGGTCCATCCTCGTGAACCACTGACGCCGGGTCAGTGGAACTGCCGTCGAGCGACGCGCCGAGCTTCTTGAGCGCGTTGCGGGTCTGTTCGGAGGGGACCTGGGTGTAGATCTCCATCGTCACGGCGAATTGCGAGTGGCGGAGGATCTGCATCGCTACGCGCGGGTGGACGTCCAGGGCGGCGAGGAGGGTGCCGCAGGTCTTGCGGGTGTCGTGGACGCGGATGAGCCGCACGCCGGCCTGTTCGCAGCGGTATTCGAAGCGCCGGTTGAAGTTGCGCGGCTCGATGGGCGTGCCGTACTTGGTGGTGAAGACGAGGTCGGATTCGGTCCACAGTTCGCGGGCGGCGAGTTTGTGGGCGTCGCGGCTCTTCTGGCGCAGGAGCAGCGCTGCCCGGCACACGTCCGGTAGCGGGAGCACCGCCTCGGACGCGTCGGTCTTGACCTCGGAGTGCAGCAACCGGCGGCGCACGCGCTGGAGTTGTTGTTCGATCAGGATCTCGCCTCGGTCGAGCATCACGTCCTGCCAGCGCAGCCCAAGCACCTCCCCCTTGCGCAGGCCGAGGACCAGGATCATCACGTAGGCGCCGTATAGGGGGTCGCGCTCGGTGCGGGCCGATTCGAGGAAGCGGCTCGCCTCGTCGGCCGACCAGGGGATGACCTTGCGGGGGCGGGGCTTGGCCATCTTGACGAGCTGGGCGACGTTGCGGGAGATCATCTCCTCGCTGATCGCGTAGGTGAGGGCGCTGCGGATCACGGTGCGGGCGTCGGCGACGGAGCGCTTGGACAGTGTCCGTTCACAGCATTTGCCGATCGCGCAGCAGCGGCGGCGCTCGGTCGGTCGGCGCTCGTCCTTGCCCTGTGCGCAGCACTGGCAGGTGGCGGCGAGCTTGTTGAGCCACTCGCGGACGTCGCGCACGTTCAGCTTGTCGACGCGCTTCGCCCCGAGGAAGGGAACGATGTAGAGGCGGACGGCCGTCTCGTAGGTCGCCGCGGTGAGGGGCTTGAGGTTGGCCTCCACCTCCTCCTTGAGCCAGAACGCGAGGTAGGTGGCGAGGGTGGGGGTGCTGGTGGCCACGGGGCCGGCCTTGGCAGCGGCGTGGAGCTTGAGCCACTTGTCGTGGACCTCGGGCCGGGTCTTACCGTAGACGTACTTGCGTTCGCGCTTGCCGGTGGGCGTGGTCACCCAGACGTACGCGGCAAAGCCGTTGCGGTAGGGGTATATCGAGCCTTCGCTGTTGCCACGCTTGCCGCTCAAGCCGCAGCCTCCTCGGCGGAGGCAACGACGTGGGCGACGTACTCGTCGACCCACACGGGCAGGATGCGGCGGTTTCGTCCGACGACGACGGAGCGGATCTGTCCGGACAGGACGAGCATTTTCGTCTTGGACAGACCGAAGCCGAGCATGTCGGCGACTTCGGCGGTGGTGAACCACTTCCGCTCGATGACGACGGAGCGGCGGAGGGGGATCGGGGAGGTCGGGTCGCCATGTTCGGGCGCACCGTGCTGGGGCATGAAGGCTCCTCACCGCGCGGCGGGGCTGGCACCCCGGCGGCGTGATCGTGTGATGGGTGGTCACGGAGGCGCTTGGCCTCTCCCTTCGGTGCGCTAACACCATGTGAAGGGCGGAGGACGAGCTGGCAGGCCGTTCCGAGCGCCGCAGAAGGACTCAGGAAGCGTCGTTCAGATGGACCTCCAACGAAGACGTGGACCATGCGAGTCGCGGGCAGGACAGCGAGTCGTGCCCACGAGCACCGGCGCGGCGGGATCAGGTGGGGTCGTCCGGGCGGAGGTCGTGGACGGACACCCAGCCGTCCTCGGTCTCGACGAGGTCGAGGTGATCGAGTGCTTCCGGCAGGGTCGGGGGCTCCAGGCCGCGCTCGCGCATCTCCGCGCGGTAGTCCTGCAGTTCGCGGGTCGCTTCGCCGACGTGGCTGTCGAGCTTGGCGACCCATTCAAGGTTCCCGGCACGCCGCTCGGGATCGCGGATCAGTGCCGCCCCTCGCCGGTATTCGTCGGCCACTTCCATCGACTTCAGCAGACTGCGCACGGCCTGTGCGTGCTTGCGGACCTCGTCGAAGCGGGCGTCCAACGTGTCCGGTTCCGGTTCGTCACCAAAAGGGATCTCCGCACTGAACCACTCCAGCGCGTCCGAGGTCGGCATCTCCTGGCCGGGCAGGATCTCGACCGAGCCGACACGACCGGCGGGGATCAGCAGCGCGATCGGTGGTACTCCCAACACCTTGGCCAACACGAGGACCTCGGACAGGTCGACGCCCGAACGCCGGCCGTTCTCCAGGTTGGAGATCACGGTCCGCGGGATGGGATGCCCGAGGGCCGCGCAGGCGTCGGCGACATCCTGCGCGCTCATCCCACGTTCGGTGCGGAAGCGACGGACCGCATCGGATACCCGAGCGGTCAGCCGCGCCTGCCAGTCGGGCTGCGTCATGATCGCCAAGTTACGCGGCGACCACGGCCGTAGTCAAGCAGAATCGACACACAGTATGAATCAATTGCGCGTAGAGCTTGGGTTCTTTTGGCGCAACTCATGGGTCTTGACTGCGCGAAGATGGACGGGCATGCTCTCGTGCCACGGGCGGTCGGTCGCTGAGACGGCGACGGATCGCCCGTGAAATAGGGAAAGGCCCCCGGCGTTAGCGCGCCGAGGGCCGAAAGGCTCCCTAATGTGACCACCCATCAAGACGATCAACCGGTGCGCGGGGCCTGCCAGGGCCCGATGCACTCCGGAAGGGAATCCATGTCCCACAACAGTACGACGGGGCGTCTCTCGACGCCAAGCCCCGCGCGGGGTGCCTACATCCCACCACCGTGGGCCGGCGCCAAGGCCCCCGTCGGCGCGCCGGATGCCCTGGGTGCCCCCGCGCCTGCCCCCATCGGGCACGCCCCCGTCACTCCGCCCGCAGCCGCAATGCCCACGGCCCTCCCGGCCGTGGCCGAGCCGAGTCCGGAGGAGCCCGCCGACCCCGGCGAGCCGCCGATCCCACGCGAGGTTGCGGCGGCGGACGGCGCGTCCCTGCTCGACGAGCTGCGGGCGATGATCGCGCGGTACGTGATCCTGCCTCACGCCACCGCCTTGGACGCGGTGACCCTGTGGACGGCGGCGACCCACCTGCAGCCGGTGTTCCAGCACGCGCCGCGCCTGGCGGTGGTGGCTCCGGCGAAGCGGTGCGGGAAGTCCCGGCTTCTGGACGTCCTGCACGAGACGGTGCACGATCCGTGCATCACGGTGAACGCGACGCCGGCGGCGATCTTCCGCTCGATCACGGACGAGCCGCCGACCCTGCTGGTCGACGAGGCCGACACGCTGTTCGGCAGTGCGAAGGTCGCGGAGAAGAACGAGGAGATGCGCGGTCTTCTCAACGCCGGCCACCAGCGCAACCGCTACACGCTGCGGGTGGTGGGCAACGACCACAAGCCGCACCGCTTCAACACCTTCGCCATGGCGGCGATAGCCGGGATCGGCGACCTCCCCGACACGATCATGGACCGCGCCGTGGTCATCCGCATGCGCCGCAAGGTCAAGGGCGAACGCGCCGCGCCGTTTCGGACCCGCCGTGACCAGCCGGGGCTCAACGAGCTGCGCGACCGGCTCGCCGCGTGGCTGCACTCGGTGGCGGACGTCGCCGCCGACGCGGAGCCCGAGATGCCGGTCGAGGACCGGGCGGCCGACACGTGGGAGCCCTTGGTCGTGGTCGCCGATCTTGCCGGCGGGTCCTGGCCGAGGGCGGCGCGCGTGGCATGCGCGGAGATGACCGCCGCCGAGGAGGCGAACGACGACCAGGGCGGCCTGGGCATCCGCCTGCTCGCGGACTGCCGGGGCGTGTTCGCCCAGCACAACGACATCGCGGCGCTGTCCACCGGGCAACTCCTGAACGCGCTACGCGCCGACGCCGAGGCTCCGTGGGCCGACCACGGCGCGAACGGCCTGACCCCGCGCGCGCTGGGGATCCTGCTCAAGGACTACGGGATCACCTCGTCCAACATCCGCTTCCCCGACCACAACCAGCGCAAGGGCTTCACCCGCAACCAGTTCGCCGACGCGTGGCACCGCTACTGCCCCGCGCCGGGGACGGAGCCGGCCCAGAGCCCCTGACGAGACCGCTACCGGTCCCACCCGTCCCACTCGTCCCCGCGCAGGTCAGCGCGGGGACGAGTCCCCGGGCGGGACGAGTCGACCCGTCCCAAGCTCGCCCTCGACGACCCGGTCGCCCGGCTCGGGGCCCTCCTCCCGCAGCCGGGCGGGCCGGATCTCGACGGATCGGCCTCGGCCTTGTTCTCCTGGGCGACCGCGTACGCCTCGTTGAGTCCCGTGGCGCGGCTGATGACCGGGGCCACCAGGTCGGGTCTGTGCCGGAGCACGACACTCGCCCTGCCTACGTGGCCCAGCGAGATGCCCGACTGTTCCCATAGGGAACGGCAGCCTTGTCCACTCAGGAAACGCCCACTCTGTTCACTCAGGAAACGAGAGGACCGTCCACCCGGTGGACGCTCGCCTTGTCCACTCAGGAAACCGACCTCGGCTGTGACCACCGTGCGCGGCTTCGCGACGCTCCGCGCAGGTAGGCCCCGGACGAGACCGGATCGGGCCGCTACCGATCCCACTCGTCCCACTCGTCCCCGCGCAGGTCGGCGCCGGGGTGACCCTCCGCATGGGACGAGTCGACCCGTCCCACGGACGCAACCCATACCGCGCCGACCAGCCATGCAACGAGTGGGACGAGTGCAACGGCACCGCGCCCAACCCTCGCCCAAACCCTTGCCCACCCCACCCACGCCCCTCAAGGAGCGACCCTGACCACAATCACCGACACCACCACCGGCCACGCCCGGGCGACGGCCTGGGACCGTGCGGCCATCGCCGGCCTTGGCCTCGCCGGGTTCGCCCTCTCCTACGACGCGCTGCGGCAGATGGCCGTGGCCGTGCACGTGCGCGGCGCCCTGAGCTTCCTGTTCCCGCTGCTGATCGACGGGTTCATCGCCTACGGCATCCGCGCCCTCCTGGTCCTGCGGACCGCTCCACCGGCCGCGCGTGTGTACGTGTGGGCACTGTTCGGATCGGCCACCGGCGCGAGCATCTGGGCCAACGCCCTGCACGCCGTCCGCATCAACCAACAGACCGACCCGGGCGACGACCCCGGGCTGCAGTTGGGCAACACCACCGTCGGCGTCCTGTCGACCCTCGCACCGCTCGCCCTCGCCGGAGCGGTCCACCTCTACATCCTCATCGCCCGCCAAACCACACACGCGACCTCCAGGTCGGACCGACCGACCCCGCCCGGACACCCACCCCGGACCGGTGCCCCGGTAACCGACCGAGTGCCCACAGCGACGGTCACCCCGGACGCCGAGCAGACCGAACTCCCCCTCGCCACCACGGAGGCGACCGTGGTCACCGCCGGGCTGGACCCCGCCACGGCCGAGAACGACCTCCTCCAGGCCGCCCGCTGCGCGGTCGCGGACAGCGGCCGGATCACCAGGGCGATCGTGGCCAACGCCCTGCGCGACCAAGGCCGCCGCGTCTCCAACGAACGCCTCACCGAGCTGATGCGGACCCTGCGCGAAGAAGCCGAAGCCGCCTCGAACGCGCCCGCGCCACCTGATCGCCCGTGACCGTCCCTCGCCCGCCCGGACGTTCCGGGCGGGCGACCTCTTCCGCAACCCGGAGCCAGAATGTTGAGTGACGACCTCCCCTCCGCGAGCACGACAACCCACTCCGAGGGGCCGAACTCCGTTGCGGGGCAGGGGGATTTGGGTCCGGTAGACGGAGCAAGCTGGGGCGGACCACCCTCCGGAGGAGGGTGGTCCGCGCTTGCCTCCGCCCCGGGGGTGGCGGAGGATCCCGAGCGCCGGGGGGCGCTCGGGGAACAGGTCGCGACCGAGGGCGGCCACGACCAGGAGGAAGAGCGCGAGCCGCGCTCGGACACCTGCCCGAGTACCCCCGCACCAGTCGACGACGAGGCCGCTCGGCGGCCGTCGTGGCCGCCCCAGTCGAAGCCGATGCCCGCCCGTGCGTACCAACTTCGCGGCGACCAGCGGCACGACCGGAAGGTGAATGTGCGCTTCAGTGCGGCTCAGCATGCCGTGGTGGATGCCGCTGTCGCGGTGCGTGGCGGGTCCAAGTCGGAGTTCATCGTGGACGCAGCCCGCGCGGCGGTTCGCGCGGACCGTGCCGGCCGGACCGGTCGCGGACGGTCCGCGCGGGGGTCCGGGACGGCGGCCACCGCGTGGTTTACCGTCCGCGACCTCGTCGAGGTCGACGCCGCTGCCGAGCGCTGCGGTCACACCCGCAGTGCATACATTGCCGACGCCACCCTGACCGCAGCCCATGCCGTCCGCCACAAGGACACGGTCACCGACGCCCCGCGCGAGGGCGCGGTCGCCACCGACCCGGCACGGACCATGGGTGTTCCCGAGCGCCAGGGCACGACGACCGTGACCGTGGACCCCGGCGGGACGCGGGCGTTGGTGGAGGCGGTGGAGGGGTTGTCCGCCGGGTTGCGGCGGGTCGGGGTGAACCTGAACCAGGTCGCCCGGGCCACCAACACCACCGGCGTCGCCGAACACGCCGAAGCTGTCCTGGACAACGTCGACCGGGCCGCCACCCGCATCCACGCCTTCCTCGACAGCGTCGACCTCGGCGCCGCCAAGAAGAAGGGGGTGTGAGCGATGGTTCCCGACGTCTCCACCGGCGGATATACCCGCGGGCTCCTCGCCTACCTCTACGGCCCCGGCCGCCGCGACGAACACACCGATCCGCACATCGTCGCCGCGTGGGACCCCACGGGCGCCCCCGACCCCGGCCGAGACCCGGACGCCACCCTCACCCACCTCGCCCAACGCCTCGACGTCCACGCCAACCTTCGCGCGAGCGAACTCGGCCGCTTTCCCGCCCAACACGTGTGGCACTGCCCCGTCCGCACCGCCCCCGGCGACCGCTACCTCACCGACGAGGAGTGGGCCCAGGTCGCAAGACGCATCGTCCACGCCACCGGCATCGCCCCCAAAGACGACGACAACGCGTGCCGATGGATCGCGGTGCGCCACGCGGACGACCACATCCACATCGTCGCCACCACTGTCCGCGTCGACGGCCGCCGCCCCCGAAACCGCGGCGACGGACGCCGCGCACAAGCCGAATGCCGCCGCATCGAGAAGGACTTCGGGCTGCGCCGGCTCAAATCCGGCGACTCCACCGCCGCCCCCACCCCCACCAGCGCCGAACAAGCCAAAGCCCAACGCCAAGGCAACAAGCTCACCGACCGCGAATGGCTGCGCGACCAGGTCGCCGCCGCCGTCGCCGCCGCGCGCACCGAGGACGAATTCTTCTCCCTCCTCACCTCACTCGGAATCCGCGTCGACAAGCGCATCGGGCCCGAGACCGGCGACATCCTCGGCTACAGCGTCGCCGTCCCCGCCACCGAGAACAGCGGCCCGCCGGTGTGGTTCGGCGGCTCCAAGCTCGCCCCCGACCTGTCCATCCCCCGCATCCGCGAACGCCTCACCGCCCAAACCCCCACCGAGCACCCCGGCCCGCACACCCGCCCCGAACACCCCTGGCAGGGGGCGGAGAAGGCCCTGCGCACCACCCACGCACTCCTGGACGCCGAACTCACCGACACCGGCGCCAACTCGGGACGCGGCGACGGAGATCCGCAGGCGCACCTGGCCGCTTTCGGCGAACTCCTCCACAACGTTGCCCGCACCGCACCACACGCCCACCGGGCGGAACTACGCGCCGCGGCCTCCGCGTTCGGCCGCGCGACCCGCAACGCCAAACGCGCCGAACACCACACGGCATCCACGCTCCGGACCATCGCCAAGGAACTCGCCCACGCCCAAACCGGACCCGACGGCGCGATGGTGGGCGCTCTGCTGTCGACCATGGTCCTGGTCGCCGTCCTGGCCGTCCGCTGGCACCAGCAGCGCGGCCACGAACAACAAGCCGAGGCTGCCGGGCGGGCTCTCGCCCGGGTGCGCGCCGCCTACGGCCAAGTCGCCGAACCACATTTCACCGAGGCCACACAGCGCACACCCGGCCCGGACACCGTCCAGCGGCTCGCCGACACGGTCCGCCACACCCTCCCCACCCACACCGCACGCATCCTGACCGACCCCGCCTGGCCCGCCCTGGCGACCACCCTCGCCCGCGCCGAAACCGCAGGCCACCACGCCCACACCGTCCTCACCGACGCCGCCGCACAACGCGAACTCGACACCGCCGACAACCCCGCCCACGTCCTCCACTGGCGCATCACCACCACACCCAGCCCCCGCAACACCGCCGCCAACAGCCGCAGCACCGCCGGATACCGCCGACCCCGGCCCACGCCACAAACACCGGCCCGAGCACCGATCACACCCGACCACCCGAACATCAAGCGCCGCCCACGTTGACCACGGCACGTCTGTGACCTGTACGAAGACGCCTCGACATGGGTTGGGGAACGCCGTGGACTTGTCCACCCGGTCGGGGGCATGGTGTGGCATCCCCGACCGGAGAGGACCCATGCGCCAACGCAACCCCGACGACCGGCCCGAGCTCCCGCCCGCCCCGAACCTGCACCCCATGCCCGAACCCGGCACCTACGACCAGGCCGCCCTGGTGGTGTGCGCCGAACACCCCGACGAACTCCGTGTCACCGGCGTCCCCGTGCGCTGCCCGGCCTGCGACGCCCGCCGCGACTGGCTCCTCGTCCACCACCGAGGCCACACCTTCATCCGCTGCCGCTGTGCACACCAACGGCACGAACCCGACCTCGGCACCGACGACTTCGACAACCTCACTGCCGGACCACCGGACCGCTACTGGGCCACCTACAGCGAGGCCCTCGTCAGCCTCGGCTTCGACGGGACATTCGCCGGGGTCTACCTCTGATCACCACGTTTCCCGTTCGAGTCGGGTCCCACATCGCCCACGGCGACGTGGGACCCGAGGCACTACTACAGCTCTCGCCTGCCGGCCTTGACGATGTCGAGGAACGCGTCCCAGGCGTGCGGCGCTACGTCGAACGAGCCATCCGAGCGGTTCTTGGAGTCACGGACGAGCCGGCCCCCGCCCGCGCGGTCGGCGATCTCGACGCAGTCGCCGTTCGCACCGCTGTGGCTGCTGATGCGCCATGGCCCGGTTCCCTCGGAGGAAGTCATTTTCCGTTACCCCTGCTTGCTGGATTCCTGCATTTCGTGGGCCACTCGCCGGATGTGCACGAGTGATTCAGCCCCGCCGAGGGCTGAGGCTCGAAGGTGGTCGAACGCCGCGTTGTATCCCTGGAGTTCGCCGGGTCGATCCATGTACAGCGTGCCGGTCAGGTTCTCCAGGCACACGATGTCGGGCTCGCGGGGCGAGGCGTAACTGAAGGCCACGAAAGGGCCGTTCAAGCCCGCATGCGCGCCGGCGCTGTGCGGCAGCACCTGGATGGTGAGGTGCTGGAGGTCACCGAGATTCTCCAGGTGTGCGAGCTGTTCGAGCATGACCTCGACGCCGCCGACGGTCTGGCGGATCGCGGACTCGCCGATGATCAGCCACAGGCGAGGCGGGTGCTCGCGATCGAGGATGCTCTTGCGTTCCTGCCGAATCTTGATGAGCGATTCGATGTCCGCAGGCGGCGTGATCGCGGGGTTGGCGTGGATCACGGCGCGGGTGTATGCCTCGGTCTGGACGAGCCCCGGGATCAGGATCGGTTGAAAGCTCCGGATTTCCTCAGCTGCGGCCTCCAGCGCGATGTAGTCGGCGTACTCGCGCGGCAGCGTGTCCTGGTATGCCTGCCACCAACCGGCGCGACGCGCCTCGCGCGAGGCCGTCAGATACTCCTCGACCTGGGCGGGATCGTGCACACCGAACAGGTGCAGAAGTGCCTTGAGATCGTTCTGGCTTACCCGCACCTCTCCGCTTTCGATGCGGGAGAGCTTGGGGCGCGAGAAGCCCATCTGGCGGGCCACGTCTTCGGCGCGCAGTCCGGCGGCCTCTCGAAGTCTGCCCAGATCAGCGCCCAACCTCCGGCTACGCACGGTCCCCGGCATCCGACCTTCCCCTCGCTTGGCCTGCCCACAGTGTGCCGCCTCGAACGATTCTCATCCAACCCTTGAATCTGCACATGTGCAGATCGAGCCATTGTTTTTCTGACGTGTTCGGTACTAACGTGATTCCAGTCATCACGTTCCGTTGATCTTGGGCAGCAGTTGGTGATCAACGTGCGTCATGGCCTACGGCTTGTGCCCACCTCTGCCCGGCGATGTGCCTCGGCGGGAGGGCATCAACCGAACGCCGATGAAGGGGAGTCCTTGTGTCGTTGACCGTGGAAGAAGCAGAAGTTCCTTTACCGGAGCTCCTGAACGGACCCGCAACGCGTTTCTTCGACCGCATCGTCGAGACCTTGGACACGGGTACCGATCTCACGACTTTGCTGGTAGCCCATGTGCTGCCCAGCCAGCCCGCGTTCGTCACAGCTTTGCGGCGGATGAGCACGTTGGCAGCGATCCTGCCGAAACCCAAGTCCGTCGATCAGCGCGTACTCGCCGTCCTCGGCCAGGAGGTCTCCTGCGATCCCCTGACCCGAGGCGCCACCGCCGATCCGGAGCGGTTGCTTCCGTATCTGGAGACAAAGGCCGCCGGGCGCCCACTCGTCCTGCTCGACGTCGGTGGCTACTTCGCCCCGACCCTCGCAGCCGTCTGCGCGCGATTCTCGGGGCGAGTTCTCGGCGTTGTCGAGGACACCGAGAACGGACTGCGCCGATATCTCCGAAGCGTCGTCCCCTGTCCGGTGTTCAGCGTGGCCCGCAGCCCTCTCAAGGACGTCGAGGACGGCCTGGTCGGTGAGAGCGTCGTCTTCTCGTGCGAGGCCCTGCTCCGCACGCAAGGGCTGGTCCTGCCCGGACGGCGCGCGATGGTCTTCGGCTTCGGGAAGATCGGCTCGTCCATCGCTCGCTCCTTACACGCACGGTGCGTGCACGTAACCGTCGTTGACAACGATCCGATCCGACAGACCCAGGCCATCGGGCTGGGCCACCACGTCGCACGCGACCCCTACGAGGCCCTCCCCACCGCGGACCTGGTGTTCTGTGCGACCGGCAACCAGGCATTGACCGCCCCGTTGTTCGCACGCCTCAAGGTCGGCGCCTATGTCGTCAGCGCCACGTCCGGGGACGACGAACTCGATCTCGCTGCGATGGACATGCAGTTCACGGCGCGCACCATCGCGCCACACATCACGCGGCACACCGGCTCAGGGCACCACTTCCATCTCCTCAACGACGGCAACGCCGTCAACTTCCTGCACGGCTCCGCCGTAGGACCTTCCATCCACCTCGTCCAGGCGGAGATTCTCACCGCACTCGCCGAGTTGGCCGGCGGAGGACACGGGCCGGGCATTCGTGAGGTGTCCACCGAGCGTCGGGCCATGATCGCCACCGCCTGGATGGATGCCTTTTACCCCGTCTCGACCCCGTAACCCGGCACCAGAAGGGATCGACACATGAACTCCCTCACCTCGCCCATCGTGGAACGCACGCTACGAACGTCTTTCGCCGGACGCCGCATCGTCGTCACCGGCGCCGCCGGCTTCCTCGGCTCGTACCTGTGCACGCGCCTGATCGGGCTCGGCGCCACGGTCGTCGGCATCGACGACCTGTCCACAGGCAGCACGGCCAACCTAGTCGGCCTGGATCGCGACAAAGGGTTCGAGCTGATCCGTCACGACGTATCGGAGCGTTTCGAGCTCTCCGGACGCGTCGACCACGTGCTGCACGCCGCGTCGCCCGCATCACCACGCGACTACCTGGCCAGGCCGTTGGAGACCCTGAAGACCGGTGCACTCGGCACCCTTCACGGCCTGGAACTCGCGCAAACAAAGGGCGCGCGGTTCCTCCTGACCTCGACTTCCGAGATCTACGGAGACCCACTTCAGCACCCGCAGGCCGAGAGCTACTGGGGCAACGTCAACCCGATCGGTCCCCGCAGCGTCTACGACGAGGCCAAACGCTACGCGGAGGCCCTGACCACCGCGTTTCGTCGGCAAGGGCTCGTCGACACGGTCATCGTGCGGATCTTCAACACGTACGGTCCCCGAATGCGGGCGGACGACGGCCGAATGGTGCCCGCGTTCGTCCACCAGGCGCTCGACAACAGACGCATCATGGTCACCGGGACCGGCTCGCAGACTCGGGCACTGTGCTTCGTCGACGACACGGTCAACGGGATCCTCCAGGCCGCCGCCGGTACGTACGCGGGACCGTTCAACCTCGGTTGCCCGCACGAGATCACCGTTCTGGAGGTCGCGAAGCTTATCCAGCGACTATGCGGCGGTGCCGACCTCCCCGTCGCCTTCATCCCGCTGCCGCAGGACGACCCACGCCGCCGCTGCCCGGATATCGCCGCGGCCAAGGGCCTCCTGGGATGGGAGCCCCACGTCACTCTGGAAACGGGGCTGCGCCACACGATCGAATGGATCAAGGCGGACCGCGCAGCGCGCGCCGACGTCGCGGCCCTGGAGAGCGTCGGATGAACGCCGCGACCGACATTCCGCCGAGGAAGCCGGCCCCGATCGTCTGCGGCGTCGACGACGGGTACCTCCAACCGCTGTCCGCGCTCATCGAATCGATCGCCGCCACGCACCGCGAGACGATCGACGAGTTGCGGGTGGTTGTGCTCCACCACAACCTCTCCACCGCTGGCGCCCGCACGCTCAGCGCGCAGGCCGCGCGGCTGCGGCTCGCGGTCGAACTGCGGTCGGTGGCGCGCCCCGACGGCCGATACCGAGTCGACGGTTGGGCGAGTGACGCCGTCTATCTGCGCCTGTGCATCGGTGACGCGCTGCCCGAGATGGAGAACGCGCTGTACCTGGACGCGGACACGATTGTTTTGCGAGACCTGCGCCCCTTGCTGACCCGGGACTTGGCGGGCGCACCACTGGGCGCCGTGCGCGATCCGCAGAATCCGCTGCTCGGGCAGGGCATCGGGATACCCGGATGGTCGGACCTCGGGTTGCCGGGCGACCGGGAGTACTTCAACAGCGGCGTGATGCTCATTGACCTGGCCGAATGCCGACGCCGAGACCTGTTCGTCCAGGCTGCCCGATTCCTCGTCGACCATCCCGAGTGCGCCCACTTCTGGGACCAGGACGCCCTCAACTGGGCTGCCGCGGACTCTTGGGCACGCCTGGACCGGCGCTGGAACACGTTCGCGTTGTCGCCTCTCGCGTCGCGTGCGGACTTCGTCCACTACGCCGAGCCGATCATGCCGTTGGCGACGCTGCTCAAGGACGAGACCACCGCTTCAGTCCTTCACTTCGCCGGGCCCGACAAGCCGTGGACCGAGACCTACCCAGGCGGAGAGCTCCTTGATGCCTACCGCAACCTCATGGCATCGGCGCGCCGAGGGGCGCAGTCGTGACCGGCGCCAGGAGGACTCCCTCGTGGTTGCGCCGCGCCGGTGCGATGGCGGTCGTGACGGCCACCGCGCGCTACGCGACCGGGTATCGGGGACTTCGCGACAGCCTGGCCTATCTGGCCGCGCCCGTACTACTCGGCGCCGGCGAGCCGCAGGTCGACATCCCCGTGCACGTCATCGTGCCCGTACTGCGCGAACAGGCAGTCGTCGGCTCGACAGTGCGGTGGTTCGCGGAACTGATCGAACGCTTCCCGAACACGACCCTCACGATCGTCACCACAGCCCGCGAGGACCGCGAACGGGACGCACTGGCGGAGCACATCGCGGACGCCACGCGAGCGGGGGCTGCCATCACCTCGACCCGATTCCCGCAGCTCTCGCAGAAGCAGGCCGAAATCTTGGACGCCGAGCGCGCCCATCGACCCGACGGTGTCCTGGCGTCACATCAGGTTCGGGCGGTGCTGGACCGGAACGAAACGACGCAACGGGCCGTCGAGCGGCTACTTGCGAAGCCTGGCCTCTGTCGGCCCGCCCTTCACCACGTCCACTACCGAGGCGACGGCCGCAAAGCGGCCCAGGTCAATCTGGCGGTGAGTCAGATACCGGCGACGACACCCGGGTACATCGCGGTCTTCGACGTCGACTCCCGGCCGGATGTCGAACTGTGGGCACGCACCCTGCAATACGTCGACCACTGCGCCGAGATCGAGGGCGAACTGCCCGCCGTGGTGCAACAGTCGGCACGATTCACCGTGGGTGACTCCGAGGTGGTGACTGGGTGGGAGGGCGCGGTGTGCCGCGGAGCCGCCCGCCTGCAGACCCTGCACACCCTGCGGCGCGAAATCCCCGACTTCCGCAGGTACAGCAAACGAGTCGCCGATCAGGGGACGCACCCCATCGGGGGCCTGGCCCAGACAGTCGGCCATGGGCTGTGGATCCGCCGTGACGTCTTCGACAAAGTCGGCGGTCTGCCCACATTTACGCTGCTGGACGACCTGCCGCTCGGGTACCGGCTCACCGTCGAAGGCGTCCCGGTTCATGTCGTGCCGTATCTCGCCACGGCGTCCGCACCCGGCCGGGCCGTCGACTTGGTCGCTCAGGGACGACGGTGGTTCCACAACTACCTCGACTACCCCCGATGTGCGACAGCCGCACGAACAGGCGGGCATGGCTCGGCAACCGGTCGTAGGGTCGCTTTGGCCCTCGGCCTGTATCGCGGTGGCGCCTGGCTCCTGCGAAGCCCCGCATTCGCCTTGTGCCTCCTCGCGATCGCGAACCGCAACGCGCGGACCCCGATTCGCGTCCTCGCCGCCGGTGGCGTCTGGTTCGTCGTAGTCGCGCCCGTGCGACTCCTTGCGGCAACCGAGGGAGTCGAACCGTCGATCGCGGCCCGCACCCATGAGTGTCTCGAACTGGCCGCCGCCCTCCTCGTCAGCAGCGTCGGCCCGGCAATAGCGCTCGCGCGCGACACACACGGTCGAGCGTTGGCAAGGGCGCTCTCGCCCAAGGCCGAGCGTCACCAGGTCCCGTCGGGCGAAGGGGTCTCATGATCATCGGCTTCGAAGGCATCAGTTGTGCGGGGAAGACCACCCTCGCGGCAGCCTTGGCCGCCCATCTCGGCACCGCGACCGTAGTCCCCTGCTACTACCACGCAGCCCCGGACCGTCGGTTGCTGCCAAGCCCGACCGCCCACGATCGGGACGAGCGGCTGGCAGGGCTCGACGTGTTGCTCGGCGTGGAGAGCAGGAGGCGGCAACTCGCGCACGAGGCCCTGGGGAAAGGCCGGACCGTCATCCTCGACCGCACCGTCGACACCCTGCTCGCCCACACGTACGCAATCGACCATTTGTACGGACTGGACTTCCACGACACCGCCCGTGAGGCGATCCTCCAGCGGGACCCCGTCCTCCCGGACGTCACCTTCCTACTCATCACGCCACCGCGTCTCGTCGCGACCCGGGCCACGCGGCGACCGGGCATGCCGCCGATCTTCCACGCTCCCGACTTCGCCGAGCACTTCAACCACTACTTCGAGCAGGCCCTGGCTCCTCGATGTGTGCGCCTGGCCGGCGATAAGACAGTCGTTTACCTGCTGGACGAAGCCCTCACCACGATCGCGACGTTGATCGCGGCCGGCACCGCCACCAGCAAGGGGACGCTGTGAACGTAGCCGTCATGGGTTGCGGACTCATCGCCTCCCGATGGATTCGCACCCTGGTCGCCGACCCGCGCATCGAGATCTCCGCTCTGATCGACGTCGACGAGGGCGCCGCCGCCCGGCTTGCCGACCGATTGGACCTGACCGTGGCCCTCGCCCCGGACCTGGACCACGCGCTCACCCTCGTCCCGATCGACGTCGTCGCCAACCTGACACCGCTCGCATCGCACTCCTCCACGTCGCACGCCGCCCTCGACGCGGGACTGCACGTGCTGAGCGAGAAGCCCTTGACCCTGCGACTCGACGAGGCCGAGTCCCTCGTCCTTCGAGCCCGCACCGGCGACCGACTCCTGGCCGTCATGCAGAACCGGGGGCAGGACCCGCGATTCCTCGCCTTCCGGGACCTTCTACATCGCGCAAGCAAGCCGCCATACACAGTCACCGCCGAGGCGTTCGTCTCCCTGCACCGACCCGGATTCCGCAGCCGCCAACCACAACCCGCGACAACCGACCTGGCCGTCCACGCCTTCGACCAGATACGCCAACTCGTCGCGGCGCCCCCTATCCGCCTGCAATGCACCGAGACCATGACCAACTTCCACGGCACGCACTGCAGCCTCGCCACCATCTGCGTGGACTTCGCCGACGGCTCGACCTTCTCCTACCGCGGCGGCTTCACGCCCGGGACATCACTGCGCACACCCGCCGGCGGACGTTGGGCAGCCGAAGGCAGCGGTGGCGGGGCGACATGGGATGGGGAACTCGCCATTGCCGGCACCGGTCGTGCCATCGGCACCGCAGAACACCGAGCACCTGACGCCCCCTCCGGCCACCAGGCATGCCTGGACTCGATGATCGAGGCCCTGCACGACGGAACTCGACCCACGTGCCTGGCCGCGGACAACCTGGGCACCATCGCGCTCCTGGAAGCCGCAGTCACCTCGGCACAAGCAGGCCATTCCGTAGCGATCACCTGGCCTCGAACCGGAGCATCCACGTGAACCTCGATCCGAACCGGGTTTCCGAGTCCCGGCCGATCCTCGCGAATCGCCTCATCGCAACGGGCATCCTGGCCGCCGAATCACCATGGGCGCCCCTGCCCGGAGGCGCCGACAACGACCTGGTCGCAGCCCGAAGCGCCGACGGCACCGAGGTGATCGTCAAGACCAGGCGACCGGAGCGGAGCAACCGCCACGCACTTGCCGCGTGGGCCGCTGCCCGCATGACCGGCATCGGGATACCGGTGCCCATCCCCTTGTGGCACGACGACCAGACCTGGATCGAGACGCGTATCCCCGGCCTGCCCCTCGCCGACAGCGACGACGACCAGGCCGCCGCAGACGCAGGACGACTCCTGCGCCGCGTCCATTCCTTACCGGTCGACGGGTTCGGCCGACTCGACGCCGAAGGGAAAGGCCGATATCCGGACTGGGGCACATGGCTGCTCGCACTCCCTACAGCCGACACGCTCCCCGGGCCCGTGGCCGGCCTGGCGCACCAAGCACGCCAAGCCGTCGGCGCCAACCTGCGCAGCCTCGACGTCCACAAAGCGAGTCTCCTGCACGGCGATTGGACCGCCCGCCATGTCCTGGCCGACGACGGAAGGGTCACCGGCTTCGTCGATTTGGAGAGCGTGCGCGGCGGCGATCCGCTCGCCGACCTCGCGGGGTGGTCCCTCCAGGAATCCGGTCCTCTAACCACCGCGCTGTTCGCCGGCTACTTCGAACCCGGCGAACCGGATGCCGACCAAGCCCTCGTGCTCGCCCTGTACCGGCTCCGCATCGCGGCGTCCCTGCTGGCCTTCCATCACGCCTGCGGCCGTAGCGATCTCGTGGCTCTGCGGCGTACGCAACTGCGCGCGGACCTCACGGCTCTGGAGGCGGGTCGCCCAACTGCGATCCCTCTTGTCACCCCGATGTGAACCGTCCGAACACGAACAGGAGAGCCGCTCATGGTCGTCATCCGCGCTGCTCGGCGCGAACGCCTCACCCAGGACAACCGCCCCCAGGGCTGCCCCGCCTCCTCGGCGGGACAGTTCGTCATCCGTGCCGATGGAACCGCCCGCTTCGACCGCCACCACCACAACTTCGCCGAGTTCTGGTTCATCGCCTCCGGCAGCGGCACACTCGCCGTCGCCGGCGTCCACCACGAGGTCGGCCCCGGCGACATCGTCTACACCCCCGCCGGTCACGACCACGACATCATCGACGTGGCCGAGGAACTGCGGATCTTCTGGCTGTCCGCCGAACTTCCCTCGGGCTCCACCGGCGCCCACCTGCACGCCGACCCACAGGACGCCGAGAAGCACCAGGTTCCGGTCCGCGAACGCGTTACCGACGCACCGGCCCTGCGGACTTCCGGGATCGGCAAACCAACGGTGACGCTGCCCTTCCCGCGCACGGCCAAGTACGGCAGGGCCGAACAGGACGTCGTCCAGGCGCTGATGGCGACCGGCCGCCTGTCGGAGACCGGCCGCGGCCCTGCCACGACCGCGCTGGAGAACGCCTTCTCTGCCCTCGTCGGTGTCGACCACAGTCTGGCGTTCAACAGCGGAACCGCCTCGTTGCACGCCGCACTGCACGCGGTCGGTGCCCACCCGCAGGTAGGTGTGGCCACGAGCCCGCTGACGTGGATCTCCGCGCTCACGGCGACCTTCCAAGCCGGTAGTTTCCCGGTCTTCCACGACCTCGCGCCCGACAGCCTCGCCCTGGATCCCGAGTCCCTCGCGAACCACAGCCGCGAGCGGGACCACTCGGCGGTCCTAGTCACCCACGCCTACGGGGTTCCGGCCGAAATGGACGCGCTGTTGGCCGCCGCCGGCTCGGTCCCGGTCGTCGAGGACTGCTCGCACGCCCACGGAGCCGCCTACCGCGGGCGCATGGTCGGTTCGTGGGGCGCCGCCGGTTGCTTCAGCCTGCAGGACTCGAAGTCGGCGTCCGGAGGAGAGGGCGGCGTCCTGACGACGTCCGACCGCGCAGTCTACGAACGCGCCATGACGCTCGGACACCACCCGCACCGGTTCGCCGGCGAACTCCGCGGCCCCGACCTGCTCGGCCTCATCGACACCGGTGCCGCCTACAAGTACCGGATCCACCCCCTGGCCGCAGGGATCGCCCAGGTCCAACTCGGCAAGCTCGGACACCGTATGGCCATGGCCGACCTCAACCTCACCGCGCTCCGGCGGGCACTCGCCGACCTGCGAGCACCCCTAGCCGTAACGGAATTGGACGAAGGCTCAGTCCGAGGTTGGTACGGCACTCCGCTGACGGTCACGGTCGACGTCCCCGACGCACAGGCCCTCGCGGATGGCTGCACGGCGGCCGGCGTGCCGCTCCGCCGGCTGTACCCGGACTGGCTTCGGGCTCCGCTCCTGCAGGACCCAGCCCTCGCCGGCCGCTTCTGGCCGCACCTCGAACACTGCGCGTACAAGCCACCGGCGCCCCAGGAGTACCCGAATTACTACCGCGCCCGAAACCGCACTCTCGTGCTCAAGATCCCCACCGTTCACGCCCCCGACTACATGGAACAGGTCGCCACCGCGCTCGCCCACGTCCTCGCCGAGAACCTGCCATAACCCCGGAGGGATCACCATGTCGCACTCAACCCGAGCAGCCGTCCTACACCGCCCCGGTGAACCGGTGACTATCGAGCGGATCGAACTGGCCGACCCCGGCCCGGGCGAAGTCCTCGTCCGCACCGTCAGCGCCGGAATCTGCGGCACCGACCTGCACTTCGCCGCAGGCACGTTCCCCTACCCGCTCCCGACCGTGCTCGGCCACGAAGCGAGCGGCGTCGTCGAACTCGTCGGCCAGGGCGTGACCGACATCGGAGTCGGCGACAACGTCATCGTCTGCGACCAGACCTTCTGCGGCCGATGCCCCGCCTGCCTGAGCGGACACATGGTCTACTGCGCCGACACCGGCCCCAAGCAGCGCGAACACCAACGCATGACCATCGCCGGTATGCCCGCCCGCCAATACCTCGGCGTCAGCGCCTTCGCCGAACACATGCTCGTCGACGCCAACGCACTCATCCCGATGCCACCCGGCCTCGGCTTCGACACCGCAGCGCTGCTGTCGTGCTGCCTCACCACGGGCCTGGCCACCGTCTTCAACGTCGCCCGGGTCCGTCCCGGCGACCGAGTCGCCGTACTCGGCTGCGGCGGCGTCGGCCTCGGAGCCGTCCAGGCCGCCCGCATCGCCGGGGCGACCCAGATCATCGCCATCGACCCTATTGCCCACCGCCGCGACATCGCCGTCCAACTCGGCGCCACCGACATCCTGGACCCCACGGCCACACCGATCGTCGAAGCCGTCCTCAAGCTCTCCGACGGCGGCGTCGACCACGCCATTGAGGCCGTAGGACAAGCCACGACCGCCGCAGAGGCGTTCGCCATGCTTCGCCCGGCCGGTCAGGCCACCGTGCTCGGGATGATGCCGCCCGGCACGGACATCCCCATCCCGGGACGCTTGTTGCGCCAAGGCCGCAAGCTCGTCGGCACGGTCATGGGCTCGGTACGCACCCGCGCCGACATCCCGCGATACGCGCAGCTCGCCCTCACCGGCCAACTCAACACCGACTTGCTGGTCACATCGGGCCGCTCACTCGACGACACCAACGCAGCCCTCACGGACGCCCAGGCACATCGAGGCGTCCGCGAGATGCTGCACTTCTAGACACCGGCGAACGCGGCTTGGACCTCGTCTCGATGGGCCGTCCACCAGTGCAGGAAGTCCGTCGCCGAGAAGAACAGATGATCGGTGGTGTGGTTGGCGCGGTCGTAGTGGAAGACGAGCTGCCAGAAGTCGCACATGCGCTTCCACCACAACCGCTCCACCGCATCCGCCAACTCCGCCACACCGATCGGCACCACCGACCGATAGCCGGCCACGAACGCCGCAACCCGCTCCAGGTCCAGCTCTCCCGACTCACGACCGAACAACAGCGTCGCCGAGCGAGCGACCTCCTCACCAAAGGGCTTCACCCGGATCCGATCCCAGTCCAGGACCGCAACCACACCCTCGTCGCCCCACAGCACGTTCAGGTGCTGAAAATCCCCGTGCACCCACCCGAACGGACCCAACGGCAGATCATCGCCCGGCCGGGAGACCGCGTACTTCTCGATCAAGACCTTGCGCTGCTCCAGCAGTTCGACCACCCGCCGGTCGAAGGCACTCGGCTCAGGCAAGGCGGCAACGACGCCGAGGAGCCGATCGGCTTCGGCAACCGCATCCCACGGAGACTCCGCCGCCGCCCCTACCGAGTCAGGCTTCGCGGGCAAAGCCGCAGCAACGTTCGCCTCGTTCAACGCACGGTGGATCCGCCCAAGCAACGCACCCAGCTCGGTTGCCCGCTCGGCGTCGAGGGTCGTGCCATGGCGATGCGTACCCTCAACCCACGGAAAGAGGCTGTAGCCGCGGTCGCCGATCCCGACCACCAGCTCCTCCTCAGCCGACGGCACCGCCGGGCACGCGGGGATGCCATCCGCGTCCAGGCGGGCCAGCACGGCGAGATTGCGTCGAGCAGTCGCGAATGGAACGTCCAGCACCTGCTTCAACACGAACCGGCCGGCATCCGTGTCGATCAGCCAGTTGCGGTTCATCAAGCCCTCAGCCAGATGAGCCGTCCGGTGAATCGCACCGAGGTCAAACGCGTGAATCAAGACCTGTCGATCGCCATCGAGAAGAGACACGCCATCGACATTCGCTGCCTCATCAGTCACCTGTAGCAGGCTACTCGTCACTCGCGGCGCACCCAAGCGGGCCTGTAGGTGGGCTCGACCAAGAGGACACGGTCCGCCCGCTGCTGCCACAGGCAGTCAATGATCCACAGACTCACCCTGGCGCAGGCAGGAGCGATGCGTCGGCGCCTCCGGATGACCACACGCCTCCTGGCCGAAGGCATGCTCATAAATCGAATCGGGTCACCCTGCGATCAAGGTGCCCCGCACAGGGGCCGAAAGCACTGTGCGTGTCGTTGCGAGCCGTTAGCGTGGTCGGATTGGGTGGAGGACTGTCTCGGGGGAGATCACGATGGCCCGCTTCCTGTCCGGCGCCAGCGCGTCGGCGGCTCGTCAGTCCCGCAAGCATCCGGCGCGCGCATCGCCGCGCTCGCCACCGGATAGCGGTGCGACGCGCACCCTTGGTCGTGGGGGCGTCCGTCCTGCTGGGGTGGTTGGCCGCTGTGATCAGCGGATCGACGCGGTTCGGCGCGGGAGCCAGGTTTGTGGTGTGCGCCCTGCTCACCGGAGCTACCTACACCCGATCCACCACCGCCGACCGGTGGGCCAAGGTGCCAAAGGCGAACGCCGTACGGCCCGTTCGCTGACCCTGGCCCGGGGCTGGATAGCGCTGCACGACCGTGCCATCCCCGGCTCGAAAGCCAACCTTGACCACGTTCTCATCGGCGTCGGAGGCGCCGTATACCTGGACACCAAGACTTGGACGTCCGCCAAGACACGCGCGCGCATCGACCGCGACGGGCGTCTGTGGTTCGGCCGCCACCCCCAGGACAAGGCTCTGCGCACCGTGAGGTGGGAGGCCGACCAGGCGGAGGCGGCCCTGGGCGTGCCTGTGCGGGCCGTCGTCGGCGTCCACGGCCAACCGCACCTGCCGGCCGGCGGAGTCGACAACGTCACCGTCCTGCGCGCCGGCGCTGCGCGCGTGGCTGCAATACCAACCCCGTGTACTCGACGCCCACCAGGTCGCTGACCTCGCCGCCCGGGCCGAGGCCGCGCTTCCCCCCTATTCCGGATGATCCAGGAGAGTTCCTCGTGCCCGACATACCCCCCGGCTACGTGCGCGCACACCTGCGACGCGAGCCCGGCACCCGCGCCCCCTCCGGCGGCGACTTCTCAGCTGGCAGAATGCTGCTGTTCGGCCCCGTGGCCCTCGTCCTGGCATTCGGGGCGTGCAGCCTGCCGAGGGCGACGGCGAGGACTAGACGGATAACGCTGCCAAGGCCACCGCCGTACCCTCGGCGACTGCGTCCGCGAAACCCTCGACAACGACGAAACAGCCGGTGTCGACACGACCCGCTGGCGGCGCCGCGAGCACGGGAACCGCTCCCGAACGGCTCACCGACGGTGTGACGGTGACGGCTCGTCAAAGCATCGGACTCGCCGTCCGCACCAGGCCCGGCACCGGCGCAACGGTGGCCACGATCGCCTCCGGCACCGACCTGCCCGCCACATGCACCGACACCCGACCCACGATCTACGGATGGCGCGGCGGCCGGAGCAACCAATGGATCCGCGTCACCACCCACCAGGGCACCGGATATGCCCCCGAAGCATGGCTCCAGACCAGTGAACCCGCCCGCGACCTCCTGCCCGCCTGCTGACCGCCCTCGCCTGCCGGGGAGCGGTTCGGGCCGCGACGCGACTCAGGCCCACGAGTCACGCCGATGTCTCGGGACGACAGAGAGCCAGCACTCTGTCGAGTCAAGCCGGTGGCACGGCAGCTACGCCACGTGTCGACGAATACCCGCTCGAGAAGGAAAAGGCTGGATGGCAGCGATGCCAACAACCTCAACCTGAATCCCCCACTCCGCTAGGGTCCTCGCCGACTGCACCAAGGTGACTTGGGAGAATGGGAACAGAGTGTCCGGAGTGAGTTCGGTGCCGTCCTTCAACAGAATCGCGAACACGACCCTCGACGGCCTGAAATCCTCCGGCAGATCACGCCCCCGCCTTGCCGCAGCGACCTTGCTGGCGAAGCGTTCCCGGCCTTCGGGAGAGTTCCGCAACGTCTGTACGGCGACGAGTGCCTGGCTGAACAGATGACTCAGCGCGTCGGAGCCCTTCGCGCGCTTCACCATGATCAGGGTGTTGTCGGGGCTCAGGAGGTCACAGATCTCCACGCCGTTCCCCCGGTGCAGCGTGGTCTGGACGTTGTCGCGGTCAAGGCAGATGTAGCCGGGGCGCTGGGCTGGCACAGATTCGTTGTACTGGCCTTCCTTCTCTCCGAGAACCCACGCAGGGAGATCGACGGAAGGCGAACTGGTGATGAGCCGTTCCACATGCGACCGGACCGTTCGCAGGTACTCCCTGTCGATCTCGTACCAGCCCTCATCCATTAGGAAGAACCGTCGGGAATCGAGCGCCACTTCGGCCTCGATCCACCTGAGTACGTTGGACGACCAGATGATGTCGGGCTTCGTAGCCCTCTCGTGCCGGTAAAGGGTGACTGTGCCATCCCGGAGCGCGACGAAGCGCCGGCCCCTTCGCTGGGCCCGGGCACGGTGAAGTACGTAGGGCAGGCTGAAGTCATCGGTGGGGGCGCCCGCTGCATCACTGTTGATCCTGATCTCGAACGCGCGAGCATCGGTGTAGTCGTCCCAGCGATCGGCGGGGACACCCACCGTGATGGTTCTCTCCGACTCGCCGCCAAGCAAGTCGTCGAGTGCGTCTTCCAGCCGTGAGACGAGTCCGGCTTCCTTGATCGGAACGACGTGCTCGATAAACTCCAACTCCGGGATCGGCGCCTCCTCGCGCAGGACGCTGGCGATGGAACGAATGTCGGCAACCAGGTCTGGGCCATCGACACCGAGCCTCATGCGCAAGCCGACGCCGCCCTCCGCGCTAGAGACTTTCGCGGGGTTGTCGCGCGAGATCGTGAGCTCGACGCCCTCCAGATGTCCTCCGAGCCGGCGCACGATCTGCGCGTGTTCCTGGATACCCAGGCTCCACACGGACGCGCCGCCCGGCACCAGCGTGATGTCCGTGCGCCCCCCACCCGGCGTGTGCGACACCAAGTCGCGAATCTTCCCCGGGTTGACCCTGCGAGACGCGAAGCTCAACCCGAACCGTCGATCCTTGAAGCGGTCCGGGACCAGGCGAAATCCCTGGTCGTAGCCGATCGCGTACACCTCCCCGTCGACCGCAAGCAGCAGTAGACCGGCCGACCGGTTCACCGGCCGCGAAACTTGGCACCCGGTCGTCCGATAGATCTCCCCACACCAGCTCGCAACAGGCTGCTCGAAGCTGCCGGTCACCAACAGCGCCGGAACCCCGAGACGGTCTGGGAAGTCCAGAGCCGCGGCGGCCCGGCTCAACCGGGCCATGTCGAGGGTTTCGAACATCGCCTCGACGGTGGGAGCGACGCCCTCGAGCCGGTACAGGGTCCGCGTGGACGTGTTGTTCGCCATGGCACCACTTCCGTGGATGGATCCGGGCAGAAAGAGGCCCTGGGATCCGGAGATTCCCGAATGGCCATGAAAGCATTTTCAAGTAGAGCCCAGAGTGAAAGCGCTGTCAAACGCTACACGTGACTTGGCTGGGCGTATAAGGTGGTGACGTCCCACCCACCCGCTTCCCACACCGGCAGGAGCACATGAGTCGACAGGCTGGCACCCTCGTGACCGCGGCCGACATCTCCCGCCTGGCAGGCGTCACCCGTGCCACGGTGAGCAACTGGCGGCGACGGCACACGGACTTCCCCGCCCCTACAGGCGGCTCCGACACCAGCCCGACGTATGACCTAGCGGCTGTGCGGTCCTGGCTCGATTCCCGCGGACAGCTACCCGAGGACTCTTCCGCCGACAAACTGCGCCGCGCGCTGCGCGAACGACAGGACGACAGCAAAGCGGCAGACTTCCTCCTGCCCGCCGTACTGGCCGCCGCCCGTCTCAATCGCCAGCAACTCGAGAGCCTCTCCGCGGCACCCGACGACGTGTTGCTCGCCTGGGCGCGGGAGGCGGCAATCAACGCGGTCGGCGATATCCCTGGAGACAGCGCTGCTGGCGGCGGCCCGCCTGCGGCCGGATCGGTGCGCAGTCTTCTGCGGTGTGTCGCCGCCGAAGGCCCGGAAACCGCCACCCAAGTCCTGGCCGAGCATCTCCTCGAGGAGAGCGGCAGCGGGATCGGCGCCTACCCCACGCCCGCGCCGTTGGCGCGACTTATGGCTGACCTCTTGGGGGGCGCCGACGGTGCGTTTCCCACACGCGTCTTCGACCCCGCGTGCGGCAGCGGCGCCCTCTTGGCGGCAGCGGCCCACGCAGGCGCCCCCACGTTGCTTGGCCAAGACATTGTGCCCGGACAGGCGGGCCAAGCGGCGGTACGTCTGCGCCTGGCCGCCCCCGACGCAGACATCACCATCCGGGCAGGCGACAGCCTGCGTGCGGACGCGTTCGCCGAGACCACCGCCGACGCCGCCCTATGCAACCCCCCATACGGTGATCGCGATTGGGGGCACAACGACTTGGCCTACGACGAGCGCTGGGCCTATGGCGTGCCGCCCAAGGGAGAATCCGAGCTGGCCTGGGTTCAGCACTGCCTGGCTCACCTCGTACCCGGCGGTCGGGCCGTACTGCTCATGCCGCCTGCAGTCGCAGAACGTGCCGGAGCCCGGCGCATTCGTACGCAATTGGTACGCGACGGAGCCCTCAGATCCGTCATCGCGCTCCCTCAAGGGGCTGCCACACCCCTGCACATCGGCCTGCACCTATGGATACTGCAACACCCCGAACCACGGAGCGACACCCCGGGAACGATGCTGTTCGTCGACGCCACCACGAAAACGGTTGCGGGCAGTCGCACCCTGGACTGGGACGACCTCAGACGGACCGTTCTGAAGGCTTGGCGGTCCTACCGCCAGGCTCCCGAAAGGTTCGTCGGCATTCCCGACATCGCCCAGTCCATCCCCCTGATCGACCTACTCGACGAAACCGTCGACCTCACACCGGCACGCCACGCCCACACGCCCCATGACGCCGTTTCGTCCGATCGACTGGCCTCGGACGCCGAGGAATCGCACACGCGGCTCCGACAAGCCGTGTCCGGTCTCCATCAGGCGATCGAAAGCGGAGGCTGGCCCACGCCTGGTGACTGGAAACAGGACTGGCGCACCGCCGCCGTCGCCGACCTCCTGCGGGGCGGAGCGCTCACCCTCTTGCAAACGCCGGCCCCAGGTCGACGAACTCGTGGCTCCGGACCACAACCACACCTCCAAACTGCGCGGAGGCGACGATCGGCGGTCACCGCCGACGACGTCACCCGAATGCAATCACCCTCGGGAACAGACTTGGACCTGCCCGCGGATGCCACCACGCCCTTGATCGAGACAGGTGACGTACTGCTGCCCGAGATCATCCGCGGCCCCGGCCCGATCGCCGTCCGGGTGGTCGGTCCCGCCGAAGCAGGCTGTCACCTCGGACCTCACGTGCTGCTCTTCCGACCCGATCAACGCCGACTCGATCCCTGGTTCCTGGCCGGATTCCTCGCGGGGGAAAAGAACGTCAACTCTGCCGCAACCGGCACTTCCATCGTCCGGGTGGACCCGCGGCGACTGCGTGTGCCGCTTCTCCCGCTCCTCGAACAGCGGCGATACGGGGCGGCGTTCCGGCATCTGCACACCGTCCGTTTGGCGGCCCGCCTCGCGGAGGAGACCGCAGAGAAGGCGGCACGCGTTTTCAACGCCGGGCTCACCGTCGGCGCACTGTTGCCGTCTGATCACGGATCGGCGTGAACGTACACGCGAACCGACCACGTCCGTGAACACTGGCCCCAACCATCCGTCCACAAACGCGCGGATCATTGGAAGGACAACGTTGAACAGCAGCAAGCACACGGAACTGGCCAACCACGCCTGGTCCGTCGCCGACCTCCTGCGCGGCGACTACAAGCAGTCCGACTACGGCAAGGTCATCCTCCCGTTCACCGTGCTGCGCCGCCTTGAGTGCGTCTTGGCGCCAACCCGAGAAAAGGTCATCGCGAGGCGCGTCGACTTCGAGGGCCAGGACATCGACACCGACCGCTTCCTGCGGAAAGCCTCGGGACACGACTTCTATAACACGAGCGCCTACACCCTCAAAGCGATTCTCGATGATTCGGGTCATGCTGCGGCCAATCTGGGGAAGTACGTGGCCGCGTTCTCCGATAACGCGCGCGAGGTACTGGAGAGGTACGAGTTCTCCCAGCAGATCAAGCGCCTCGACAGCGCCAATCTGCTCTACCAGGTCATCGGAAAGTTCGCCGACTTGGATCTGCGGCCAATCCGGCTGGACGAACGAAATAACGTCGTGAAAGGTGAGGACGGCAAGCCCGTCGTCGTCGTTTCCAACCACCAGATGGGTTACATTTTCGAGGAGCTAATTCGCCGGTTCGCGGAGCAGTCCAACGAGACGGCGGGGGAGCACTTCACACCGCGGGAGGTCATCGAGTTGATGGTCAACCTGGTGGTGGTTCCGGACGCTGACGTGCTTAGCGTTCCGGGCACGGTTCGTAAGGTATTCGACCCAGCATGCGGCACGGGTGGGATGCTCAGTGCCGCCGAGGAGCACATTACAGATCTGAATCCTGACGCCACGGTCGAGGTGTACGGGCAGGAACTCAACCCCGAGTCGTGGGCGATCTGCCGATCCGACCTGATGATCAAGGGCCAAGATCCGGACCACATCGCATTCGGCAACTCGTTCTCCGACGACGGCCACAAGCAGGAGAAGTTCGACTATCTGCTGGCAAATCCGCCGTTCGGGGTGGAGTGGAAGAAAGTCGCAGAGGAGGTCGAATACGAGCACAAGACCCTCGGAGAATCTGGCCGTTTCGGCGCTGGCTTGCCGCGCATTAACGATGGCTCATTGCTGTTCCTTCAGCACATGTTGTCAAAAATGAAACCGGTAAACGCGACGGGTGGAGGTGGCAGTCGAGTGGCCATCGTCTTCAACGGCTCCCCACTCTTCACCGGCGCAGCTGAGTCCGGCGAGTCGAGGATCCGCCAGTGGATTCTGGAGAATGACTGGTTGGAGGCCATCGTTGCCCTGCCGGACCAGCTCTTTTATAACACAGGCATCTCAACATACTTCTGGATCCTCACGAACAGGAAGTCCGCAGACCATAAGGGCAAGGTCATACTACTGGACGCGCGCGACTATTGGGTAAAGATGCGCAAGTCGCTTGGCGACAAGCGCAAGGAGTTGGGTAATGGGAAGAGCGGCCGCCCCAATCACATCTCCGAGATCACGCGCCTGTATGGGGAGGCGCTGACCGTCGCAGCAGATCAAGATCACCCGATGCACAGCAAGGTTAGAGTTCTCCGCAACAATGAATTCGGATATAGGCGGATCACCATCGAGCGCCCACTAAAGCTGCGCTTCGAACTGACCGACGAGACGCTGGCAATGCTGGCAACATCGAAGCCGATCCAGAAACTGGAATATGGCAATGAATTCACCGCTGCGATCTGTCCGCTTCTTGGCTCAGCATGGGAAACAAAATCGGAAGCCGTATTCGCACTAATGGATGCGGTTGTCGCGGCCGGGCTTCCATGGCCGTCGGGAACGCCGTTCGCCAAGGCGCTGCGGGACTCGATCGGCGTACGGGATCCGGAAGGGGAGATCCAGATGGTCAAGGGCTTCCCAGAACCGGATCCAGAGATCCGTGATTACGACAACGTCCCGCTGAACGAGGACGTGGAGGAGTACCTGAAGCGTGAGGTTCTGCCCCATGTTCCCGACGCATGGATCGACCACACCAAAGAAAAGGTGGGCTACGAGATCCCATTCACGCGACACTTCTACGTGTACGAGGCGCCGAGACCGCTCGCAGAAATCGATGCGGAGCTGAAATCGCTTGAGGAAGAAATTCAGAAACTACTGGGGGAAGTAACCCTGTGAACGGCGCTCACATCGCCCCGTGGCTCACTGGATCACGTTGGCCGACCGTGCCCATTCGACTTATTGCACGACTAGGTTCCGGCCATACTCCTAGCCGCAATTCTCCTGAGTACTGGGAAAACTGCACAATCCCATGGATTACCCTCGCGGATGTGTGGCAGCTACGAAGCGGGGCCATCAATGTCATCTCAGACACTAGGGAGAAAATCAGTAAACTAGGACTGGCAAGATCTGCTGCAGTCCAGCATGCGGCCGGCACCGTAATTTTGTCTCGCACGGCCTCAGTTGGTTTCTCGGCCATCATGGGCACTGCTATGGCAACGAGCCAGGACTTTGCAACCTGGACGTGCGGACCAAAACTCGAGCCGAGGTTTCTGCTTCACGCGCTTCGAGGCATGAGTCCTGACCTGAGACGCGTAGCCACAGGGTCCACACACAAGACGATTTACATGCCTGACATCGAGCAATTGAGGGTGCCGCTGCCGCCGCTGGAGGAGCAGCGACGCATCGCCGATTTCCTTGACACAGAGATTGCTCGGATCAATGCAATCCAAAGGCTCCGCGAGCGTCAACTACGACTCATCGATGAAGCGGCCGTCTCCCGGGCATTCGATGCCGTGCGCGGTCGAAAAGTAGCTGGGAAGCGTAAAGACAGCGGCCTTTCGTGGCTGGGGACCATTCCGGCTGACTGGCGTGTCGCCGCAGTTTCTCACTATTTCGAGACCGAACTTGGCAGAATGCTCAACCAAGAACGGACTCGCGGCAAACACCTTCGCCCCTACCTTCGAGTGGCCAATGTCCAGTGGGATGAGATCGACACACAAGATCTCGCATTCATGGACTTTCCACCCTCTGAACAACAGCGCTTTAGGCTTCAAAAAGGTGATGTACTTGTGTGCGAAGGTGGCAGTTGGCCAGGGCGCGCCGCCATCTGGGAGGCGCAGACTCCCGAGATGTATTACCAAAAGGCATTGCATCGCATTCGCGCAATTGGTGCCGAACTGCCACGCTGGCTATATTATTGCCTATTCGTTGCCGAAAAACTGCGCGTATTTGCTGCACAGGGAAACACGAGCACCATGACACATCTTACTCGTGAACAGTTGAAGGCCCAGCGCTTTCCATTCCCAGAACCGTCGACGCAAATGTCCCTTGTCAAGATTCTTGACGACCAAAGCTTGTGGGATCAATCCGCAAAAAGGATCTTTCAGAATCAACTAGCCGTACTCGCTGAGCGTCGCCAAACGCTTATTACCGCCGCAGTGACCGGCCGGTTCGACGTCTCCACCGCCAGCGGACAAGGCGTAAAGGATGGAAACCTGTCATGAGTCCTGTACACCACGAATCCGTCTTCGGCGATGCCATAATCGCCGCCATGCTGGAGCGTGGCTGGTGCGAGGGCAGTAGCCAGGACTACCGTCCCGATCTGGGCCTCGATACCAGCCAACTCTTCACCTTCATCGGCGCTACTCAGGCCACCGAGTGGAACGAACTCCTCTCTCTCTACGGGAACGACCTCCACGCCGCTGAACTTGGGTTCGCCAAGCGGCTCGACCAGGCCATCTCCACCGACGGCCTCCTCAACGTCCTCCGCAAGGGCGTGAAGGACCGCGGCGTGCGCATCCGCGTTGCGTACTTCCAGCCTAACCTCGTCGCCTCGGACTCCGTCCTCGACAGCTACCGGGCCAACCGCCTCACAGTCGTCCGCGAGCTCGAATACGCGACCAAGCAGGCCGATCGGGGAAACCGACTCGACCTCACCCTATTTCTCAACGGAATCCCGGTCGCCACAGCCGAGTTGAAGAACCCCTTGACCAAGCAGGGCGTGGAACTCGCCAAAGAACAATATCGCTCCGATCGCGACCCCACCGAGCTGATCTTCACGCGCCGCGTCATCGCGAACTTCGCCGTCGACCCGGATCTGGTCTTCGTCACGACTCAACTCCGCGGGAACCGGACCCGGTTTCTGCCCTTTAACACAGGCTCCGAAGGCCCCGGCCAGCCCGGCGGCGCGGGCAATCCGCCCGCCTCCACCTACGGCGCATACAGCACTTCGTACCTCTGGGAGCACATCTGGCAACGGGACAACTGGCTGGATCTGCTGGAGCGGTTCGTGCATCTGCACAAGTCCAAGAAACCCGGCGGCGTCACGACGAATTCGGTGATCTTTCCCCGCTTTCACCAGTGGGACGTCGTCAAGAAGCTAACAGCCCACGCGGCCCGACACGGCGCGGGGCACAACTATCTCGTCATGGCATCAGCCGGGTCCGGCAAATCGAACACCATCGGCTGGCTCGCACACCGACTGAGCGACCTGCACGCCGCACCGGACGCCATCGAGGGTGTCAAGCCGGGAACCCCGGTCTTCGACAAGATCATCATCATTACCGACAGGCGCAACCTGGATGCGCAACTCCGGGAAACGGTCGGCAGTTTCGAGCAAACCGCCGGCCTAGTTGTGAAGATCGACGAGAAGCACGGCGCGAAGTCTGATCAGCTCGCCAAGGTGCTTTCGCAGAAGACCGGAAAGATCGTCACCGTCACGCTCCACACCTTCCCCGCGCTCATCGACTACCTCCAGCGCAACCCCACCGAGATCCAGGGCGGCAAGTTCGCGATCATCGTCGATGAGGCTCATTCCTCTCAATCCGGTGATGCGGCGACCGCGGTGCGTGCTGCCCTGCGCGACCTCGGCCTCGACGCCGACTCCGACGACGCCGGAGCCACGACCGTCGAAGCGAAGCTGAGGAAGAAGGCCGAGCAGCGCAGCCAAGCCACGAACCTGTCCTATTTCGCCTTCACCGCCACGCCGAAGGCGAAGACCCTTGAACTCTTCGGCACAGAGGATGTCCCTGTTGCTCAGGGCACGGGGGATGGCAAGACGACCTATCACCCCTTCCACACATACTCCATGCGGCAAGCCATCGAAGAGGGCTTCATCCTCGATCCGCTCCGCAACTACGTCACCTACAACACCTATTGGAAGCTGGTCAACGCCAACCCGGATGAGCGCGAGGTGGACCCCGCCAAAGCGAACCCCTTGCTCGCGCGATACGCACTCACTCACGCCTCAACCGTCGCGCAGCAGGCCAAAGTGATCATCGAGCACTTCCGCGCCCACACTGCGGGACGGCTCGGAGGACGGGCCAAGGCAATGGTGGTAACCGCCTCCCGACAGAGTGCCGTCCAGATGGCCCGTGCCCTCAAGCAACACATCGGCGACATGGACTATCCGGGCATCGGAGTACTCGTTGCCTTCTCCGGCACTCTCACGTTCGAAGGCGAGGATATCACCGAGGCGAAGGAGAACAGCGGGCTGCCGGAAAGCGCCCTACCGAAGGCGTTTGCCTATACCCGGGCTGACGACAAGGCCACCCGCTCCAGCGGCCTGGCCCAATCCGAGTACCGCATCCTCGTAGTCGCCGAGAAATATCAGACTGGCTTCGACCAGCCACTGCTGACGACGATGTACGTGAACAAAACCCTCTCCGGCATTTCGGCCGTGCAGACCCTCTCGCGGCTGAACCGCACCACCGAGCGGAAGACTCAAGGCGACCTGGCGGTTCTGGATTTCGTCAACGACGCCGAACATATCCGAGAGTCGTTCCGTCCGTACTTCGAGGAGGCGACGACCCTCCCCTCAGATCCTAATCTTCTCTACGGCGCACAAAGCCTGGTGATGTCGCCGCCGATCCTCGTCGAGCAGGAGATGCAGGACTTCGCCGAGGCATACCTTCTTGCCGAGGAGATGGCCGGCGGCTCACAGGCAAGGTGGGAGAAGCTGCACGCCGAGCTCTACCGACACCTGAACCCGGCCGTCGCACGCTTCACGAGCCTGGTCGACAGCGAAGACGAGGACGACCAAGAGAGCGCAGAGGGCTTCCGCGCAGACCTCAACGACTACGTGCGTAAGTACGGCTTCCTCGCACAGATCGTCCCGTACCGTGACACCGAACTGGAACGGCTCTATCTTTACGGCCGCCACCTACTCAATCGACTCCCCCGTCGTTCCGACGGTGGCGTTGACATCGGTGAGGTCGACCTGAGCCACATGCGCGTGGAGCAGACGGGCGAGTACGACCTGCGTCTGTCGCCGGAAGGGGCTGCGCTCATTCCCGGCTTCGGGGACGGATCCGCTGGGACCAAGGAGTCGGAGAAGTCCCTGCTGTCCGAACTGATCGAACGCTTCAACGAGAAGTTCGGCACAGAGTTCACCGAATTGGATGTTATCCAACCGTTCGAGGAGGCAGTGGCTGACCCGAAGGTGCGGCTGGCAGCGGTGGCCAACAACGACAAAGAGAACTTCGGGGTCGTCTTCGATGATGTGTTCGAGGACAAGATGGCCGATCACATCGACACCATGGCCGGACTGGGCCGCCAGTACTTCGGGGCGGACAAGAGCTTCCGCAGCTCGCTCAACCGCAGTGCCCGAAGCGCCGCCTGGCGGCTGATCCGGGAACAGGAAGGCGTCATCGACGACGTGGCCTGACACCGTCTGCCCAGCGCTCCCGCGTTAACCGCTATCGCGGGAGCGCTGGACGGGCGATCTTCGACGCAGCCACACTCGTCCCACAACCTGTCGCGCACAAACAATATGTGGGGGAACCGTGCCAGCAGAGCGGATCGCTGGCCGCTACGAGCTGATCGACGAAATTGGCTCGGGCGGCATGGGCACGGTTTGGCGCGGCTACGACGCCGCGCTAGACCGCGAGGTGGCCGTCAAATTGATCAAACCCGGCACGGTCTCGTCGCCCGAGTACGCCGAGGTATTCGCCAAGCGCTTCCGTCGCGAGGCCCGGGTTACCGCCCGTATCGCTCATCACGGTGTGCCGCAGGTGTACGACGCCGTCTTGGACGAATCCTACGATCGTCTCTATCTCGTGATGGAACTCGTCCAGGGCACCTCCCTGAGTGCTTTCATCAGTCCAGACAAGCCGTTGCCAATCACCTGGGCTGCGGCCATGGCGGCCCAGATCGCTACGGTCCTCTCTCACGCTCATGCCATTCCGGTGGTCCACCGTGATCTCAAACCGGACAACGTCCTGGTGGCTGAGGACGGGACCGTCAAAGTGCTCGACTTCGGGATCGCCGCCATCCTCCGTCCTGACGTCACTCACCTCACGGGTATGGGGCCGATCGGGACCAGCCAGTACATGTCACCTGAGCAGATACGCAGCGCCCAAGTCACGCCAAGCAGCGACCTGTACTCGTTGGGCTGCATTCTGCACGAACTGATCGGCGGGAAGCCTCTGTTCAACGGCTCGACCGACTTCGACTTCTGGCAGCAGCATGCCTCCGCACCACCCCGTGCTCTACGGGAGTTACGTACGGACACGCCAGTCGAGCTCGAACTACTGGTTCTGGAGTTGCTGAGGAAGAACCCCGAGCAACGGCCCCTGGACGCGTACGCCGTCTATGAGCGACTTCTGCCCTTCCTCCCTCTCCCGGGCACGCCGCTTCCCATCGGCGATGACCGACCGCTGGGCGTTCCAGATCCCACGTTGATGTACCGCCAGCCGAACGCACCACGGCCGCGGCTCGAGGCGTCGCCGGCAGTACCCGCTCCCACAGCCGTAGAACTCGCCGCCCAGTCGCCCGTCGCTCCCGCCACTCAGTTGCGAGACGCTCTTCGGGCCGCGATCGCGCAGTCCGACTCGCTCTTGGCGGACGACCGATTCTCCCAAGCCGCCCAGGTGCTTCACGAGGTCATCAAACCGGCGGCGGATGCCCTCGGGGCTGAGAGTCCCCGTGTGTTGCGACTGCGGCTGCGGCGGGCCGCGATTCTCGTCATCGGCGGGGATTTCCGCCGGGCCCTCCCGGAATTCGATGCTCTGACTACGGCGTTCCTGCGGACAGCAGGCTCGGCCAGCGCGGACGCATTGGTATGCCGTCGGCAAGCCGCCTACTGCCGCGCCGAACTCGGTCAGGCGACGACAGCGCTCAAGCAATTCCGGGAAGTGCTGGACCAGGTGCGTTCCACAGAGGGGGACGCCTCGCCCACCGCCCTCGACCTACGGCGCAACATCGGCGTTCTCCTGCTGTCGGAAGGCGACACACAAGCCGCAGCCGACATGCTCGAACCACTCCATCAAGACCTGTGCCTGATCTACGGACCGGGGCACGAGGATAGCCAGGAGGTCGAGGAAATTCTCGCTCGTTTGCACTTGGCCGAGAGCTGACCTCATGGACATGGCAGCGAACTGCACCAAGCCCAGCAAGTTGAAGTAGTCCCTGGGCACCGATGCAACTATCACCGCCGTCATCCGACGCCCTGTCCTCGCCAACCCCGACGATCCCGTGCAGACAACGCCCGCCTGTGCTGGGCAGCGAAGCGTGGGTACTGGAGGCTGATGTACAGCAGCAAAGTACAGCAACCAGGCCCGCCAGCAGTGACCGTCAATGAACCTGACACAACCTCTGACCTGCGCAGATGACCTCAGCAACCACCCCGCCCCTGATTCGGGACGAAGAGGCCGTGGGTTCAAATCCCGCCACCCCGACCCAGGTCAGAGGCCCTACTGGAGATATCCGGTAGGGCCTCTGGCGTTGAGTGCAGCGGCAAAGTACAGCAACGACTGCGGCGGCCAAGGGCCTTCAACAACCGAGGACCAAGTCGCGCGGGCCAACCCTGGTATCGCAGGATCATGTCTCGGGACATCGACAGGAACCTCCACCTGTAGACCGGCTCGCGCCAGCGCAGGCTTCCGCTGCCGGAGGAGCAAGGGCCTGCCGGGCCCTCTTGACATCTGCGACGACGCACACCTCACCATCTGTACAACAAGCCGGCACGAAGCGTAGAACCGGCCATTCTCCCCCAAGGCGTTGCCCGGGCCGCCGCTCAACCGGACGCTGGAGTGTTCGCCAGTGGTCGAGAGGAGAGTGGTGAGCAGGGTGGGGGAATCGCAGGTGATCGATGTACTGCAAAGCCTGGCGCAACCATCGCATGTCGCAGTCCATTCGAGCTTGGGATTGGTCGGCAGAGTGGCGGCGGCAGTCGCGGACGACGACAAGAAACGCAAAGAGAGTGGAGACGAGCGCCTTCGGCGCAAGCCGACTCTTCGGCCCGTCTTCGGGACTCGGTCCAAAGACGCAATCAAGCTGACTCCGTGGGATGTTCTACACGCTCTCGGCCGAGGCACCACATTGTCCCGACGAGGCGCGGGAAGGGGTCTTGCCGAGCACTGGGGTTGCCTCAAGTACAGCCAGGCTCTAACCAGGGGTTCCCACACGTATATGGTCCTCTCCGCAGAAGGGCGGGAGACCACGGGCTATTACAAAGCTCTGCAGTCGACAGAACTCGGGATGGGTTTTGCCCTGACTCTTGCGAAGCAGTTCTTGAGCCAAAGCTATCCTGAGCATTTCGTTTCACTCATCCCAGCGGACATCGTCCTACGGGCAGGGTGGGCCCTGAGCAGCAAAGATTCCGGCCCTCGGGTGGGCTACCCATACCGTCCACACTTCTTCGCCGAGGTGTGGAAGCCCGGGGAACCCTCACGAGCCTTCCCGATCGCCTACAAGGGCAGCCACAGCCATGGTGGTAGGTCGACCGCGCATGTTCAACTCGCTTCCGCCTCGGCCCATGTTGAAGCGGTACACATCGGTGCCTGGAACGAGACGCCAGGCCTCGTGTTCAGCACCGAACTCCCCACCGACGGTCACGGCTCCCTCACCGTCCACGCCCTGCACGCACCCGGACGTGGGGGCAAGTTGAGCACGGCGACGGACGCCCCAGAGAGAAGCCCGGACCAGCGGATCGAAGAGCAGAACATCTTTCCGGGCATCCAGCGTCCCAACAAAGGCGACCACACCGAACACGCTGAGCCTGAGTCCGGCTACCACGTTCAGCCCGAGAACTACGCGTGGTTCGCACAGGTCCTCGCCCGCACCGACGCCGCCGCGTTGGCCGCATTCACCGGCGATGGAATGGCGACCGGCCAGTATCTGACCACTCGGCAAGGACAACGCCACTTCACCGGTCCTGCGCACGCCGTCACGGACAGCATTCAAGATGCTCACGAATCACTTCTCGGTATCCCGTTCGTCGGCACGGACCACGTCTTCCGGCTGAACAGGACACGCGTGGAGGCATTCTCCGGAATCGCGACGGACCTCTTCCAGCACCTTCAGAAAGGCCGAGTGGAGCAGTACCGCAGCAAAATCCACTCCCTCCGGTCCGCTTGGCCGTCCACGGCGTGGGACCCCAAGTGGAAGGGTCCCGTCTCCGTGAATGACGACGGTTCCGTGCTCGCCATGCGCATATTGCGTTCCTGAGTCGCGTCGGGAGGCCCGTAGGGCCCGGCACACATATCCGGCAGGCCTCGAAGGTCCGCCGACCAAGGCCGAAAGCAGCTACAACGGCAGGTCGCCGAGCCGTCCGACTGCCGTCGAGCGCCCCGCCGGGCTCGACCCTGGGCCTGCAGGCCATCTCGGTCCCGCACGTCTGAGGGCGTGACGCCGGGACTTGGGCCGGGCCGGCTGTACGCGACTGGTCCGGCCAATGCTCCATCCGGAAGTACAGGCGTACCCACGCGGCGCGTTGCCGATGAGCCTCGATCAGACCTCGTATCGCTCCGTGACGATGTAGTCCGTCCCAACGAGGACAGATCCCTCGGGGGTTGCCGCCCCCGTGGCGAGTAGTCCCGATTCCTTCTCTACGCGGTGCAGCAGATCGGCGATCTCGGCAGCGCTGGGCCGCTTCGGCATCGCACAGGTGATGAGCGGTTCACCCGTCGCGCCGCCGAGCGTCTCATCGTCGTCAGGATCATCCGGAATCCAGCGGTTTACGCCGACGCACCAGGCGTCCTTCCCCATTGCCGACGTGCCGCTGTACTGGGCGAAGCCTGCGACAAGGAGGCGCAAGTCGGCTACCTCAGCCTCCAGTTGTCCGCTCGGGACCCGAGCAGCCGTCCTGCACCGCGCCTGAACCGGTGACCATCGAGCGGATCAAACTCGCCGGCCCGGGCGAAGTCCTCGCCCCGAGAAGGCTGGGACGCCTGGGAGGACGAAGCCTTGCCTGGACGCCTGGAACTGGCCCGGAGCGGCTTCGAGCAGTTCGTCGCAGAAGCGGGGCTCCCCGGCGATGTTGTGCTCGCACGCGACGCCGCGAACCTAAGAGGCGAATCCCGCCACCCCGACCACTGTCAGGGGTCGTATCGGAGAGATTCAATACGACCGCTGGCTCGTGCGGGGGCGAATGGGGTGGACGTCGTGGGGTGGGTGGGGTTGGATCTTGGGTGTGTCCGATGCTGCTGCTCTCGACCGTTGTTCGTCGGTGGGTGATCTGCCGGTTCGGTTTCGGGATGTTGCCTACGTGTATGCCCGTCATCCCGAGGCGGTTGCGGCGGGGGAATTGGGCGGTGGGGCCAACTGTCAGTTGTATGCGTATGCGTTTCTTGGTCATTACGGGCTTTACGTGCCGCCGTTGCGGTCCTCGGAGTTGTGGGCCGAGGAGGAGGTGACTCGGCGGGTCGTCGAGTTCGCGCCCCTGGATCTGTTGTTGTTCGATGGTGGGCCGCGACCGGATCGGGCGCCGGGGTATGGGGCGCATGTCGGGGTGTTCCTGGGGCACGGGCGGGTGTTGCATTTGTGTCGGGAGGTTGGGTGGCCTGCGGTCTGGGGGTTTGCCGACTTTGCGGCGCGGCCTGCGTATGCGCGGCTGCTCGGGGCGAAGCGGTGTCGCGCGGGGCGGGGCGGCTCGGGCCACTCCGGAGGGTGACGGGGCGCTTCGTACGGTGACGGAACACAACCGGGGCCGGTCGTAGTTGAATTGCGATATGCCCGCTCCCGAGAACACCGCCGCCGATACCGTCGAGACCACACCGTCGATCGCCGAGCCCGCGCCGACCGTCCCCGCCTGGGAACGTCGCTACCGGGCGGCTCGGATCAGCCTGCCGCGCTGGGCCGACCACGCGCCCGCGAAGTCCGTCTTCGTCTCCAACGCCTCCGGCACGTTCGAGGTGTACGCGTGGGACCGCGTCACCGGCAAGCAGCGCCGGGTGACCGACCGGCCCAACGGCACCGCGTCGGCCCGGATCAGCCCCGACGGGCGCTGGATCTGGTGGTTCGCGGACACCGACGGCGACGAGTTCGGGATCTGGATGCGCCAGCCGTTCGACGGCGGTCCGGACGAGCCGGCCGTGCCCGGTCTGGCGCCGTCCTACCCGGGCGGGCTCGGCCTCGCCATGGACGGCACCGTGGTGGTCGGCCGGATGAGCGACGACGAGGGCTCCTCGATCCACGTCGTACGTCCCGGCGCCGAGCCGGTGACCGTGTACCGGCACGCCGAGTCGGCCTGGTTGTCGGGGCTGTCCGAGGACGGCACGCACCTGGTCATCGCCCACAACGAGCACGGCGACGCGATGCGCTCGTCGCTGCGCGTACTGCGCCTGGACGGCACGCCGGTGGCCGACCTGCACGACGGTCCCGAAGGGGGCCGACCGGACTCCGACCTGTCCTCGATGGGCTTCTCCCCCGTCGCCGGCGACCAGCGCCTGCTGGTCGTGCACCAGCGGCGCGGCCGGGACGAGGTGCTGCTGTGGGAGCCGCTGACCGGCACCGAGACCGAACTCGACCTCGGGCTGCCCGGCGACCTGTCCGCCGACTGGTATCCCGACGGCCGCGCGCTGCTGGTCGACCACGAGCAGCACGGGCGTTCCGAGTTGTACCGCTACGACCTCCAGAGCGGCGAACTCGCCCGGATCGACACCCCGCCCGGCACCATCGGCGGCTCCGGCGCGCGACCCGACGGCAGCGTCGAATACCACTGGTCCAGCGGCTCGACGCCCGCCGAACTGCGCTCGACCGCGGGCGGCGTGCTGCTCACCCCGCCCGGCGAACGCCCGCCCGGGTCGGTCCCGGTCACCGACGCGTGGGTCGAGGGCCCCGGCGGCCGGGTGCACGCGCTGGTGTCCAAGCCGGTGGGCGAGGGCCCGTTCCCGACCGTGTTCAACATCCACGGCGGGCCCACCGCGCACGACGGCGACCACTTCGCCGCCGACGTCGCGGCCTGGGTGGACCACGGCTTCGCGGTGGTCCGGGTCAACTACCGGGGCTCGACCGGCTACGGCAAGGAATGGACCGACGCGCTGCGGGTGCGGATCGGCCTGATCGAGTTGGAGGACATCGGCGCGGTCCGTGCGTGGGCGGTCGAGTCGGGCCTGGCCGACCCGGAGCGCATCGTGCTCTCCGGCGGCTCGTGGGGTGGCTACCTGACCCTGCTCGGCCTGGGCGTGCAGCCCGAGGCGTGGGCCCTGGGCCTGGCCGCGGTGCCGGTGGCGGACTACGTCACCGCCTACCACGACGAGATGGACGTGCTGAAGGCGATGGACCGTACGCTGCTCGGCGGCTCGCCCGAGGAGGTCCCGGAGCGCTGGGCCGCCTCTTCGCCGCTGACCTATGTCGAGCAGGTCCGGGTGCCGGTGTACATCAGCGCCGGCGAGAACGACCCGCGCTGCCCGATCAAGCAGATCGAGAACTACGTCGAGCGGCTGGCACAGCTGGGCAAGCCGCACGAGGTCTACCGCTACGACGCGGGCCACGGCTCGCTGGTCGTCGAGGAGCGAATCCGGCAGATGCGCCAGGAGTTCGCCTTCGTCGACGGGGTCATCGGCCTGCCGGTGCGCAACCCCGCGTAGGTCGCCGCGAGCGCGGGCCGATCACCTCGGCCCGCGCCGGCCAGCCGGTCGGGACCCGGCCCGGCCGGTCGCTCGGGACCCGGCCCAGCGGGCCGCTCAAGACCCGGCCCACCCGGGCGCTCGGGTCTCGACGGCGCTCACGCCTCGATGCCCAGCTCCGCGAGCAGCTTCGCCTCCTGCTCCTCCGCGCGCTCGTCCGCCTCCCGGCGCACCACGCGCCACCACACGAACACCGCGGCACCGGCGAACACGAACCACTGCGCGGTGTATCCGAGGTTCTGCCACGCCCGCCCCGAGACGCCGCCGCCCCCGGACGCCTTGGCCGGCGGCATCGGCACCAGCGCGGCCGAGTCGGCGGCCGGGGTCTGCGCGGTCAGCGCGACGAAGCCGTCGGTGAGCGGATAGGGCAGCACGTTGACCAGTTCGGGCGTGCTGATCATGGACACCTGGCCCGGCTTCAGGTCGGTGGCCCGATCCACGTCGGAGGTGTGCTCGGCTTCCGACCACTCCAGGCGACCGGTGACAGTGACCGTGCCTGCCGGCGGCGCGGGCACGCTCGCACCCTCGACCCAGCCCCGGTTGACCACCACTGCGGGCGCGCCGGCCACAAGCAGCGGAGTGACCACATACGACCCGGTGCGCCCGTCGTGGCGCCGCCCCGGCACCACCAGTTGGTGCGCCGGGTCATAGCTCCCGGTCACCGTGACCGCGCGGCCGCGAGCACCGCCCTCGACCCTGGCGCCCGGCGGCAACAGTTCGGCAAGCGGCACCGCGGGCGCCACCGACACCTTCTCGCCGCCGTCCCCGCTCTGCCTGTGTTCGCCGTAGCGGTGGAACTGCCACAATCCCAGCGCCGCGCACACCGGGACCGCGACGAGCACGATCACGTGGAAGACCAGCCAGCGCGGCTGGAGCAGGAACCGGTACACCCCCCAACGGTAACCGTCCGCCGACGGGGGCCGATCCCGGGTCTCACCCCACGCGCGCGTACTCCCCGGTCCGGTAGATGTCGGTGCGGTACACGGTGCCGCCACACGTCGGCGTGAGCGTCACCTTGGCCACGTTGAAGTCGTTGGCGGCGAGCGCGTACCCGAGCGCGGGCACCGGCGCCTTGGGCGCGTCGGCGGCACACGTGCCGTCCGCGCCCGGGGGTTGCGGCTTCCACGCGAACTGGAACTCGTACGCCTGCCCCGGTCGCAGCGTGATGCCCTGGGCGGACGAGGACGGCACCGGCAGCGCGGTCGCGGCGTCGGGGCTCGGCGCCTGGACCACCGTCACCTGCACTATCGGATTGCCGGGTGGGGAGACCACGACGACCACGCCGGGGCCGGTCACCATGCAGTCCTTGGCCGCGTTGCTGCGCACCTGGAGCACGCCGTACGCCAGCCCGTCGGCGCGGACCGGGCCAAGGCGCGCCTCCTCCCCGGACATGTCGACGGTCCGACACGCGGGCGGCGGCTTGACCGGCGGCGCCGACTCGCTCGGCGACGCGCTCGACGACGGCGGCGTGCTCTGCCCCGTGCCGGTGCCCGCGCTCTGTCCGCTGGTGGGCGCGGTCGAGGAACCGGACCCGCTGGTGGGACTGCTGCCGTGGGAGGCGGGATGGGTCTGCCCGGCGCCCGGCAGGCCCGCGCTGACCCCCTCGCTCGGCCCCGGCAGCGGCTCGGTCGCGTTGACCGACGACGAGGACGGGCGGACGCCGCCGACATTCGACCTGGAATCGTCGCCGTCGGTCACCGCGGTGCGCAGGACGGGCGTGCCGACCAGGATCGCCGCGGCCAGCCCGGCGGCGCCGAGCGTGGCCATCCGACGCTGTCTGCGGCGGGCGGGCACGGCGGCGCGCAGCCGGTCGAGGGCGTCCGGCGCGGGCTGCACGTCGGACACGGCCTGGTGCAGCCGCCGGCGTACCTCTGCCGCGAGGTCGTCGGGGTCGGGACCGAGGGTCCCCGGGTCGTTCTTCACGGCGTCTCCATCCGGGCCCGGAGGGCTTCCAGTCCGCGTGAGGCGTACGCCTTCACCGAGCCGACCGACAGCCCGAGCAGATCGGCCACCTGAGCCTCTGTCAGATCAGCGTAATAGCGCAGCACGATCACTTCCCGCTGCCGCCGTTGCAATTCGCGCAACGCCCGTACCAGCACGTCGCGTTCCGCCACGTGGCGCGAACCGTCCTCGGTACTGGTCGAGTTCGGTTCCGGCTTGGAGAGTAGCCGCATTCCCATGATCCGCCGCCGCAGCGTCGACCGGGACAGGTTCACCACGGTCTGCCGCAGGTAGGCCAGCGTCTTGTCGGCCTCGCGCAACCGGTGCCGGGCGGTGTGCACCCGGACGAACGACTCCTGCACCACGTCCTCACACGAATCGGTGTCGTCGAGCAACAGGGAAGCCAAGCGCAACAACGAACCATAGTGCGCGCGGTAGGTCTCGGTGAGGACGTCGATGGAGACGCCCGCGTCAGAGGACACGGAAGCTCCCGAAACGCCCGGTTCCAGCGCGCCGACCACGGGCATGCGAACCGGGCGCAGCACCGGTTCCGCCCTCACGACCATTTCTGCCACGACTGTTGGACACCCGACCCCCCGGGAAGGTTGTATGCGCCTGCGATCCGGGGACGGTCGTCGGCTTCAGCCACACGTCCGCCCACCGTAGTGGGCCGGATGACATGCAGTCAGCTACTCGGGGCGAGGAAGGTCCGCGACGGGACGGTCCGTTGCGGAAAGGTTCGTGACGGAAACGTCCGCTACGGAGAGGCTCGTGGCGCGGTTGCGGTGGCGGTGGCGGTCGCGACCCGCAGCCCGCACGCACGGCAGCCGGCGTCCCCGCCCGGGGAGCGCCGGCTGCCGCGTCGGTTCGCGGAGGGGCCCTAGTCGCGCTCGGTCAGCTCGGCGGCGACGACCTCGGCAATCTGGGCGGTGTTCAGCGCCGCGCCCTTGCGCAGGTTGTCCCCGCACATGAACATGTCCAGCGCGAACGGGTCGTCGATCGAACGACGCACCCGGCCGACCCAGGTCGGGTCGGTACCGACCACGTCGGCCGGCGTCGGGAACTCGCCGTTCTCCGGGTCGTCGCACAGCACGACGCCGGGGGCGCCGTCCAGGATCTCGTGCGCCCGGGCCACCGACACCTCGTTCTCGAACACGGCGTGCACCGCGAGGGAGTGCGTGGTGATCACCGGGACGCGCACGCAGGTCGTGTGCACCTTCAGGTCGGGCAGACCCAGGATCTTGCGGGACTCGTTGCGGACCTTCAGCTCCTCGGACGACCAGCCGTCGTCCTTGAGCGAGCCGGCCCACGGCACCACGTTGAGCGCGAGCGGCGCCGGGAACGGGCCGAAGTCGCCCACCGCACGGCGCACATCGCCGGGCTGGGTGCCCAGCGTACGGCTGTCCGCGACCTTGCCGATCTGCTCGCGCAACGCGTCGACACCGGGCTGACCGGCGCCGGAGGCGGCCTGGTACGAGGCGACCACCAGCTCCTTGAGGCCCAGTTCGGCATGCAGCGCGCCGAGGGCGACGACCATGGTCAGCGTCGTGCAGTTCGGGTTGGAGATGATGCCGCGCGGCCGTACGCGCGCCGCGGCGGCGTTGACCTCGGGCACCACGAGCGGGACCTCGGGGTCCATCCGGAACGCGCCGGAGTTGTCCACCGCGACCGCGCCCTTGCTCGCGGCGATCGGCGCCCAGTGCGCGGAGACCTCGTCGGGCACGTCGAACATCGCGACGTCGACGCCGTCGAAGCACTCCTCGCTCAGCGCGATCACCTCGACCTCCTCGCCGCGCACGACGAGCTTCTTGCCCGCGCTGCGCGCCGACGCGATCAGGCGGATCTCGCCCCACACGTCCTGGCGGGTGGAGAGCAGTTCGAGCATCACCGTGCCGACCGCGCCGGTGGCGCCGACGACGGCCAGGGTGGGCTTGTCCTTGCGGGTCATCGGCCGGTACCTCCGTAGACGACGGCTTCGCCGGACTGGTCGTCCAGGCCGAACGCGGTGTGCACGGCCTGCACGGCGGCCGGAACGCCGTCGGCACGGCAGACCACCGAGATCCGGATCTCGGAGGTCGAGATCAGCTCGATGTTCACCCCCGCGCCGGTGAGCGATTCGAAGAACTTGGCGGTCACGCCCGGGTGCGAGCGCATGCCGGCGCCGACCAGCGAGATCTTGCCGATCTGGTCGTCGTAGCGCAGCGACTCGAAGCCGATCTCGGCCTGGGCCTTGGTCAGCGCGGTCATCGCGTTCTGGCCGTCCGACATCGGCAGCGTGAAGGAGATGTCGGTGCGGCCGGTGGAGGCCGCGGAGACGTTCTGCACGATCATGTCGATGTTGATCTCGTTGTCCGCCACCAGGCGGAAGATCTTGGCCGCCTCGCCCGGCTTGTCCGGGACCCCGACCACCGTGATCTTCGCTTCGCTGGTGTCGTGGGCGACCCCGGAGATGATCGCGTGCTCCATGTCGTCCCCTTCGGGTTCATCCGTCACCCAAGTGCCGACGAGTCCCGAGAAGGACGACCGCACGTGCACGGGCATGTCGTAGCGGCGGGCGTATTCCACACACCGCAGGTGCAGCACCTTGGATCCGCTCGCGGCCAGCTCCAGCATCTCCTGGTAGCTGATCCGGGAGATCTTCCGGGCCTTCTTCACCACGCGGGGGTCGGCAGTGAAGATGCCGTCCACGTCCGTGTAGATCTCGCAGACCTCGGCGTCGAGCGCGGCGGCCAGCGCGACGGCGGTGGTGTCCGAGCCGCCGCGGCCGAGCGTGGTGATGTCCTTGGTGTCCTGGGACACGCCCTGGAATCCGGCCACGATCGCGATCGCGCCCTCGTCGAGCGCGGAGCGGATCCGACCCGGCGTCACATCGATGATGCGCGCTTTGTTGTGGACCGCGTCGGTGATCACACCGGCTTGGCTGCCGGTGAACGACCGTGCGTCGACGCCCAGGTTTTTGATCGCCATCGCCAGCAGCGCCATCGACATCCGCTCACCCGCGGTGAGCAGCATGTCGAGCTCGCGCCCGGAAGGGATGGGGCTCACCTGCTGCGCCAGATCGATCAGCTCGTCCGTCGTGTCGCCCATCGCGGACACCACCACGACCACTTCGTGGCCCTGCTTCTTGGTGTCGACGATTCGCTTGGCCACGCGCTTGATGCCCTCGGCATCGGCGACGGAGGAGCCGCCGTACTTCTGCACGACAAGGCCCACGTGCGCTCCTCGCTTGATATCTGTGCGGTCGGCACAGTCTAACTAGGCCGCACAGTGGTCAAAGCTTTATTCACATTGTGAGACGTACGTATCACTAAGCGGGCAGTCGGAACCGAACGCCCATGTCGGGACGCCGGAAGCGGCGGCGGCCGCCGTACGCCGGGCCCGGGGTGGGACTCCCCCCGCGCGCGGGCGTGTGCGGCCGAGTGTTGCGGCTCTGCGCGTGTTCAGATGTGCGGGCCGCCGAGGACCACGGCCTCGTCGAGTTGTTCGGCGAGTTCGTCGACCAATTCGTCGGCCAGCGCCTCTCCGGCCGGGTCCAGACTCTCCATGATCGGATCGTCCAGCCGTGCGTGCGAGACCACCGACTGCAGCGCGCGCAGTACGGCGCTCGCGGTGGCGCCCCAGTTGGACAGGTACGAGAACTGCCACCACCACAGCGCCTCGCGGTTGCGCCCGGCCCGGTGATGGGCGAGCCCGTGCGCGAGGTCGGCGACCACGTCGGCGACGTCGTCGGACAGCCGCGCGGCGACCGGCTTGGACTTGGGCACGTACGGGTCGAAGACCTCGTAGTAGACGTCGATCGGCTCCAGCAGCCGGGACAGCGCCGAGCGCAGAGCGTCGACGTCGGGATCCGGGCCCGAGTCAGGTTCGAATCGGTCGTCGGGCACCACGTCGGCGATCGCACCGAGCCGGCCGCCCGCGAGCATCAGCTGCGAGACCTCCAGGAGCAGCATCGACACCGCCTGCTCCGGCTCCTCGCCCTTGGCCACCTCTGCGACGGCCAGGACGAAGCTGTCGATCTGGTCGGCGATCTCACTGGTGAATTCGTTCAGGTCGTCAGACATCGAGCAGTCGTCTCCCCTCGAAGGCACGCCCGAGCGTGACCTCGTCGGCGTACTCCAGGTCGCCCCCCACCGGCAGCCCGCTGGCCAACCGGGTCACCCGCAGACCCATCGGCTTGCACAGGCGAGCCAGATACGTCGCGGTCGCCTCTCCTTCCAGGTTCGGGTCGGTGGCCAGGATCAACTCGGTCACCGTGCCGTCCGCGAGCCGGGTCATCAGCTCACGGATCCGCAGGTCGTCGGGGCCCACACCCTCGATCGGGCTGATCGCGCCGCCGAGCACGTGGTAGCGGCCCCGGAACTCGCGGGTCTTCTCGATCGCCACGACATCCTTGGACTCCTCGACCACGCAGATCACCGCAACGTCGCGTCGCGGATCGCGGCAGATTCGGCACTGCTCCGACTCCGCCACGTTGCCGCATGTGACGCAGAACCGCACCTTGTCCTTGACCTCGGTGAGCGCGTGCACGAGGCGCCGGACGTCGGCCGGGTCGGCCGCCAGGAGGTGGAAGGCGATGCGTTGCGCGCTCTTCGGCCCTACACCGGGCAGTCGGCCCAGCTCGTCGATGAGGTCCTGTACGACGCCTTCGTACACCTACCGTCTCCCTGCTTGCTCTGGTTGTGGGTGGGTTCGTTGTCGGTGGGTTCGTTGTCGACGGGTTCTTGTCGGTGGGTTCTTGTCGGTGGGTTCGGCTTTCGGTCGGGCGGATCCGGCTCACATGCCGGGCAGGCCCAGCGGGCCGCCGGCACCCATGCCCTGGGCGAGCGGGCCCATCAGCTGGGACTGCATCTCCAGGGCGGCACGGTTCGCGTCGCGCACCGCGGCGACGATCAGGTCGCCGAGGGTCTCCGTGTCCTCAGGATCCACCGCGGACGGCGAGATCTCCAGAGCCAGCAGCTCGCCGGCGCCGGATACGGTCGCGGTCACCAGGCCGCCACCGGCGCTCCCCGTCACCTGTGTGCGGGCGAGTTCGTCCTGCGCCGCCATCAGGTCCTGCTGCATCTTCTGCGCCTGCTGCAGCAGCTGCTGCATGTCGGGCTGGCCACCACCGGGAAACACCTGGACACCCTTCGTCGCTCGCACGCGGCCTCGCACCGCCTCGGGCGGACCACTTCAGCGTGCCCGTCCTGCGGTCGAGCCTACGGCTCCGCGCGGGGCGGACGCGCGGCGACGGCACGGTTCGCTGGCTCAGGTGGTCGGCGACTCGTCGATGATGGTCGCGCCCAGCTCGCGGGCGAGCAGTTCGTGGGTGGACTGGCCGCCGTCGTCGGCGAGGTCCTCGTCGTCGTAGCGGCCGAAGTCCTCGGGGATGTCGAAGTCCGGCTCGGGGGGCGGCGGGGGTGGGGCCTGCTGGGGTTGCTGGGGTTGCGGGCGGGCAGGCGGCTGCGGCGGTGGGGTGGTGGTGGCGGGGCGGGGCTGGGTCGCGGCCTGGGTCGGGGCCTGCGGCGGGGCGGGGGCGCTCGCGGGCGCCGGCGGCGGGGTGCCGGGCCAGGCGCCGGGCGCGGGGGCGGCCGGGGCGGTGGGCTGCCGGTCGGCCGGGGGCATCGGGGCCGGGGTCGGTGCGGGGGCCGCGCGGTGGGTGGGGGCGGCGGTGCCCTCGCCGGCGACGACGCAGTCGATTCGCCAGTCGAGGCCGAACGCGTCCAGGACGGCCTGGCGCACGATCTCGTCGCGCCCGCTGCTGCGGAAGCCCTCGCGGGTGCCGGCCTGCTCGAACGCGAGGGTGAGCGTGGCGCCGTCGAAGCCGGCGACGGTGACGGTCTGGAGCATCATCCAGGCGACCCGGTTGCGGGCTCGGACGGCGTCGAGGATCTGCGGCCACATCTCGTGGACGCGGGTCAGGTCGCCGGCGGGGGCGGGAGCGGGGGGCGCCTGGGGCGGGGGCTGGTGGGCTTGGGGCTGCTGGGGCTGCTGGGGAGCGGGCGGGCGACCCTGGGCGGGGGGCAGGCCGGAGCCGGCGGCGCGGGCCTGGGGCCAGGCGCCGGGTTGTTGGGGCTGCTGGGGCTGAGGTTGTTGGGGCTGCTGCTGCGGCTGCGGCTGTTGTACGGGCGGCGGCGGGGCCGGGGCGGCGGCATGCTGTCGGGCGGCGGGCGCGGGCGCGTCGGCGCGGACGGGCTCCGGACCGACGGGCGCGGCCGGCGCGGCGGGGAGGCCGCCGACGGAGACGCGGCGCTCGAGGCGTTCCAGGCGCGTCTGCAGGCCCTGCTCACCGGAGTCCACGGCGGGCAGCAGGACGCGGGCGCAGATCAGCTCCAACTGCAGCCGCGGCGCGGTGGCGCCGCGCATCTCGGTGAGGCCGGTGTTGACGATGTCGGCGGCCCGGGTGAGCCCGGCCCGGCCGAACTCGGCGGCGTGCCGGACCATCCGCGCCAACTGATCGGCCGGCACGTCGATCAGGCCCTTGTCGGCCGCGTCGGGCACCGCGGCCAGGATCACCAGGTCGCGCAGCCGCTCCAGCAGGTCGGCCACGAACCGACGCGGGTCGTAGCCCCCCTCGATCACCCGGTCGACCAACTCGAACGCGGCCCCGCCGTCCTGCGCGACGAACGCCTCGACCACGTCGTCCAGCAACGACCGGTCGGTGAATCCGAGCAGGGAGGTGGCCATCGCATAGGTGACCCCGTCGTCGGCGGCCCCCGCGAGCAACTGGTCCATCACCGACATCGAGTCCCGGACCGACCCGGCCCCCGCCCGCACGACCAGCGGCAGCACGGTCGGCTCGACCTTGATCCCCTCGGCCTCGCACACCGACGCCAGGTGATCGCGCAGCACGCCGGGCGGCACCAACCGGAACGGATAGTGGTGCGTCCTGGACCGAATGGTCCCGATGACCTTCTCCGGCTCGGTGGTGGCGAAAATGAACTTCAGGTGCTCCGGCGGCTCCTCGACCACCTTGAGCAGCGCGTTGAAGCCCGCCGACGTGACCATGTGCGCCTCGTCGATGATGTAGATCTTGTAGCGCGAACTCACCGGCGAAAAGTGCGCCTTCTCGCGCAGGTCGCGCGCATCGTCCACACCACCGTGCGACGCCGCGTCGATCTCGATCACGTCGATGCTGCCGGGCCCACCGAGCCCCAGATCCCGACACGACTGGCACTCGCCACAGGGCGTCGGGGTAGGCCCCTGCTCACAGTTGAGACACCGGGCGAGAATGCGCGCACTGGTGGTCTTGCCACACCCCCGCGGCCCGCTGAAGAGGTAGGCGTGATTGACGCGATTGTTGCGCAGGGCCTGCATCAGGGGTTCCGTCACGTGCTCCTGCCCGATGACCTCTGCGTAGGTCTCGGGGCGATAGCGACGGTAGAGGGCGAGCGACACGCCCCCGACGATAGCCGGGCCGAACGACAGACGCGGAACGCCCGACCACCCCCACCGCCCCCGCCCGTACCCGAACCCCACCCCGAGTCGGGTACTGTAGGCGCCGGACCCCCCGTGCGGCGGTATCCCTCCTGAACCTCCCCAGGGCCGGAAGGCAGCAAGGATAGGGAGGCTCTGCCGGGTGCACGGGGGGTTCACTGCATCCCACCCCCACTCGAATAGGGGTGCGCGAGCACCCACGGACCTCCTGTAAGCTTCCGCACGGAGGATTCGCCTAGTGGCCTAGGGCGCACGCTTGGAAAGCGTGTTGGGTTCACCCCCTCACGAGTTCGAATCTCGTATCCTCCGCCAGCCTGAACAGGCAAAACTGTCAGCCCCGACCTCTCGCCAGGTCGGGGCTGATTTCATTTCGTCTCGGTTCCGTCTCATGTGGGGTCTCGGCGCCGTCCGGGGTGCCCCGGAGCGCGGCCCCGACCTGTACACCACCTTCCTCAAGATCGGGTCGGTGACGCACATGTAGCGCGCCCGTCTGCGGGCCGATCCGCCCGGCCCCCACCCCGTGATCGAGTCCACGATCAATGCTGCTCTCACTCACCCGTCCATCCCGAGTACGGACCAGTTGCCAAACAGACGGAGGCGACTGCCGCAGAAGCCTTGGCCGGTACCGCGCGACTGGAACCCTTGGCCGACGAGTGGAGCCCCGGTCGCCCTGCGGCCAGGGCAACGTCGTTGTTGGTCTCGGTTGTGGAGCGTCGGATGCGCCGCGTCCGAGAATCTATCGAGTACGTGCTCCGCTACGTCGCAGTCTCCCGGCGGACCCGGCACCGCCTCCTCGTCAAGGCGGTGATTTTCAAGCGTGAGTGCGGCAGTTCGTGGGAGGATCTCGCCGCTGACGCACCCGAGCTCCTCACCCCGCCGTCGACCGATGGCAGCGCGCGTTCGACGAGCCGTACTCCTTGGACGAAACCGGCCGCAAGTGCATCCCCCAGTTGCCGACCGCGGCCTACGACCCCGGGACCGAGTGGCTCCACGTCCGCATCGCGAACGACACAGGTGCAATGGACTCCGAACCGCGCTTGCAAATCGACACTATGTTCGAAAGGTTGAGCCAACCGCTCATTCACTCCCGGGCTATTCCGTGATTGGGCCGACGTCGTTGTGATCGCCGCAGCGCCTACAGATTGCTCCATAGCCAACTGACGTTCAGGAGGCACCACGCTTGGGAACGGGTCGGCGATCGATCGGTGTCAGCCCGTGCATCTACGTTAGCCCTGCGGCACAGCCCAAAAGCAGGACGTACGTGCGTCCCCTGAACCGGGAAACCAGGTGGATCTGCTGCGTTCCTCCACCAGTCGCTACTCTGCATATGTCGAGGGGCCATGAACGAGACCGAACTCCGTCGGGCGGAGCAAGAGCTTCGGGACGCTGTGACGGGCAGTCAGCTTGCATGGGTGCTAGATGAAGTCGACGCAGCCATCGCTGACGGCGTGCCAGAGGAGAAGGTACTTCGACGCCGATCCCAAGCTTCCGCCGCAGTAGCTGTCGGAGGCCTTGAAGCTGAGGCCGCCCGTTACGAGACGGTATCTCGGCTCGCAATCGGCGACACAGAATACGAAACGTTTCGCAAGAGGGGCTCACTTGTGATTACGACTCGACCGATGAGCCCGCAGGAACGGCTCCAGCTTCTTCACAGTGCCCTGCAACGGGTCTTGATCGAAGTACCGTCGATCGAAGCCGAAGCTCTCAAAACTCTTCGCGAAGTTCCTGCCACAGATGCAGACTCAGACAGGCGCGATGCGGTAACCAGCGTGAGATTTATTCCCGATGGAGACACCCCACGCCGGACCGAGCGCGAGGTCAATCTTTCCGGCACACGTCTTCGGCCGACTGAACGAGAGCACTTGGCCGACCTGTTCACCGACGCAGGACGAGAGTCAACTCCATGAGTAAAACCGAAGATCTCCTCAAAGAAATCCGTGCCCTGCTGGCGACCGGCCGCATCTCGTACCAATCGGCATCGGATATTTGGGACGTTTACGAAGGATTCATATTCTCTCTGGTCGTAGCCACGGCCAGCAGGCATGGCGCCACAGTCACGTACGAAAACGTAAAGGGCGTTCGAGTCAAGGACCTCGTCTTCCGTACGAGCCCGGGTCAGCTGTACAGCGACGGTGCCGCCTACACGCACGCCGTCGTCCGCTTTGACGGGGCACCACCGCTGGAGGTACATGTCGGGGTACGAGTCCAAGGCACCTCGGGGGTCCTGCACGAGTGTGACGTGCTCGTGCTGCCTGCAGCCGAGGCAACACTCAGCCGTGTGCAGCGGATTGCCCCTCGCGGCAGCCAGTGCGTCCTCGTAATCGAGTGCAAGTACTACACATCGGGGCTCGGGATCGGCCAAGCCAGGAACTTCGAGGGACTTCGTGCCGATATTCGGACTCAAGATGAGTTGTTCGTCTCCAATATCGGTGCGATGAGCGTGGTGAAGTATCTGGACGCCCGCAAACGCCAGTTCGAGCGCAATGTGCTCCCCGGCACGTCGCAAACCGGATATGTCCAGGCTGGAATTCGTAACGCGTTCAAGAGCTACCTGAGCAAAAATGCGCCATCGACACTCATCTGAGCCTAGCGCCGGCCTAATCTGAAACGAGCGCCATACTTGACACCTGCGTCCGCGCCGGTGTGACCGCGGCCGTGGTTTGTCAAGCCCCCGATCCGGCCGTCATCGTCGATCTGCGAAGACAGGAGCAAGAAGCGGGAACCCATGACGGTCTGGTCTCACTTCTGGTCTCATTCGCTGATGTTCACCACCGGCCACCGCCCGGATGATGACCCACTCCGCACCAGGTCAGAATGCTGGCGAATCGCCCATGGCACCACGATGGTGAATTGGAAAGCGTGTTGGGTTCACCCCCTCACGAGTTCGAATCTCGTATCCTCCGCCAGCCTCAACAGGCAAAACGTTGCCCCCGGTCGCCCTGCGACCGGGGGCGACGTCGTTGGCGGTCTCGGTTCTGGCCTCGGTTGCAGCGCGTCAGCCCCTCGCTCCCGTCCCCGGCCTTCGCGCGCCGAGCCGGCGCCGGGCGCGGCGGCGGCATCGCGGGTTGCGGCGTCAGGCGGCGTGCAGGAGCCGGGCGAGCCAGTCGGTGCGGGTGCGGCGGGCCGTGGCCGAGATGTGCGCCTGCGGGTACAGGGCGTCGAAGCCGTGGAAACCGCCTGCCCAGACGTGGAGTTCGGCCTGTCCGCCGGCCGCCCAGATCCGGGTGGCGTAGTCGGTGTCCTCGTCGCGGAACACTTCGGCGGAGCCGGTGTCGATGTAGGTGGTCGGCAGGTTCGAGAGATCGTCGGCCAGCGAGGGTGAGACATACGCGGGCACGTCGTCATCGGTGAGGTCGCCGAGAACGCAGCGCCAGCCGAAGTCGTTCATCTCGCGAGTCCAGATGCCGGGCCCGCCGGAGTACTGGTGGCTGGAGGTGCTGGTGTTGCGGTGGTCGAGCATGGGGCAGGTCAGTATCTGCGCGGCGATCGCCGGAGTGCCGAGGTCGCGGGCCAGCAGGGTGACGCCGGCCGCCAGGCCGCCGCCCGCGCTGGCTCCCGCGACGATGATCCGGGCGGGATCGACGCCCAGTTCCTCGGCGTGTTCGGCCACCCAGAGCAGTCCCCGGTAGCAGTCGTCGACGGGGACGGTGCCGGTGGCCTCGGGCGCCAGCCGATAGTCCACGGACACCACGACCGCGCCGAACTCGTCGAGCCACTCCAGCGGGATGTCGATCTGCGAGAAGCGGTCACCCATCACCATTCCGCCGCCGTGGATCCAGTACACGCAGGGCGCGGCGGTGGTGCGGTCGGCGCTCCCGGGGGTGAAGACCGACAGGGGTATCGGAGTGCCGTCCTTGGCGGGCACGGTGACCTCGCGCCGGTCGACCCGTCGGTCGGCGAGCAGGGACTCGACCGGCGTCGAGGGGTACTGCCGCAGTTGTGCGAGCAATTCCATGGTGAGCTCGGGCATCAGCGGCATGTCGGAGAGGAGGTCGCGCAGTTCGGGGTCCAGGGCGGGGCGCGCTGTGGTCATGGTCGTCGGCCTTTCGCGGGGTGGTGCGGGGGCGTTCGGGCGGGATCTCGGGTGGAGCGAGGGCCGCCTCGGCAGGCGCAGGGGCGGCCTCCCCGGGGCCTAGAAGGCGGCCTTGCCGCAGACCGGGACGTAGTCGGTGTTCTCCGGCTCCTTGGCCAGCAGTCCGCCGATCCGCGCCACGATCGCCTGGGCGGCCTCGCCGGCGAACGTCCGGTGGTGGTCCTCCTCGCTGGTCCATCCCTCGGTGACGTGGACGACGTCGGGGTCGGAGGCGGAGCGCGAGACCAGGTAGACGACGCAGTGCTCGCTCGCGCCGGGGCTGCCCTCGTCCAGGCCCGTCGACAGCAGATCGACCAGCCGGTCGCCCATGCCGGGAGCGGCGGTCAAAGTGGCATTGAATCCGTAGTTGGCAATCATGGGGAGCCTTCTTCGTTTCGGTGGAATGGGCTGGTTCCATTCAATGCCTCTGACCTGCGGAAACGTTAGAACGATTCTCTCCCGCTCTTGCACGATCCTCGCGAACCTGGGAATGCTCTCGCGCATTGCTGCTGAAATGGGCGCATGTCCCTCGATGAGTTCCGCGACCTGCTGGCCCGGCACGCCCGCCCCGACTGGACCACCGCCGTCGACGGGGTCCTGATCTCGAAGGTCGACCGGCCCGACCCGCCCGCGCCCTCCATGTCCGGCACGGTCCTGGCGGTCATCGCCCAGGGCGCCAAACGGCTCGCGCTGGGCGACCGGGTCTACGAGTACGGCCCGGGGCAGTACCTGGTCGCCTCCGTCGACCTGCCCGTCACCGGACAGTTCACCCAGGCCGACCCCGGCCGCCCGGCGCTGGGTTTCGGGCTCGTCCTCGAACCGTCCGCCGTTGCCGAGCTCCTGCTGCAGGCCGGCCCCGGAGACATGCCCCGCACCGGCGGAGGCCCGCCGTCGGGGATCGCCGTCAGCAATGCCCCGCCCGCCCTCCTGGACGCGGTGGTCCGGCTGCTGCGCCTGCTCGACGAACCCCGCGACCGCGCCGTACTGGCCCCGCTGATCAAACGCGAGATCCTGTGGCGCGTGATCACCGGCGAGCAGGGTGCGACGGTGCGCCAACTGGGCATCGCCGACAGCGGCCTCAGCCATGTCTCACGCGCCGCAGGCTGGATCCGTGAGCATTACGCCGAGCCCTTCCGGGTCGAAGACGTGGCCCGCTTGTCCGGCATGAGCGCCTCCGCGTTCTACCGCAACTTCCAGGCGGTGACCGCGATGAGCCCCATCCAGTTCCAGAAGCAGATCCGGCTCCAGGAGGCACGACTGCTGCTGGCCACCCACCCGGGCGACGTCGCCGGGGTCGGCCGGCGCGTCGGCTACGACAATCCGTCGCAGTTCAGCCGCGAATACCGCCGCCGGTTCGGCGCGCCCCCGGGCCGGGACGCGGTCCGCCTGCGGGACGTCGCCCGCAGCCCGGCAAGCGTCACGCCCTGAGTACGGCCGGACAGAATGGGAGAATCGTGCAAGGAAGGGCGAGGATAGTTCTACTGTTTTCCCAGCTCAGAGCGATTCAATGGGATCACTGAAACCTCAGCCGAGCAGGAATGAACATTCCGGTTCGCGGATCCCACCGCATCGCAAGGGGCACGACATGAACACCGTTCTGATCACCGGGACCTCGTCCGGCTACGGCCGCGCGACTGCCCTCCACTTCCACGCGCAGGGGTGGAACGTCATCGCGACGATGCGCAGCCGGCGCCCGGATGTCCTGCCCGAGTCGGACCGGCTGCGCATCGTCGAACTGGACGTGACCAAGCCCGAGACGATCACCGCCGCGCTCGAGGCCGCCGGGCCGATCGACGCCCTGGTCAACAACGCGGGCGTCCCCTCGATCAGCGTGTTCGAGGGCACCTCGATGGCCCGTGTGCGGGAGGTCTTCGAGACCAATACGTTCGGCGTGATGGCCACAACGCAGGCGGTGCTGCCCCAGTTCCGCGAGCGCGGATCCGGCGTGGTGGTCAACGTGACCTCCAGCGTGGTGCTGGGCGACATGCCCCTCTCGGCCGTCTACAAGGCGAGCAAGGCGGCCGTCGAGGGGTTCACTTCGTCCCTCGCGCTCGAACTCGCACCCTTCGGCGTACGGGCCAAGACGGTCCAGCCGGGCGCCTGTCTGACGACGAACTTCGCGGGGAAGGCCATGGACGGCGGGCCGCTGGACGAGCTGGTCCCGCCGCCCTACACGCCGTTCGCAAGGAAGGCCATGGCCGACTTCACCGGCCAGGATCTGTTCACCCAGGAGAGCGACGTCGCCGAGACGGTCTGGCGCGCCGCCCACGACACGACCGGCCGACTGCGTTTCCCGGCCGGCCCCGACGCCGTCCGGCTCGCTCAGGCGACGTGACCGAACCGGACGCACGCTCACGTGCACCGGCGTGGGGCTGTCCGAGACAGGCATGGGGGGACTCGACCCGCTGGGCGCGGCGACCGTCTTCACCCGCCGGCAGCGGCGCTGTACGCGCCTTCCTCCCAGAGCTGCCACAGACCGCCCGCAGCATCACCGAGTCGTGGAGCGCGGGCCCGAGAACCCCATGGGCGCAGGAGAGGCTGTCAGCTTGATCAACTGCGACCAAGAGCCACCACCCTGGTTGCGGTTCTGGTTGCATTCACCGGCGTACAGCGGTGTTCGCGAGGCTGACAGCCGCCGACTCCACCGCGCGTCAGGACGTTGGCGAACGTCGCCGGAACGACAGATGACCCCGTGGAAGCGTGTTGGGGGCAACCTCTCACGAGTTCGAATCTCGTATCCTCCGCATCCGCCCACCTGGGCAAACGAAGGTCCCTGCCGCTGAAAGGCAGGGACCTTCGTTGTTGTGTGGTCTCAGTTTTGGTCTCAGTCGCGCAGGGTGGCCAGCGGCGGGACCCTCAGCCAAGGGACCCCGGCCAGGCACAACAGCGTCATAGCATCAGGACGGCGCGCACCCCTATGCAGTAGCGAATCCACGTCCACCCGGAGGTTCAGTTTCATGGTCCCCAGCGACGCAGGCCATGCGATCGACCGGTTGCGCAAGCACCTGACCGGTGCCACGCGCGTGGACTCGCTGTCGGAATCGTTCTCCCTCTTCGTTTACGAGGCGCTCCAGGACGAGCTGACCGATGTCGACTTGCGTCTGCTTCTGCACGGCCACAGCCTTGAGGACTTCCCCCTCAATGGGCTCGAGCAGGAAAACCTGAAGCGTGCACGCCTGGATCAGCATCGCATCGCCCGTGCGTTCGTGGCCTGGGCCGAAGAACATCTCCAAACCAGGACACTCAAGCGACGCGCTCGCGGCACCTGGACGAGCGTCGCCGGCCCATTCCCCTACGTCGTGGACGGTGCGGGTTTCGAGGCCGAGAGTCTCGGCCTGGTGGCGCCCCAAAGCCTCTACTTCCCTCAGGAGTCCACGGACGCGGACAAGGTGGCGCAGACTGTCGTCAACTTCGAGCGGATGTGGCACGACGATGCAACGACCTGCACCATCCAGAAGGAGTTCCTCGACGCAGCCCGGGCCCTCTTCGAGGACAGAGCCCCTGAGTCCGTCTACTTGCGTGTCCTGACCTCCCTGTTCCGGGATTTTGTCGAAGAGTCCGGCGAGGAGACTGCCGAGCATGGCAAGACCGGCTTCTATGACTCCGTCGTGTGGAACAAGCTCTACAAGTTCCAGCGTGACGGAGTGCTCGGCGCGATCGAAAAGCTTGAGCGCCACAACGGCTGCGTCATCGCCGACAGCGTGGGTCTGGGAAAGACCTTCGAGGCTCTCGCGGTCATCAAGTACTACGAGCTCCGCAACGACCGCGTCCTTGTCCTGGTGCCCAAGCGGCTGCGGGAGAACTGGACCGTCTACCGCGGCAACGACAACCGCAACCCGCTGGCTGACGATCGCTTCCACTACGACGTCCTCAATCACACCGACCTCAGCCGCACGAACGGACAGTCCGGGGACATCGACCTGGCCAACATCAACTGGGGCAACTACGACCTCGTCGTGATCGACGAGTCCCATAACTTCCGCAACAACCCACAGGTCAAAGGGCGGTTGACGCGGTACCAGCGCCTCATGAGCGAGGTCTTCAAGAACGGCGTCAAGACCAAGGTCCTCATGCTCAGCGCCACACCAGTGAATACCCGCTTGGCCGACCTCAAGAACCAGGTCCTGTTCGCCACGGAGGGGGACGACCAGGCCCTTGCCGCAGACGGGATCAAGAGCATTGAAGCCACCCTGGCCAGGGCACAGAAACACTTCAACGAATGGCAGCGCACGCCTGCGGCTGCCCGGAGCACGAGGTCCCTGGCCGGCACCCTCGGCATGGACTACATCCGCCTGCTGGACCTGGTGACGATCGCCCGCTCGCGCAAGCACATCCAGAAGTATTACGGCACCAAGGACGTAGGGGAGTTTCCCGAGCGTCTGGCCCCGATCAACCTCACCCCACCCATAGACGCGGCCAACGCCATGATCCCGCTGGAACAGATCAACCAGTCGATCCTGCGCCTGAACCTGGCGGCCTACAAGCCCACCTCCTACGTCAGCGCGAAGCACGAGAGCAAGTACGCCGCCCTCTACGACCAGAAGGTGCGTACCGGCGGCCATCGCGTATGGAAGCAGACCGACCGCGAGAACAACGTCGTCCATCTGCTGCGGGTGGGACTACTCAAGCGCTTGGAGTCCTCGGTCAACTCCCTGGGTGAGACTCTCGGAAAAATCCTCGGCACCATCGACCGTGCCATAGCCAGCATCGACGCCTACGAGGCGACCGGAGGTGAGAGGACCTCCATCGACAACCTCGCAGACCTCGAGAACATCGACCTGGACGACCCCCAGTTCGAGGACACCGTCGGCGGCAGCGTCAAGGTGTTCCTCGCCGACATAGACCGGATCAGATGGCGGCAGGAACTCCAACAGGACCGGGACACCGTGGCCACCCTGCTGGCCGAGGTGTACGCCGTCGATGCCGCCCGCGACGCCAAACTGGCTCAGCTCAAGGAGTTCCTGCGCGACAAGGTTGAGCATCCTACCAACGAAGACAACCGCAAGGCCCTGGTGTTCACAGCGTTCAGTGACACCGCCCAGTATCTCTACAAGCATGTGGCCGGCTGGGCCAACGACGAGCTGGGCGTGCACGTCGCCCTGATCACGGGGCAGACCACCCGGACCACGCTCCCTATGCAGCGCACCCACATGATCGACGTGCTCACCGCATTCTCCCCACGCTCCAAAGGCGGTGACCAGGCTTCCCCGCAGATCGACATCGTGATTGCCACCGACACCATCTCCGAGGGCCAGAACCTGCAGGACTGCGACACGGTGATCAACTACGACATCCACTGGAACCCCGTACGCATCGTCCAACGCTTCGGACGCGTGGACCGCCTGGGCACCACCAACACCAGTGTTCAACTCGTTAATTTCTGGCCCGACATGGCTCTGGACGCCTACATCAACCTCGAGTCGCGCGTATCGAGTCGCATGACCCTCTTGGACGTATCCGCAACCGGCGAAGAGAACGTCCTGGACGTCGCCTCCGGTGACATGAACGACCTGGACTACCGGCGCAAGCAGCTGCAGCAGATGCAGAACGCCGCCCCCACCATGGAAGACCTCGCCGGCGGGCTGAGCATCACCGACCTCACCCTCTCCGACTTCCGCGTGGACGCCGCTGCCCGCCCGCACGAAGAGGTCCGGGAGATCACCGGCTGGCCCTTGGCCCTGTTCAGCGTCACCCGTTTCGACAAAACGCTGGCCGAAGACGGGCTCGCTCCCGGGGCGGTCTTCCTTCTGCGAGTGCGGGACAACGCATTCGGCTTCTCCAAGGCGTACCCGCTGGCCCCGTATGTGCTCGCCTACGTGACCGACGACGGCGAGCTCGCCCACCCCATCGAGGAACCCAAGCCGGCTCTCGACATCTTGCGCCACCACTGCCTCGGCAGCGCTGAACCGGACAGCACCGTCTTGGCAGAGTTCGGCAAGACAACCGGGTCGGGCAGATCCATGAAGCACTACCGCGATCTGCTGGACGTCGTGGTCCGAGCGGCGTCCGGCAAGACGGAGGAGAGCATGGTGGCCTCCCTGTTCTCCGCGGGCCCTTCTCAGCTCGGAACAGACGCCAGCGCGCCCGGACTGGAAGTCGTGGATGTGGTCGCTTGGCTGGCGGTCATCCGGTGACCGACACACCTCGTGGACTCGACGGTGCCGACCTGCTCGGCTTGCCAGAGGCAGCACGCCAACAGCACCGAATCACGAAGAAGATGCTCGCCGCGCAGTTCGAGGATCAGGCGCCTGCCGATGCGCGCCTGATCACCAAGGCCGTGGCCTCAGCACAGCTCATCGGGATCCTCCGCCCAGAGACCATCCAGGTGCCGGCGCACCGGGGCACCGAGCGCACCGTCGTCGATATCCCGGTCCTGGAAGTCGTCCTGGCCGACACGACAACCGCAGCCGATCGCAGCCGCGTGATCCAGCTCGTCCATCGCAGCATGTCCAAGCCAGTGGTGCTGTTCGCGCTTCTGCCGGACGGCACCACGACGCTCTCGTTGGCACTCAGCCATGTCGGCCGCACGGACCCCACTCGGTCGACATCCGTGATCGACGCACACGTCCTGGTGCCCGCCGGGCAGATCGAACCCGGCGCTCTACAGCTGGATCGGCTCGACCGCACGGACATGTGGGCGCTGTACCGCGACCTCGTACGCACCGCCGCAGCGGACGGACGACCCGCCAGAACAGCCCTGCAAGCGGCAGAGGCCATCTCACTGCGCCGGGGGCTGACCGACCTGGAGACGGAACTGATCACCGTCGTACGGGACGCCAGACGGGCGAAGAACCAGCAACGACGTATCGAGCTCAATACACAGGCGCGGACGCTGCGTGCACAGATCGAGATCGTCCGAGACACCCTTTACAGTGCGGATCGCGACCAAGGCGTCACCTGACAGACGGCTCCCAACTCCACCCCTCCACAGAGAAGAAAGACACCCGCTGTGACCCTGGACTTCGAACCGGTCAACGACGTGACCGGCCGCGGCGAGGCCAAGTCGAACCTCGACCTTCTGGCCCGTCTCTTTCCTGACGCCGTCATCGATGGCACCGTCGACATCGACGTGCTCCGGGACCTGCTGGGCGACGACGCCGCTCCCAGCAGCGCCGAAGCGTTCGGCCTGCGCTGGCCCGGTATGGCTGAGGCCCGTCGCCTGTCGACCCTCCCCGCGACAGGAACGCTCTTGCCTATGCCCGGGGAGTCCGTGGCTTGGGATACCACACGCAACATCGTCATCGAGGGCGACAACCTCGAGGTCCTGCGCCTGCTGCGCCGCGGACGCACCAACTACCAGGCCGACGTGATCTATATCGACCCGCCTTACAACACCGGAAGCGACGACTTCGTCTACGCCGACAAGCGCGCCACCTCCCAGAGCGAGCACGAAGCAGCGGCAGGTCAGCGCGACGAGGAGGGCGCGCTGCAGACCGGCCGGGGTTCGGATCGCGCGCAGGACCGCAGGGCGGGGGCGTCAAGGCACACAAAGTGGCTTTCGATGATGTATCCGCGTCTCTTGGTGGCGCACCACCTGCTCAAGGAGACGGGCGTCATCATTGTCGCCATCGACGATACGGAGCAGGCCCGACTGAAGCTACTTCTGGACCGAGTATTCGGCGCGGAGAACTTCGTCGCGAATGTCATCTGGCAGGGTGGCCGGAAGAACGACTCCCGTTATGTATCGGTCGGCCACGACTACATGATCATCTATGCGAAGAACGAGAGCTCACTTCGCGAGAAGGGCGTCCGCTGGAGGGAAGAACGGTCGGCAGATGAGGCCACCCGCGAGGCGGCAAAAACCGCCTGGGCCGAATCCGGTCAAGATCAGAAAAAGGCAACCACCCTCATGAAGGCGTGGATCTCCGCACTGCCAGAGGGGCACCCCGCAAAGGAGAACAACAGGTTCTACGAGTTCGAGCCGGATGGCAGAGTTTTCCGCAAGCGTGACATCTCCTGGCCTGGCGGTGGTGGGCCTCGGTACGATGTCGTTCATCCAGTCACCGGTCTTCCCGTGAAGGTTCCCAGCCGAGGGTGGATCTACTCCAAGCCCGAGCGGATGCAGCAGGACATTGACGCCGGCCTCATTGTCTGGGGCAAGGATCACAACGAATACATCAACCGAAAGACCTACCTGGACTCCGAGGAAGGGGTAGTCCCCACCTCGGTCTTCGAGAAGAAGCGGACTAGTGCATCGAAGTCACTTGATTCACTTCTCGCCCCCGGGGTCTTTGACTTCCCCAAGGATGTGAACGTGCTCTCCCGTTGGCTTGGGCTCGTGACCGAGGGCTCGAAAGACGCTCTCGTCCTCGACTTCTTCGCGGGATCCGGCTCCACAGGCCACGCGGTTATGGACCTTAACGCCGCCGATGGCGGCAACCGCCGATACATCTTGGTTCAGCTCGACGAGTCGGTCGACAAGGACGGCTACGACACGATCGCGGACATCACGCGCGAGCGGCTGCGTCGCGCGGGCCGGCAGATTGCCGCCAAGCAGACCCCCGATGCCCCGGACATCGACACCGGCTTCCGGTCGTACCGCCTGGCAACCAGCAACGTGAGGGCCTGGGACGGCACACCCGACCAGCTCGACCTGCTCGGAGCCGTGGACAACCTCGTCACGGGGCGCACCACGGACGACCTCTTGGTCGAGATGATGCTGCGCCTGGGCGTGGACCTGACCACGCCGCTGGAGACGCGCGAAGTTGCCGGCAGCACGCTGTACAACCTGGCTGGCACGCTGTTTGCGTACTTCGGCACCGACATCACGGTCGAGCGTGCGAACGAGGTCGCCAAGGTCTTGGTGACGTGGCGAGACGAAGACCCCGGCGACGCCGACACCACGGTCGTCGTCCGTGACACGGGCTTCGTTGACTCCGCCGCCAAGCTCAACTTCGCCGCTGCTGTCGAGCAGGCGGGCTTCACCACGGTGCGGAGCCTCTGAATGAGGTTCTCCTTCGACGCGGACCTCGACTACCAGCGTCAAGCCATCGACGCGGTCACGGGCCTGTTCAGGGGCCAGGAGGTCATGGCCTCGCAGTTCACCGTGCACGCCCATCCCGCCGCCCACGCCGCCTTCGAAGGGTTCTCCGACCTGGGCTACGGCAACATGCTGCGTTTGGACCCCGAAACGATCCTGGCCAACCTGCATGAGGTGCAGAACCGCACCGGTCTCGCTCCGGAGCACTCACTGGACTCGATGAACTTCACCATCGAGATGGAGACCGGCACCGGCAAGACGTACGTCTACCTCCGCACCATCTACGAGCTCAACCAGCTCTACGGGTTCACCAAGTTCATGGTGGTGGTCCCGTCGGTGGCCATCAAGGAGGGCGTCGAAACGTCCATCCGGATGCTGCGCGAGCACTTCAACACCCTGTACGGCAACCCGCCGATGAGCTTCTTCCAGTTCGATGGCAGCAACCCGTCCCGCGTGCGCTCATTCGCGACCTCGCCGAGCATCGAGATCATGATCGTCACCGTCGCGGCGATCAACAAGAAGACCAACAAGGTCTACCAACCGGCCGAGGACCTTGACTCCGAGGTACCCGCTGACCTGATCCGTGCCACGAACCCGATCATCATCGTCGACGAGCCGCAGAGCGTGTACGGCGACACCGGTACCGGTAGGAAGAAGGGCGCAGGCCGCAGCGCGCTGGAGGAATTCAACGCGCTGGCCACCCTGCGCTATTCGGCCACTCACCCCAAGGCTGACAAAGCCAATCTCGTCTACCGCCTGGACGCCATCGCCGCCTACGAGAAACAGCTGGTCAAGCAGATCGAGGTCGACTCTCTGGTCACCTCTGCCAGCGGGACAACCCCGTACGTCAAGCTGCTCGGAGTAGCGCGAGGCAAAGGCGGCGCGATCACGGCACGCGTCGAGGCGGATGTCGAGCAGGGCAACGAGATCAAACGCAAGGCTGTCACCGTAGACACCACGTCGCGCAACAACCTCGCGGACCTCACTGGCCGTGACCTGTACAAGGACCTCACCGTGGTCGCCATCCACGCGACCCCGGGGCAGGAGAGCGTCTCCTTCGATACCGTCGCGCAGCCGCTGAGAGTCGGGGACAGTATCGGCGCCGAGGTGAGTATCAGTGAGCGAGCCCGCCAGATGATCGCCCAGACCATCCGGCAACACCTGCTCAAGGAGCAGGAGTTCGCGATCCACAGGCGCGACATAAAGGTACTCAGCCTCTTCTTCGTGGACTCCGTGCCCAAGTACCGCGAGTACGGCCCCAACGGAGAGGCACTTCTGGGTGAGTACGCGCGAATCTTCGAGGAGGAGTACGCACGGATCGCCTCCGAGCCGGAGTTCAACACCCTGCTGAGCGGCTCCGCCGCCGACACGGTCGCGAAGGAGGCACACCAGGGGTACTTCTCCGTGGACCACCGCAAGGGCGGTGCCGAGGTTCTGGTGGATACGAAGGAGACCACCGACAAGGGGCGCCAGCAGGCCGGCCGGGCTTACGAGCAGATCATGCGGGACAAGGTCGGGCTGACCACCCCCGGCACCCCTCTTCGGTTCATCTTCAGCCACTCCGCGTTGCAGGAAGGCTGGGACAACCCCAACGTCTTCCAGATCTGTGTCCTGCGAAACATGGGCACTGAGCGGTGGAGGCGCCAGTCCATCGGACGTGGCCTGCGCCTGTGCGTGGACGGGTCGGGAAACCGGGTCCACGGCTTTGACATCAACCGCCTCACCGTGATCGCGAACGAGTCCTACGAAGAGTTCGCAGATCGTCTGCAACGCGAAATGGCCGACGATTTGGGCATCCAGTTCGGTCTCATCACCGTGGACAGCTTCGCGCGCCTGTCCTTCAAGGCCAAGGACGGGACGGTCGTTCCTGTTGGCTCGGCCGCCGCGCAAACGCTGTACCAGGCTCTGTTCTCCGAGGGGTACATCGACGTCAAGGGCAAGGTGCAGGACAGCCTGCGCCAAGCCGTGCAGACCGGCGATGAGAACCTCACAAAGGTTGTCAGCGATTCCGTCGGGTCCGAGGCCGCGGCCAAGGCAGTGCTCGGACTGATCAAACGCTTGGCCAAGCCAATGGATGTCAAGAAGGCCGGCGAACGCGTGGCGGTGCCCCTCGTCCAGGAACGCCTGGAGAGCCCTGAGTTCCAGGAGTTGTGGGACCGCATCCAGCACCGCACGGAGTACCGCGTCGAGGTCGACGAAGCCAACCTGCGTGCCGCGATGGTCAAGGCTCTGCGGAGCATGCTTCCGATACCCAAGCGTCGCGGAGAGTGGGTCACGCACCGTGTGGAGCGCATCGACCAGAGTGGCCTGACCGCGGAAGCCGCCGCAGCGCGCCGTGCGGACGTCACTTATGCCGACAGCGAGGACCTGCCCGACATTCTGTCCGTCCTTGCAGACCGCACCCAGCTGACCCGTGCCACGCTCGCTCACGTCCTCACCGAGTCCGGCACGCTCGGACAGTTCCGGGACAACCCACAGGCATACATCGACCAGGCAGGCCGCCAACTCAACATCACCAAGGCCGAATTCCAGGTCAAGGGGCTGCGCTACGAGCTGGTGGATTCCTCCCGCCCCGAAGCAGACCGCCGGTATGCGCTCAGCCTGCTTCGCGAGGCCGACCTCGCCGGGTACACCGGCCCGGGAGGAAACATCATCACCAATGCAGACGGCAACGCGATCTCGTTCGAGCAGAAATCTGTGTACAAGTATCTGGTCATCGACTCGAACACGGAGAAGGACTTTGCGCTCGCGCTCCTGCAGCGCTCTGAGGTCAAAACCTTCGTGAAGCTTCCGTCCTCGTTCAAGATTCCGACTCCGCTGGGGAGCTACAACCCCGACTGGGCCCTGACCGTTGAACGTGCCGATGGCAGCCGCTACATCGTCTTCGAGACCAAGGGGACCAACCAACTCGAACTGCTCCGCCCCGCGGAGCAGGACAAGATCGCCTCCGCCCGCATTCACTTCGACACGGTTAAGGACAGAGTCGGGATCAACGACCTCGAGTACGAGGTCGTCAACGGCATCGAGACTGCGACTGCCATAATGGAACGAGATTCTCAGCCGTAACCTCACCCACCTCACGTCTACGCAGGGCCTCGGCCAGATGGCCGAGGCCCTGCGTGGGTAACGGCATTCAAGACACGCCGATCGTCAGATCTTCGCTTCGCCGTACCTGCCGGGCCCCTTCGCGCGATCCACAGCCTGTTCGCCCGCAGGGAGTGTCTCCCACCGTGCGCTCTCGACGAGACGAGACGATCCTTCATGAGCAACCCGGCGGATCGGGACGCCTCGACGATCTCCGCCCAGGACTCCATCCGCCGGCGCCCCAGCAGCGCGGCCTCCTCTGGCAGATCCACTCGGCACTCGGCCCCCGAACTACCCCAGTCGGCGGGCTTCATGGCCGCATCGACTTCCTCGAACGACCGCCGCACCTGCGCCGGCCCGGCCGGCGTGGACCGTGGGCTCGAGGGCGTCGGTTGTGAATGTGCCGGCAGGGTCCGATGGGGGACGCTGTCGGCGGCGTCACCCGGATGGCAGGCCACAGGCGTGCCGGCGGGGCGTCCGGGGCACACGGGCCCGGTCAGGAGCATGATCGAGAACCAGTTCAGTGGGAGAGCCCATCATGCGGACGAACACGGTGCTCCGCGGTGTCGCTGTCGCGGTGGGGCTGATCCTGATCGCCTGCGCATTCGTGCTCGCGTACGTCATCACGCCGAATTATGTGGTTCGACTGCCCGACGACACCGACGCCAAGCGGTCCTACATCGGCAGTTTCAGAACTCTGCTCGACGCCCAGGAGGTGGCGAAGGGCAGCCTTGCGACAGCCGTCAAACGAGACGTCCCCCTGGCCATCGAACGGACCGTGAAGGTCGAGGCGACCTCGGGCAACACGGCCCTGGCCGGCGACGCCCGGACGACGACCGCCGCAGGCGTTCAGGTCGAGAAGACGGACTGGAAATACGCCGTCAACCGCAAGACGCTCGAGCCGGCCGGCAGCCACCCGGCGGACTGGACGGTGGTCGAGGCCCAGGGCCTGACGGTGAGTTGGCCGCTCGGCGCGAAGAAGCGGACGTACACCGGCTGGCGGCCGGAAACCAGGAGCACGACCCCGCTGACCTACACACGCACGGAGAACAAGTCGGGACTCGGCACCTACGTGTACGAGGCGCGTCTGCAGCCGACTCGGATCACCGACGCCCAAGTGCTCGCCGGTCTGCCGCCGGCCGTCCCCAAGGCCACCCTGGCCCTGGTCGCCCAGCTCGGGACCGTACCGCCCGCCGCCAAGGAGCAATTGGCGGCGCTGTTGCCCACATTGAGCGATCCGGTACCACTCGCCTACACGCTGGCGAGTGCGGATACCTTCTGGGTCGCCCCCGAGACCGGCATCGTGATCGACACGCAGCGGTCCCAGCAGCGCGTGGCCGGAGTCATCGCCCCGAGCGGCGGCGCCTTCCTCCCGCTGTTGCCGGTCTCCGATGTCTTCTACCAACAGACCCCCGGGTCCGTGAAAGCCGCCGCGAACGACGCCCGTGACGGCCACGACTTGATCGTGCTCGTCGGTACCACCCTGCCCATCGTGCTGGGCGTGGTCGGCGCGCTCCTGGTTGCCGCGGCGCTGCTCATCCGACGTCGTCGCCGCCCCGAACCGCTGCGGACGCCCGACACCCCTTGAGTTCGGCCGTCTTCGACACCCGTCCACCAACCAGGCTTGCACCTGCTCCCCGCCAGGCCAGGAGGCCGGCGGAGCGCCCCGGGCGCCACGACGGCGACTTGGAAAGCGTGTCGGGTTCGCCCCCTCACGAGTTCGAATCTCGCATCCCCGTCGGCCTCAACAGGCAAAGCCTTGCCCTCGGTTGCCCGGCGACCGGGGGCGACATCGTTGTTGGTGGCTCCGGCGCATGGCGGCAACCCCTCACATCCCGCGTCCGGGGGCGAATCCCTCGCGCGACTGAGGCTCGGTGGTGGGCTCCGCCCACATACTGACTGGATGTCAGGTTGGTTTGGTGGGGTTGTTGCGCGGCTGGGTGTTGGGCGTGGGGACAGTCGGGTTTTGGATGTGGTGGTTGCGGGGGCGGTTGGGGCGGCGGTGTTTGTGCCGTTTGCTACTGCGGACGATGTGACCTTGCTGGGGTTTGTGGTCAATCTTGGGACGGTTGTGCCGTTGGTTTGGCGGCGGCGGGCGCCGTTCTTGGTGACTCTGGTCGTTGCCTTTTTTGCCACTGCCGTGTCGTTGCATGATCGGCCCGGGCAGACGTTGCAGTACGGGGCGTTGGTGGCCATCTACACGTTGGCCGACCGTGGGCGGCATCGGTGGCAGCGTTGGGGGTTCATCGGCACACTCACCACCACCACCCCGTTCGGCGCGCTGTTGGTCAAGGGCAACGACGCGGGGCAGTTCATGTTCACGCTGCTCCTGCCCGTCATGGCGTTCCTCATGGGCATGCTCGCTCGGGCGGCTCGGGAGAGGTCGGATGCGTTGATGGAACGTTCCGCTCAGCTGGAGCGTGAGCGTGAGGCCGAGGCGGCGCGGGCGGCGGCCGAGGAGCGCGCGAGTATCGCCCGCGACATGCACGACATACTCGCGCACGCGGTCAGCATCATGATCGTCCAGGCGGAGGCCGGGCCCGTGGTGGTACGAACGGACCCCGACCGGGCCGAACGCTCCTTCGACGCGATCGCGGAGGCCGGACGCGACGCGATGGAGCAACTGCGCCGCATGCTGGGCGTCCTCAAGGACGATCAGGACCAGGACATCGGTACCCGCGCGCCCCGGCCGACCGTCGACACGATCGCCCAGCTCATCGAGCACGTCGACCGTACTCACGTCCACGTGCGACTCGTCGTCGAAGGGGACCGTCGCGACCTGCCCGCCGACGCGGACCTGGCCGCGTACCGCATCGTCCAGGAAGCCCTCACCAATACGGTCAAGCACGCCGGCGCCTCCACGGCGGAGGTACGGCTGAGCTGGACCGGCGACGAACTGGAGATCACTGTGACCGACGACGGCAGGGGCGGCGGCGAAGCGAATCCCGCGGGGTGGCGGCGCGGCGGGGACGGCCTGATCGGCATCCGCGAACGTGCTCTCGCCTGCGGCGGAACAGCCGATTCCGGTCCGCTGCCCGAAGGCGGGTTCCGCGTACACGCGCGTCTGCCCTACACCCCGGCCGCGGCGGTGACCTCGTGATCCGCGTGGTACTCGCCGACGACCAGGAGCTGGTGCGCAGCGGCTTCGCGATGATCCTGGACGCGCAGCCCGACATCGAGGTCGTGGGCGAGGCGGCGGACGGCACCGCCGCCGTCGCCGCCGTCCGCGAGCACGTCCCCGATGTGGTCCTGCTCGACATCCGTATGCCGGGCCTGGACGGCATCGAGGCCGCGAAGATCGTATGTGCCGAGACCCCGGCCCGCGCGATCATGCTCACGACGTTCGGTCGCGACGACTACGTCTACGACGCCCTCTACGCGGGAGCGAGTGGCTTCCTGCTCAAGGATGTGCGGCGGGACGATCTCGTGCACGCGGTTCGGGTGGTCGCCGCAGGGGAGTCGTTGCTGGCGCCTGCCATTACCCGGCGGCTCATCTCGGACATCACCCGCAACCGGCCGCGCGCCGGGGCGACCGCGTCCGAACGCCTGGCCGTGCTGACCGCGCGCGAACGCGAGACCCTGCGCATGCTCGGCCGTGGTCTGTCGAACGCGGAGATCGCCACCGCCATGGTCGTCAGCGAGCACACGGTCAAGACGCACGTGAGCAACGTGCTGTCCAAGCTCGGTCTCCGCGACCGGGTCCAGGCCGTCATCGCCGCGTACGAAACCCGGCTGATCGAGCCGGCCTGACGGGCCTTCAGGCGGGCGTACCGGGGCGACGGGATGGCCGGGCCATCGGTCGCGCGGGGGAGCCGGGCGTCGCTTCTCCCCCGCGCCGGCCATAGCCGGAGATCACCGGCCGCGGCGATCTGCGGGACCGTCGTTCTCCACAGGATTGAGGACATGGGAAACACCCCGTTCCAAATCCCGGGAGAACCGCTCATGACCAGGACTGCCTTCCACCTCGCCCCGGCCCTCATGGGCGCCTACGGTGTCGTTCGTCTCGTCGACGGCATCGACGGGCAGCACGGTCCCGGCCCCGCCTGGACCATCGGCCACCTGCTCTTCCTCGGGTCCCTGCTCCTGTACGGCGTGGTCATCGCGGGACTGCGACGCCGGATCCTCGACGCCGGAGCCGGCGGCCCGGCCCGCCGGATCACCGCCGGCGTGCTCACCACCGTGGCCGCCGTCGGGCTGGCCGCGTTCGTCCGCGTCGCCGTCCTCGACATCGTCGTCGGGCTGAAGGCGGCCGACGCGGCCGAGAAGAGCGCGTTGTCCGACCGGTACGCCGATGTCCCCGCGGTGATCCCCCAGGCGTTCTACGAGGTCGGCCCGGTGTTCTTCATGCTCGGCCTGCTCGCGCTGTTCGTGCAGTACGCGGTCGTCGGCCCCCGGCGCGGCCTCGCCTCGGCGGCTGCCCCGGTGCTGGTCCTCGTGGGCTTCGTGGCCATCATGGCCGACCTGAACCTCCTCCCGATCGGCGCCGCGCTGATCTGGGTCGCCCTCGTCCCGCTCAACCGTGCCGACGCCGTGACGCCGGCCCACCGGCACGCTTCGGTCACCGCCACGGCCTGAGGGGTGGTGGCGCGGACGGTACGGCGCAACCGGTGCTTCCCCGGGTCGCGACCGTGACGTTAACCGTCAGGTTAACGCGCCTTGCGGAAACGGCCGTTGCCGACGATCCACCCCAGATCAGATGGTTGACCTGCGGCGACGCCCTCGTGGCCGCGTCGTCGAGGTGACTCGCAACCAGGAGGACGCGCCATGGAACACCTGCAGACCGGTGTGCTGCTCACCGCCCTTGTCACCGCGGGGCTGATGGCCGGACTGTTCGCCGCCTTCTCCTACTCGGTCATGCCGGGTCTCGGCCGGTCGTCCGACCACACGTTCGTCGAGGCGATGCGGGGCATCAACAAGGCCATCCTCAACCCGGTCTTCATGCTTCCGTTCATGGGCACGATCCCGCTCCTCGGTCTGGCCGCCGTCCAGGCCTGGCGCGACCAGGGTCGGCCCGTGTTGCCCTGGGTGCTGGCGGCGCTCGCGCTGTACCTGGTCGCCTTCGTGGTCACCGCCGGCGTCAATGTGCCCCTCAACAACCGACTCGCGGAGGCCGGTGATCCCGACCGGACCGGGCAATCGGCCACGATCCGCGCGGACTTCGAGGGCACGTGGGTCACCTGGAACATCGTCCGCGCGTTCCTGCATACGGCGGCGTTCGCCTGCCTGGCCTGGGCGCTGATCGTGCACGGCGCGCACCGGTAGTACGACGGCGGGAGCGCCGACGCATCGGCAACGCGGACCGTCGATACCCCGGGTATGCCTGGGGATACCCGGGATCCGCCTGCCTCCCGGAGTGCCCCCGGCCGCCCGTGTTGATGGACTTCGCATACCGCCCGAACCGTGGCGGCGAGCGGTGGCCGGGAGGACGAAGTGGGCGGCACAGGTGGCAAAGTGGAGTACGCGCCGAGGGGTTCGGAGCCGCTACGGCCCGCCCCGGCGCGGCCCGATGTACCGGTCCTGGAGATGCGGCAGGCGGTGCGCGGGTACGGCAGCGGCGACGCACGGGTGCGGGCGCTGGACGGTGTGGACCTGTCGCTCGCGGCCGGCGCCTGGGTCGCGGTGATGGGGCCGTCGGGATCGGGCAAGTCGACGCTGCTGCACTGCGCCGCCGGACTCGACACGCTCGACTCGGGCCGCGTCACCCTCCTCGGTGAGGACATGACGGACGCGGACGACCGGCGCCTGACCCGACTGCGGCGCGGCACGGTCGGGTTCGTGTTCCAGAACTTCAACCTGGTCGCGTCCCTGACCGCGGAACAGAATGTGGCGCTGCCGCTGCGGCTGGCGGGGCGCAGGGTGCGGCGCGAGGACATCCGGTCCGCGCTCGCCGACGTCGGGCTTGCGGACCGGGGACGGCATCGTCCCCGCGAATTGTCGGGTGGGCAACAGCAGCGCGTCGCGCTGGCGCGGGCGATGGTCACCCGGCCCAGGGTGCTGTTCGCGGACGAGCCGACCGGCGCGCTCGATTCGGCGTCCGCCCGCACCGTGTTGGGGCTGTTGCGGGGCATGTGCGACGACGCGGGACAGACGATCGTCATGGTCACGCACGATCCGGTCGCCGCCGCGGCCGCCGACACCGTGGTGTTCCTCGCGGACGGGCGGGTGGTCGATCGCATCGAGCGGCCGTCCGCGCGGCACGTCGCCGATCGCCTCGTGTCGCTGGAGGTGTGAGCCGATGTTCACGCTCTCCTGGAGCACACTGCGCGACCGCAAGCAGTTGTTCGCGGGCGCGCTGGTGGCCATCGCGCTGGGCGTCGCGCTCGTCCAGGCCTCGCTGCTGGTGTTGATGTCGGTGTCCGATCCGGTCATCCCGTCCGACCTGCCGCACGCCGAACGCAACGAGATGCGCGAAGGCTTCGTCGGCGCGGCGATGCTGATGGGGCTTCAGGTCCCGCTCGTGGTGTTCCTCGCGGTCTTCGTCGTCGGCTCGACCTGCGCGTTCGCGGTCGCCCAGCGCCGTCGGGACCTCGCGCTGCTGCGCGTGCTGGGCGGTGGCCGCGGCCAGGTGCGGCGGTTGCTCGCGGCCGAGTCGCTGCTGCTGGGTGTCGTCGGTGCGCTGTGCGGTGCTCCGCTGGGGCTGATCGCCACGTGGGTCCAGGCACGACTGCTTGAACACGTGGGCTTCGTGCCGGCCGGGTTCCGACCGACGTACTGGGATTGGAAGGCCGTGCTCGTCGCGGGCGCCACCGGGACCGGCATCGCCCTGCTCGGCTCGTGGAACGCGGCTCGGCGCGCGGGGCGCATCCGCCCCTTGGAGGCCATGCACGACACCGGCGCGGCGGCCCGCGTGATGACGCCGGGCCGGTGGTGCCTCGGCCTGTCGTGCCTCGCCCTGTCGATCGTGCTCGCCGTCGGCGCGCAGGCCGCCGACATGATCGGCGCGGTCACCATCGCGATGGTGCTCGCGGTCGTCGGCGCGGTGGCGCTGTCGGCGCTCGCTCCGCTGGTCGTGCCGCTCGTGGCACGGGTGTTCGGGCTGATCTTGCGGCGCAGCGCGCTGGGTGCGCTGGCCGAGGCGAACATCCGCGACGGTGCGCGTCGCAACGCGGCCGTCGCGGCGCCGCTGATCACCCTCGTCTCGCTGGTCCTCGGATTGTCGGGCGCGTTGGGGGTATTGGCGCGGTCGATCGGTGTCGAGCAGGAACGACTCACCCGCGGCGATCTCGTCGTCACGTCGGCGGACGGCGCGCGGGCGGCGCGGCTGGCGGGCATCCCGGGCGTCGCGGACGTGTCGACCCGGCTGACCGTACCGGTGCCGGTGACCGCCGAGGTGCGCCGGGACGGCGCCGGGGCCGCCCGGCCGCACGTGTTCGACGAGCGGGTGATCGCCGTCGACCCGGCCGCCTACGCACGGGCCCGTACGCTCGCGCCCGCGTCCGGCTCGCTGGCGGACCTGCGCGGCGACACCGTGGCCGTCGGCTCTGCGGTGCCCGCCGAGGGCTACCGTCCCCCGCGCGTCGGAGACACGGTGAGCGTCGACGTCGCGGGGCACGAGCGCACCCTGCGGGTGGTCGCGGTACTGCCGGAAACGCTGGACATCGGCGACGAGTTCCTGATTCCGCGCGAGGCGCTGCCCGCCGATCTCGTCGCCGTCGCGCCGGCGGAATCCGTGCTGACGGTCGCGCCGGGCGTGTCCGTCGCCGAGGTCGCGAAGCGGATCCGCGCGGCGGGTCTCGGCGAGTCGACCACCGTGGCGCGCTGGGCACGGGGCAGAGCCGATGCGCAGCAGGACGGCAACGACAAGATCTTCGCGGTACTGCTCGCACTCGCGGGCGTCTACGCCCTGATCGGCGTGGTCAACGCGCTGGTCATCGCCACGGCCGAACGCCGCACCGAGTTCGCGGTCGTCCGGCTCGGCGGCCTCGAACGCCGGCAGGTGGTAAGGATGGCGCTCGTCGAAGCCTGTGCCGTGACCACGATCGGCCTCCTGCTCGGCGGTCTCGTCGCGGCGGCGGGGATGGCCGGCACGGCCAGGAGCACGGCGGCCGCGACGGGGACGGCGATCGTGGTGGTGCCATGGGGCATGGTGGCGACCACCGTGTCGGGGGCGTTCGCCGTGACGGTGGTGGCCGCCGTGGTGACCACGCGGAAGGCGACGCGGGAGCGGCCGGTGCGAGTCGCCGGGGCGCGTACGTGAGGACCGGGGTCCGTCGGAGCGGGCCCTTCGAACCGCGCGAGCCGCGTCGACGGCCGCCGGGCGCGCAACCGTGGGGCCGGGCAGGGGCGGCGGGCTCGACGGCACGGTAGGTACGGTTTGCGCACCGCCGCCAACGATCACGAGAGGACCGCCGTGCCGTTGTCTGCCCTGCTCCGCAGTCGACGGTCCGCAAGCCGCGCGACCGCCGACCACGTGCCTGCCGACCACGTGCCTGCCGACCACTCGCCTGCCGACAGCAGGACCGGCGCGGGCCTGCGGCGACGGCTGCGGCGGATGCGACGCGGGCTCGCCTACCTCGCCCTCGGCCTGCCCATCGGCCTCCTCGCGCTGGTCGTCTTCGGCACATTCGCGACACCGGTGGCGATGGCGTGCACCCGGCCGGCCGACATCTCCTCGTGGGCGGACGCCGTCCGCCGTGCCGCGCTCCTGCTGTTCGGGATCCTCCTGACCGTCGGTCTCGCGCCCCTGGCCGCGGCTCCGCTGGCCGCCCTGGAACGCCGCCGGCTGCGCGTACTGGCATCCGCGCCGGCCACGCCGGCCGAGCCCGAGCCGGCCGAGCCCGAGCCGAGCTCCCGCGCCGTTCGATTCCGCGCGAGGTACACCACGGCCCGCGCCTGGCGCGAGGTCGCCGCCGGGTACCTGGTCGCCGTCGCCGGGCCCGGGCTGGTGCTGCTCGCGGCGATCTGGGCGGTCCTGTGCCCGGTATGGCTCGCCGCGCCGCTCGTGGTCGCGCGCAGCAGCGGCGGCCCGGTGGCGCTCGGCATCGGCCACGCGCGCAGCGTCCCCGACGCGCTTCCGTACTGCGCCGCCGGGCTCGCCGCGGGCGTCCTGGGCCTCGTGGTTCTCACCACCCTCGTCCGCGCGCAGGCCGCCCTGTCCCGGACCCTGGTCGAGCCCCGCCCCGACCCGCTCGCGACCCGCCTCGTCGAGGTCACCCGCTCCCGGTCCCGACTCGCGGACGGCTTCGCCGCCGAGCGCCGCCGCATCGAACGCGACCTGCACGACGGCGCCCAGCAGCAACTCCTCGGCCTTACCCTGCAATTGGGCCTCGCCCGAATGGACCTGCCCGCCGACTCCCCTGCGGGGCAGGCCGTCGCCAGGGCGCACGACCAGGCCAAGACCCTGATGGCCGACCTGCGCGAACTGATCCGCGGCATCCACCCCCAGGTGCTGACCGACCGGGGGCTGGGCGCGGCCCTGTACGAACTCGCCGAGTTCTGCCCGCTGCCCGTCGGCACGGACATCGACCTGCCGCACCGTCCACCGCAAGCGGTCGAGACCGCCGCGTACTTCGCCGCCGCCGAGGCGCTGGCCAACGCGCTCCGGCACAGCGCCGCCGACACCATCCGGCTCACCGCCCGCGTGCGGCACGGCCGGCTGACCGTCGACGTCGAGGACGACGGACGCGGCGGCGCCCGCCTCGCCGACGGCACCGGGCTGACCGGGCTCGCCGACCGGGTCGCGGTCGTCGACGGCACGATCCGGGTATCCAGCCCACCGGGCGGGCCGACCCTCGTGCGGGTGACGATCCCGTGCCCGCCCCATCCACAGGAGGACGACCGGTGAACCCGCTGCGCCTGATCCTGGCCGAGGACACCGTCCTGCTCCGGGCAAGCCTCACCGGGCTGCTCGAGCGCCTCGGCTTCGAGGTGACCGCCGTCGCGGACGGCGCGGCGCTGACCGCCGCCGTCCACGAGCGGGTCCCCGATCTCGTACTGACCGACGTTCGCATGCCCCCGGCGTATGCCGACGAGGGCCTGCGCGCCGCACTCGCGCTGCGCGCCACGTTCCCGGCCCTGCCGATCGTCGTCCTCAGCCAGTACATCGAGCCCGACGGCGCCGCCGAACTGCTCGCCGGTGGCGGCGGACGCGCGATCGGCTACCTCCTCAAGGACCGCATCGTCGACGTCGAGGAGTTCGCCGCCACCCTGCGCCGCGTCGCCGCGGGCGGCACCGCCGTCGACCCCCAGGTCGTCACCCGCCTCCTGCGCCGCCGCGCCGAACCCGTCGCCGCACTCTCCCCGCGCGAACGCCAAGTCCTCGCGTTGATCGCCGAAGGCCGCTCCAACGCCGCGATCATGCGCGCCCTGGAAATCTCCGAACCGGCCGTCGGCAAGCACGTCCGCAACATCCTCACCAAGCTCGGCCTCCCGCCCGACGACGACACCAACCGCCGCGTCCTCGCCGTCCTGGCCTACCTCGGCTCGTCCGAAGGCCCTTCGATTCAGGGCCGGTTCGGCTTCAAGGGGCCGAGGGTGCCCGGGTAGAGGTACTTGTCCGCAAGGGCCGTCGTGCCGTGGGCCCAGGCGTCGAAGAACGCCGTGTCGCCGGTGGTTCGGCATAGCGCGTGCATCTTCATCGAGCCCTTGAAGTACAACCCGCCGTCGAGTTCCCGACCCCGGCCCGGGTCGTAGAGCTTCGTGGACCAGAACCGCGGGTCGTTTCGGCTCTCTTCGAACATGTACGGGTAGAAGCCGGTGTCCAGGTCGGCGCCGACGTGCTCGTCCCAGAGTTGGTTGGCGTACTGGGCAACGCACTCGGCCAGGCAGCCGTCGCGCCAGTCGGTGAACGAGACGCCGTTGCCGAACCACTGGTGGGTGCACTCGTGGACCAACAAACTGTCGAAGGGCGCGCCGAGACAAAAATCCGCAACCAGCGGAGCCATCCGGGCACCAACCGGCACCCACAAACCACCCTCGTCGCCCCATGTCAGAAGCCTGTCAGAAACCCATAACCACCCGATGCTCCCTCACCCACCACCCCGATCGCCCCCGCTATACCCCGCTCGGCGCAAACGTTCAATACGAACCGCGTGGTTCGGGTGGAACCCCCGCACAGCCCCGCGCAACACCTTTTGCCCACCCGCGTACGTCGGCCCCGGCCGCGTTGCCGCCGCAATGACCTGCGGTACGCGCGGCCGCGACCCGCGCTCCGTCCCCACCGACATCCGCGCCATCCCCGGCGTCACCCGCTCCCGCTGTTCCCGCGCAAGCACCGTCACCAACTCGGCACCGAACCCGAGCCCACCCGCATAGTCGTCCGCCCGGAACTCGGCCCGGCGGTGGAGCCCGGAGAGAAGCAGCGGGCCGATCGCGACCGGCAACATCAACCACCACATCCCCATTCGGAAGGCCAGTGTGTAAAGGAAGACCAGGGACAGGCCGATCGCCCAAAAGATGCCACGTCTGTTGCTCGAGGCCATGAGCGTGGTAGCGCCGGTGACAATCCACCGCCCCACCGTCCGGGCGGGCAGCGAGTACCAGTTCGCGAGCATTCCCGCCCACGTGTGGCCGCCCACATGGTGACCCAACTCGTGGGCGAGGATCGCGGCCAACTGGGAATCCGGCAGCCGATCCACCGCATGCCGGGTCACCCCCACGATGTGCCCCGCCGCCGCGGAGGCGTTGAGTTCGGCGGCGTCCTCGATCCAGAGCTCGTAGGTCTCCTGGCGCACGCCCGCCCGACGTGTCACCTCTCCCCAGATTCCGTCCAGCCGCCGGGCGTCTGTCGGGCAAGGCCGTCGCATGCCGAGGACGTATCGGGCGATGGCCGCCTCGGTCGGCCGGTGGAAGACCAGCGTTCCGGACAACAGCCAGGCGACCGTCGTCACCAACCCCAGAAACGGACTGATCAGGGCGAACAGGGCAACCACGCCGAGCAGGCTGAGCAGCGCGGTCGGCAGGGTCACCACGAGCTGCCAGAACGCCGCTCCGTCAACGCCGCGTTGACGCGCCTTCAGGTATCTGCGCCCCGATCGCAACGCGAGATCGCCTCGCTCGGGACGAAGGGGGGAATCGGCCGCCCCACGAGCCTCGCGACATACCGGGTGGACCGGCTCCTCGACACCGGTGGCCGGTCCGTTCGAGCTGATCGAGTAATCCGGATACGCTGGCGGATCCTCGGCCCTCGCGCCGCGCTTCCGGTCGTGATTCGGATCGTGCACGGGCATGACTCGGCATCTCCCGGAAGTCGTAGTGGAGTTCGAATCCGATGTGACGCCGCTCTTCAGACGGCAAGCAGCGAGCCCGGCAAGAGAATCAGGGCGACCACAAAGCAGGCCGTACCAACCCGCAGCCACCGATACTTTCCGGCGACTATCCGGCTGTTTTCCGTAAGCGCGGCGAGCAGCATCACCTGCGGAGCGCCCTCGGTGTCCCGTAGCGCCTGCTCCAGCACCGTAGGACCGCGCCCGGCAGCGCTACGGATGTCGGCAAAGTGCGTGATGGGCATTCCGGGTCGCCAGGCACGAGCCCCGTAACGCGGGATGACCGCCATCAACAGTGCCGACAGCGACACGAGCAGGCACACCGAGCCGGACCACCACAACGACTGCCCGAACACGGTCAGCACGCCAGGACGCCATCCCTGCGCGGTGAGCACACCGACGAGCAAGGCCGCGACCATCCCCTGGGCACCGACCAGCACGGAACTCTTGGTGTCCGCCCTGGCCGCCTCTTGGCGCAGGTCCTTGAGCAGCCGTTCGGCGGTACGAAGATCCAACGGCCGAGCCGACTCCGACCCCAGGGCGGTCATGGCCGAGGCGGAGTCGGGGACGACCGGCCGAAGATGGCCTCCGCGTCCGGGGGTACGGCGGCAACATAGCGGGCCCGCGTCGGACCATCGGGCGCCTTGCCGTCCTCGATATCCCGCTCGGCGCGGCCGCCGGTGGTGCCTTCGCGGCGTGCGCCCGGCAGGGCAAACTCCCCTTCGTCCGTCACGCAGGGCAACTCCACACGCAGGATCTCCTCGATGACGGTCGCCGCGATTCGGCGCGGCTCGGCCAACTGGTGTTCCTCCAGCCCGCCGGGGCCGCCATCGAGCGCTTGGAGGGCGATCTGCAACTTCGCCTGAAGGAGCCGGAGTTGATCCGACCGAAGATTCTCCATCACCAGCCGCGCGTCCTCCGGATGGCGAGCCAACCGGAACGCCAGCGCGATCGGCCCGTCCTGTTCCAGGTAGTAGGCGTAGTACCGGATCTTCTTCGCCTCGATATCCTGCAGTTCCACCTCCTGGGCGCCCCGCATCAACTCCCGTTCATGGCCGAGCCGCCGGTCCTGGACTTCTAACTGATGTCGGTGTCGCCCCTGCGCAAGTGCTCGCTCCGCCGTCAGTCGGTCCTCACGGAGCGACAGGGTGTGTTGTGGATCGAGCCGCTGCCGGGCGAACTCGATCTCACGCAACCGACGCGCGTGCTCCAAGGCGGCCTCGTCCCGCGACACCTGGATCTCGCACCGCACGCGCAGTCCGGCTGCCACGCCCAGAGGACCGGCGGCAACCAATGCCTCCTGCGCATCCTTCTCGGCGATCGTGCTGTCCTCGATCGCATACGTGCGCAGCACCGGCCGGACCGAGTCGTCCACGAACCGCCGCATCAGGGCCGGGACATCGCGTTCGCCACTGGCCACGAAGATCGCCGGATCCGCGACCCGCCAACGAATGTTCATGGTGACGTCGAAGCGGAAGGCATCGTCCCGACTCGGCAGTGTGAGCGTGCTCTCGGCCTCGTGCAGGCCCACGTCGACCGCGTACACGCTGGTCCAACGGCGAGTGGCAACCTCCATTCGACTCGGCCGGTGGGGCGGAAGGAAGCAGTGAAACTCTCCCCGGGCGGTGGTGAAGACCAGGGCGTAGTCGATGCGTGCGGTCTGTAGCGGTGTGAACCGCGAGAGTTCCTGGATGGTGACGACCGGGTCGACGATTTTGGTGTCCCGGTTCGCGTTCTGTTCCCACTGCGGGGACCGGCTCGTCATGCGTTGCTCTCCTCGAAGAGATCGGGACGGCACGAGCTGTACGGATCAGCGCATCGGGTGCCGCAACGTCGCCGCGTCGGGCGCCGACAACCCCACCCGCAGTCGGCGGGCGACCGCCGACGGGGATTGCGCGCCCTCGCCCCCACGCGGGTTCTCGAGGAGGTACACGAGGCGACGCGCGTCCTCGGTGGAAACGATGAGCATGGGAAGCAGTTCCGCGAGAGCGTGTTCGGCCTCCGGATCTTGCTCGGCGGCACGAATCCAGCCGCGCATTGCCGCCACGGCGTCCTCGGTCGACGTGGGGTCGTTGAGGACCATGCGCCAGAGATCCGCGAGGGACTGTCGCAGGAGCGTGCCCGGCTTCTGCGGCGTGCTTCGCGAACGCATGAACAGGTCGAGCAGGAGCGGGCGTGCGGCGTCGGGGGTGTCATCGGTGGGCGCGCACGCATGGATGACCGTACGCAGAACGAACTTCCGCGTGGCGCCCCCACGTGCCAACGACACCAGCAGGGGCCACAGTGCGAACACGGAGCCCGGGCCGTCGTCGTCGGTTTCTTCCGTGCCCCGACCGTCCTCGGTGTGCCGCTCGCCGTCGGACGCGCCGACGTTTCGGCCCGCCGCGAGCAGCAACGTCGCGGCGGACTGGGCGATCTCGTCGATTTCCTCGGACCATTCGTCGATGGTGTCCCTTCCCTCCGCCTCTGCGGCACGCACCGCCTCGATCAGCGCCGTGATCGCGTCGGCGGGGAAGGTCTCACCCACGAGCCCGTAGGTGCGCACCGCCGTCCAGCGCAGATGCTCGTCGGGCGCGGTGCACCATTCCCGGAGAATGCGAGGCACATGTGGAGTGCCGAGGTGGTGCGCGAGCGTGAGCGTGTTCGCTGCGGCGAGCCGTGGGCGAAACAGTCGGTCGGCGGCCCAGCGCTGGATCAACAGAGCCATGGTCGACGGTAGGTCGGCGCGGGCGAGGATGGCGGTCGTGGCGGCGGCGCGGTTGCGCACGAGCGGGCGGGCGTCGGTGGCCAATTTGCGCAGCCAGGCGACCAGGGCGGGGCGCGCCGACGGATGTCCGGTCCAGACCTCGTGCAGCAGCGTGATCGCGGTGTACCGGTCACGGAATTGGATCTTGGTCTGCCGTACCGGCCCCCATTCGGTCTCCTCGGGTTCCTCGTAGCGATCCGCCTGGGCGAGTTCGACCCGTTGAGCGCTGGAGGTGCCGAAGACGGGAATCCTGGCCGGCCGTTGTGGATCCTCGATCTGCTGCAATAGGACGAACAGCACGTCCCCGAGTTCCACGGTGACCGGGTACGGGGCTTCGTCGAACGCGGCCAGGGCAACCAGGAATGCCTTGGCATGCAAGGTCTGTTCCGAGTCGTCGAACCACTGTCGCACCTGCCGTTCCGCGGCGCTGAGGCCGAACCGGGCCACCTCGGCTCGCGTGCATTCGCCGCGCGCGTACTCGGCGATGCGCCGGGCGAACCGCACCAGTTCCGACACTGGGAGTCGGTTGCCGAGTACCGTCCGAACCTCAGGCAGGGCAAGCAGCTCCTCGATGGCGTGTCCATCCAGGTTCATGTCGCCCAGGTGTCCGCGGATCACCTGTTCGGACTCGGGCGGTCGCCATGGCACGACATCGACGCCTTGGACCATCGGGTGAGGTCCGACCACGATCACGAGGTGACTGTCCAGAGACCGCAATTTCTCACTCAGCGCCCGGATGTGGTGTTCACGCAGGGGCTGTTCCGCGCTGGTCGTGTAGTCGACGAGTACATGGCCGCTGTGCTCCCGGAGATCCCCGACCTGACGACCCGGCCGCAGCGTGGGATCGAGCTCGCGGTATCGGGCCGATCCTGCGGCGCGCAGGAGCATGAGAGCGCCGGTACCGCGACCCGTGGTCGCCGCCCCGGAGATGATCACAACCCGTCTACGCCGGAGTTGCTCGAGCGCCTGGTCGAACGGACCGTCGGGCCGCCGAGCGTCGTTGGCGGATTCCGGCGCGACCGGCGAGCCATCCGGTTCTTCGGCACGCGGACTCACCGGGCGAACGAAGTGCGCGGCCAGGGTCTCGACGTCGCGGACAGGGATGTCGCCGGACGTCTCCCCGTCGAGCCCGCTGAAGTGGTATTCGTTCTTGCTCCCGACGACGACGTCACCGAGGACTTGACCACCGCTCACCCCGTGCTGATCACCGCCGACGAGCGAGCCACCGAGGCGCACGGCGTGACGGAACATGATCCCGGGGCTGTGCCGGTACAGGTCGCGCCGAGAATCCCAGGCGGGTTCACCACCGTCGTCGCCCTCTGCTTCCCGCTCCTCCCGCTCGGGTTCGGCGGGCTTCTCCGGAGCACCGGGGCCGGCCTTGGCGGCGTCCGGTGGCGCGGATTCCCGTCCAGTACGCGCCGGCGCCTCGTCGCGTGCCGGGGCCGGTGCCGGGGATGGGGCGTTCACGACGACTTCCCGACGCCCTCGCCGGTGGACGGCGCGACCCCGTCGGTACGGGAACCACCGAGGACCACATCGCCCGTGACTCGACCGCCGCTGACTCCGTGCAGGTCGCCACCGACGATGGAGCCGTGTACCACCGGTGCCGCCTGAAAGTGGAACACCGCTCCGGCGGGCCGCTCACGAACCGGCACCCCGGCCGGCCGCGGCCCCTCGTCTCCCGTATCCGCCACATTCGAAGCCGGGTTCGAGGACCGCCGATCCGATGCGGTCCTACGCATATCCTCCGGATCGGAAGCACCGGACGACTCGCGTCGGCCGTGCAGCCACGCGCGAAGTACGCCGTCTTTGGTCGGCACCTCGACATTGTGGAAGAGTTCCGGCCGAACTCCTCGGTATCCGTGCCGGACCACACCGTCGTAGACGGCCGTGCTGACCATCAACACACATTCCTCGTACGCCCGTTCGGTCAGCGCGTCGCGCAGCACGTCCGAGTCGAGCAGCCGGCATGCCTGGTTGAGGTCGTGGCCGACGATCCCACCGACGGTGCCGGCCTGCGGGTCGTGGGTGATCTCGCCGGCGGCCAGCACCATCCGTACCCGCATCTGTGCGCTGCCCGATGCCAGGCGATTGTGGTCGTAAAGCAGTTCGGGAGTGACCGTCAGGAGGGAGCGCAGCACCTCCGTCTTGGCCACATCGGCGCCCAGCAACACGATCATGCCGTCGCCGCGATCCTCGCGGTACTGAAGCGTGGCCTCCACCCCCGCGGCCACGAGCGTCCGGTCGACGACCGTGTGCAGACTCCGCCGCAGCACGGTCTGCACCACATCGTCGCGGCGACCGAATCGCTCGGTGTCGAAGAGCAGAATGGTTCGGTTGACGGGCTCGCCCATGGTTGCCTTCCGTGGGAGGAGCGGGCCCCGCAGGGCCCGATCGGACACCCACGACCGTGACAGAGAAAGCGTTCGCGACACGATGTACCCGGACACTCTCGCAATGTGACCACCTGCACACAACGGGGTCGGACGGACCCCGGCTTCCGCTCGCTCAGCGCGTCGCCTGCCGCGCCATCCTGCGGAGCGCCTCCGGTCTGATCACCACGAGATTGCGGCGTTCGGTCCGCACGATTCCGCGTTCACGCAAATCCTTCAGTAGGCGCGCCACCGCCTCCCGGGACGCACCCACGGAACCCGCCAACTCGCTTTGGGTGAGCCCGGGGGTGAGCCGAACCCCGCCTGCAGGCTCCAAGCCGGGTCCGCGCATCAACTCCAGGAGGAGCAGAGCGAGTCGACCCTGCACGTTCAACGCCCCGTACTGTAGGCGCCGATCGTCGCTGTCCCGGGTGCGATCGGCGGTCAATGCCAGCAACTTCTTGGTGATGGACGGCCGTTCGTCCAGGAGCGCGCCGAACCGATCCGTGTCCACGGCCAGGGCCTCCACCGGCCCCAGGGCGGTGACAGTCGCCGAACGATGGCGCCCGCTCACCGCGGCACCGTCGCCGAGGATGTCGCCGGGTCCGCGCAGTGCGAGCAACGCCTCGTAGCCGTTGGCTGCGGCCGAGGTGACCTTGGTCCAGCCGGAAAGCAGAATCAGGATGTGCGCCGACGGTTCGTGCTGGCGCAGGAGCACCTGACGGGCCGGGAAGACCAGTCGAGTTCCACAGGCGAAGAGCGCCTGTCGGTCCTCCGCCTCCAACCGAACCACGAACGGAACCCGATCCTCGAACTCCATCGACTGCCCCCGTCACCGCGTCGCCCCCGACCGCCCCGACGTGTCCACCGCGACGGTCCCACATCCGACTCGACCGGAATCCTCCCAGGAACCCGGTCGCATCGGAACGTTCGATGTACCCGTTGCAGCAGATCCCACCGTATGACCGGAAGCCCCCGAGTGCGCTCGGGTCAGGGGTTGGTGCGGAGCCAGGTGAGGACTGCGAGGACTCGGCGGTGGTCGTCGTCGGATGGGGGGAGGGCGAGTTTGTCGAAGATGGCGGAGATGTGTTTTTCGATGGTGCCCTGGGTGAGGGACAGGGTGCGGCCGATGGCGGTGTTGCGGCGGCCCTCGGCCATCAGGGCGAGGACTTCGCGTTCGCGGGGGGTGAGGGCGGCCAGCGGGTCGTCGCGGCGGCGGGTGAACAGGGCGGAGACGACCTCCGAGTCCAGGACGGTGCCGCCGGCCGCGACGCGGGTGAGCGCGTCGGAGAGTTCGTCCAGGCGGGAGACGCGGTCCTTGAGCAGATAGCCGACGCCGCCGCCGTCGGCCAGCAGGTCGCCGGCGTAGCTCTCCTCGACGTACTGGGACAGCACCAGGATCGCCGTCCCCGGCACCTCGCGACGGATCCGCAGGGCCGCCCGCAGGCCCTCGTCGGTGAAGGTCGGCGGCATCCGGACGTCGACCACCGCCACGTCCGGCCGGTGCGCGGTCACCGCCTCCACCAGGGACGGCCCGTCGCCGACCGCCGCGACCACCTCCGCGCCGGTCTCCTCGAGGAGGCGGACCAGGCCCTCCCGCAGCAGCAGCGAATCCTCCGCCAGCACCACCCGCATCAACGCTCTCCCACCCCGCTCAACGGAATCTCCGCGGTCAGCGTGGTCGGCCCACCGACCGGGCTCACCACGTCGAGCCGACCCTCCACCGCGGCCAACCGGTCGACCAGCCCGGCCAGGCCGTGTCCCTTGCCGGGATGCGCCCCGCCGCGCCCGTCGTCGCGAACCTCCACCGACAACGCCCGCTCGTTCACCCACACCCGCACCCGACACCGCTCGGCCCCGGCGTGCTTGGCGACGTTCGTCAGCGCCTCGGTCACCACGAAGTACGCCGTATTCTCCACCGCCGGGGCGAACCGCCGCCCCTCCGGCAACTCGGCCGTCAGCGTCACCGGGACCGGACACCGCGCCGCCGCCGCGGTCAGCGCCGGCACCAGGCCCCGGTCGGCCAGGATCGGCGGCGCGATCCCCCGGGACAACGCCCGCAGTTCGGTCAACGCCTCGTGGCTCTGCGAGATCATGTCGGCGACCAGCGGCCGGGCCCGCTCGGGGTCGTCGTCGAGCCGACGGGCCACCGTCTCCAGGTCCATGGTGAGCCGCACCAGCCGCTGCTGCGGCCCGTCGTGCAGGTCCCGTTCGAGCCGGCGCAGCGTGTTCGCCTCGGCCGCCACCGCGCTGCGCCGACCCTGGGCGAGCTGTTCGGTACGCAGCTGCAACGCCGCCGTCTCGTTGGTCAGCAACACCCGGGCCGGCCCGGCCTGGACCGCCACCAGCGTCCGCATCATCGGCGCCGCCGTGGCGAGCAGCACCACACCGATCCCGGTGTTGAACGCGATGTCGGCGGCCCGCGACGAGACGCCGAACATCAGGTCGAGCAGACCCTGCTTGCCCTCGTCGCGCGGGATCGGCCACGACCACGTGACATACAGCACCTCCCCCAGCCCGCCCACGGTCCAGGTCAGCGCGAGGCAACAGCCCACCACCCGCAGCGGGAAGGACACCACCGCGTGCGTCAGATCGCGCCAGGACTGCGGGTCGCGCAGCGCGCGCAGCCACGCCTTGAAGCCCGTCCCCGTCGACGCCCGGTAGCCGTGCGGCGGCAGAGCCCGACCGGTCACCGCCTCCACCCGCCGCCGCTCCACCGAGGCGAACCACCCGGCCGCAGCCAACACCCCGACCAGGACCGGGATCCCGAACACCAGGACCGAGCCCACCGCGCCGATCGCGAATCCGCCGAGCCCGACCACGAAGGCGGCGACACCCAGCGGCAACCCGCCCAGCACAAACCCGAGTCGGCGCAGAAAGAGCCGAAACGCCCCTGCGTCCTGTGCGAGTTCACGCGGCGCGGCCGTCGCCGGGGATGATGTGGTCGTCTGGGTCATGACCACATCCTCGCCGCCGCAAACGACCGCGCCCAGCGGGTATTCCGGGCCCCGGGGGTAGGGCACACCCCCAGACGCCCCGGTCGGCCCGAACCCGCGAAGGCCGGCCCTATCGCGCGGGCACGATGTTCTGATTCGCGTGGAAGAGGTTCCCCGGGTCGTACTTCCGCTTGATCTCGGCCAGCCGGTCGTAGTGCCCGCGATACGTCGCCTCGACCCGATCGTGGCCCTCCCCCTCACCGATGAAGTTGACGTACGCGCCACCCATCGAGTGCGGATGCAGGTCCCGCCAGTAGTCCACGCACCACTGCCGAATCGTCCCCGCGTTGGCCGGGTCCGGATCGACACCGCCGATGACCCCGGACCAGACCGCGTCCCGGTAGTCCCACGCGGTGTCGTCGCGGTCCACCCGATGCGCCGCCCCGTCGATCGGATACAGGTGCATCGTGGACAGCGCCGTCGGCAGGTTCTCCGCGTACGCGGCGTGCACCTCGATCGCGTCGTCCGTGATGCGATCGAAGAAGTCCCCGCGCCAGTACCACTGGAGGCCGGCGGGGATCAGCTCGTCGAACATGGACTGGAACGCCGGGTACGGCATCGGCGCGGCGAAGTGGAAGGCCGGCGCGCCGGGTTCGCGCACCACGGCGAGTACCCGCTCGGCCGCGTCCGGATCGCCACTCCAGCACCACACCACGCCGCACATCGCGCGCCCGTGGATCTCCTCGGGGAACGGCGGCCCGGGCGGCACCGTCAGCAGCGCGAAGAAGCCGTACAGCTCCTCGGGCGCCTGCGGCAGGAACTCGCGGTACCAGCGCAGCACTTCACGCGTGCGCTCGGCCGGCCACACGGTGACGCCGCCGGTCACCATATGCACCGAGTGGAGCCGGAAGCGGAACGAGGTGACCACTCCGAAGTTGCCCCCGCCGCCCCGCAACGCCCAGAACAGGTCCGGGTGTTCGCTCTCGCTCGCGGTCACGAAGCCGCCGTCGGCGAGTACCACGTCCGCGGCCACCAGATTGTCCACGGTCAGCCCGTACCGGCGAGTCAGATATCCGTGTCCGCCGCCCAGGGTGAGCCCGCCGACACCCGTCGTCGACATGATTCCGGTGGGGGTACCCAGGCCGAACGCGTGCGTGGTGTGGTCGAGATCGCCGAGCAGGGTGCCGCCGCCGACCCGGGCGGTGCGCGCGGTGGGATCGACCCGTACCCAGCGCATCGGCCGCAGATCCACGGTCACCGCGTCGTCGGCCACACACAGCCCGCCACCGCTGTGGCCGCCGCCGCGCACCGCGAGTTCGAGGTCGTGGTCGCGGATGAAGTCCACCGCGGCCATCACGTCCGCCGCGTCCGTGCACCGCACGACGGCCGCCGGATGCCGATCGATCATCGCGTTGTAGATCCTGCGCGCCGCGTCGTACTCCGCGTCGTGCGGCCCGATCACCGGCCCGCGCAGCGCGGTGCGCATGTCTTCGAGAGTTTTGCCGTCCATGACCATCTCCCTGCCGGGACGCGGACCGCAAACCCGCCCGGTCGCGCGCCGACCGGCCCTCGGGAAGCAATCATGCGCCGATCCCCCGGCGCCGCCGGGCCTGCAGGACTCGCCGAACGCCGCAGGGCTTACCCGTCCAGCGTCCCGCCGCGCCCGGCGACGCGCAATTCAGGGGCGAACCGCCCGACCCGATCACACGCACGAATCACCACACCAAAGCACTCCAACACCGCACTCCCACCAGCCGAAACGCCGCCGGCACACGCACGCCCTGCCGGGCTCGGGCCGCCGACGATCACTGCGCGCCCCGACAGCGGTTGCCGCAGATCGCCAGGCTGCACCAGCGCCGCCGCCCACTCGCATCCAGGAACAGCCAGCCACACGCCTCGTCCGGACACCTGCGGACGAGGAACCGGCGCGGATCCGCCAAGAGTTCGGCCGCGCTGCGAGCCACCGCGTACACCGGCAGCGCCAACCCCGCCGCCGGCGACAACCGCCACCGCCCCAGCCCGTCCTCGCCGCGCCGGAACACCGCTGCCCCGGCCGCCTCCCGAGCCGTCTCGGCCACCGCGTTGAACGCGCGCACGTCCTGCGAATCGGTCAGGCAGGCGTACAGATCGGCCCGAAACTCCCGCGCCCGCGCCAGTGCGGCGGCGGCCTCGTCGGGCCGCTCCTCAGCCCGCCGACGCAGCCACGCGACCAGCCGCTCGTCGGCCAGGTCCAGATGCCCCGTCCACACCGCGAGGGTGGCGTAGCCGCGCAACCAGTCCGCACCGGGGCGCTCGGGGCCGCCCCAGCCCGCGTACGTGTTGCAGAACTCCAACGCCGGATGCCCGCTCGTGTTCCAGGGCAGCCACTCCTCCCCGACCCGCACCGCGTACACCGGCGCCGAGGGCCGATCCAGGCTCGGGTCACCACACAGGATGCGCTCGTGCAACGTGGTCAGCGCCGCTCCCGGCTCGATGCCCAGTTCGCTCACCAGCACCTTGTGGGTACGCCGGTACGCCTCCAACGCCTCGGCCCGCCGACCGGCGCGACTCAGCGCGGTCATCCGGGCCGCCACCAGCCGCTCTCGAGCCGGGAACTCGTCGGCCACCGGCGCCAGATCGGCCAGCACCCGATCGTGCAACCCCATCGCGAGCCGAGCCTCGGCACGCTGTTCCAGCGCGGACACACGCAGTTCGTCCAGCCGCCCGGCCAGCCGACCGCGCAGCCGATCGTCGATCACATCCGCGAGCAGCGGACCCCGCCACAACGCCAGCGCCCGATCCTGACACCGCATCCGCTCCGCCGGATCCGCGGCGCCGCCCGACCGCCCGACCAGCTCCAGGAACTCCCGTACATCCACGGCATGCGCGTCGGCGTCCACCGTGTAACCACCGTGCCGGGTCCGCACCCGCAGCCCGTACGGCGCGAGCCGGGCCCGCAACCGACCGATGTAGGTGTGCACCGTGCCGCGCGCCGAGGCAGGCGAACTCCCCTGCCACATCAGGTCGATCAGCCGCTCCGTGGTGACCACGCGCCCGGCTTCGAGGAGCAGCAGGGCCAGCAGACACCGTTCCTGACGTCGGGTGCCCACCAGCACGCTCCGCCCCTCGTGGCACGCCTCGAAGGCACCGAGCAACCGAAACTCCATGACCACCTCCACCGGACCCGCGTGGTGAGAATCCGGTCAGCGCGCGGGCGGAGGCTGGGCGATGCCCCCGCATCGGGCGGCCCCACCGCACCCCACCCCACCTCGCAAAGGAACCCCATGCGCCGAACCTTCGTCACCCTGACGGTACTTGCCGCCCTCCTCGGCGCCGCCGCAACAGCACCCGCGTCGGCCGCCGACCCCACCGCGACCGCAGCCGAGACCATGACCGAGGCCCCCTCCGCCTGGGAACCCGCGCCGCCCACGCCGCCGTTCGACTACCCGGCCGGTGCCCGCTGCGACTTCCCCGTACACGCGGAGGCGATCCTCGACGAGGTGGTGCAACGTGTCCTCGAAACCCACCCCGACGGCAGCCCGAAACGGGTCGCGTACAAGGGCCCCCTGGTCATGCGGGTGACCAACACCGACACCGGCGCCCACTTCGACGCCGACGCCGGTGGCAGCGCCGTCGTCGAATATCGCCTCGACGGCTCCCAGCGCTGGCTGGCGCTCGGCCCCGTACTCACCACGTTCCGCACCAACGGCGGCAACGTGCCGCGCGGCGTCTACACCATCGACGGCGTGTACATCCTGGACATCACCGCCGACCGCACCAAGACCCTGACCATGCTGCACGGCCGCACCGACGACATCTGCGCCCGCGTGGCCCGATAGGCAACCCACCGCCCAGGGGGATGCCGGCGGAAAACCGCCGGCCGCGGCCCGGTCGGGCTGATGGAGTGGGGCCATGACGAGCCCGCGTGACACCGCCCTGACCTTCCGCGCCCTGCACACGAGTGCCGCGCCCCTCGCCCTGGCCAACGTCTGGGACGCCGCCGGCGCCCGCCTGGTCGTCGAGGCCGGCGCCCGTGCGGTGGCCACCACCAGCGCGGGCGTCGCCTGGGGCCTGGGCGCCGCCGACGGCGACCTCCTCGGCCGCGACCGGGCCCTCGAACTGATCGCCCGCGTGGTGGCCGCGGTCGAGGTACCGGTCACCGCGGACATCGAAAGCGGCTTCGGCGTCGACCCGGACGGCGTCGCCGAGACCGTGCGCGGCGTGCTCGCCGCCGGCGCCGTCGGGATCAACCTGGAGGACTCCTCGCACGGCGGCCCGACACCGCTGCGCCCGATCACCGACCAGGCCGCGCGCATCGCCGCCGCACGGGCCGCCGCCGACGCCGCCGACGTCCCGCTCTACCTCAACGCCCGGGTGGACACCTACCTCCGAGGTACCGGCGAGCCCGCCGATCGCCTGCGCGAGACGCTCGACCGGGCGAGCGCCTACCTCGCCGCCGGCGCCGACGGCATCTTCGTCCCCGGCGTGGTCGACCCGCCCACCATCGCCGCGCTCACCGCGTCCCTGACCGCCCCGCTCAACATCCTGGTCGGCCCCGGCGCCCCCGACGTCGCCGAACTCGGCCGGCTCGGCGTGGCCCGGGTCAGCCTGGGCTCCGCCGTCGCCGAGGCCGCCTACGCGGTGATCCGCCGCGCGGCGCGGGAGCTGTACGACAGCGGCACCTACACCGGCCTCGCCGACGCGATCCCGTACGGCGACCTGAACGCGCTGCTCGCCCGCTGACCCGACCTTCGGCGGCGGCCGGCCCACTGCGGCCGGCCGCCGCCGGCTCAGCCGAACGCCAGGGTGTCGCCGCCCGCCGGTCGGCGCAGCAGGGCCAGCCGATCGGCCAGGTCACCGCCCGGGGCCGGGGTGTACAGCACCACCCGGCGGTTGTCCTCGGGGGTGCTCAGGACCTGGCAGTCCACCTCCACCAGACCGAGCACCGGGTGCAACACCCGCATCCGGCTGTGCCGGCGCACCGCCACCTCGTGCCGATCCCACAACTCGGCGAACTCGTCGCTGGCCGCGCGCAACCGGGTCACCAGCCGCGTCACCGCCGCGTCGTCCGGCCGGTGCGCGGCGGCGGCCCGCAGGTCGGCCACGTGCAGCCGGCTGTAGTACTCGTGCTCCTCGGCCGGATACGCGGCCCGCTGCCGGGCGTCGCCGAACCACCGCCACACCACGTTGCGGCCGTGCTCCGAGACCGTACACACCCCGCCGAGCAGGGCCTGCGCCATCGCGTTCTGGGCCAACACGTCACCGAGGTCGTCGAGCACCTGCGCCGGCGTGGCGTCCAGCTGCTCCAGCAGATGCAGCAGCGCCGGCGCCACCTCGTCGCCGGCGGTCCGCGCCGCGGGCGGGCGATGCCCGGCCAGCAGGTACAGGTGATCCCGCTCGTCGTCGCTCAACCGCAACGCCCGGGCCAGCGCGCCGAGCATCTGCGTGGACGGCTGCGGCCCGCGGGCCTGCTCCAGGCGGATGTAGTAGTCGGCCGACATCCCGGCGAGCTGCGCCACCTCCTCCCGGCGCAGACCGGGCGTACGCCGCCGAGGCCCGGCGGGCAGCCCCGCCTCCTGGGGTGAGACCCGCTCCCGCGAGCGCCGCAGGAAGTCGGCGAGCTGGTCCCGAACAATCTTCATGCGCCCATCGTCGCGCATCGCCGCATCGCCAGACTGGGACCGCCGATCCCAGGGTCGGCGATGCTCTCCCGGGCCGCAGGCCCCGGCGGCAGGGTTACGGGTGTCGGAGCCGATGCCCGACGTCGTTCGACACCGGCCGTTCGTCGTTCGACACCCCCCGTTTCGTGAAGGAGTTCGCCATGCCCGTCGTCAAGGTCGCCGACGCCCAGGTCCACTACGCCGTCTCCGGTTCCGGCGCGGGCCCCGCGCTGCTGCTCGTGCACGGGACCGGGTCCGTGGGGGCGCCGGTGACCTGGGGCTCGACCATCCCCCTCCTCGACGGGGACCGGGTGGTCATCGCCCCGGACCTGTCCGGGACCGACGCCACCGTCGACGACGGCGGCGAGCTGACCGTCGAGATCCTGACCAACCAGGTGATCGCGGTGATCGAGGACGCCGACCTCGGCCCCGTGGACCTGCTCGGCTTCTCGATGGGCGCGACCGTGGTCGCCGCGGTCGCCGCGCTGCGGCCGGACCTGGTGCACCGGCTGATCCTGGTCGCCGGGTGGGCGTACACCGAGGGCGAGGAATACCTGCGCAACACCTTCGCGCTGTGGCGGCGGCTCGGGGACACCGACGCCGAGTCGTTCTCCCGGTTCGTGACGATGACCGGTTTCGGCCGGGGCTTTTTGAACTCGATCGGTCGCGACGCGGTCGAGGCGATGACGCGGAACATGACACCGACCCCGGGCACGCTGCGGCACGTGGACTACGACGTGGCCCTCGACATCCGCCCGCTGCTGCCGCGGATCCGGACCCGGACGCTGGTCGTCGGGTGCGCGCAGGACGCCACCATCCCGGTGGAGCACAGCCGGGCCCTGCACGACGCGATCGCCGGCAGCTCGTACGTCGAGATCGACTCCGGACACGTGGTGATGTTCGAGAAGCAGGACGAGTTCGTCGCGAGGGTCCGCGAGTTCATCGCCGCCGGGTGAGGCGCGAACGCGGGAAAACCCCCTGACCCTCGCCCCCGGTGCGGCCCACAATGTGGAACCGACGGCGGTGTCCGAACCACCCGAGCGGGTGTCGGTCGGCACTGGGATCATCGAGGGACACCGAGGGGAGGTGACGGACGTGGCGTACGGCGAACGTGCCCCGCAGGCACCGATCGTGAGCCTGACCGACCGTCGGGCGCTGGAGGCCTGGCGACCGGCCGACGACGAGGTGATCGCGCGGGCCCGCAAGCTCAAGGAAGAGGCGCTGCTCGACTTCGGCATGGAACTGTCGGTCATCGCCTCGTGGTTGTACACCAAGTGCCACCACCACATCCCGACCACCGCGATCGACACGGCCGCCGTGATGGCCTCCGGCGACGGCACCTGCCTGCTGCTCTACAACCCCCGGTTCTTCTGCGATCTGGGCTTGGACGGCGTCAAGTTCGTGCTCTTCCACGAGGCCCGACACCTGATCCAGCGGCACCTGTTCGCCGAGGCCGACCTGCGCGCCGACCCGGTGTTCACGCTCGCCGCCGAGGTGACCATCAACCACGTCGCGATGACCCGCCTCGGCCGCACGTCGCTGCCGATCGTGCGGCGGATCGACCCGGACACCGGCGCGCAGATCGGCGAACCGACCGGCATCGACCCGCGCGAGATCCACCGCGCCTACGTCAAGGACCTGCAGGACCAGGGCCTGGAGTCGCTGCCCTACGACGACTTCGTGGACACCGACGCGACGGTCTACGCCGAGCTCAAGCGCATGAAGCACCCGCCGGTCCCGCCCCCGCTGTGCGTGCACGTGATCCTGGGCGAGGGCACCGGGCTCCACGACGGCATGGACGGCGAGACGGTCGACCGGGTGGCCTCGGAGGTGTTGCGCAGCGTGCTCCTTGCGGCGCGACGGGGCGAGCGGCTGGCCCGGCGGGAGCTGCTCGACCTGCTCTCCCGCACCGACGGCGCCACCGACCGCACCTCCAAGCTCTGGGGCGATCTGGGCGCCGGCTTCCTGCGCGGCGAGACCCAGCGCACCCGTCGGGTCGAGTGGTGGCAGCAGTGGCTGGTCGACGTACTGGCCTCCAAGCTGCGCGAGGGCGAGCGGCTGGTCTATCCGAAAAAGCGCGGCGCGCTGCTCGCGGCGCTGGGCCACGACCCGATGCTCGCCCGACGCGGCCTGGAGCGCACCAAGGTCGTGGTGATCGCCTACGACACCTCGGGCTCGATGCCCGACCACGTGGTGGGCTGGTTGACCGAACTGGTCGGCAAGGCCGAGGGCGTGGAGACGCACTGGCTCAGCTTCGACGGCACGGTGACGCCGTTCAAGCCGGGCGAGCGGGTGCTCGGCGGCGGCGGGACGAACTTTCAAAACGTCGCCGACTACGTCGAGGGCCGGCTGGCGATCGAGGGATCGGGCCGGTTCGAGGAATCGGTGGACGCGGTGGTGATGCTCACCGACGGCTACGCGCCGCCGATCACCCCCGCCGACCCCGACAAGTGGATCTGGCTGATCACCGAGGGCGGCGACGACTGGCCCGAGCGGCACGACCCGCCCATGGACTGTCACCGCGTCGTCACCGGCGACCACTGATCGGGGCCGCCGATGCCGACACACCTCGCCGACCGATGCCCGCGCCGACCGACGCCCCCGGCCGAAGAGCCCTCCGCGACAGCACGCCGTGCGCCCGCCCCCGGAAGGAACCATGACGATCACCGCTGACACCACGCGCGCCGGCCGACCCGCGTCCGAGCCCAAGTGGAAGGTCACCGCCACCTTTCCCGAGCGCCCCAAGGGCTGGAAGGGCGTGTCCAAGCTCGAGGAGTTCATCGACGCGATGATCGACCTCGGCCAGACCGGGCAGATCTTCGGCGAACACGGCATCGGCAAGACCGCCACGTTCTTCAGCCACATCCCGGACCGACACGAGGACACGGTCCTGGTCTTCGTCCCGGCCGCCAACCTGACCCCCGACGACCTGCTGATCAACGCGCCGGTCCGGGACGCGCGCACCGGCGAACTGGTGCTGCGTCAGCTGATCATGCGTCAACTTCGGCCCGGGAAACGCTTCGTGCTGTTGATCGACGACGCGTTGCAGGCGGGCGAGACGATCCAGTCCCAACTCATGCAGATCGCCTGCAACTGGACGCTCGGCGAACACGACCTGCGCGAACTCGGCTGCGTGGGCGTCTTCCTCACCGACAACGAGTCGCTGGCCGAGACCGCGACCCGGCGTACCGACCTGGCCATCCTGGACCGCATGGTCACGGTCAAGATCACCGCGACCGACACCGCGTGGCGCTACAAGCTCGCCGAGCGCTTCGCCGGCACCGACCTGACCCAGGTCTTCCAGGTGTGGACCAGCCTGTCCCCGGCGCTGCGTCAACTGATGTCCCCGCGCACACTGGAGCACGTGATCGACTGCGCGCTGGCCGGCTTCCCGCTGGTGTGGGGGCTGCCGCTGGTCAACGGCGAGCGGCTGGCGCTGACCGAGACCAAGAAGGACGGCTCCCCCGGCCCGGACCGCACCGACGAGGTGCTCGACCGGATCGCCTCCGGCCTGGGCGTACGCAACCCCGACCAGACCCCCGACGCGGTGCGCCGGATCGTCCGCGAGGCGATCCACCGCCGCTGGTCGGTGCTGGTCCAGGGTCCGCCCGGCTGCGGCAAGACCGAGGTGGTGCGCGAGGTGGTGCGCGCCGAACTCGGCCACGACCCGCTCTACTTCTCGCTGCCGGTGACCAACGTCGAGGACCTGTGCGCGCCCGTGCCCACCCCCGACGGTTCGCTGGAGAACCTGCTGGCGGCCAAGTTCACCGATCCCGGCGCCAAGGTGATCGTCTGGGACGAATACAACCGGCCCAAGGACAAGTCCACCTTCGCCAAGCTGATGGAGGTCACCCAGGAGTGGTCCATCGCGGGCCGCCCGATCCCCGGCCTGCGCGCCCAGATAGCGCTGCAGAACCCGCCGTACCACCTCGGCCGCAAGATGCTCGTCTCGCGCAACAACATCGCCCAGGCCACCCGCTTCACCGCGTCGCTGACCATTCGTCCCGAGGACATCCCGGCCAACGAGTGGCTGATCGCCACCTACGGCCCGGTCGCCGAGACGGTGCTGGAGTGGTGGAAGAACGACATCGACGACGAGGGCCGCGACTGGATCACCAAGCGCACCCTGGAGCGGCTGATCAAGCTGCACCAGCGCGAGCTGCCGCTGGAGATGGCCAAGGTCTACCTCGGCGACGGCGAATACGCGCCCGTGCCGCTGAACGCCCTGGAAGCCAGGTTCGCGGAGAACCCGGCCACCGGCCTCGGCGACATCTCGGCCAACCTCGCCGAATGGGTGCGCCGACTCGACGCGGCCAACGAGGAGTCCGGCGAGGGCACCGACGACACCGACATCGTGCACCAGGTGCTGGCCAACGCCGAGTTGTCCCAACTGCGCGAACACATGGACACCGTCGCGCAGTTGCTCGCCGGCCTGCCGCCCAAGCTGCGCTCCAGCTATCTGGTCGGCCAGTCGGTGGACAAACAGCGCTTCTGGATCGAGGCGTTCGCGAAGATGCCGCGCCGCTGAGCCGGGCCCCCGTCGGCCCGCCCGTCAGCGTTTGCGGCGGGCGGTGCCGAACAGGCTGCGGGTGATCTCCCGGCCGATCTGCGTGCCCATCGAGCGCAACATCGACTTCACCGCGGAGTTGCCCATCATCTGCTCGACCATCCCGGGCTTCGGCTTCTCCTCCCGGGCCCGCCCGCGCGCGGGTTCGTCGGGCGCGGGCGGCTGTGCCGGCTCCGCGGGCGCCTCGACCTGGGCCTGAGCCGCCGTCAGCTTCTCGAACGCCGACTCCCGGTCGATGGCGGTGCCGTACGTGGGGAACAGCGGCGAGTTCGCCACGAACGTCCGCATCGCCTCCTCCGGGATCGGCGCCATCAGCGACCGCGGCGCCCGCAGCCGGGTCCAGGCCACCGGAGTCGGCGCGCCCTTCTCGCCGAGCACGGTCACCACCGCCTCGCCGGTGCCGGCCTGGGTGAGCACCTGGTCCAGGTCGTAGGACGAGCGCGGGAAGGTGGACACGGTGGCCTTGAGCGCCTTCGCGTCCTCCGGGGTGAAGGCGCGCAGCGCGTGCTGGACCCGATTGCCCAACTGGGAAAGCACATCGGCGGGCACGTCACGCGGCGTCTGCGTGACAAAGAAAATCCCGACCCCCTTCGACCGGATCAGCCGCACGGTCTGGGTGATCGCGGTCAAAAACGCCTTCGACGCACCCGTGAACAGCAGATGCGCCTCGTCGAAGAAGAACACCAGGCGCGGCCGATCCGGGTCGCCGACTTCGGGCAGATCGTGGAACAGGTCGGCGAGCAGCCACATCAGGAAGGTGGAGAACAACTGCGGCTTGTCCTGTACCGCCGCGAGTTCGAGCAGCGAGACCACGCCCTGCCCGTCGGAGGTGATGCGCAGCAGGTCGGCGGTGTCGAAGGCGGGTTCGCCGAAGAACGCCGCCCCGCCGTTGTTCTCCAACGTGATCAGCGCACGCAGGATCACCCCGGCGGTGGCGGCGGACAGACCGCCGATCCGCTTGAGCTCCGCCTTGCCCTGATCGTCCGTCAGGAACTGGATCACCGCGCGCAGGTCCTTCAGATCCACCAGTTCCAGGCCGCGTTGATCGGCGAAGTGGAAGATCAGCCCGAGCGAGGACTCCTGCGTCTCGTTCAGATCCAGCACCTTCGCGAGCAGCGTCGGCCCGAAGTCGGTGATCGTGGCCCGGATCGGCACCCCGGTTCCGATCCCGCCGAGCGCGTAGAACTCGGCCGGGCATCCGCCCGGTTGCCAGTCCTGCCCGACCTCGGCCGCCCGCGCGGCGACCCGCTCCCCGGGCTCCCCCGGTGCAAAGATGCCGGAGAGGTCGCCCTTGACGTCGGCGAGGAAGACCGGGACGCCCTGCGCGGACAGTTGCTCCGCGATCAGTTGCAGCGTCTTGGTCTTGCCGGTGCCGGTCGCGCCCGCGACCAGCCCGTGCCGGTTGAGCACCCCGAGCGGGACACGCACCCGCGCCCCCGGGTGCGCAATGCCCGCGACGACGGCTGCGCCCAACTCCACCGCGGGTCCGGTGAAGGCGTACCCGGCTGTGATGGTCGCGATGGTGTCGTCCTGATCGGTCATGCGCTCCTCCGCTCACCCGGGATCCGGGAAGCGAATACACCGATAGCGCAAGAAATATCCCGATTGCCCCGGCGGATCGGCCATCCGAGCCGACCCGATCCGCGACGCCGCTCCCTCGCTTCGGCACAGGGTGGGGGTTCGAGGACCACGATCCCGGTAGGCTGAGCCTGTGATCTTCAAGCGGATCGGTGACGGCAAACCGTACCCGGACCACGGGAGGTCGGGTGCCCGGCAATGGGCCGACATCGCCCCGCGGCCCGTGCGTCTGGACCAACTCATCACGACGAAGCGGCAACTCGACCTCGACACGCTGCTCGCCGAGGACTCGACCTTCTACGGCGACCTCTTCGCGCACGTCGTGAAATGGCAGGGCGACCTGTATCTGGAGGACGGCCTGCATCGCGCGGTCCGAGCCGCCCTCCAACAACGCCAGGTGCTGCACGCGCGCGTGCTCGAACTCGGCTGAGCACGCAACCTCGGCGGCCCGATCAGGTGGTCGTCACGAGTACGGCCGTGCCCGGATACGCAAGGTGCCAGGTCGGCGCTAACCTCGACTCCATGGCGACCGGGACCACGGCCATGCCGTGCAGGAGGAGGACGGGGGCACACCGATGAGCATGCTCACTCCCCGCGGCATGGGAGGCCAGTACAAGATCACTGGCAAGCTGTATCCGCGGATGACGCGGCGCAGGCGACGCATGCCCGTGGTGATCGCGATCGTGGTCGGCCTGGTGGTCCTGGCGACCGCCGGCTGGGGTGTGTACCACTTCACGTCCGACGACGGCGGCACCGCCGCGGCCTGCCCCTCGCCCACCGCCTCGGCCCCGCCGCCCACCCAGGCCGCGCCCCTGCCCGAGCCCAAGACGATCACGGTGAACGTCTACAACGCCACCAAGCGCACCGGCCTGGCCAAGACCGTCGCCGAAGCGCTCAAGACGCGCGGATTCACCATCGGCAAGGTCACCAACGACCCGCTGAACGCGCCGATCGCGGCCACCGCCGAGATCCGCCACGGCTTCCCCGGCGCCACCCCCGCGAAGGTGGTCGCCGCCCAGGTCGCGGGCTCCACCGACAAGGAGGACCAGCGCACCGACGGCTCGGTGGACCTGGCCATCGGCGACGCGTGGACCGACCTGGCCACCCCGGAGGCCGCCGCGGCCATCCTGTCCCCGCCACCCCCGCCCCCGCCCAGCCACACCCCCGGCTGCTGACCCGAAGCCCCGCTGCCGCCCCACTCCAAAGGGGCGGCAGCCCCCGCCAGACCCCCGAGAACGCCGAAGGCGCCACCCGGAATCCGGATGGCGCCTTCGACTTGCAAGAGCGGTAGCGGTGGGATTTGAACCCACGGATAGCTTGCACCATCACACGCTTTCGAGGCGTGCTCCTTAGGCCACTCGGACACGCTACCGAGAGAGAGCTTACCGGATGCCGGGGTGTGGTTCGTAACCGGATTCGTCGGTGCGGTTGAGGGTGAAGAAGTCGCGCAGGATGGCGGTGCACTCCGCCGCCGCGACGCCGGCCACGACCTCCGGGCGGTGGTTGAGGCCGCGGTCGCGGAGTACGTCCCACAGGGAGCCGGCGGCGCCGGCCTTGGGGTCCCAGGCGCCGAAGACCACGCGGTCGACCCGGGCCAGGACGATCGCGCCCGCACACATCGTGCACGGCTCCAGGGTGACCACCAGCGTGCACCCGGACAGGCGCCACTCCCCGACGGCCTTGGCGGCCTCGCGCAGCGCCACGATCTCGGCGTGCGCCGTCGGGTCGCCGTGCGCCTCGCGTTCGTTGCGGCCGCGGCCGAGCACCGCGCCGTCCGGGCCGAGCACCACGCACCCCACCGGCACGTCTCCCGTGTCCACCGCGAGCGCCGCCTCGGCCAGGGCCAGCCGCATGGCCGGCTCGTACCGCCGCAGCGCGGGATCGAATCGGGGCTCGGGCACCGGTGGGGGCATCGTGCTCAGCGGACCGTCTCCAACTCGTCCGCGCAGCCCAGCCGTTCCGCTATCACCGCGATGGCGTCCGCGGGCAGCCCCGCCTCGCCCGCGAGGTCGGCCAGCAGTTGGGCCGACACCCCCAGGTCCACCAGGACGGTCTCGTCGCCGGCCGGACCGGTCGGCAGCACGGCCTCGTCGTCCTCCTCCAGGCCGTCGAGCACATCGGCCGTCAGCAACGCGTCCGCGTAGGCGCTGCGGGACACCGCGGCCACGTCGGAGACGTAGATGCGCGGATCCTCCTCACCGTCCACCCGGACGACCGCGAACCAGGTGTCCTCCTGTTCGACGAACAGCAGTACCGGTTCGTCGTCCACCGCCGCCGACCGTGCCAGGGCGGTCATCCCCGCCGAGTCCTCGACATCGTCGAGGTCGGCTTCACGGGCCTCCCACTGCTCGTCTGTACGTACGAGCACTGCGGCGAAGTACGCCACGGGACTCTCCAAGATCGTTCGCTTCGGCGTTGTCTCTCGCATCGTGGCAGATACCGGACCACCACGACGGGAATTGGCGCACGTTGACGAACAAGGTCGCCGCGACGATCGCACGCGGACCGTTTTCAGTAACGGAACGTACGCATCCGCATCATCTGTCGTAGCCGCTCATTGCGTGCGCGCCGCGGTTGGATGCGGGCCCGCAACTCGCGCGCCTCGGCGAGTTCGCGCAGGAAGAGGGTGCGCCGGCGACGGCGAGCGGCCTCCGCCTCGCGGCGCTCGGCCGCCGTCGTTCGAGGTTCCCGACTCTCCATCACCACGCCCCTGGACTCGAAAATCCACCGAAACCGACGTGGCAGTAGTTCCCGGGACACGCCGGCTCAGTCATCGCACCGCCGGACCGGGCCGGATGTGCGTTCACAAACCGGTTCAATCACTCCAATTTACCCGGGATTCCCATAACCGCCCGGCCCGGACCGCCCGCCGGACCCGCGCACGGCCGACGAATGCCACCGAACACACCCCGAAACCGACAACCCCGCAGGGTCGCGGGAGGGGCCGGCGGGCTACTGTCGCTCCATGCGGATTCACGTCGTCGACCATCCTCTGGTGGCCCACAAACTCTCCACGCTGCGCGACCGGCGCACCGACTCGCCCACCTTCCGGAGGCTCGCCGACGAACTCGTCACGCTGCTCGCCTACGAGGCGACCCGGGGGGTGCGCGTCGACCCGGTCGCGATCAGCACCCCGGTCAGCGAGACCACGGGCGTCAAGCTCTCCTACCCCCGGCCGCTGGTGGTGCCGATCCTGCGCGCCGGTCTGGGCATGCTGGACGGCATGGTGCGCCTGCTGCCGACGGCCGAGGTCGGCTTCCTCGGCATGATCCGCAACGAGGACACCCTCGAGCCGTCGACCTACGCCACCCGCATGCCCGACGACCTCGGCGGCCGGCAGGCGTACGTGCTCGACCCGATGCTCGCCACCGGCGGCACCCTGATCGCGGCCACCAAGCTGCTCCTGGAGCGCGGCGCGCTGGATGTGACCGCGATCTGCCTGCTCGCCGCCCCCGAGGGGGTCAAGGTGATGCAGGAGGCGTTCGCGGACACCGAGGCCAACGTCACCGTGGTCACCGCCTCGATCGACGAGCGGCTCAACGAGCACGGCTACATCGTCCCGGGCCTCGGCGACGCCGGCGACCGGCTGTACGGCACCGCGGGCTGACCCGGGCCGCGACCCGAGCAGACCCCGAACCGACCCACGCACCGCGTACGGCCGTTCGAGGCCGATCCCGCGGCCCGTGTCCCGCGCGGGACCAAGGCCCTGCCCCGACAGGCCGAACGCCGGATGCGCACGGCCACGCCTCGGCGCATGCTGGAGATGTGCCCGGGGCTGGGCAGGAGCCCCGCAGGCACCCCGGGACTGTTTGCCGATGCTGCGAAGGTACGACCCACCTTTGCTCCGGCGGGGGTCCCACAGGGGAGAGGGAGTGGCCGGTCCCCCCGCGGCCGCTCCCTCTCCCCTATTGTTTCTCCCCGACACCTCATAGGGGAGGCGGGGGATATGGCGGGGCAGACCAAACGGATCCTGACGCTGCTCCTGATCGTTTTTGTCATCTACACGATCATCGCCACGCCCGAAAAGGCCTCCGACCTGGTCGCGCAGTGGTTCCAGGCGATGTCCTCCGCCGCCAAGTGGTGCGGCGACCAGATCAGCAGGCTCACGGGCTGAGGTCGTGCGCCGAGCGGCGAGCGCGGCGTCGGGGCCGGAGCCGGCACCGGTCGACCGCTCCACCACCGAGACCCACGCGATACGCCGCTACCTGCTGCCCAGCGAGACCTGCGCGATAGCCGTACGCCGGCACTGGGCGATCATCATCGGCCCGCTGGCGATCACCGTGTTCGGGATCGCCTTCCTGGCGCTGCTGCTGTGGTATTTCACGTCCGCGAACCTGATGGTGAAGTACGGCGTATGGCCGGTCGGCACGGGCCTGCTGCTGTGGTGCTCGGGTCACATACTGACCTGGCGCAACGACTACTTCATCGTCACCGACAAGCGCATCATCCTGGCCACCGGGCTGATCGGGCGGCGGGTCAACATGCTGCCGCTGACCCAGGTGACCGACATGAGCTACCGACGCAGCCCGGGCGGCAGATTGCTCGGGCACGGGACGTTCGTGATGGAGTCCGCGGGGCAGGATCAACCGCTCAGGGAGGTCGAGTTCGTCCCTCGACCCGACGCCGTCTACCTGAAGGTATGCGATCAACTGTTCGGCCCGAATGTCGACTGATCGTCAAAGACCGACGAGTAATGCGAAACGGCTGGTAAAACCTCGAATTTTCTTTGCGGTGATTCGCGGCTTTCGTACTGTCGACATGCCGCTAGATACACCCGCATCACCTGACAAATCGGGGATGTCGCAAGGGGTTTGGGGCGGTGACCCGCGCCGGTAAGGGGGTACCGAACGACGGGCTGCCGTTCCACCATGGCCGGCAGCGGACAGGTTCCGCTCCAGGACCGACGAGGAGGTGGGCTCTCCAGTGCTGCTGCGAGATGCTTCCCACGAGGGCACAGCCGGCTCGACCGCCGACCGCGCCGCGCCCGCGCGCCTTCCCCGTACCGGCATCCCCCGCGCCCGCGCGCTCCGGGGTTCCGGCACCGACACCCCCCAGGACACGCGCACGCTGTCCCGAACCCTCCTGCTCCGCCTCACCGACGTCGTCGAGGGATCGGCCGAGCACGCCTACGTGCGCAGCACCCTGGTCGAGCTGAACCTGCCCCTGGTGCGCTTCGCCGCGAACCGCTTCCGCAGCCGCACCGACCAGTACGAGGACGTGCTCCAGGTGGGCACGATCGGGCTGATCAAGGCGATCGACCGCTTCGACCCGCATCGCGGCGTCGAATTCCCGACCTACGCCGTGCCGACGATCATCGGCGAGATCAAGCGGTTCTTCCGGGACACCTCGTGGAGCGTGCGGGTGCCCCGCCGGCTCCAGGAGTTGCGGCTCGCGCTCGCCGAGGCCACCGAGCAGTTCAATCACAAGTACGACCGGGCACCGACCGTGGTCGAACTCGCCAAGCACCTGAACCTGACGGTCGAGGAGATCCTCGAGGGCATGGAGGCGGCCAACGCCTACTCGCCCGCGTCGCTGGACGCGCACGACCTCGACGACGATCGCGACAACGCGCTGATCGCCCGTCTCGGCCAAGAGGACGAGGCGCTCGACGGGGTCGAGTATCGCGAGGCGCTGCGGCCGCTGCTGGCCCGGATGAGCCCCCGCGACCGGCAGATCATCATGCTGCGCTTCTTCGGCAACATGACGCAGTCTCAGATCGGCGAGCGCCTCGGCATCTCCCAGATGCACGTCTCGCGCCTGCTCGCCCGCGCGTTGGCGCGGCTGCGCGCCGACCTGTCCGCCTGAGCGAGCGCGGCCCGGCCGCGGTGCACGCGGCCTCGACCGCTGTCCGGTGAGGCCCCTGACGGATCATCAGGGGCCTCACCGGGCGGACGACCGAGACCACCCGCGCCCGGCGTGCCGGGGTTCGGGCGGCGGCTCAGTTGGTGAGCAGCCGGGCCCGGAGCCGCAGTTCGGTGATCGGGTCGATGTTCAAACCCTTGCGCAGGTACGCGTCGAACGAGCCGTACTTGCTCTGCACCTGGGCGAACGCCGTGTCCAGGTACGACTTCTGCACGTAGAGCAGCGGGTCCATCAGGCTCGGGTCCTGCATCAGCCCGGCGGCCTTCAGGCCCGCCTTCGTGGCCTCGTTGCGCGCCCGCAGGTTGTCGTTGCTGGCCAGGAAGTCGGCCTGCACGGTGGCGTCGTCGACGCCCAGCGCCTTGAGCACGATCGCGCTCATCCAGCCGGTGCGGTCCTTGCCCGCCGTGCAGTTGTAGATCACCGTCTTGCCATCCGCGAGGTCGCGCAACACGGTGGCGAACTGCGCGCGCTGAGCCGGGTCGTCCACGAAGCCCCGGTAGACGTTCTCCAGCGCGGCGGCGGCCTTGCCGTCGCCGAGCAGCTCCTTCTGCCGGATCGGATCCCGGCTGCCCACCGCGGCGTTGGTGATGGCGGTGAGGTTGCCGTCGGCGATCGGCAGGTTCTCGACCGGGGTGCCGGCGGGAAGCCGGTTGACGCCGTTGCCGGCGATCTCGATGTCGGTACGGAAGTCGGCGGACACGTCCAGGCCCAGACCGCCCAGGCGGGCCACGTCGGCGTCGGTGAGCTTGCCGAGCGCGTCGGCGCGGAAGACCTGGCCGTACTTGACGGTCCGGCCCGAGTCCGCGCGGTAGCCGCCCAGGTCCCGGGCGTTGGGCGCGCCCTGCAGGCCGAGCGAGCGCGGGGCGGTGACCACGCCGCCGTTCGGGCCGGCCGGAGTGATGGCGAAGTACCAGCGCTTGGCCGGGTCCAGGCCGGACACGGTCAGCGAGGTGCCCTTGGTCGTGCCGACGAGCCGGGTGAAGCGGTCCGCGTCGGTGGACGCGTACACGCGCATCGGGCCGGGCCAACGATCGGTCCAGGTGATCGTGTACGTGCCGTCCGGGCCGACCGTGGCCGAGGCCCCGGTGACCGAGCCGAGACCGGCGCGGGCCGAGACGCCGGAGTCGCCGTTGCCTGTGGCGGCCGAGGCCGGGGACGAGGCGACCGCGACGGTGCCGCCGAGCGTGAGCGCCGCCGTGACGGCGAAGGTCGCGAGGCGGGTGGTGCGTATGCGCATGCGGTTGTGCTCCCGAGGAGGAAGTGTTCGTGATCGCCCGGGAACGACCTGGGAAAACAACCGGTCGTCGCTGCCGAGCGACGGACACACTGTAGTGACGACCGGGCGCCGACTCCAGACGGTGCCGTATGGAGGGATGGTGCGATGGGTCACCGTACGAACCGGTTGCCCGGATCCGCCGATCACCGGGCGGACCGACCGCCCGACGCCGTCCCTTCGCGGCCCGAATCCGCCGCATCCGCAGGCCACTTCCACACGAAGCCCACCGAACACGCCGGCGAAAGCGCCCAGTCGCCACATCCGCCCCCTCGACGGGGAACGCCGGCACCCGGTTCGGGAGTTTCCCTGATACGCCGTCAAATAGGTACCGAGCGACGGGATTCCGGGTAGAACGCCGCCATCCGCCCGGTCATCGGGCGGACCCGGGGCAAAGTGGGGACCAACGCGCGCGCGTGCGCCCACGGGCACGGGCCGTGCACGCTATACCTGTTGATACCGGTCGCACGGGTGGGAGGACGTCCACTCACCGGCGACCCGAAGGGACCGGCTCGCCGGCCGGCCCGACGCGAAGGAGGAAGCCGTGCCGGACGGTACCAGCAAGCGCCACACCCCCGGCGATGGTTCGCCGGGCCGGCCCGTCCCGCGAGCCCAGGGTCCCCGGCGCTCCGGTCCGGGCGATCGTGAACGCCCCGAACCCGACTGGGATCGTCGGCCCGACCCCGACTACGACCGTCGGGCGGACCCGGACTACGACCGTCGGCCGGATCCGCTGTACGACCGCGAGGTCGAGGCGCCCTCCGGACCGCCGGGCTTTCCCGACTCGGCGCCGCCGGACCAGGGCGGGCGCCGCTCCGGGCGGGCCCGCCGGGTGGCCAACTGGTTCGGGTTCGGCGCGCCGGCCGAGGAGGACGAACCGGATCAGTACGACCGCCGGCCCGGCTTCGGCCGCCGCGATCCGTACGAGGCCGACGCCGGGGTGTACGACTACGGACGCGACCAGGGCCAGGAATACGACGCCGACTACGATCCGGCGCCGCCCGCGTCGGGCCGCAATCGGCGGCGCACCGGCTCCTCGCACTGGGAGGACGTGATGCTCGGCTCGTCGCCGCCTCCGGGCACGCCGATGTCGGACAGCATCCCCGGCGACACGATGCCGCCCGATCGGCTGCACCGCGACGCGCAGGGGGTGTTGCCGCCGTCGCGCGGCGCCGCCCGCCCGGGACGGCGCGAGGATCCGCAGCAGTGGCGGCCGGAGGCCGACGACGACATCGAGCCCGCCGATCCGATGGATCCGGTCGACCCGCTCGACCCCGGTCCGAGCCCGTCCGCCGAGCGTCGTCCGAACTACCCGCCGATCCCCAAGCACCGGCCCGCACCGGCCGTCGAGTCGGACAGCTACTCGTCGATCGACGCGAGCCCCGGGTTCGGCGACGATCCAACGGAACGACGGCGCGACGTCGGCGGCGAACCCGCCCCGGACGACGCCGGCGAGCCGGGCACCACGTTCCTCAAGGTGCCCCCGGCCCAGCGCACGCCCCACCGCTCCGCGCACGCGGACAACCCGGCCGACGAGGTCCCGCGAAGGATGTTGCGCATGCTCCCACCTCCCGCCCTCGCCGACGGCGGCGGCATGGTCGTCGACGGCGGCCGGCTGGGCCGGTTGAACGTGCGCGCCGCCGGAGTCCGGGGCGAACTGCACCAGCAACAGGGCCTGCCCAGACAGAACTGCTTCGCGGTCGGCCCGGACCCGAGCGCCCGCTGGACGATCGCCATCATCTGCGACGGCGTCGACAACGCGCACGCCTCCGAACTCGCCGCCCAGATCGCGGTCCGCAGCGCCTACCGCACCGTCGCGCGGATGGTCGCGCGCGAACGGCACGAGAACTGGGACTGGGCCGGTGTTCAGACGGAGGTCGAGGAGGACCTGCGCTCCCGCCTGACCGGCACCGCCGACCGCGCGCACGAGCTGGGCCGCTCCGAACCCGCCACCCGCCTGGCGATATTGGTCACCGCCGCCGATCCGCTGGAGGACGACCGGGTCGACATGGCCGTACTCGGCGACAGCACCGTGCTCCGCCTGGCCCAGGGCGGCTGGCGCGCGCCGCTGGGCATCCGGGACACCTCGCTGGAGGCCGCCCCGGCGGCGATTCCCGACCAGGCCGGCGACGACCAGCTCCGCATCTGCCGGACCACGTGGCGGCCCACCGACGTACTGGTGATGATGACCGGCGGCTTCGCGGAGGCACTCGGCCAGCCGACCGCCGGTCTCGCCCCGCGCCTGGCCGAGGATTGGCGGACCCCGCCATCCCTGTTCGACTACCTGCGTGATGTGGACGAGGGCCTGCGGCTGCGCGAGGAGGACGGCTGCGTCGTCGCGCTGTGGCCGTCGACCTGACCGGAGGTATCGAGCGACGAACCGCGAATACCGGATACCGAAGTATTCGCGGAATGTATATCGCGGGCGGGACCCGGAGGGATGGGGTCCCGCCCGCGGTATGTCGGCCCGTTGGTACGGCGGTCGGTATATCGACCGATGGGTGGGTCAGGTGACGGCAATGAGCACGACCGCCGCGACCACGATGATCGCGATCACGACTCCGGCGATCAGTAGCACCGGCGGGGTGCCGCGCCGGGCCGGTTCGCCGGGAGCCGCGGGGCGGTCCTCGGCGACGAAAGCCCGGAACATCTGAGTACTGGCTGCAGGATCCATCTCGTTGTCAGGCATGCGCAGACCATACCGCACCCCGGAAAACGCAAAAGGCCCATCCCTTTCGGGATGGGCCTTTCACACGTAAATTCCGGCGGCGTCCTACTCTCCCACACCCCTTCGAGTGCAGTACCATCGGCGCTGGAGAGCTTAGCTTCCGGGTTCGGAATGAGACCGGGCGTT